>NZ_AJLS01000135.1 GCF_000307875.1 Neobacillus bataviensis LMG 21833
CTTTTTAGACTAACTTTAATTTTGCTTTGCATAAGCGGAAAATCTACGCTTATATACCCCTAAACGAGCTCCATTCTGCATTTAACCGGAAAATCTCTGCTTATTTTACTTTTGCTGGTTACTCTATTAAGGACAGGACATATTATTTAAAAGGGAGTGAGGTTTATCTCAAAAATTCAAGAGAACCTCGGTGAACCTTATCACAAGTAAGTGAGGTTTTATATTATAAATATGGTTTTTGTATTCTTAAGGCAATCCTTTATCTGATTATAACTCGAAATAATCATTAAAATAGCACCGGTTTTAGCATAGTAAATAACATACGTACGGAAACTTCTGTACACAGAAAAATTTGATGTCTAAAACGTTATCTAAATTGACGTTTAATGGACTCTAAACATTAATAAATCAAGAAAAACAAAGGCTCTAATTTAGTTGATAAATTAGAGCCTAATTTGATATTTATTTGATGTTTTGCACCCAAAAACGGAACCCGTTAATAAAAAATGTGGGTTTCTTTACCTTTCATTATGACAATTTTCTTTTTTATGACATTTCTAGACAAGCACTTTTTTCAGCTTGTCCGTTAAAGCTGGGATCACTGTCTTGTAGTCAGCAATCACGCCAATATTAGCGCGTTTAAAAATGGGTGCCTCAGCATCAGTGTTAATGGCAACAACGGTCTTTGCGCTTGTGATGCCTGCAAGGTGCTGGCTTGCGCCGGAAATCCCAACGGCAATATAGAGGTCTGGAGCGACGACGGCCCCGGTTTGTCCTACCTGCAGGTTAGAGGGAACCCACCCAGCATCGCAAGCAGCACGCGATGCACCTACAGTACCTCCAAGCAAGTTAGCGAGATTCTGCAGCTCAGTAAATCCCTCAGGGCCACTAAGACCGCGTCCACCGGAAATAATAATTCGGGCATCTTCAAGCCTGACATCGGATAAGGCAGCCTGGATTTTCACCACGAGCTTGGTTACAATTTCCTCTTCAGATGCAGCATATTCGAAAGGAATAATTTTTCCGAAACGATGCTCATCCGGTACAGCTGCCTTTTGGCTCTTTTGACGAATACCAACTATCACCTTTGGCCGTGTTGTTTGGTATTCTCCAAATGCCTTATCGCCATAAATTGGGCGGATCCACGTTAGTTTTTCATCATCAGATTTGAAATCGACGACCTCTGTAATGGCCGATGCATTTAGACGAGTAGCCAGCCGTCCAACTAAATCCTTCCCCATTCTGTCAAATGACACTATCATCATATCAGCATTCGTTTGTTGGAACACATGGGAAAGACAATTCACATATAAATCTACATCGTACTCTGTGAGCAGCGGATTTTGCACGTTGTATGCAATACTCGCTCCATATGAAATGGCCTCTTTAGCACTTTGTTCAGAAGTAGTGCCTAATAAGACAGCACGAACCTCTCCGCCAATGGAACTAGCTACACGGGAGCCGAAGACAAGCGCTTCTCTGCCGCCCGGTGTTAAAGAATCACCCTGTTGATGTGCAAAAACAAGAATATTGGACATGTCGACACCCCCTATAAAATCTTCAGTGCAACAAGTTTGTCAGCCAGCCCGCCTGCAAGTTCGGCACCATCATTGCCAGGCAATACCTCGCAGTTTACTTCCTTATTCTGCACGTATGCTTTAATTAATCTTGATCCTGGTTGACTCCGCTCACTATCTAAATCAAGATCATCGCTTTCAAACAATGTTATTGGCTTGCTTCTAGCAAGTCTAATATCCTTAACCTTCGGCAGACGCGGGACATTTGTCTCAGCGCTGATTACGGTAAAGACTGCCGGGGAAGGAACACTTACCACGGAGTAACCTCCCTCAGCCTCATATGAAGCCTTTACATGGTCTCCATCTAATTCAAGGTCTGAGACGAGTGTCACACATGGAATCTTAAGTTCTTCTGCCATTACAGGACCAACCAGACCCTCCTCTATATCACTTGCTTGGTATCCTGTTAAAACTAGCTCTGCTCCGCCAAGTGTCTTGATTGTTTGAGCTAAGATATGCCCAATTACCTGGCCATCAAGATCGAGACCTTCCCACTCTTCGTCCCAGACACGAATGGCTGCATTTGCTGTAAATGCAAGGGCCCTGCGCAGGACTTCCTCAGAGTCTTCATCCCCTAGACAAAGAGCTGTTACCGTAGCGCCCGGTGTTTTATCCCGCAGTTGAATGGCGAGTTCGAGCGCATTCTCAGCGAAGGAATCCAGCACCATATCGGAATCACTGGCATCAGGTCGATTGGTCTCGGGATCGATCTTAAAATAACGTGGTGTGATTTCCGGATCAAGGACATGTTTTAGGCATACAACGATATGCATTTCTGGTTCACCTCGTTCTATTTGTTAAAGTTAATCTATGAAGTTTGGAATTTATTCATTTTAGTTCCAGTGCCCTAGCGGACTGCCCACGGTCACTTTTCGGATCTGGGTTCGGCTCCAGCCCATACATTTCTCTTAATCTAGCAACTGCGTCATATGGTGGTTTTGCATTGAAATAGCCGCGTCTGGTCATATAAACCCCGGACACTCTACGCAAATCTGCTAGTGACTCACACATTTTGATTCCTGCTCCAAAGGAATCGACAATAGGCACATCCCCAATTCTTGAAACTCCATGTGTTGCAAGAAAGACGTTCATTGGACCTTCCCCAGGTACAATCACATCGGCGCCTTCGGAAATCGCCTTTTCGGCCGCCTTTTTAAATGAGGCAATGACAGGCTCTGGATCATTAAATCCTGCTAAAACTGCATCAAATCCGGCCTCGGTTTGAATAATTGGCCCTAGTTTGCCACCAAGCCCATAGCGGGCAGCATTTTGACGGAGTTCATCTGCAAGCGGTGCCAGAAAATTGACAACGCCAATACAATCACCAAGCATGGAAGCCATATGGAAGGAAGCTTGCCCATATCCTACTACAGGAATATCCACTAGTGTTCTTGCTTCTAATAGCCCTACATCTGGAATAGTCGCAATGAACATAGCATCGTATCCCGCTGCTTCAGCCGTAAGAGCAGCCCGAACAAACTGTTCGCGGTGGAGGTTTTGCAAGTAGGCATGGGTGATAAATATTCCCGGATAATGAGTAGGATACGTTTCCTCTGTCATCCCATGTAAAACTACCTCAACGTCTGGACGGGCGATCCGATTTACGTGATTCATAATCGCATCACGATATTGCGGTACCCGATCAATCGTGGTGAGACTCTGATGCCAGATTTTCATTTCTTTAACCCCCTTTTTGATATTTTTTAAGTAAAACCTGCAAAATTTATTCATCAATTCGACGCGTTAAATAACAAACCTACTCTTATTTTTAAAAAAAGTAATTATTTTCTCGAAGATATGAATTTTATTTGCGAAACTAGGCGGTTTATTTGCGAAACTGCCCCATTTATTAGCGAAAGCAACAGTTTTATTTGCGAATCGAGCCATTTTATTTGCGAATCTATGATTAAACCTTTATCTCAGCTATAGCTGTTTGAACTGCAATCCTTCCAAATACTGCCGCTTTCCCCAGCGAGCTGCCCGTCATGTATCCAGCACCATGGAATCCACCGGTTATTTCACCAGCTGCGTACAAACCAGGAATCGGCTCCGCATATGGGTTGACAACTTGCCCCGCGGCATTCACCGCTATCCCTGCATAGGTTGCCAGCATGGCGACTGTCGATTCAAACGCATAAAAAGGTGCTTTTTCAATTGGTGTTGGCTTGCCATAATTATGTGTTAATGACTTCCGGCCGAAGTCTGGATCCTCTCCGTTTTGGATTCCTTGATTGTACCTTGAAATGGTATCTTCTAGAACCTCCGGAGGAACATCTATGCAATCAGCCAGCTCCTCTAATGTGTCAACCACATATAGTAGGCGACGGCGGCGAAGTAATTCAAAATCATATAACGGGTCATCAAACACACTCTTATCCATTACCGTTTGATCCCATACCTGATACGTGATTTGCTCCGGCTGCTCAAATGCTGCTTTGCCTAATAACTTATAGGAAATTGATTCGTTGACAAAGCGCTTTCCAAGCTGGTTTACAATAATACCGCCTTTGTAAAAAGCCAGACCCTGGGATTTAACCGCACCAGATGCAGTCGGATGGAAACCGTATGTTCCATTTAAGTAAGGCAGATCCTGTACCCATGCACCATGCTCCCAAGCCATCTGTAATCCGTCCCCTTGATTACCGGCACCACCAATCCGTAGCGCCCCATTTAGTTGGGGAGCAAACTGCTGCAATAGCTCCTCGCTTTTCGCAAAACCACCAGAAGCAAGAATGACCCCTTTTATCGCTGCGACGGTATGATCCGCTCCATCAAAATCATATACAATCCGGTCAATTCGACCCTCTGTATTCTTCAATAGCCGTTTTGCCGATGCACAAAAACGAATTGTTACGTTTGGAAGATCCTTAACCTTGCGATATAGTGACTGAATCGCTTGATGCGGATCAATAATGTGCCCCCTTGGAACGCTGTGACCGCTGACGGCTTCAAGTGCACGGAACTCAATACCATGTTCCACAAGCCAAGAATAGGTATCAAATTGATGACGGCCGTACGTATTGACCAGTGAAGTATCATTGACCCCTCCACCAACTTCAATCATGTCGTCCAAAAGGGATTCAGTTGAATCAATAATTCCTGCTGCATCTTGCATATCCGTTCCAGCAAAGGCCATATACCCGGAACTAAGCACCGTGCTGCCGCCAAGTTCATCCTGTTTCTCAAGAAGGAGGACGTGTGCCCCCTGCTCACCTGCCTCGACTGCAGCACACATCCCTGCTAAACCTCCGCCTAAAATAACCAAATCATAGGATTCCATCGGTATTTACACCTCTTACTCTAATGTATTTAACACTTCTAAGGCCGCCTGGCATACCTGCATATCATGAGAATAGTGTCCACCGCTTACACCGACACCGCCAATAAGTTCGTTATCAATTTTAATCGGATAGCCTCCGCCAAATATAACTAATCTAGGTGTGTGGACAATACCGTGCAATAATGGGGGATCGTCCTTCAGTCTGTCGTACCATTCGTGTGTTGCTCTGTTATATGTAGCTGCGGAAAATGCTTTGTTCTGAGCAATATCTAAACTCAGTACTGGAGCTCCATCCATAGCGGAAAATGCTTTAATATTTCCAACCCGGTCAACAATCGCAATGCTGAACGGCATTCCTAGTTCTTCTCCCTTAACTAAAGCTGCTTCCAACATTTTTTGCGCTAATGCGAGACTAATATTTTTAGATTCAATTGCTGGTTTTAATTTTTCCATTTTTTAAATCCCCTTTTCCTATTTTTATAGATTTACTGGTCGCCCATTTCCAAATGCCTCAATTGCTGTAGCCGTTACGGCTTTACTTTTCGGCAGACATAAATCAACGATTACATTTGCAAGATCAATTGGACGCAGCCAATTTTCCTTATTCACATCCGGTGCAAGATCCTCCATCATTTGAGTGTCAACAGGACCTGGACAAACGGCATTTACTCTTATTTTGTATGGCTTAAGTTCTTCCCCCAACGCTTTTGAAAAACCAATGACTGCATATTTTGAAGCAATGTAGGCACTTCTGTCCGGACCGCCTTTTGTTCCCCAGATGGATGAAAGATTGATAATGACTCCTTCTCTTTTTTCTCTCATTTGTGGAACAACGGCCCTGGCACATAAAAATCCCCCGCGCACATTAACATCCTGAACGAAATCCCATTCTTCCACTGTTGTTTCATGGAATGGCTTCAGAAGCATCACACCGGCATTGTTAATCAAGATATCAATCGAGCCCAATTTTTCTTGTGTTTCTTGGACAGCCTTATTTATATCGTCTTCATTGCGAACATCTCCAACGAGGGAGATGGCTTCCCCGCCAAATTCTGTAATAATGTAGCTGGCTGTTTCTTCACTTTCAGACTGATTATTGGAAAAAACAGCGACTTTAGCGCCTTGTTTCGCCAACAGAATACAGGTTTCTCTGCCGATTCCTCTACTGCCTCCTGTAACAAAGGCTACCTTATTTTTTAATTCCAAAAAGACATCCCCTTCCTTAATAGCAATGATTCCTGCTTATACCTCAAGCTTCGCTGAATCCGTTACATATGATACGGCATGGGCACCCGCACGGCGGCCAAATACCAATCCTCTAAGTACAGAGGTTCCTCCAGGATATTTTCCGTAATAGAGACCAGCTGTTTCCCCTATTGCATATAAACCCGGTATCGCATCATTGTCTTGGGACAAGACCCGCCCGTTTGTATCAGTTGCTAACCCGCCATTTGTAAATACATTAGAGCAGACAATTGGATAGGCAATATATGGTGCCTTGTCAATTGGAATCGCCCAGTTTGATTTTGGCGGCGTAATCCCCACAGCTTGTTTACCGTCCTTTTTATCCCAATGGAATTCACCCGGCTGTACTGCGGCATTATACTCATTGACAGTAGAAGCCAGCTGATCAACAGGCACCCCAATTTTTTCTGCTAGTTCTTCAAGCGTCTCAGCTACAATAGCAGGTTTATCCGTTTCCACTGCCCGTTCATAATTTGGAATCTCATACATCTTTTGATCGCCAATCATATACGCCACGTGACCTGGGAGATCGTAGAAAATCTTCCTGGCAACCTCTTCATATTGCTCGTCGATGGTCGTTTTCCCCTCATCCACGAACCGCTTGCCATTTTGATCGACTAAAATAAAGTAAGGGAATGTCATAACGGCAGCTTCTTCACGTTTGCTTCTTGGATCAACCGGTTCGGCATGGAAAGAATCAAACTGTCCTGCCGTTTTGGCCCCAATCTCCATTGCCATGCGAATGCCCTCACCCTTGTTAAATAGACCGCCCTCTGCTACAGTCGGGATTTTATGGGCATCCCGGCCAACGTATTGTGCCATCATTTCCTGATTTCCCTGGAAGCCCCCAGCGGCTAGGACAACTGCACCTACTTTTAATTGGAGTGACGTTCCGCCTTTTACACGGACATTAAGGCCATTAACGTTGCCTTCATCGTCAAGCAGCAATTTCCAGGCAGTTGCCTCGTAAATAATCTCTACACCAAGTCCGCCAGCCCTGCGGGACAAAGTGTCTATAATCGCACGGCCCCCGCCAACTGGGAGCAGACGCGGCCTTGCAGCTGTTAAGAACATCGTCGGCAGGTAATCAAATTCAACGCCTTTTTCCTCTACCCACCTCAGGGTGCTGCCAGCATCCTTGGCGAGAGTTTCTATGTACTCTCGATCTGAAAAGTTATCAGAGAATGCCATCATATCTTCAACAAAATTGTCAGCCACCTCATCGAGATTTTTCATTCGCATATAAGAGGCCGTCCATCTTGAATTGCCTCCTCGATGATCAAAATCAGCCCGTTCTAAGATGGCGATTTTTAAGGTCTTATCTGCTTTTTTTGCCGCCTCTGCTGCAGATAATGCAGCGGAGGTACCGGCCACCCCGCAGCCAATTACTATAATGTCATAATCTACTTCTCTACTCATGTCCGCTTCCCCCTCATAAATTAATTACCTTTTCAATAATTCTTGATTTTCCGAGTACTTTTCTTCCCACTCTTTGATCTGATTGAGTTTAAAGAGCGATTGTCTTTCTTCCCACGTACAGATTAAATTGTGAACATTTTCTTGTGATCCTTCAGCTTTTAATATTTTTAAAGAATCCGTGATTCCTTTTATTGCTGAGCGAAGAACGGTATTGGCGCAAAGCATGATTTTAAAGCCAATTTCTTCAGCCTCTTTTAACGAAATGAGCGGAGTTTTACCACCTTCCACAAGATTAATAACTTGAGGAATCCCTTTTAACGAACCTGTAATTTGTTTTAACTGTTCTATTGTTGTAGGCGCTTCCACAAAAATGATATCGGCTCCCGCTTCCTTATAGGCGTGCGCCCGATCTAATGCATCATCTATGCCATTAACGGCCAAGGCATCTGTGCGGGCAATGATTGCTAGGTTTGAATCATTCCTTGTGTCCACGGCCGCCTTGATTTTTCCCACCATTTCACCTTTGGAAATCACGTCCTTTCCATTAAAATGGCCGCATTTCTTTGGTGAAACTTGGTCTTCCATTTGAATGGCTGCTACTCCAGCTCGTTCAAACTCACGGACAGTCCGCATCACATTAATAGCGTTGCCAAATCCAGTGTCTCCGTCCACAACAATCGGAATGGTCGTGACATCAGCCATTCGGGCAACGATATCCACTACCTCTTTTAAAGAAGTCAAGCCGACATCTGCCCATCCTAATTGGGCATTGGAAATCCCTGCACCTGTGGCATAAATCGCTTTAAAGCCGATTTCTTCTATTAATCTAGCAGACATGGCATCATACGCGCCTGGTAGGATAAATGATCCTGGCTTTTTCAAAAGATCTTGGAACTGATTCGTTTTATTCATTTATCGGATCTCCTTTTTTATTTATGCCATACTTAAATTTTAGAAAATTACAAAATTAAATACAAAGGTAAAAACTAATCAACTTTTAGAAATTTTCCAATAGATTTTATTGGTTTTTCTTTGAAAATTTATTTCACAGCTTTTAGAGTGCGT
Organism: Neobacillus bataviensis LMG 21833; assembly: GCF_000307875.1. Classification (GTDB taxonomy): domain Bacteria; phylum Bacillota; class Bacilli; order Bacillales; family Cytobacillaceae; genus Neobacillus; species Neobacillus bataviensis. The sequence continues at coordinate 8,587 of NZ_AJLS01000135.1, forward strand.
GAAATTTAAATAAAAAATTATTAAAGACTTATAAAGGACTTCTATTTGATAACAATCCAATAAAATAGTTTATGGTAGTAAAATTAAAATCAAAATTAATGGAAAATTAGAGGTAATTTATTTACTAAATCATAATCGGGATTATTACTTATCGTTTTCCACACCTCTTCAGGAGCAACTATGTTTGCAAACAGACAACATTCAATAAATTTATTCTTTACTTCATCAATAGTAACTATTGGTAGAAAACGTTCTATATGTCTTTTAGTTCCTTGAGTAGTTTTTACCTCAATATCACCATGGGGTAGCCCAAGCGTATCAGGTTGTGTGTGTTTAATTTTTACAAGTTTAGTTAATTCTAATACTTGTGAATCCATAAGAGCCTTTTCTGTTAGGTTATTCAAATTGACCCTTCCATGTACAAATGTAAAGGCAACCATAAAAGGTATGCTGAATTTAGCATCTTGTAAGGTTTTGGGACGGCAACGCTCCTCTATTGGATGACACAACATACTTGCTGTTTCATTTACCCCTATTACAAGGTTTTCAATTTGAGTATGTTTAAATTGATTACGAAGGATTAGCGCCGATTTTATATAAGGGTGTGAATAACGACAGCTCGGGAAAAGTTTAATAGCTGTATCTGAAAATGCCCACGATTCTGTATCTAATAAAATTTTTCGCTGATCTTCGCTTAGATTTTCCCCAAAATAGTTTCGAAAAAGACCTGTTTTACCATCCATACTGCTTTCAGGAGCTGATACCCCCTCTCGAGCCAAAAATGCTGCTTGAACACCTCCCATAGAGGCAAATGCAGGATAAATTGATCTAGCTTGAGAACCTACACCTACTCCTGGCTCTTTTCCACCGGCTAATTGCATGTATGCTAGACCTAATGCGTTAACCAATTCTGAATCATCTAACCCAAGAACAAGACCAGCAGTGATTGCGGCACCAAGATAACCAAAAAGTTGACTTAGAAACCATTTTGAATCAGCTCCAGTACCTCTCGGTTCAATAGCATATCCAAGCCTACAAATTAACTCATTTCCAAGTCCTACCGCAGTGACAAGATCCGTAGCTCTAGAATCAGCAATGTCAGCAGCAGCTAATGCAGCCGCTAAAATTATGGGAGTAGGATGTATTCTCGCTAAATCATTTATATCATCATAATCTAATGCATGTGCCAAAGCAGTATTCGAAAATGCTGCATAGGCTGGTGGTAATTGATGTTTACTTCCAATTACTCGACCAGCACCACCTTCGACTCCCAAAGATATCCCCGATATCGATTGTAAGGCAATTGGTGCCCCTTTATGAGCCGCCAATGAGATTCCAATAGTATCAGAAATATGAAGTATTACCTTTTTATGGATTTCCTCAGGCAAACCACGATTTTGTCTTTGACGAATGGCATTTACAATATCAAAGCTCAATGATGTCAAAAATAGGCCCCCAAAAATATTTCTTTACTTATGATCCACTCCAGACGAAACTATATTTGGTAGAGTGTAACCAATTCTGCCCAGTAAAGGAATCCTTTACTTCCTCTCTAATTCTTTGGTGCCAAGTAACCGATACAGTTGTATTACCATTTAGAAATAGTTCTGAAATACTTAAAAGTGGAATTATTTCCTTCTCACTTGTGACAATCACATCCATCTCTTGTGAATAACTTTCTCCAGTTAACGTAACCGCATATCTGCCGGAAGCAGGAATGGTATAGTAAGGCCTGGCCGTTAAACAACTGCCATCCCATTCACAGCCCACTTCATAAGATCGTCCCAGGAAAGCGGGTAAGTCTTCCACATTTCCTTTAGCCAACTTTTCCCGGATACAGGTGGAGCTAATTTTTTCCCCGTTGCATTCAACTTTATTAACCTTCGTTACCTCCAAGATTCCCATTGAATCCGCTTTCAATCGATCCATATTTCCCTCACCGCGAAAGCCATATGAATAATCAAAACCAGCAACTGCATGGATGACACCGAGATCAAGCAAATATTTTGCAACAAACTTTTCTGGCAGCAACGACGTGAACTCCCGATCGAATTCAACAATATAAAAAATATCGACTCCCAGATCAGAAAAGAGTTTCTGTTTATCAGGGAGCGGCATGAGATAATCCACTTTAGTTTTTCCATTTGATAAAACGGTTTTGGGATGTGGAAAGAAACTCATAACCGTTAAAAGTAGATTTTGTTCCCTAGCCTTCTGAAGAGCTATTTGAATGACTTTACGGTGTCCGTTATGAATACCGTCAAAGAACCCAAGCGCCATGACACTCTGTTTTGCCTTTTGCTGCCAATACTTCAGATTCTCGGGATTCAAATAAATCGTTTCCATGCAGGTGCCCCCTTCTTAATTACTTTAAGCCTCAATGATAATTTTGCTAAATACTTTTTGCATTGCTTCCTTTTTTCTAATTTATTATTCATCTATATCAGTAAACAATTAATCCATTTTTAGATTCCTGATTAATTTTAGAAAATTCTGCATCCTTAAACTAGAGTAAAAATAGTTTAAGTTCAATAAGATTTTCAATAATTTTTATTGGTTTTTTGTTCAATCTGAGGTTTTTATTGATATGAATATGTTGAAAACGAATCGACTCCATAAAAAAACACCTAAAATGAGATTTTAGGTGTCTCCTATGCTGCTGTTTCCTTATTACCCATTAATCGATACATCAAAGCCAAATTGTGTCTTTCCAAACGACTCAACAGAGTCTTCGTAAAGATTGGATCGATGTGTACATACTGCCAAAAGATCACGTATGAACATTTCAATTGGATCTCCTTTGAACATGGAAAATCCGCCAAGTGTCAATAAAACTTTCACCGCAATGTCTGCTACGTTCTTCGTAATTTTTGCCCTTATCGCGGCGAATTCACCACGTTTATCTTCTTTTCCCATTTCATAGTTTTCTAATAAAGAAATATATTTATCTAATAGACCTTCTGATTCGTAATATTTAATCGTTAATTCTGCCAATACCCCCTGATGCCGGGAATCTTTAGCAGAATTTCCTCCCATTCTGACCCGATTTTCCGTTCGGTTCTTAAATTCCTGCAGTAAACGCTCAGCACCACCCAATGCTACCATTGGGAACCCGACACAAAAGGATGAGAAAAATGGAACATCATAAAGGGGATAGTCTTTATCATACCCCTGTGGCGGTCTGCCTGTACGATCGGCAACCGTCAGCCGTATTAAATGGTGCTTTGGCACATAGACATTATCGACAATAACCTGGTTGCTTCCCGTACCCCTTAGTCCTAACGTATCCCAATTTTCTACTATTTCCACCTCAGATATCGGTATATTTAGCATGCATAGTTCAGTCTCATCACTGTCTTCCATTTTCATTTTCACAGCAAGAGCCACCCAGTCACTGTATAAAATACCGCTTACAAAACTATACTTACCGGTTATCCGATAACCATCCCCATCTTTTTCTACTTTTCCTATAGGAGCAAAAATATCTGCTATTAATCCGCCTTGATTCATCACTTCTTCTGCTCCTTCATTCGTCATAAAAGCTACTAAACTATTATGAATGGAATAAAGAAAGGTTAACCACGCGGCAGAAGTATTGTATTTTCCAACCGTACGGATAATTTGAGAATACTCTCTTAAATTTACTTGCGGCTCCCCGTATTTTTTGGGCAGCAACAACTTGGATAAACGAGCCTCTTTTATCGCATCTATAACATTCTTTGAAACTGTTTTGTTTTGATCTGCTTCTAGCGCTTCCGATTCTGCAATTTCCCCAACCTTTTCTGCCCCTTTTAATAACAAGTCCAAATCGGATTTGTTTTCATCCAAAACATTGTTTACCATATTTCGCACTCCTTTTTCATTTATCTACACGTTAATGTTTGCTTGCTGTATAAAGCGTAAAGCATTTTCACCGGCTATTTTCCCAAAAACAGATCCTGCCATTAATCCGGCGCCCCCAGGATAATTAAAATAAAATAACCCGCCTACAAGTTCACCGGCAGCATACAATCCCGGGATCGATTGATATAAAACGTCTTGCACTTCACCGTTCGAATTTATTTTCAAGCCTCCAAAAGTAAAGGTGATGCCGCATGTAACAGCGTAGGCTTCAAATGGGCCTTCATCCAGCGTATTTGCCCAATTGGATTTCTTTACTGCTATTCCTTCCGTACAACGGCCATCCTTTTCATTAGGGTTGAAGGGGATAGCTTTAGTGACAGCCTCATTGTATTCCTTTACCGTCCGTAAAAACCCTTCTTTATCAACACCCTCAAGTTTCTCTGCTAACTCTTCTAATGTACTCGCTTTTACTTTTGTGACCTGTTTGCCACGATATTCTTCACGCAGAAGACCGGACACTTTTTGATCAAATATCTGCCAAGCAAATTGGCCGGGCTGTTCAAGAATCAGCTTGCCATACTTTGCGTACGTATAGTTGCGAAAGTCTGCACCTTCATCCACAAAGCGTTTCCCTTCAGCGTTAACCATAATCCCAAATGGATAGCTTAGCTTTTGGAAACCTTCTGTGAATTCCGGTAAATAACGGTCTCCGCCTACCGAATGGCACCCAGACCAGTTTCCATTGGCAATCGCGCCAATATTTAATGCCATTTGAATCCCCTGACCCGTGTTATAACGGCTGCCTCTCGCATGAGCTAAATCCCATTTCGGCCCTAGATACCGCGTCCGCATTTCCGGATTGGCATGAAAACCCCCAGAAGCTAAAATCACTGCTTTCGCATGGACTTCCGTCGTTTTCCCTTTATGTTTAAAAATAACCCCGCGAACCCCACCATCGTCATGAATGAGCTCTGTTGCCATAGCATCGAATAATACTTGCACACCTAGTCTTGCTGCTTCCTTATGCAGTGAGTCGACTAAACCAGGGCCGCCACCGACCGATTCAGCAATCATGCCACCCCAAAATTTGAACTTACCGTCGACTTTAAAAGCTTGGCGGCCATAAATCGGTACAAATCTTACCTTATGAGACACGAGCCATTTCATTGTGTCCAAACTTTTTCCAGTTAGGAGAGAAGCCAGCTCTGGATCGGTTCGGTAATCCGTCATCCGGCACATATCATGAAAGAATTCCTCTTCCGTGTAAGATCCAAAGTCGGTAATCGCAAAATCTTCCGCCGTTAGATCAGGCATAATTTGTTTTAAGTCCTCATTGCCATCATAAGCAAACCGGATGGAACCATGTGTATAGGTGCTGTTCCCGCCTTTCTCCGCCTCAGGTGCCTTCTCAAGTACGATGACCGAAGCACCATTTTCCCCTGCTGCAATGGCAGCACACATCGCAGCATTTCCTGCTCCAACGACTACAATGTCTGCTTCATACTTTTTAATTTCAGTCACAACCCTCTTCCTTTCTTTTTAAAAAAGCTGACTCAATCTGGTGTTGGGTCAGCACATAATTTAAGCTTTAATAGTTGGTTTATTCATTTCCTTATCCATCACGGAATCGCCCCAATAGGTGTTGCCAATCGAATGCTCCTCTTCGGTCCATTCAACAGGCTCCCAATCCGGTTCAAAGATTAAGTAGGATCCGCTGAACAATTCAACACGGCAGCCGCTTCCCGGATCAATTACATAAAGATAAAAGGCTTGAGAAACACCATGCTTTCCAGGTCCGATAAAGTTGATGCCGTTTTCTTTTAGAATATCTGCAGCCCTTAAAATATCTTGGGCATTATCATGCCAGTAAGAGATATGATGAAGTTGATTTGGCGTTTCAGCCTGTGGTCTTGAAATGACCGCAATATCATGAACTAATGGAGTGACACTCATCCAACCAGCGACAACCGTTTTTTGATGATACTTTACATATTCACGAAGCTTAAACCCTAATTGGCTGCCCAAATAATCTAGAATTTCACCAACGTCCATGGAAGTCGCAATATTAACATGGTCAAATCTTCTTGGTGAGCAACCGCGAGCCCATGCCTTGTATGTTTGATTTTTCAAAACCGACCGTCTTTTTTCATCAGCCTTAGGTTTTTCCACATCATAGTAAATTTCAAAGGAGTGCTGACTAGGCAGTTTAAAACGGATTGCCCTGCCTTGTCCCGTCTCCTCGCCTGCTTCAATCCACCTGACTTCTGTACCTGCTTTTTCTAGCAACTGGGCAAATCCTTCCACATCCTCAGGCCGCTTAGTTCTCCAAGCAATATGATCAACGTAGCCGCTGTCGCCTGCTGTTAACGAAAGGCTGTGATGTTCGAAATCCCCCCATGCCCGTAAATAGTGGGTTCCATTTACTTCTTCTGTTACTTCCAATCCAATTACATCCCTGAAAAACCAAAGTGATTTTTCAATGTCCGGTGTGACAAGTGCTACGTGACCTAGTTTTGCAATCTCTGGTAAAGACATATTTCCTACCTCCATTTTAGAGTTTATTTGAAAAATAATTTTGAATTAAAAGATTAAAGCTATCCTTCTGTTCAATTTGTGTCCAGTGACCGGTTTGCCCGTAAACATGGAGCTGGACATTCGGCAAATAGGATAATAGATAATAACTGGACTCGACAGAGCAAACCATGTCATCGCGGCCATGTACAAGTAAAACTGGATTTTTGATTCGCTTAAGAGCGGTCACCGGGACTGGTACTGCAGCTGTTGCAAATATAGATTCATTGGAAATGTGGATTTCTGACCGCATTGCTGTTTCATAACGTGTTTGTGCGAGAGCATCAATTTCGGGTGCCAGTTTTTCATCATCATACACAAACCAGCTCATAATTTGACGCATTTTCTTTTCGGATGGATTGTCGTAAAAACCTTTAGCACGGGCGAGTTCCGTACTAAGCTTTGTATTAGGAGTCCCACCTGGCCCCATAAGGACAACCTTATCAAATCGTTCCGGATGTTCTAAAAGCAGCTCAAGTGCAATGGAGCAGCCTAATGAGTTCCCCACAATATGGGCCTTTTGAATACCAAGCACATCTAACATTTCAATCAACTGGTTGACCCAATGATCCATCCATCCCTGTCTATTCTTCGGAATTGGATTAGGATGACCGCTATTCCCGAAACCGAGCAGATCCGGTGCCAGACAGTCATACTTTTCATTGCATGCATTCAAAGCATATCTCCAATTGGCCCAGGCGAACACACCAGGCCCGGATCCGTGCAGGAATAAAATGGTTTCTGAATTACCTTCACCCGATCGATTTAAATAGGTTTCATAGTTATTTGTTTTAATTAATTTTTGCGTAATATTTGACATACTAGATTTGTTCCTCCTTTTTTTAGAAGATTGAAAGCCTTTCCATTCATTTTCAGAAAGGGCTTTAACTTACTTTAATTTTAGAAAATTCACTAATCTCTTTCTAGAGAAAAAATCATTTGATTCCCACTACTTTTTCGGTAATTTTTATTGGTTTTTATCAAAAAATAAATGAAACCGGGTTATTATGGCCCGGTTTCATCACCTGAAACAGTAGTAGGAATATTAATTCGGAATCTCCACGGATCCACCATCCACTATATCCTGCTTATCATTTTTCACTAATTTTAAGCTAAAGAGCGTGATCAAACTGATCAGCAAGAATGCTGCAATGATGTACATTGCTTGTGTAAAATTGAAGACCCCCATGATCATTGGTCCAACAAAGCCGCCTAAAGAGGAGAGAGTGCTTACTAAAGCTATACCAGCAGGTGCAGTTGATTCCGAAAAGAAAAAGGTTAAATAGGCATAAAAAGTACCAGAAATACCATATAAACCTGCAGAAGTAATCGAAAGCATTAAAATCATTAATGGAACAGTAGTTGCAAATGAACAACCAATGAATCCAATCATTGCAACAGATACACAAATGCCTAAGTGCAGTTTATGTGAATTTGTTCGATCGGCGTTCCACCCTGTAAAAAGGATAGAAGGAATAGCAATGATAGAAGGAATCATCGCAAGCCAGCCGATTTGCAGGTTAGTAGTTGAAGAAGAGGATAAAGATTTAATAATCGTTGGCATCCAATAGGACAGGGCATTCACTGCGATAAAACCAGCAATATTAAATAGGGATAATTTCCATAGTTTTGAATCCTTTAACATACCAGTGTGGGAGGTTTTGTTTACTTTCGCGCTTAACTGACGCTCCTTTTCTAATTCACCCTCAAGCCATGTTTTTTCAGCTTCCGTTAACCATTTGGCGTTGGCAGGCTTGTTGGTCAAGTAGAACAAAACGACAATACCTAAAATCACTGCCGGAATTCCCTCCATAATAAACATCCATCGCCAGCCAGCCAAACCGTTCCATGAGATATTATCCATGATCCAAGTTGACAACGGTGCTCCAATCAAACCGCTTACTGGCAAGGCTACAAAAAATAGGGCCGTTGCTTTTCCTCTCTCTCGGGCACGGAACCAATAGGTTAAGTAAAGAATAATCCCAGGAACGAAACCGGCCTCCGCTGCCCCGAGTAAAAAGCGTAAAATATATAAATGTGTGGCTGATTGAATAAACCCAGTACATATAACCACAATTCCCCATGTGATCATAATCCTGGCGATCCACAGGCGGGCACCCACCTTGTGCAAAATTAAATTACTTGGAACTTCAAAGAGAAAATAACTGATAAAGAATAATCCAGACAATAAACCAAATGTCTCTGCTGTTAAAGCCAAATCCGCATTCATCTGTAAAGCGGCAAAACCTAAATTTATCCTGTCCAAGAAAGCAACAACATAAAGAAGTAAAATAAATGGCAGGATTCTTTTCATGGTTTTCTTAACCGTGATTTTTTCAAGAGCATCAATAGATGGAGCTTGTTTCAAATAAATTCCCCCTAAAGTAATTTTGGAAACCCTTACATATTTAAATTTTAGAAAATTCAATATTTTTATTCTAGAGGAAAAGCTATTTAAGTTTTCACTATATTTAAGTGGTTTATATTGGTTTCCGTTTTTCGTTACTTTTTATTGGTTTTTTCTCCGAAACAAAAGTAAAAAAATAGCAATCCTAGACTAGGACTGCTTTTTTTATATCTCCAGCTCCCCCAAAGCCTGTAGAGAATCAAGTATGAGTAAAAGCTGATAGCTTTGCGTGGAATCTCGTAAATTTTTATTGATTAATGTTTCAATTTTGTTTATCCGATACATAAGTCCACTCATAGACAAAGAAAGGTCATCCATAGTTTGCTGGAGCTTTCCGCCATTTGCTAAAAATACATATAGCGTTTTGATTAACTCTTTTTGTTTCATGTCTTTCTGCTGATAAAGCGGTCCTAATTCTTGTTTGGCTATTTTTTTGATGCCGCTGATATTTTTTGAATTAATTAGTACCCCAACAATCCCTAAATCTTTAAAACTGATTATTTTCTTTTCAGTGGCCATCCTCAATGCTATTAATGATTCTTCCAGGTAATCTACTATACACTCAATTTCTTCTGATTTATCACTTATGCCGATTTTATATTGGTAGGAAGGATAAGTAGTTTCTACATGTTTTAAAATTTTTTCCATTTTCGGCAGTAGATTATTCATTTCAGGAATCAGCATAATAATTTGACCCTCATACAGGCCAATCAACACTTTATATCCTTGTATATCAAGATATTTTGCAATAGTCTCTAAAACCTGATCATAGTGATCAATCTGATTTTTAACTGTCTTTCCTCTCTCTTGATAATCTATTGCAGCAATATAAAATGGTTTTTCCAGTTCAAAGCCCATATGCCTGCCGCGGTTGATGATTTCCTCTTTAGTAGAATATTGTCCTTTTATAATTTGCTCCAAAAAATACCCTTTCATTTTTTCCAACGCTTCAAAACTGGTTTTTTGATTCAAAAGGTATAAGGAAGCGGCATTGGCAAACCGCTCGATAAACATAATATTATTCTCTATGTTGTTCACTGTATTCTTTTTATAAAGGAATGTGCAATAACCAATTACCTTTCTTTGTACAATGATTGGTGTTATAAGACGTTCTTGATTTTCCGTTCTCAATTTAGTGGTTTCATTAAATAGTGGCAGGATGTTATTATTTTTCCTATTTTTTCGAATCAAGCTCTGTTTCAATTCATGATTAAGCCGACAATACTCTTCCTCGTCATCCCCTGAGAAAACTATTTTTTGAAAACTCAAGTCCTCTATCGATATTGGAATTCTAAATAATTTAAAGGTGGTATCGGCAATATCCTGCAAATTGCTCCCATTCGATACACTTTCAGTTAATTTCTTATGAAATTTCGATACCTTATCGATATAATTCCGTTGCTCTAACAACTGTTCGTACGTATACTCTAACTCTTCAATAATATTTGATTCACTATAAAATTTTTGCTCCTCATGAATTTCACTTCCCCAATCCTCCTGGAGCCTTGCTTCGAAGCAACATTCAGCGTCCCCTTTAGCAATGCAGCTAATTTCCTTTACAATGACGCCCTTCTTGCAAACTGTTGTCATATAACCGCTTGCATACCCAGTCAAGGTATGACAAACAGGAATGTCAGATGTACCATGATGCTTAAGGTGCTCATTTGCTTCAAATGAATCAATCCATTTTCCCTTTCCAAGAATCGATTTAATTGTTTCCGAATCGCTCATTTCAAGGATTCTTTCAGATTGAATATCTTTAATATGCCCTGTACTTAAATGTAGAATGGAAGCCTGTCTTAAAAGTTCGTCAATAGAGGTAGTAGTTTTCATTGCTTCTTCCGCATCAGTGGCTCCTAAGCTCCAGCCATACCGAAGAAGAAATCCCTTAGCCCTTTTTGTACCTAAATTTTCGATTATACCTTTACGTAAAAGTCCAAATGCGCTGGTCGTGGTTAGAATTTTTTTATTATCTTTGATGTCGCTAGGTTCCAGTATATTAGCTTGATGACCGTTCATACTCTCCCCCATTTCCTTCTATGGATTTTCAATAGAAAATAATCTATCTATTTGAAATCGACAAGTTTATTTCTTTACTCATGACAACGGTATTTAGTTGTTCTCCTAAATCGATTTCACCACTTGCACTTTTAATTTTGCAGCGAATGGTATCGCCATCCTTTAAGTATTTTCCACTTTTCAATTGATTTTCCACCAATAATTCTAGTTTCTGTTGATAAGGAATCGACAGGTTTGCTATGAGTGCATTTACCTCTGGTGTTAGGTTCATTGCCACCCCGCCTGCTGTCCCTGTCAGAATGAGATCCCCTGGTGATAAATCCATTACTTCTGAAAGATCTGTTAATGTTTCGGCCGGTTTGTAGAGCAATTGACTGGAGTTGGCAGATTGCCTAAGTTCATCATTCACCCAGAGATCAAGCTCTAGGTCATGTATGAATGGTAGTTCTTCCTTATCAAGCAGGTAAAGATAAGGACCTGTTGGACAAAAAGTCCGGTAACTTTTTCCCTTTAGCCATTGGCCTTGAGGAAGCTGAACATCCCGTGCAGAAACATCATTTACTATAACCAATCCAGCGATATATTGATGAAGATTTTCATCTGTTACTTCTACTGCTTCTGAAATTTCTTTCCCAATCACAAGTCCAAGCTCTAATTCATAATCTAATAATTTTACATGGGAAGGTCTCTCAATTTCACTGTAAGCCCCGGATAAAGAACTATCGGCCTTGTTAAAAATCATGTTATAAGGGGGTCTAGAAGCTTCCATTCCCGTCTCAGAGCGATGTGTTGAATAATTTACTCCCTGGCAAATAATTCTTGCCGGCTTTGTTACTGGGCTTAAAATTGTCACTTCATTGAACGGAATGGTTTCAACGTGTTCCTTTGTTTGAATCAATGCAGCCTCTTCTTTTCCCTTTTCCAAAAATTCTGCTAAACTTTTATATGTATTTGTAAGAACAAGTATTTGATCATCAGATACAACGCCCCACTGCTCTCGGTTTTCTCTTTCAAATCTAACAACTTTAATTCCCATTTCGCACCTCCTGATTTTTATAAGAAAGACTCCTTCAGTTCGAAAAGGAGTCTTTATCTATTATGAAATTACAAATGATAGTAATTAAATAGTAACAGGCGTTTCTTCTGAAAGTGCCCGGTACCGCCCACTGTAAAAAATCAGCGGTTCTGCATCTTCTAAGTGAATATCGGTAACCCTGCCGATAAACAGCGTATGGTCGCCTTCAAGATGTTCCGCTGAAACCTCGCAGGCAATTTGAGCTACCGCACCAGCCAAAACTGGCTTTCCATCAAGACGATCAAACGTCACTTCGCGAGGTTCTTTTATCTGCCCTGCAAAAATCATCGACAGTTCTTGTTGGTCAGCAGCTAAAATATTTACAGAAAATGTATTGCTTTGTTTAATTTTTTCAAGAATGCGAGCATTTTCCCCAATTGAAATGACAACTAGCTTTGGACTAAGTGAAACAGACATGAAGGCATTGGCTGTCATGCCATGCACATCCCCCTCAACATCTGTGGCAATAACGGTTACACCTGTTGCAAATTTCCCCATTGCTGTACGAAATTGACGATCATCCATTTTTTGTTCCCCTTTCTGCATTTAAAATCTGTTAAAGGTCTACTATTCTATTAAAAACGTTCCATTATGCTTCAATCGTTGGATTGTTTTCCGGAAGCGTATCCATTTGGTCACCCCAGAAGGTGAAACCGATATCCATTTCATCTACCGTCCACTCGATTGGCTCCCAATCAGGTTCAAATATTAAATAACCATTTGTGAATAATTCTACGCGTAAACCGCTTCCAGGATCAATCGCGTAAATATACATTGCTTGTGAGATTCCATGTTTACCTGGTCCTTTGAAGAAAATTCCATGTTCTTTTAAAATATCTGCAGCTCTAAGAAGGTCTTGGGCATTATCCAGCCAGTAGGATATGTGATGAATTTGATGTGTAGTTGGTGCAAATGGGTCATGACTGACAGCAATATCATGTACTAAAGGTGTGACACTTAACCATGCACCGACTAATGAGTCGTCAGGTGCTTTTACGTATTCACGCATTTTAAATCCTAATTTCTCTTGTAAGAAATCAGAAATGACATTTGCCTTTAATGATGTAAGTAGATTAACATGATCAATTCTTCTCGGTGAGGCACCGCGTGCCCAGGATTTATATGTTTGATTTTTTAATACGGAACGTCTAGATGGGTCAGCCAATGTTTTTTCCATATCATAATAAATTTCAAAGTGATGTTCACTAGGCAATTGAAAACGAATCGCTCTTCCCTGTCCTGCTTCTTCTCCTGCTTCAACCCAGGTCACTTCTGTACCGGCTTCTTCGAGAAGTTTGGCAAAGCCTTCAACATCTTCAGGTCGTTTTGCCCGCCAAGCGATATGGTCAAGATGCGCTTTATCTCCAGATTTTACGGAAAGAGTATGGTGTTCGAAATCTCCCCAAGCGCGTAAATAATGGGTACCATCTACTACTTCTGTTTCTTCTAAACCAATCACTTCTTTATAGAACCAAAGTGATTTTTCAAGATCTGTAGTCACTAAAGCAACGTGCCCTAACTTTGCAATCTCCGGTAAACTCATTTTGAATCCTCCTATTATTTTTTTAGTAAGAAAGCCCTTCCATTTTAGATAAAACAAGTGTTATACAAAGTAACTATTCGGTTCCTGACCACAGAGCACTCTTCCATAGGTTTCGATTAAACTTGAAGGTGTGATGAAACCATGCAAATGCATCGTTAGAAAATCACGATACACAACTTGGAGTGGGTTTGTCTCGTAGGTGAACATCGAGCCAACCCCAGCGACTAGAAGATCAATGGCTTCCTTACATAATTGATTTACATATCCAAAATCTGCCTTCACTTTGACAATTTCCGCTTTATCCATCACTTCACCACGTTCAGCATAGCTGTCAATTTTGTCTACAGCCCGATAAAGATGAAGTTCAGCAGAGTCAATTTTAAGCTGTGCCTGGGCTACTTGGTGGTGTGTAACAGCTGCTTCGCTTTGTTTTCTATAGAAGGTATTTCCTATTCCTGCCTTTGGGAGCCTTTCCATATATAAATCCATTGCCGCCTGAGCGAGTCCTAATGCAGGTGCAACAATTGACAATGTTAGGGACGGTACGAAGGAAGAACGATATAATGCAACATCTTTTAACGGCTCAATTAGATAGTGGCCTTTGCTAGCTAAGCGATCCAACGACACGTGATGATCGGGGACAAAGACATTTTTAATATTGCAGCTGTTACTGCCTGAGCCCTTTAACCCCATAACATACCAGTCATCAAGAACCTCTAGCTCATCACGTGGAATGATCATAATCGCCATCTCTACGCCGCCATTATCATCCTCGATTGGAAATCCAAAGTAACACCAATCTGCATGCGGGCTTCCCGAAACAAACGGCCACTGTGCTTCCTCAATATAATAGCCGCCCTCCACTTTCTTGATATCACACTTAATAGGTTTAAAATTTCCCGCTAAAACAACTTCTTTTCCCGGTTGGTAAATTTCATTTAAAGCTTTCTCACCAAAAGTATAGGAAATCATATAATCTCTGATATTACTTAGTGCTACAAACCAGCCTGCAGACCCATTGCCACGGGCAATCTCGGTTACAACCTCTGTATAGGTACGCATATTTGTTTGATAGCCGCCGAAGAGATGCGGACGTAATACTTTTAAAGTGCCTTCTTTTTGCAGATCTTCAATGATCGTTTTAGGCAACGTATTCGTTTTCTCAATTTCTCCACTATATTCCCGTAATTTTGGGATTAACGACCGTGCCTTTTCCACTAATTCCTTTTTTGTATCCAGCACACTTTGTTCCATTATAAATACCTCCCGCAAAAATATGTTTATTCCTTTTTCTTTTGCTTGGTCATTTGGCTAATTAAAAACCCGCTCATTTATTTTAATGTCCTGATATTTTTCCCCGACTAACTGAGAAACCCGCCGCATATGCTTTTCCATCAATCTATTTGCCATTCTACTGTCTTTTTCTATTAAACTGTAAAAAATACTCCAGTGTTCTGTTTGAGATTGTTTCCTTCGTTGATCGTTAAATAAATCCTCTGGATTTCCAACAAAATTCAGGTAATCCCACAATTGATTAGCCAAATTAAATGTATAGGTTAACTTTGATGCTTCATAAATGGTCTTATGAAAATCAATATTCAGGCTGGCATAATCTTCGGGTGACAACTTTGGATTATCCATCTTCTTTAATATTCTCTCCATATAATGGAAGTCTTCTACGGTCAAATGCGGGGCTGCTTGCTCCGTCATTAATGCATCAAGATTTGCACAAACCAATAAGCGCTCGATGATTTCATTAGGATCAGGTCTTTTTACATATACCCCTACTTGAGGAATAATTGACACAAATCCTTCTAACTCAAGCTTCGACAGTGCCTTGTGGATTGGCGTTTTACTGATGTTTAATGTTTCGGAAAGTTCATTCACATTAATGGCTGCTTCAGGTTCCCATTTGCTCTCAATAATTTGTCTTTTAATATAACGATAAGCCTTATCTATTTTCATTTTCATACACCCTCGATTCTCTAGGATTCTTGTTTTATCCCTATATTATGGTAATTTATATGTAATTGTCTACCAAATATAATATGCTGCCATACTAATAGGGAATCAACGGTGTATTTAATGCCTACTTAAATTGCTCCATTTTCATTACCTTCTACAGTTCACCGTTGAAAAAATTTAATGTTAGTTTTACAAATCTTTCTTTTTGCTCCACTTGGGCCCAATGTCCGCAGCGCTTAAAGATATGCAGCTGTGCATTTGGCAAATAATCCATTACATATAGACTACTTTGGAGCGGGACAAATCGATCTGCATGTCCATGAATCAGTAAAATAGAATGGTTCATTTGTTTTAGTGCAGATGGTGGAACCAGCATATCTGATAAATGCGATTTCGAGAAATTTTCTTCATAAGATCGGCGGACTTCCGGTTTTAAAAAGAGCTCCAATCGCTCAGCAACAATCTGCTCAAGCTCATCTTCGAGGACACTTTGATCATATAAAAACCAGCTTAATAGATTTTTAAACGCGATAGGATTTGGATCTTTATGGAAGTTTGCTAATTTAGCAAGTTCTGGTGTTGGTTCTGTTAATCCGCCGCCGGCCCCCATCAATACTACACGGTCGAATCGTTCAGGAGCATACATGAGAAGATGCAGGGCAATGACACCCCCAAGGGAGTTTCCAACCAAATGGGCTTTTTCAACCCCTAATTCGTCCATTAATGCCAGAACTTGTTTAATCCTTTCATTCATCCATTCTGCCCCATTTTTTGGGTAGGTTTCGGGATGGTCTGTGTTGGCAAACCCGAATATGTCCGGTGCCACTACATGAAAATTCCCTTTGAAATGTGGTAATATATGCTGCCAATTTGACTTTGCACTTACTCCAGGTCCGCTGCCGTGAAGAAAAATGATTGTTTCAGAGGCTGATTCACCACCTTCATGGATAAATGTTTGATAGTTTCCTGTTTGTACTTTTCTAGATATCACTTCTGTCATTCTTTTATAACCTCACTTTGTAAAAATAATTTAGAATCATCCATGAATCCGTTTACTGGAATTTCAGTCTCGTGTTTTCACTATGAAAATAGTGGAATTATTTCTATATAAAGCGCTTTCTCTTCTTAACTATAATTTTACCTTTGTTTATTTCACCTTGTCGATGAATTCTAAATATTTTTTTAATTGTGATTATAGGTTTCTTTTTTTTTTATTTCTTTAATATAAGCGGTCTTTTAATCACTTCCATAATTTCAGTGGCAGGTAGTCCATTCTCAATGAGTTGAACCATTACTTTTAAGTACCTATGAATATGGTGAAAGTATTTTTTATAGCCTGCACATAAATAATTTAATCCCGGTTCCCCATCAGGTGTGAGAAGAAAGCGATGCTTCGGGCATTCTCCATTGCAGGCAAATCGGACTTCGCAAGTCTGACAGTAGCTTGGCAGTGATGACTTTTTATTTTCTCCAAATGCACGCTGCCTGCTCGATTCAATCATTTCCGTAAATGTATCATTGAAAATATTCCCTAATTTATAGTCTGGATACATAAAATGATCACATGAATAAACATCTCCATTATGCTCCACAATTGCCGCCCTACCGCATGTCTCAGCGAAGAAGCAGGATGTTGCGGGAAGGCCCAGCCATGCGGTAAGGGCGTGTTCAAAATTCATGACATGCACTTTTCCTACATCCTTTCTCACCCACTCTTCAAATATAGCAATTAAAAACTCACCATATTTCTCTGCTTCAACTGTCCATGAAGAAACGGCTTGCTGAGATTCTTGCCGATTAATAGAAAGTGGTGTCGCATGCCGCAGCCCTAACTTTTTGGCTTCTATATCCGGCATTCGCTCTACAATTGGGATGAATTGAATGAACTCTACCCCCTCCTCTTTAAAGAAGTGATAGATCTCGAGCGGATAGTTAGAGGAATCCTTAGTAACACAAGCTAAAACATTAAAAGCCACTTTATATTTTTTTAATAGACGCAAAGCGTTTACAACTTTTTTAAAGGTCGGTTTTCCCCCGCGATCCACCCGATAGCGGTCATGGATGTATTCCGGTCCATCTAGACTAAGGCCGACAAGGAAATTATTTTTTGCTAAAAACTGACACCATTCTTCATTCAATAACGTGCCGTTCGTTTGCAGTGAATTTGAGATTTGTTTACCTTTTCCATACTTCTTTTGTAATTCAATCACACGCTTATAAAAATCAAGGCCCATTAACGTCGGTTCGCCCCCCTGCCAGACAAACGGAATATCAGGGGCATTTTGTGTGGTTATGTATTGGCGGATAAACTCCTCTAATGCTTCATCAGTCATCCGAAAGCGGCTATTTCCGGTAAAAAGAGCCTCTTTCTCCGTATAAAAACAATAATGGCAATCTAAATTACAAATCGGTCCTGATGGTTTGGCTAAAATATGATATCCTTTTGTCTGTTCAATTGAATTTGTCATTATTTTCACTCGTTTCTTTTTATAATGATAGGCCAGTAACAATAAATCGTTACTGGCCTTTTGACTTACCTACATAACTATTTGTTAGTGAAGTTCGTAAACAACCTTTTCCAGTTCACCTGTAAATGTAAATATGCCTTTATCTGCATATTCTGGACTCACAGGATAGTGAGTGTCTCTACCAATATCTAACCCTTCAAAACTCACTTTAAATTTGTGCGTTTGGTCGATTGTTACCTCTCCGGTTTTCTTGTCGTTAATATAAAGGCTGCCAATTCCTTTATGTTGTTCGGTAGGTTTAAACTCATATTTAATTGTTGCTTGGCCTATTGGAACTTCGGATTCAACTCGATAGATTTTCGTACCGATATTATACTCATAAACCAATTTGTTATCTTTTATATATAATGTATAACCACTTTCATAGTTCCCTAATGCCACAAGTACTCCTTCATCTGATGCCTTTTCCCGATTAATAGGGACCGTTATCGTATACGGACGATTAATAATAAACGGTGATGCCCCTTCGGGAAGCAAGGACATGCCAGGATAGAAAGTAAAGGTATTTCTGGCACGGATCGAATCACTAGGAATGGCTAAAAACCCATCTCCCATCACATCTGACATTGGCAGTACATCATATTTCTTCGCTTCTTTCTCCCATAACTTCTGTAGTTCTTTTAGTTTTTCCGGATGCTTTGCAGAAAGGTTGTTGGTTTCAGATGGATCTTCAACTACATTGTACAATTCCCATACATCTTTATCGTAAGGCTGTCCTTTGGCATGAAGCGCAATTGCCTTCCAGCCATCATGATAAATAGCATGCTGGCCATTATTTTCATAATACTGCATTTTCTTTCCCGGGGCTTTTGCATCCGTGAGTGTATTGGCAAAACTTTCTCCATGCAGCGGCATTTGTTTAACTCCCTTTATTTCTTTCGGAAGTTTGATTCCAGCTAAATCATAGACAGTTGGAGTAATATCACTGACATGGACATATTGATTTCTAATTTCTCCTTTAGCTTTAATGCCTTTTGGATAATAGACAATCATAGGTGTTCTCGTTCCAGCTTCGAACATAGTAGACTTATATAATTTAAATGGTGTATTACTTACCTGAGCCCAGCCTGCTGGAAATTCGATTTTCGTTTTATTACTGCCGAACTGATCCATTTTTCCGACAATATCTTCTAGCTTTTCCGGTATATCGTTATAAGCGAGTGTATGGTTAATTGAACCTGTATTTTTTCCCATTGCACTTGCACCATTGTCTGATAAAAAGACAATCATCGTGTTATCTAATTGACCGATAGAACGTAAGTTGTCAATGAAGCGGCCAATTTGTTCATCCGTATGGGTTAAGAAGCCCGCATATGCCTCTTGGAAATGGGCGAATGCTTTTTTCTCGTCTGCAGACAACTGATCCCATGGTTTTACCCCTGGGTTAAGGGGAGCTAGTTTGGCATCTTTGGAAATGATGCCAAGTTCTTTTTGCTTGTTAAACCGTTCTTCTCGGATTTTATCCCATCCTTTGTCGTAAACACCTTTATACATATCGATGTATTTCTGTGGCACCTGTACTGGCTGATGCTGCGCGCCAAAGGCTAAATACATGAAGAATGGCTTTTCTGGGTTGACTGAAGCCTGATCGGTAACATACTGATTAGCGCGATTCACAATATCCTCTGAAAAATGGTAGTTTTCTTTTTCAGGAACATCTATAAAACTATTATCTTGCACAAGTTCTGGTTTATATTGATCACTGGAGTCTTCAAGGATGCCGTAGAAACGGTCAAAGCCTTTTGCTAACGGCCAGTTTTCATACGGACCAGCAGCTGTTGCCTGATGGGATGGTGATAAGTGCCATTTCCCTAATGCATAGCTATTATATCCTTCATCCTTAAGGACTTCGGCAATAGTCCCTGCTTCAGGTTTGATTCTCCCCCGTTTATTTGGGTATTCAGGGCCTAAATCAAAATTGGCGACGGTGGACATGCCAACCGAATGAGGATTTCGCCCGGTAAGTAAGGCTGCACGCGTTGGTGAGCAGACAGGTGTAACATGGGAATTGTTGTAGCGGAGTCCATTTTCCGCTAACATATCAAGATTCGGTGTTTTAATTTCGGATCCATAGCTTCCAAGGTCTGAGAACCCCGAATCATCTAAAACAATATAGACAATATTTGGTTTTGTCGACGACTGCCCCTTATTCTTTTGCCCCATATTATTTTGTTCTTTTGGTTTAATGGTTTCTGCTTTCACTTCTTGGGTTGTGAAATTTTTGACCGAACATCCTGATAATAATGCTACAGCAGAAGCAAAAACAGCTAACCTTTGTAATGGTGATTTATTCCATACTTTTAATTTATAATCCAACATTTATCCTCCTCTTTTGCCGATTCAATATGTACTCCGGCGCTATTTACGAGACTACTACAACTTTCGCTCCCTCAGCAGCGAATAATTTTTCAAACCTCTTCACCCCTATCCCAAAGATTGAGAATATAAAAAGCTAAAATGACGAATACATCAATCCATCATTTTAGCTTTTTTCCTCTTGTCATTGACCGACCGTTACCTCTAAATCCCGCTTCGGATCTCTTACATTCAGTGCCCAAATCAATGCTAAAACAATTAATCCAACAGCACTTACAGCTAATGGGAATCTGCCAATATCCTGCTTAAATACGGTTTGGACTAGTTGAAAACCAAAAGGTCCCAGGATACCACCCAGTCCTTGACCTACAACGACTAATCCCACAGCAGATGCACCAACAGGAGTTAGTTCAGAAACTTTAGTAAATACTCCAGGAAGTCCAACTCCCATTCCAAAACCGCCAATAATACTTCCAACAAAAATCAGTAGTAAACTTGGTGATAAATAACAAATGGCCATCCCTAATCCTGTTCCTAAAACAGCAATCGGCAGGTAATAATTAGGAAGTCTATGTTTTATTTTTCCAAATAAAAACCCTGCAATCAGTGTTCCAAAGGTAAAAACTGAGATTGCTAGACCAGCCTCGGTGGCATTTCCTAATTTATCCGCTTGGATTACTACCGAAATATTCGTTACATAACCAAAAATCAAACCGGAATAGATTACCTGTCCTAAGCATACCCAATAGATTGCTTTCGGTAATTTAACCTTTTGCCGGCCTTTGGTGTCATTTGCAGCAGCCTGTTGTTTCCTTTCAGGCTCAGGAAGATAAAGAATGGTAACAGCAAGAATCCAGATTGGGAATAAATAGGTTAAGAACCCATAGTGCCAGCCAAAAGAATCTGCTAGAATTCCACCCACTAATTGAAAGAATATCGCTCCAATACATGCGATGGTAGAAGTTCCAAAACCGATTAAGAAATCTCTTTCTCTTCCTTCAAAGAAATCGGTAATCACGTCCACTGACAACGGCATTGTAATCCCAACACCAAGTCCTAATAAACCACGCATTACAATAATCAGCGGTAAACTGTCAATAAAGGTAGGAAGTACTCCACCGATAATGAAAAGGCTTAAGCCTATGAATAACAATGTCCGCTTCTTGAACATTTTGGTAAGTTTACCGTAAAACAGCGCCGGGAAAATTTGGATTAAACCAGGAAAGGTTGCAACTAACATAACTATGGTAGGGTCATATTGTGGAAATGCCTTTATGATGTCTGCCATAATGGATCCCGCTACCCCTGCAGCAACATCCTGGAAAGCAAGAATGACAACTAAAAACTTTAAGAAATTTCTACTGATTGTTTTTACTGCCAATAGATAAACCTCCCTTTTGTTTATACTGCTTAAACATTGATGAAAAATAAGAAATGAATTCGCTTTCAGAATAGAACAAATTTGATACTGTTCCTGTCGTTTTTGTGGCCATCAAAAACAACATACAAAATTCCAGTATTATTTATACTAAAATTTTAATTTTACATTTTATTACTTAAACACTGTCGAAAGTGATAAAAAAGGCGCCTTCTTTCACTAACTGTAATTCTACATAGCCTGAAATTGCTTGTCAATATATTCTAAATATTTTTTATTTTATAAACAACTTGTTATTATTTCACAAAAATACAGAAAAATACGCTGAAAATATCAGCGTATTTTTCTAAAATCCATATTCAAGTAAAATATTACTACGAATCTTTCCTTATTGAATCTTTTTCTAAACAACAAAACTCAAAAACCATAAAAAACTATCTATACTGGTTTATTTCCCCATTACTCCTCTGCCAAGCTTCGATATTTTCCACTATAATAAATTAGCGGATCAGAATCATTCACGTGAATGTCTGTAACACGCCCAATAAAAAGTGTATGATCACCCTCAACATGTGCAGCTGTGACCTCACAAGAAATTTGCGTCAATACATTAGGTAATACCGGAACCCCGTCAAGACGATCAAACACTACTTCTTGATGATCCTTCATCTGCCCAGCAAAGACCATTGATAGATCCTTTTGGTCAGAAGCCAGTATATTTACGGAGAATGCCCCGCTCTGTTTAATTTTCTCAAGCATTTGTGCTTTTTCGGCAATTGAGATTACGACAAGCTTTGGGCTAAGTGACACTGACATGAAGGCATTAGCCGTCATCCCATGAACGTTTCCATCCACTTCCGCAGCTATCACTGTTACCCCTGTTGCAAATTTCCCCATTGCATTCCGAAATTGACGCTCATCCATTTCTATTTCCTCCCCTTCATCCACCCAGTCCAGAAATAAGAATTCCAAAGCAGGCTGTCAATAACAATATATTTAAAACCAGGCCGAACAATGCTCCTTGCCCTGAGGATTTTTTTAACAACTAGTGAGACTTCCTCCTATTTCTTTTTCACCTTGCGATATACTCGATAGCCCTTTCGGATTCCGTCGACAATATAAAAAGGTATGGAAGGGTGATATTTATAAAGAAAGGGTTTATAAATCTTATAATAGGCTCTTTTCAAATCATCCCACTTTCGGCAATACCCTTCTTTATAAAAATCCGATACATCCACGATATACCCTTTGCCTTCAAACATGACAACATTTTTTCCGTGAACATCAAAAGGATTTAAACCGACAGACCGGGCGTATTCTAAACCTTGATCGATATCCTCAATCACAGATTCAGGTATTTGGATGCCGTTTACAACAGCATTAAATAAAGTAATCCCATCAAGTTTTTTTAACACTAAGTATGTTTCTCCATGTTCATAAAGGGAAGAAAAAGCTCCATGGTCTCCTAATGTTTTATAGACTTCAATTTCCTTCTTAAGCTCCTCAGGGCTTCTACCATACACTTTTACAACCCTCTCCGGATACGAATCATGGGAAAAGACCCCTGCATAATTGCCGCTCCCGATTGTTTTCCATGAGTTAGACCGATTGTTTACAATTATCGGGTCAAATGGGCGGTTAGTAGATAAGTGTATTTGCGGTAATAATTCTTTTTCTATTAAACTAATATACTTTTCAATTTTCATGACACACCTTCTAAACTTTTGGATCTTCAATTCAAAAATATTTTTTCTACATTCTAACATATCCCTTGGAAATTTATGATGGAAATTTCTTTTCTGCCAATATACACTTATGATAAAGGAAATATTCAGTTTTCCAAAATTTAATGCCACTATAATGTACATCTGTTATGGCATTTTTTTGAAAGGAGCTGCCATGGCTTTTCCACTTTTAGAAACGAAAAGATTGAAATTGATTGAAATAACACATCAACATGTAGATTCACTATACGAAATTTTATCATTAGAGGATGTGACAAAGTTCTACGGTACCAATCGCTTTACATTGCAGGTTGAGGCATCTAGATTAATAGACATGTTTCACAAAAACTTCCTTGAAAAACGAGGGATTCGCTGGGGAATTAAGTTGAAGGAAAATCAAAGAATCATTGGTACTGTCGGTCTCAATGCATTACATCTGAAGAATAAACGTGCGGAGATTGGGTATGAACTCCATCCTTCCTTTTGGAGAATGGGGTATGCCTCAGAGGCAATCAAAGAGGTGCTGCGCTTTGGTTTTAATCAATTGGATTTAAATCGAATCGGGGCTCTGGTATACCCTGAAAATGAAGCATCCGTAAATTTGCTTATGAAGCTAGGCTTTTCAAAGGAAGGTATACTTCGCGGCTACATTCACCAAAATGAACAATTTCACGATACATATGTATTATCCCTTTTACAGCAGGAATGGAAAAACAGCCAGGAGTAGGAGCTCCTGGCTACTTTTATTCTTCGAAATACTCCTTAAGTACTTTAGGGTTTTTGACCTCTCCCTCTTGATAATACGGATTATTTTCAGCAGCATCCTTTGGATCAAGATTTGTTTTGATCACAAGCATCGGGGTTGGCGAACTCTCTGCAATAATTCGGTCGTTTAATTGATCAAAATCAGGCAGCTTCTTATTTCCAGGTTGTCTTGGAACCATACAAACACCTCCTAAAAAATAGCTTGCTGATTTTAGCAGTTAACCATTCATCTAATTTCTGTTGACGTAAAAGAAAAAAACTAGGAAGTATTACCTTCCTAGTGTCTTTATTCCTCTTCGGAACCGACCAAGAAATCCGGATTTAGTTCTTCGAATTCTTCATCGTCCACATCCAGTCCCCAATCTTCGTCATTGTCTTTGCAGCCTTCAGAGCTGACACGGACACAAACCTTTGTCTCGCCAATCACCTCTACAAGGAATTCCCTTTCGACATGGACAATGATTCGGTTACCGTTAGGGGAAATGACAGCTTCACAGCAGTTAGGCTGTTGCAGCACTCGAGCACAAATTTCGTTGTCATCGAGGCAATCATTGTCACGATACTTTAACTTGATGACATCTGTATATTGAACACGTTCAGTCACTACTTCTGTTTTGGTATTATCATTAAATGAGTACCAAACGTTGATGTCATATGAGCCATGTATCTCTACGGTCTTACCGACTTTTTTCGCGTTATATTTATGGTTGATGATCCAACAGCCAAGAATACTTGTTGGACTATGTGCCGGGCTAATCGTATGATTGGACTGGGTAAATTTCCGTCCTTTCGCTACTACGGCCTTCGTAATTATCTCTCTATATTCTCCCATTTCGCGCGAACCCTCCTCATTCATTTTCATTTCATCGTATGCTAATTTGTAGACTAGTGTGATATATATTTTTGTGAACACTGGTTAAAAGTTTAGTCATAGTTCATTTTATGCGGGATTTATAGGTGTGTGCCTTTCATGCATGTACTTTAAAATGGAGGAATGCAGTGTTGAATAATTCGGAGTTATCCTTTAAAATGCAAAAAACCAGGCTTCGTTTAGAAGCCTGGTCTCATTTTTAATGTTCGTGGTCGCAATCGTCGTGGCCTTCACAAGATCCGCCGCCATTTTTCATACTGGCGCCCGTTTCACCCATTAATACGTCTCCACCTGTTGAAATAATAATTTCATCAGTAACTGTATTAGATATAGTTGAAGCAATAAGTTGAAGTAATTCATTGACTTCTACCTGTGATTGTTTGAAATCCTGTACCACAGGAATGTCATCCAACTCTTGTTCAATAGTAGCAATTTTATTTTCTACCTTCTTTAACGCTTCTGATTTCCCATAATGCTGCAAGTTAACGGCTTGCTTTTGCAATCCTTTAATATCTGCAATTAAGGTTTTCACCTTTTGATTATCATGAATATGAGCTTCTGCGCGTTTGAAGAAGTCGACTTCCTCAGTTTCTGCTATTATACGTGCTAAATCCGTTGCACGAGCGACGATATCGTCTTTTGTATACTTCGCCACTTTATTTCACCTCTACTGGTTCTAATTCTTCCACCATTTCTCCGTTTAATGACCATGTTCTTGCTTCTGTAATTTTTACTTTTACAATTTTACCAATTGATGACTTTGGAGCAGCAAAGTTTACAAGCTTGTTCCTTGAAGTGTATCCCGCTAAAACATCCGGGTTGTTCTTACTTTCCCCTTCAACAAGAACATCAAGAATTTGACCTTCATGTTTTTTCATTGCTTCTAAAGAAAGCTCATTCACAAGTGCATTAAGACGCTGCAGGCGGGCTTTCTTCACTTCCATCGGAACATTATCCTCCATTTTTGCTGCAGGAGTTCCTTCCCGTGGGGAGTAAATAAATGTGTAAGCCAATTCATACCCAACCTCACGATAAAGGGACATGGTTTCTTCAAACTGTTCGTCCGTCTCGTTCGGATAACCAACGATAATATCTGTTGTCAAAGCAACATTCGGAATCGCCGCTTTTATTTTTCTTACAAGCTCTAAATATTGTTCTCTTGTATATTTACGAGCCATAATTTTCAACACATCGGTTGAACCTGATTGTACTGGTAAATGGATATGATCCATTAAGTTACCGCCTTTTGCAAGCACTTCAATTAAGCGGTCATCGAAGTCACGCGGGTGGCTTGTTGTAAACCGAATCCTTGGAATATCGATTTTACGTAAATCATCCATAAGCTCCCCAAGGCCGTAGTTAACTCCCTCAAGGTCTTTCCCATAAGCATTTACGTTTTGACCAAGTAATGTAACTTCCTGGTAGCCCTGTGCTGCCAATTGGCGTACTTCCTGGATGATTTCCTCAGGCCTGCGGCTTCGCTCCTTCCCGCGAGTGAAAGGGACGATACAATACGTACAGAACTTATCACAACCATACATAATGTTAACCCATGCTTTAATTTTACCACGACGGACTTTTGGAAGGTTTTCAATCACATCGCCTTCCTTTGACCATACTTCAACAACCATTTCTTTAGACATGTATGCTTCATGCAAAATATTAGGTAAACGGTGAATATTATGGGTACCAAAAATCATGTCGACCTGTTGATACGTTTTTAAAATTTTATTAACAACAGATTCTTCCTGCGACATACATCCGCAAACACCGATAAGTAAATCCGGTTTTTCCAATTTTAAAGCTTTTAAGTGTCCAAGTTCACCAAATACCTTGTTTTCAGCATTCTCACGAATGGCACAAGTATTTAAGAGGATAACATTTGCATCCTCAGTGCGATCGGTTGGTTCATAACCCAATGCTAAAAAAATCCCGGCCATTACTTCTGTATCATGCTCGTTCATTTGACAGCCGTAAGTGCGGATATAAAACTTACGCCCCTCACCCATTCCCCGAAATTCTTCCGGAATGGCAAAGTCATTATGATATTTTACTTCTTCTTTGCCACGTTTTTTTGCTTCTTTTAAGGAAGGTGCGGTAATGACTTGCTCAAAGTATTTACTGTAATCCTTGGCGGATTTTTTGTCCGAAGAATTTTCAGTTGCTACTTTTTGACCTTCTAATCGTTGTTCTTCATTCATCTATTTTATATCCCCTTTCTTTAAAAATTTTCTTTTTACGGTTTATTGGATTTCCAAATGTTATTTTTTACCTGTGCATAAAGATGAATAAATCCACTATATCTGCACATTATTATAGTATAAAGGTTTACCTGTGTGAAAACAATAGAAATCCCTGTAAACGTAACTGTAGCAACATCCTTAACAAATGAGTGTAATCAAATTTACCTCAATTAGATAATTGTATAGAAAAACATAAACTATATATGTGATGGAATTCACTAAACCTCAATAAAAAAATCCCGAGAATATTATTCAACGGGATTTTTTTATTCATTTATTACATAAACTCTGCAACAAGTTTATCAAAGTGTGCTTGATCAAGGGTCAATTCTGCATCCACTAATGGTTCTTCTGAATAATCAGTAAGTAATTCCTGATAAGAAGGACGTTCCGTGTTTTGGTAAATAAGTCCAGTAACTAAGCCATTATGCTTCATTAATGTCTGCATTGCCATTTCACGATTTGATGGATCATAACCTTCAACATCATTAAGCTTCGTTAGGTTTTCTTTAAACCAATCATATGTGTTTACTTTATTATAAGTTACACATGGACTAAATACATTGATTAAAGAGAAACCTTTGTGATTAATACCAGCTTCGATTAAGGCAGTTAAGTCTTTTAAATCAGTTGAAAAGCTTTGTGCAACAAAAGTTGCACCAACTGTTAAAGCTAATTCCATTGGGGAGATTGACTGTTCAATTGACCCCATTGGAGTGGATTTTGTTTTAAATCCGACTGCTGACCGAGGAGATGTTTGTCCCTTTGTTAACCCATAAATTTGGTTGTCCATGACAATGTAGGTAATGTCAACATTACGACGAATGGCATGAACTGTATGTCCCATCCCAATCGCATATCCGTCACCGTCACCGCCGGAAGCAATAACCGTTAAATCACGATTAGCCATTTTAACACCTTGGGCAATCGGAAGTGAACGACCATGGATACCATGGAAACCGTAAGAATTAATATAACCAGAGATCCGTCCTGAACAGCCAATCCCTGAAATAACTGCTAAATTTTCTGGTACTAAACCCACATTTGCTGCCGCACGCTGCATTGCTGCCTGTACAGAGAAGTCGCCACAGCCTGGGCACCAGTTCGGTTTAACATCATTTCGAAAGTCTTTAAAAGTGGCCATTTAGAACAACTCCTTACATTTTGAATGAACTTCGTGAGGTAGGAATGGATTCCCATCATATTTAACATATTTCGTGATCTTTTCAGCATGTCCAACATTCATTTTCATGATATTGGCTAATTGTCCTGTCGCATTATTTTCTACGACAATCACTTTCTTCGCTGAACGAATAAGCGGTAGAACTTCATCAGATGGGAACGGATGAATTAAACGAATTTGGGCATGGTTTACTTTCAATCCGTCTTTTTCTAAACGTGTCATCGCTTCTTCAATTACACCGCGTGTAGAGTTAAAACCTACAATTAATAGATCCGCATCTTCGTGTGGTGCATTTTTGTATACTGGTGTATTAAAACGAATATTTTCAACCTTGCGCATACGTTTATCCATCTGTGCAATCCGGTTGGTTGCTGATTCAGACGGTTTTCCTGTTTCGGCATGCTCAACACCAGTCACATGGTGAATACCATTCTTCATACCAGGAATCGTACGAGGTGAAACACCATCTTCTGTTACTTCATAGCGTTTGAAATAACCTTTATTTTCAATCTCCGGCAACTCTTCAGTAACAAGCTTACCTCGTCTAATTTCAACCTTTGAAACATCAAGAGGTTCTACTGTTTGTTTACCTAAAGATAATTGAAGGTCAGATAAAACGATAACAGGACATTGATATTCTTCTGCAAGGTTAAAAGCTTCTGCTGTATCATAGAAAGCTTCCTCGACAGTACTTGGAGCCATAACAATTTTCGGAATTTCTCCATGTGTACCATAGATCATTGCCATTAAATCGGATTGCTCTTGTTTTGTTGGTAATCCTGTTGAAGGACCTCCACGTTGTGTGTCAACAATAACGAGCGGGGTTTCTGTAATCCCGGCAAGTCCAATCGCTTCCATTTTTAATGATAATCCAGGGCCTGAAGAAGCAGTAATCGCACGAACTCCGCCATAGCTAGCGCCGATTGTCATTGTACATGCTGCAATTTCGTCCTCAGTTTGAATCACCGTTCCGCCAACAGCCGGAAGTTTTTTAATTAAATACTCCATGATATCAGATGCTGGTGTGATTGGATAGGCAGCCATGAAACGGCAGCCTGCTGCTAATGCGCCCAATGCGATTGCATCATTACCAATCATATACATGCGCTTTTTGCCATCTGCTTTTTCAAGTATCATGGTCGGTACATTGGCATCCATTTTTTCTTTCATATACTCAAAGCCAGCTTTGATTGCATCCATGTTTTTGGCAACAACTTTGTCGCCTTTTTTGCCAAAAATCTCACGAACTACTTCTTCAAAAACATGAATATCTAAATCTAAGACTGCGGAAGTTGCACCGATTGCCACCATATTTTTCATTAGGGAAGTCCCTAATTCGGTCGCAATTTCAGTAAAAGGAACCGCATACATTGCTGCTTCAGTATCTTCTGGTTTCTTTGGAGTAAATTTTGCATCTGCAAGGATTACCCCTTTACTATGAAGCTCTTTGTAGTTTACGTCGATTGTTTCTTGGTCAAATGCTACAAGGATATCAAGGTCATCAGAAATAGAGCGTACATCTGTTGTGCTTACTCTGATCTTATTATTTGTATGACCGCCTTTGATACGTGATGAAAAGTGACGATAACCATACAAGTAATATCCTAGGCGATTCAGTGCGATAGCAAAGATTTCCCCAGTACTTTCAATACCTTCCCCTTGTTGTCCGCCAACTTTCCACGAAAGTTGATTGATCATTTCCTTACACCCCTTTGGATATGTAAAAAATCAGTAGATTAAATCATTTATTAGTGTAGCACTTATCCTAGCAATTCACTAGAAATTAGCCTTTTTAATGCGTTAAAGACTAAAAAAATGGAAGAAAGGATATGTACTAAACGCTTACAATTCTAGACCTATGCACTAAAAAATGCAACCCTTTGGCGCGAAATATTGTCTAAAATATGAATATTTTTTTATTATTAAAAAATTGATTTTTTCTTCAAAGGAGAAACTAAACAGAATATTGGCTAAATCCCTCACTTTAACAGCTTTTTTCCTTTTTTTCGAACTTCAATGTTTGTATTTTCACACCTTTTATTATATTTCAGAATAATATTTTTATAATAATGGAGGAACCCCCCACTGAAAAATCCTTGCGGAATTGTTTAATAACACAAACAAAAAACCGCTTGTAAAAAAGAACAAGCAGTTTAAAATAAAGTATTTCTTTATCTAGCCCACTGGAAAAGAGTCTATCTCTTTCAACGCGGCTCTACGATCAGTTTAATAGCTGTGCGTTCTTCCCCGTCAATTAAAATATCGGTAAACGCTGGGATACAGATTAAATCAACTCCGCTAGGTGCTACAAATCCTCTTGCAATCGCTACTGCCTTAACGGCTTGATTTAATGCACCCGCACCAATAGCCTGTATTTCCGCTGCACCTCTTTCACGCAGAACTCCGGCGAGTGCACCAGCTACAGAATTAGGATTAGATTTTGCTGAAACTTTTAATATTTCCATTCCCCTAGCTCCTCCCTAGAAAATCCCGATCCCGCATGAGCAGTTTCATGAACAAATCAGGTTATAACATTCCACTGCTACTATATTCAGTTGCCAAAAGACATATTCCAGCTTGGACAAAAAAAAGAAAATCGGAAGCGCCTAGGTGCTGGAGCTGGACAATTCTCAAATTTGAAAAAACTCCTCAAAAAGGAGTTTTGCAATTTAACTATAAAATGGATGGTCATCATTTATTAAAATACGGTCTAGTTTTTTACAATGACCACTTTTTCTATCTAGTTCAATATAAACCGCGCTGAGTTGGTTACGGCCAGATTTAGGCACTTCAAAACGGACAGGCAAGCTCGTTAGAAATTTCTTAAGAACAGCTTCTCTTTCCATCCCTAGAATACCGTCATACGGCCCTGTCATACCCACATCTGATAAATAACCTGTTCCACCTGGTAAGACACGGCTGTCGGCTGTTTGCACATGTGTATGGGTACCAACGACCGCAGATACCCTTCCGTCTAAAAACCAGCCCATTGCCTGTTTTTCACTTGTCACTTCCGCGTGAAAATCCACAAAAATAAATGGTGTTCTTTCTCGAGCGATCTCAACTAATTCTTCAGCTTTTCTAAATGGGCAATCTAGTGGAGCCATAAATGTTCGACCTTGGAGATTAATGACAGCAACTTCTAAATCATTCACCTTAAAAAAGGCTAAGCCTTTTCCCGGCGTCCCTTCCGGAAAGTTAGCCGGCCGAACCAAATTTTTTGCTGTTCCGATAAACTCAAATATTTCCCGATTATCCCAGGCATGATTTCCAAGTGTGATCGCCTGCGCCCCATAAGCCAAAAATTCCCGATAGATTTTCTCGGTAATCCCTCTGCCGCCGGCTGCATTTTCACCATTAATAATGGTAAAGTGAGGTCGATATTTTTCTTTTAATTTTGGCAGATATTCCTTTACCATGTCACGTCCTGATGAGCCGACAACATCGCCGATAAAAAGTAGATTCATTTTTTCCCTTTCCTTAATCCCTATTGTTATTGTAAAAATTGTATCATATTCACACGGTTACTAAATTCACGTTTTCAATAATAAAAGCGGTGCATGTGCACCGCTTTATTTTGCATATTCTACAGCCCGTGTTTCACGGATCACTGTCACTTTAATGTGTCCTGGATAATCGAGTTCTTCCTCAATCCGCTTGCGAATATCGCGCGCTAATCTGTGTGCTGCAAGATCATCCACTGCATCCGGTCTTACAATGATTCGTACCTCACGACCCGCTTGAATGGCGAAGGATTTTTCAACACCTTCATACGACTCGGAAATCTCCTCAAGTTTTTCAAGACGGCGGATGTAGTTTTCAAGTGTCTCACTACGTGCCCCCGGTCTTGCGGCTGATAAGGCATCAGCAGCAGCAACGAGAACTGCAATAATTGATGTTGGCTCTGTATCACCATGGTGTGAGGCAATACTATTGATTACCACCGGATGTTCCTTGTACTTCGTTGCCAGTTCTACTCCGATTTCGACATGACTTCCTTCCACTTCATGGTCGATTGCTTTACCAATATCGTGAAGCAAGCCTGCACGACGGGCGAGTGTTTCATCTTGACCAAGTTCAGCGGCAAGCAATCCCGAAAGCTGGGCCACTTCCATTGAATGTTTAAGGACGTTTTGCCCGTAGCTCGTACGGAACCTTAAACGGCCAAGAATTTTAATAAGATCTGGATGGAGTCCATGAACACCCACTTCAAATGTGGTTTGTTCTCCAACTTCACGAATATACTCATCTACTTCACGACGAGATTTTTCTACCATTTCCTCAATTCGTGCCGGATGAATTCGTCCATCTTGGACTAACTTCTCAAGTGCTAAGCGTGCCGTTTCTCGACGAATAGGGTCGAAGCCTGATAGAATAACTGCTTCAGGAGTATCATCAATAATTAAATCAATTCCCGTTAATGTTTCAAGTGTACGAATGTTTCGTCCTTCACGGCCAATAATTCGACCCTTCATTTCGTCATTTGGCAAGTTGACGACAGAGACAGTCGTTTCCGCAACATGATCAGCAGCGCAACGCTGGATTGCTAACGAAAGTATTTCTTTCGCTTTCTTGTCGGCCTCTTCTTTCGCACGGTTTTCGCTTTCCTTAATCATTATTGCAGTGTCATGGGTTAGTTCCTGTTCCATTCTGTCAATAATGATGGTTTTTGCCTCTTCGCGCGTTAAGCTCGAAATTCGTTCGAGTTCAGTCTGTTGTTTTCGTACCAACTCGTCCACTTTGCTTTCCATCTCTTCAATATGCTGTTGTCTTTGGTTTAGAGAATCATCCTTCTTTTCTAAAAGATTTTCACGCTTGTTTAACGTTTCCTCTTTTCGATCTAAATTCTCTTCTCTTTGCAGTAAACGGTTTTCTTGTTTTTGCATTTCATTTCTTCGTTCACGAACCTCACGTTCAGCTTCTGTTCGAAGCTTGTGAATTTCATCCTTTGCTTCTAGCAAAGCTTCCTTTTTCATTGAATCAGCATCACGTTTCGCATCTTCTAGAATCTGCTCTGCAACATTCTTTGCACCTGCTACTTTTGCTTCAGCAATGGATTTATGAACAAAATAGCCAACAACGGCACCGACGATAAGGCCAAGCAAAATGGAGATGATTGTAATAGTATCCATCGTTACACCTCCTCTTGCTATGAACTTTTGTTACATTTTTCAAGTGTCGGCATGTACATTGTTTAGACTCAACATACAGCAAGCACCAAGGCTTTTTCGCATTGTAATATTTCCAAAAATGTAAAATATACATGTTAATTGTAAAGGTGGGAATATTTATTGTCAAGGTTTAGTCTAAACAGCAATTTGAAATACCTAGAATAGGACATCATTTGTTCTTCTTAAAATTAAAAACGGATATATTTCATACATTAATATAAAAAATTATTTTATTGAAAAAAAGGAGCAAAACTTTATTTAGCTTTGCTCCTCTACCCTAGTCTATTAATTCAAATTGTTCATCATCATCTTTTTCAGTGACAAATTTTTCACTATCTAAGCCATAATTCGCACGGATTTTCCCTGAAATTTCGAGGCGGATATCCGGATTTTCCTTTAAGTATAACTTTGCATTTTCGCGGCCTTGACCTAATCTTTCACCATTATAGGAGTACCATGACCCGCTCTTTTCAACGATATCTAATTCTGAGCCAAGATCAATGATCTCGCCTTCTTTAGAAATTCCTTCACCATACATGATATCTACCTCTGCAGTACGGAAAGGAGGAGCGACTTTATTCTTAACTATTTTTATCTTTGTCTTGTTACCTACAATATCAGTTCCCTGTTTTAACGCCTCTGCACGACGTACTTCAATACGAACAGTGGAGTAGAATTTTAATGCGCGTCCTCCTGGCGTTGTCTCGGGGTTTCCAAACATAACGCCAATTTTTTCACGAATTTGGTTAATGAATATTGCAATGGTCTTCGATTTATTGATAGCACCAGATAATTTACGCAGTGCTTGCGACATCAAACGAGCTTGTAAGCCCATGTGAGAATCTCCCATTTCGCCTTCAATTTCCGCTTTTGGAACTAAGGCTGCTACTGAGTCGACTACAATAATATCAATTGCACCACTTCGGACTAATGCTTCTGCGATTTCAAGTGCTTGTTCGCCGGTATCTGGCTGTGACAGCAATAACTCATCAATGTTAACACCCAACTTTTGGGCATACGCCGGATCAAGGGCATGCTCTGCATCGATGAATGCTGCTTGTCCACCATTTGCTTGGACTTCAGCTATCGCATGCAAGGCAACTGTTGTTTTACCAGAGCTCTCAGGACCATAAACTTCGATAATACGGCCTCTAGGATAACCACCCACTCCAAGTGCTGCATCAAGTGCTAAAGAGCCACTCGGGCTCGTTAAAATCTGGGTATCTGTTTTCTCTCCCATCTTCATGACGGAACCTTTACCGAATTGCTTTTCTATTTGCTTTAACGCCATTTCTAATGCCGCTTTACGATCACTCACGAATAATTTCCTCCCTTATATATAAACACTCGCTTTTTGCCATAATCTATTAAATACCTATAAATAATATAACCTCTTTTTTGATATTTGTCGAGTAAAAAATCGAACATTTATTCTGTTATTTTTTAAACAATTTATACTGAGTTAGGCGGCTTATTAACCCCTTTTTTGTATTTCTTCTACAAAATCACCTTCGAAAATCACTTTATCTTCTTTAATTTGAAAATTCAATTTTGAACAAAAAAAAATCACAGAACACTATTTAGCATTCTGTGATTCTTTTAAATTTTGCAAGATGAAATAACAGCCGAATTTTACCGATCGATTCCGGTTGGCTTCCCTCGTACCCGCAAGGATCATTTTTTCCACCACAGTCGGTCTTCCTTTAATAGCAATTCCAATATAAACCGTACCAACTGGCTTTCCTTCCACCTCATCAGGACCTGCCACCCCAGTGAAGCTAATCCCAATATCGCTCTCCAACAGCCTGGCAGCATTTTCAGCTAACTCTTTTGCACACTGTTCGCTTACAGCACCATGTTTTTCAAGTATTTCCGGTTTCACCTGCAATATATGCTGCTTAACTTCATTTGAATAGCAAACAATCCCGCCTTTAAATACAGAACTCGCACCGGCAATAGAAGTTAACTCTTGTTGGAATAGTCCCCCGGTTAAACTCTCAGCGGCTGTAATCGTTAGTTTTCTTTCCTTTAGACTTTTCGTCAATTCTGCCAAAAGCGAAGTGTTATCATACCCATAGAAAAATTCCCCGACACGTTGATTAATCGTTTTTTCCACTTCATCCAGCATTGTTTGCGCGACCGCTTCATCCACATGTTTAGCCGTCAGCCTTAAAGTAACCTCGCCATCACCCGCGAGCGGAGCAATGGTAGGATTACTTTGCGAATCAATGATATCGATAATTTCCGTTTCCAATGCAGCTTCGCCAATCCCAAAAAACCGTAACACCCTCGAGACAATTTTCTCTTTCGACTTATTTTTTGAGGATAGTGCCTGACACCCATATTGGAGAAACATCGGTTCCATTTCCTTGGGAGGACCAGGTAAAAGCACATAAATGTGGCTGCCGCTATCTACAACCATTCCGGGCGCCATCCCATGATCATTCGGGAGAATATGAGACCCTTCTAAAACAAGTGCCTGTTTGCGATTATTTTCCGTCATCACACGGTTTGTCCGTTTGAAATAGAGCTCAATTGATTCTAATGCTGTTTGATCCATAATTAGTTCTTTTCCGATGTGGCGGGCAATCGTTTCCTTCGTCAAATCATCCTTTGTCGGTCCCAGCCCGCCAGTAAAGATAATCATGTTCGCGCGGTTCTCTGCAATTTCAATCGCTGTCTTTAGACGGTCGTGGTTATCGCCAACTACCGTATGAAAAAAAACATTAATGCCAAGACTAGCTAATTGCTGTGATAAAAATCGTGCATTCGTGTTAACAATTTGACCTAGTAATAATTCTGAACCGACGGCAATAATCTCTGCATTGATCATCAAGTCACCCCTTATTAAACCACTGTAAATCTTATTTTGAGTTTTTTAACACATGACTATTTTTAGCAAAATAATCCCATCCAGACCAAATTGTAAATATCATGGCCACCCATAATGCCACAATATCAAAACGAAACGGAATTAAAGCAAAAATTATATTATGTAACAATAGGGATGAAATCGCGATGATTTGTGCCCATGTCTTAATTTTACCGAGCATATTTGCCGCAACAACCTCCCCTTCTCCAGCAAGTAAGAGGCGAAGACCCGTTACAGCAAACTCTCTGCTGATGATGATAATCACAATCCATGAAGGTGCATATATATCATTAATTTCAACAAGTACTATAAGAGCAGCCGAGACAAGTAATTTGTCAGCAAGCGGATCAAGAAATTTCCCCATATTGGTCACAAGGTTATACTTGCGGGCATAGTGTCCGTCAACCCAATCGGTTGTTGATGCCAATATAAAGATGAGTGCCCCGACAAAATGGGTAACAGGCATGTCTGCCCCTAAAAGACTCATAGTCCCCCAATCAAATGGGGCTAACATAATAACCAAGAATATCGGAATTAATAATATCCTTGATACGGTAATTCGATTTGGAATATTCATAATTTCCCTCCAAGTAATGATTGAAAGTGAAAAATAGCCATCAACAGATGACTATTCATTCTTCAGAACATTTTGAATCGTGATGTTCTGAACATTCGCTGTCGCTGGTATAGCATACTCAAGCAGTTGGTCATTCACAAATATGTCGGTATCTGCAGCGTTACCGATCCTAATAACAGCCGTGCTCTCTCCAGATAAATCTTGTGTTTGGCTCTCAGTAGCACCCGTTTTAAGTGTCCCTTGAAAAAAGGTCTTCCCTTTTCCATTTTTTATGCTTACCCAGGTGTTTCCTTTAGAAACCAATTTCACAACAAATTTATCGGCATTTTTTAGATCATACGTGGAATTAGTGCCGCCACTTTGAACTACTGTCAGCTCCTGCTTTGGCGCTTCCACAATAGGTGTTTTATCCTCGTCTTGTTTCGTGGCTTGATCCTCTTTTTTGCTGTCTTTCTTTTTTTTCTTTTCTATTTCTTCCGCTTTAACCTTTTCTAGGCTTTCCGATTTTTCAATTTTAACCTGCTCATTATCATTTTTAATCGCCTCATTTGTATTGTTGCCTGCATGGTTTGATAAAAAATAATATAAGAGACTAGCCACACCAATCACAAACACAACAATCAAAATTTTCGGAAGAATATCAAAGAGCTTTGAATTTCCTTCTGAGATAGCTTTGTGTGTTTTGACCCTTGATAATTGCTGCGGCAAATCATCATTATAGGAAGCTGGTATGTCGGTTTTATAGGTTTCAAAAATTTCATCCGGATTCAGTTCTAGTGACTCTGCATACTGCTTGATAAAGGCACGCACATAAAAATTACCAGGCATACTGGAATAGTTACCTTCCTCAATTCCTACTAAATACCGTTTTTGAATTTTTGTCATCGTTTGTAAATCATCTAAGCTTAATCCTTTGGCTAATCGGGCTTCTTTTAGTCGATTCCCTAATTCAGTCAACTGTAACACCTTCCAATTTATTAAAAATCAAAATCTCCAAAATCTGATCTGGAAAACATATTATGCTGATCCACGATATCGTATGTAATCTCTTCATCTGCATCATTTCTAAGTTCAATAATATAATCGAAATCATCCAGCGTGTACTCCGAGTTTTGTACGAAAATATCAGGATGCTCAATTACCTTAACAGACGGTAGACGCATAATTTCTCGCACCAGCTGCCAGTGTCGCTCATTTGCCCGTTTGGTTGAAACAATCCCATCAAGAATAAACAGATTATTTTCGTTGTACTCATCCTCAATAAGCTGATTGCGGATTGTTTGTTTTAAAAGAGTGGATGAGACAAATAACCAGCGTTTATTCGCACAAACACTTGCCGCCACCAGTGACTCTGTCTTGCCGACTCGCGGCATGCCGCGAATACCGATTAGCTTGTGTCCCTCCTGCTTAAATAATTCTGCCATAAAATCAACTAATAATCCAAGCTCATCCCTCACAAAGCGGAATGTTTTTTTATCATCTGCATCCCTTTGAATATAGCGACCGTGCCTGACGGCAAGTCTGTCACGTAATTTCGGCTCTCTTAGTTTGATTAATTTTATTGTGTCCATAGTATGTAAAATTGACTCAAGTCGTTTAATTTGGTCATCGTCTTTTGCTAATATAAGCAGACCCCGCCTGCCCTCATCAACACCATTAATGGTTACAATATTTATAGCAAGCATTCCTAATAAGGATGAGATGTCGCCAAGAAGACCCGGTCGGTTTTTCTGAATCTCATATTCTAAGTACCATTCTTTTTTCATGATAAAACCCCCAAAAGAAGTTTCGACAATTTTTTTAAGTTTTTTTATCTAACCCCTATAATAAATGATTTTGATGGAAGATGAAAGAAAAAACAAAGAGAATGACTTATTTATCTTAAATTTTCACTTGACAGTAAAAAGAGAGAGGAACCCAAAGGCTCCACTCTCTTCTATCGGCTTCCGTTATTCGATATCAGTTTTACCATTATATTGGCGATGGCTTGCTGTTCTTGTTTATCAGCAACTGACCAAAGATCAGAAAGAATTCTTTCTTGCTCATTTTTCGGCTCGACTTGGTTTGCTAAATAATCACCAATTTGAAAAGCAAGGTTACTAACTGCCCCTTCACTCATACCTTCATTTTGTGCATGATGAAGACGATCCGCTAAGAAGTCTTCCCACTGTTTCCAGTTATCTAAAACAGACATAATATTACCTCCTTTAGAATAGTACAAGGTTATTTTGTGAAGATTGGGCGTAAACTATTCATAAATAAATTGTGAAATTTACGTGTACCAGCCTCCATTTATCCCAAGAACCTGTCCAGTAATATAAGAAGAATCATCGGATAACAAGAATGCAACACTACCCGCAATTTCTTCAGGCAGTCCCAATCTCCCCATCGGAATCTCAAAAGAAATCTGCTCCACCTCTTCAGGGGTAAAACTCTCCATCATCGGTGTTGCCACCGCCCCTGGTGCTATCGCATTTACACGGATACCGTTTAATGCGACTTCTTTACTGAGCGCCTTTACAAACGCAATTTGAGCACCTTTGGCCGCAGAATAAGCAACTTCACAAGATGCACCGGTTTGTCCCCAGATAGAAGTGATCACAATAATATTTCCTGACCCTTTCCTTAAAAATTTTGGCAGCAATTCTTTAGTTAACATTAACGGATTTACTACATGGACATTCATTAATGCAACTGCATCTTCCTGCTGCAAATCCACCAACAGCCCATATTGACTGTTGCCGCTGCAATGGATGATGGCATCTAAAGAAAAGATGTGCGGTGCTATGGATTTATATCCGCCTGAGTCCGCCAAATTCGCTTGAATAGGGATATACTCACCACCTAACGGCCTCAGCTTGTCCAACAAACCCCTAATGGATTGATCATTTTTATTATAATGTAAATATAAGGAATATCCCTTTTGAGCTAAATTAATCGCAACCGCTTGGCCGATTCCACCACTCGCTCCCGTTATCAGTACAAACTTTTTCATTTCAATCACTCTCTCTTTAGGGTTAGAAAAGCGCAAGCGCCCTGGTCAGCGGCGTATGGCCTGGAGCGCTCCAACTGAGATAAAGGAAACAC
>NZ_AJLS01000136.1 GCF_000307875.1 Neobacillus bataviensis LMG 21833
TTGGCTTAGTTTCTTAATAGAAACTAAAAAATATTGTTTGTTGACGTTTTTGTTTGTTTAGTTTTCAAAGAACAATATTATATGTTTTATAATATTCTGTCTACTAATCTAGCGACATTTATTATGTTAACATAGCATTTTTTCAAAGTCAACTATTATTTAACTGTTTTAGTGAACTAAAACTCATTTCTCACAGCGACATTGACTATCATACTACCTCTTTATTCATTCGTCAATCATTTATTTAAGATTTTTATAGCAACCGAAAAGTACTTTTCACACATTTTAATTATTCCCTCGTACTTGTTACTCGTTCTCGTATACTGTGTTGATCAAGCAATAGAAGTGATGAGTAAATATAGGAGAGATTAAAAGGTTTAGAACATTTTTTTCTAGGAAAAGATACTGTAGTAAAACATTTTTGAAAGGAGATGCTGCTACAGTGAGATTGTATTTGGAGAAAAAGGAAGATGATTTCGTCACTCATATTGATCAAGAACAATTAGAGAATTCGAGTCAAAATGAAAAATCACCAGAGTTCGATGAATATGGGACTGCCCTGAACGACATTTAATCACCGTAAAAAAACCGATTGCAATATGAGAACCAGCTCAAATTGCAATCGGTTTTTTTATTTTTACCTTTTCATTGCTTTTAAAACAACAGCCTCTCCCTGGAAGGAAAATATTTGGCCCTCCTCTAAAACAAGCCTAAATTTATTTTTAATTTTCTCGGTTGCACTCTTCATAAATTCCGCTAGTTTTGCCTTTTCTTCTTGAGGTAAGTTCATCCTATTACACCAAGGGTCGAAACGGAAGGTCTTTTCAAAACGATGCCATTCAACAATTTCATAACCGGCCAATTCCAACCTACGAAGCCACTCACTTTTCTTCCAAGCACGGAAATGACTAAAATCCCGCCATTTTTCAATTTTATTATAAAATTGATCGAAATCATCTTCTTCAGGAACGACATTATCTTCGAGCAAAAATTGTCCATTTGGTTTAAGAACACGATGAACTTCTTCAATGAACCTTTTTACATTAGGAAAATGATGCGGGGCAATCCTGCAGGTTACCATATCAAATGCTTCATTAGGGAATGGAAGGTTCTCTGCATCTCCGTGAACAAACTCAACATTTTGGTGCCCATTCCCTTTAATAAATTTTTCCGCAGCAGCTAATATTTCAGGTGTTAAATCCACTGCGGTTACCTTTTTTACATAAGGTGCAAAGGCATTTGCTGTATGACCGCCTCCTGTTGCAATATCCAGCAGCTTTTCTTCCCCTTTAATGGAGGCCATTTCCAAAAGCTTCCCCAAGTCTTTTCCATCCTTATGAATGGAACTGGTCACATACGAATCAGCACTTTTTCCGAATTGCTTTTGTACATCCTTTTTCAGATCCATGGTTCATCCCCCCGAAATTCCCTTTATAACATAATTTTAATGCAGCAAGGTTATAAAGAAAATGACAGGTAAATTATGAATTTCAATAAGTAAAAGTTATCACTCGGAATTATTCAACTTCAAGCACGATCGGGCAATGGTCACTACCCATCACATTGCAATGAATGTCAGCAGACTTTAAGTTCTCACGCAATTTTTCAGAAACGATAAAGTAGTCGATCCGCCAACCAATATTCCGTTCACGGACCTTCATCATGTAAGACCACCATGTATAGGCACCTTCCTGATCAGGATAAAAGTGCCGATAGCTATCCACAAATCCAGCTGAAAGTAAGCTGGTCATCTTTCCCCGTTCTTCATCTGTAAATCCAGAGTTTCCCACATTGGATTTAGAATTCCGTAAATCAATCTCCTGATGGGCAACATTCAGGTCTCCGCAAAGAATGACGGGTTTCAATTTATCTAATTCTTTTAAGTGTTCCAGAATTCTACTCTCCCATTCAAGTCGATATCCGATTCTAGCTAAATCTCTTTGTGAATTAGGGGTATAGATATTGACCAAGAAAAAGTCGTCAAACTCTAAGGTTAGAATTCGGCCCTCTTCTTCACTCTCATCGGTTCCTACTCCATATCGAACAGAAATCGGTTCAATCTTGGTAAATACAGCTGTACCGGAATAACCCTTCTTAATCGCATAGTTCCAGTATTGGTGATATCCATCAAGGTCAAGGCTGATTTGTCCTTCTTGCAATTTCGTTTCCTGCACACAAAAGATATCTGCATCTACTTCCTGAAAATAATCCAAGAATCCTTTTTTCACACAAGCCCTAAGGCCATTTACATTCCAAGAAACTAGTTTCATTTTTCTGCCTTCCCCTTTGTTCGTTACTATTTTTCTTTATTAAATCGATAGGAGACATTTTACCAGTTTGAGGGGATGAGGGAAAGTA
Organism: Neobacillus bataviensis LMG 21833; assembly: GCF_000307875.1. Lineage (GTDB taxonomy): Bacteria > Bacillota > Bacilli > Bacillales > Cytobacillaceae > Neobacillus > Neobacillus bataviensis. The sequence continues at coordinate 2,359 of NZ_AJLS01000136.1, forward strand.
ATCCGTTCAGGCTGCAAAAAAAGACAGCCGGTAGCTGCCTTTTTTTCATGGAACAAGTTGTTTTTCAATCAATTTTCCAGCAAAAAGCTGTGAAACCGGAACAATCTTTATCTTTCGTTTCTGAAATTCCTCCATTGATTGAAAAATGCCTACTGAACAAACCTTTCCAGTAATTCCGACGTGACCAATAGCAATACCTTGTCCCTTGAATTCTGTTATCCTTGCTAGTCTGGACATTTGTTTTCTGGTATAGGATGAGGATGAGATGTCGTCTAAGAATATATCTCTTTTTAACAACGGCACTCCCATTTCCATTGCAACTTTTGGGAATTTACTGTCCGGACTTGTCCCACTATCAATGATATAAAGGCTCCTTTCCTTTGCCAGCTCTACGATTGCCCGTACGATTTTTTCGTCCTCAACTGCACGTGAGCCCATATGGTTATTGAGGCCGACTGCGTAGGGAACACTTTTTATTGCTTCCTCTACTCGTTTCCTAACTTCTTTTGGTGTGAGGTCAACCGTAATCGGCTTAGGACCAAGCCATGACCTTTTTCCTTTTTTCGGCTCCATTGGTAAATGAATCATGACTTCAAAACCATTTTTATGTGCCCATTCCGCATGTGCTTTGGAATTTTGCGTAAAAGGCATCACAGCTGCCGTAATCGGAATATCTCCTTCTAAGAAATCCCTCACCCCGCCAGTACCGCCACCAAAATCATCGATAATAATGGCAGCCTTCAGTTCTTTGGTTTCCTTTTTTTCTTCCGAGGCATTTGTGTGTAGTGGTAATAATAAAAATGAGAAAAGTAATAGCGCAAACTTTTTCATATATACCCCCAAAATTATAATTTGAGGTTAATTTGCCCCTTTACATTCATTTGATTCAACATAAAAAGAGGGCTAATCATTAGCCCTCCACATTACTTATTCTTCGTCATAAACCTTTACTTCTACCATTTTGTCGCCGTTTCTCATTGCTTTTGCTGCTTCTAGTCCAGATGTTACTTGACCAAAAACGGTGTGAACACCGTTTAGGTGCGGCTGTGATTCATGAACGATAAAGAATTGGCTTCCGCCTGTGTCTTTACCAGCATGAGCCATTGATAATGAACCAGGGATATGCTTGTGCGGGTTACCTTCTGTCTCACATTTGATTGTGTATCCAGGACCACCAGTTCCGCGACCTTCAGGGCAGCCACCTTGGCTTACAAAACCAGGAATAACACGGTGGAAGGTTAATCCATCGTAGAAACCTTTTTTAGCCAATGTTTCGAAATTCTCTACAGTTCCTGGTGCTTCATTTGCAAATAAATCAAACTCGATCTTTTCGCCGTTTTCCATCAATATGTATCCTTTTTTCGCCAATTGAAAACACTCCTTTATGTAAAAATCATTATTATCATACACTTTTCTCTGCAGAAAAGAAAGTTTAGACAACTTAAATAACTTCCTTTCCTAATCATATTTCCACTATCGTTGTGATATACTAGAAATACCCCTTCCGAACATTCGCTTGTTGCGGGACACTTAACCACTGTACGGACGGAAGGGGTTCTCTGGTGTCACTTTTGTGGCATCACGAAAGCCGGGACATTTGTCTCGGCTTTTTGTTTTAGCTATTTTGTTTTGTCATCCCTTCAAAAAACAGCGTAATAATGGTTAAGAACAACAAATACCCAAAAAATGTGTAAAGATGCTGCCACCCATCTGCATGCACAAACAATCCCAATACTTCCGCTAATTTTTCAAAAATCGGCATCAACAGACTGACAAAAAGAATAATTCCCGCTTTCCCCCATTTATTTACTTGCGAAACAGTGCGTAAAAAAATCAGTACAAGTAGCGGGAGACCTACTAATGTAAATGCAATATTAATCGAGAAAATCTCCGGAAACGGCCTCATCGGAAACTGATAAAGGTCTTTCCCGACGAAATAGAGATCTAAATAGGTTCCCAGCAAGGAAGCAAGCACTATACTTGCAAGATACCTAAAAGGTAATCGCTTTTTTTGCCAGGGTTGCAAGCTCGAGCCGTTCAAGTGTTTTACAATATTCATGTTTAATCTCCCCATTAATCATTTCATCGTCATCTGTTAAGTATTCGACAACCTGCCAATCTTCAAACCAATCCCCTTTTTCAGCCTCTTCCTGACTAACATTTTTCCAGGCATTTTCGAGGGTTGGACTATAAATCTTTCGGGCTCCTTTCCTTAGCTGACAGGATTCCAAGCGAAGCTGATAAGGAAAACCAGGCATCCCTTCATTGACCGTATTGAAGATATGCGGCCAGTAATCCTTTCTCGACCCCGTATGCGGTGTCCTTTTTGCCCATTCAAGAACCTGTTGGTGCGTTTCCTTATTTTTAAAAAGAATCGTATACAGTCGTTTTCCCAGTAAAATCCGCTCATGGAGTATTTCAAACTGGTGGAGTGTTTGTCCGCTAAGCTGCTTTTTCCCATATGGAAAGAGGATATGGTTAAAAGAAAGCCAGTCTTGCAGCATAAACTCAAAATTGTTAATGACCTCTTTTTGATAGTGCGGATTTTGCACCACTCTATTTTCGAGGTAGCTCTGTTCATTGATGACCATGGCAATGGTATGGATATAGGTGTCCTGATTTTTCCAAAACTGCTGCCAAATCGTTTCCATAAAGGTAGAAATGTTAAAAAAAGCACATAGGTGGAATAACGGTTTTCGTTGCCGTAGGCTTTCCTCATAAAGCAAAAATTGCGGATATACGTCTTGAAAAATAAGCCAGTTGCCCCGCTCTAAAAATTGGAAAAATAAATGTCGATCTGTTTTCGCCATCAGTCTCGGCAGAAATTCACCCTTAAGATCGGTCATGTTCCAGCCGCCATTTCTTGAAACCATATGCCCGAGAAAGGCCCATTGAATTTCCGGATGCTTGAGGTAAAAGTCAAGATAGGCTTTTGTTCTTGTCACATTATTAAAATTATGATCTCGTGTGTTGCTTCTAATCTTTTCAAGCAGTATTTCTTCACCCTTCGTTAGTTTTATGGCTGATGGAGGAATTTTACTTTTTTTCTTTAATTCTTCCGTTATACTTTCAAGCGGCGTTTTCACTCGATTTCGCATAAAAAAAATAGCACATTACCTCCCTTACGAATTCTCCGGCCTTAATGAGAATATGTATAGATGAGAATATTTATTGGGAGAGGAATGAGTGTGAGTATGACTGCTGTGAAGGCTGGCATCGATTGGATTAAAGAAATGCTTCGAAAAGACCAATCTCCCGACGGCTCATGGGACTATCCATTTGAAACAGGAATATCTACAGATGCTTTTATGATCATTTTATTACGGACATTGGAAATAAATGATGAAGAATTAATCGAAGGACTAACGAAACGGATTTTAAGCAGACAGGAGAAAAACGGCGCCTGGAAACTTTTTCATGATGAGGGCGCCGGGAATCTGACGGCAACAGTAGAAGCTTACTATGCGTTGTTATATTCGGGGTACTATCAGAAAGATGATACCCGCCTGTGGGCTGCCAAAAAATTCATTTTAGCAAATGGCGGATTAGAGGAAGTTGGCATGTACACAAAGATCATGCTTGCCTTAACCGGACAGTATAAGTGGCCTGCCTTTTCCCCGCTGCCCATTGAAGTCGTCCTCCTGCCGCTACATTTCCCGATCAACTTTTATTCATTTTCAGTGTTCGGCAGGGCCAATCTTACCCCGATTATGATCGTTGCCGATAAAAAATTCACGATGAAAACTTCGAGCAGTCCCGACCTATCACATTTACATTTGCATCGGAATGATGATGACCAATGGTCTCGTTCCCGGGAATACCGGTCGTTATTTTCTTTTATCGAAGATGGGGTTACAAATTTATTAGGATTACCTGATCAGCTTCATAAGCTGGCCATTGAACGGGCCAAAAAGTATATGCTTGACCGGATTGAACCGGACGGAACATTCTATAGCTATTACAGCTCTACATTTTTAATGATTTTTGCACTATTATCGCTCGGTTACGATAAAACAGATCCCATTATTACCAAGGCCATTGATGGGATTAAATCGATGAAGTGCGAAATTGACGGCTACCCCCATATGCAATATACCACCGCCAACCTGTGGAACACCGCGTTAATTGGCTTCGGTTTGCAAACAGCGGGAATTGCTCCAGAGGATCCAATGGTTGTCCAGGCAAATCGGTACCTGCTTGAACGGCAGCATCATAAGTTTGGAGATTGGGTGATTCATAATCCGAAAACGATGCCCGGCGGCTGGGGTTTCTCTGCTGTGAATACGATTGTGCCTGATGTGGATGACACAACCGCTGCGTTAAGATCTATATCTATGATTGCCCCTTCCGAACTGCAGACTTGGGAACGGGCAATCGCTTGGACTCTCTCTATGCAAAATGATGATGGCGGCTGGCCTGCCTTTGAAAGAAATGTAAATTCTAAATTATTGCAGTTTATGCCAATTGAAAAAGCTGAGTTTTTATTGGCTGACCCTTCCTGTGCTGATTTAACTGGCCGAACGCTTGAATTTTTCGGTCAATATACTAATTTATCGACTGAGCATACCGCCACAAGGAGAGGAATCCGGTGGCTTTTGAAAAATCAAGAAAAGGATGGCTCCTGGTATGGCAGATGGGGAATTTGTTATCTTTACGGGACTTGGGCAGCCATCACCGGACTATTGGCGGTAGACGTTGCAGCGGATCATTCCGCTATCCAAAAAGCTGTTGATTGGCTGCGAAGGATACAAAACAAAGATGGTGGCTGGGGTGAATCGTGTCACAGTGATAGTAAAAAGTCCTACGTCCCTTTGAAGGCAAGCACTTTAACACATACAGCCTGGTCCCTTGATGCCCTGATTGCCGTTTCAGATAAACCAACGCCGGAGATTGAAAAAGGGATTAACTATTTAATTGGAGCACTTAAAAACGATGACTGGACGACTGATTACCCAAAAGGACAGGGGATGGCGGGTGGCTTTTATATCCACTATCACAGCTACCGCTATATTTTTCCGCTTTTGGCACTGGCACACTATCGGGAAAAATTTGAATTATAGTAAAAAACATCGACGGCCACGCCACTCCGTCGATATTTTTTATGTTTGGCTCATTTCTAAAAGTTTAGTGCTTTTTTAGATTCGCCGATAAAGTGGTTCAATTCGCCGATATAATTGTAGATTCGCCGATAAACTTACAAAAATCGCCGATATATCGGATTAACCTTCTAATAAGGTGAAATTTCACCCGTCATTAGTGACTTTTAACAACATTCTTTACGAAAACATCATTTGTTTAAATTAATTCCCCCCAACTGCTTATAAATCGCAACAATTTCATCCAATTTCATCCGAACCAGTCCGCTTGATGACGGTGCCACAAAATCGATCACGCCCGGAACAACCGACCCGTCCTGTTTCCCCCACGGCGCCACTTTCCGGCCGCTGTATTGCTGGTATACACCCTTCCCCACAAAACAAACCACCTTGGGCAGATATTGCTCAATTTTTCCCTTTAAATTCTCCCTGCCCTCTCTATACTCTTCCTTCGTAATTTCATCCGCTGCTTTCGTTGGCCTATCGACAATATTGGTAAACCCATACCCAATTTCTAAAAGCTTCGCATCCTCAGCAGCCTCATATTTCCGCGGTGTCAACCCCGCTTCAAATAATATCTTCCAAAAACGATTGTTCGGGTTGGCATAATGGTGTCCTAGTTCACCCGAGCGGATACTGGGATTAAAGCCAACAAACAAAATGTCTAAATTCTTTTTTAAATGATCACTTATGGGGTTCATATTAATCTCCTTGATTTCGGTAGTTGCCCCATTTTACCAATCTGTAATTCACTTTGTAAATGCCTCTTCACTACGAAACGATGTAATCAGCACCGCTAGTAGACCAACTATGGAGATTATAAGCAGTGAATATAAAAGCCTCGGATCCTTCAGAAGAAAAAGCCCGGTTAGGATAATGATTGCATCAATCACCACCATGATTACACCCACATTCACCTTTGACCATTTGGCTATTAATAAGGCAAGCAGGTCCATCCCGCCGGGGCTAATGTGATTTCGGAGCATAACACCAACCCCAATGCCAATCATCACGGCCCCGAAAATAACACTGCTGATAATCGGCAGCTGAACGGTTCCATTTAATGGTATTAGTAATTCAATCATCATTCCCGATATAATTGCACCAATCACCCCATTGAAAAAATAAACCGGGTCTGATTTATAGGCAAACATATAAACCGGAATGTTGAGCAGGATGAAGGTTATTCCCGCCTTAAAGCCCCAGATGTATTTCAGAAGGAGGCTAATCCCGAATATCCCTCCATTGATTAAATGAAATGGTAGGATAAAACCATTAATGCCAACGCCTATCATCGTGCTCCCAAATCCAATAATCGCTAATTTTTTCAGCATCCTATCATTCCTTGTCCAAGTTCTTTATTACCACTTATATGATAAAAGTTGGAACTTCATTCGATAGGAATGGAGTAAAATAGAGCCGCAAAAGGATGCAGCCCAAAAAAAGTTAAAAGGTATTATATACATTTGCGCATGTTTCAGCGGTCGGTTCATAAAAACAGTGGCGTTTATATCGAGACACAAACGGTTTGTCATACCATGTGGATGGACAATCCCCCGGTGTTCTGAAATACCATAAACAAAATTTCGCTGGCCAGAATCTTTGAATATTTTCATCGAAGGTGGACGACCTCTAGGAAAACAATTATCCATCTAAAAACTATTTATTCCGCCGACTTTGGCCATAATTCCGCCAACCCTCTCAATGAAGGTATTTTTTTCTCGAAGTAAACCTTCTGCGATAGACAAACTTCCTCAAGTCGTCGTCCTTTAGATTTCCATCATAGATTAAAAACAGCAAGGAGCGGAACTCCGGATACATCTCCATGACGAAAAGGGCGAACTCCTTCCGTTCGCCCTTCAATTTCCTGTTAAAATCCTCGCCACTGACAATTTCATTCAACTGCTTTTCATAAAATGCCTTCGTATCTTCCCATTTTTGCTGCCGTTCCTTTAAAATATCACGGGCATATTCCGGTAATTGATCAATAACCTGGTCAATGTATCCTTCCGACCACATCACCATTTTATCTCTTTCAGGAAGTTCAAAGACCAACCTCATCAGTTCAATATCGTCTACTTCAGCACTTGATGCATACTTACCTACTTTATTCATTTTTTCACCTCAAGACCAATTTGAATGGTCTTATTGTACCGCGAATCACGCTCCCTTATTATTGGTTAATTTAGCAGTCAAGGTTACTTGTTTTCCGTCTCGGTACACGTCAAATTTAATCGTGTCACCCGTTTTCACTTTTGTATATAAATATTTTCTTAGTTCCGCTGAATTTGCAATCTCTGTCCCATTCATTGACACAATGACGTCCTTGGGCTGGAAACCGGCCTTGGCTGCAGCGGAATTAGGATCAATGTTCATGACTAACACACCTTTTTTCACATTTTCCGGCATGTTTTGCCAATACATTTGCGGAACCTGGTCTAAGTCAGCAAGTCCAACACCCAGATAGGGTCGGTCAATTTTTCCACTCTTGATTAATTGGTTCACAATTGGAATGAGGTCATTACTTGGAATCGCAAAGCCTAATCCTTCTACACCACTCTCGGCAATTTTCAAACTATTGATACCGATGACTTGACCTTGCGGGTTAATTAAGGCACCGCCGCTATTGCCCGGATTAATCGCTGCATCGGTTTGGATGACATTTGTATCCCAGTTACCGGCAGATGTCGTAACCGCTATGCTGCGGTCAATCGCACTGACAATTCCCTGCGTAACGGTTCTCGATAAATTAAGTCCAAGTGGATTTCCAATCGCATATACTTGGTCACCAGGGCGGAGTGTGGATGAATCTCCGAAATCAGCCGTTGCTGTAACATATTTTGCATCAATTTTTAGCACAGCCAAATCGGTTAAAGCATCTGTTCCTACGACCTCAGCCGTTGTCTTTTGACCATCAAATAGTGAAATTTCGAGCTTTGACGCCCCTTCGACCACGTGGTTATTGGTGACAATATAGGCAATGTCGTTATTTTTTTGAAAAATAACCCCGGACCCTGAACCGGTCTGTACACTTTGAGAAGAATTAGAATCTCCCCAAGGATTATTATTTTGCTGCTGCTGATAATTAACAACCCCAACAATCGCTTTAGAAATTTTTTCTACCGTATCCGCAATTGAATTAGATGAGGCCATCGTCGGCTGGGAAGAAACCGGCTTTACGGGAGCAGATGAACTACTTGTCACTTGATTTTCCGTATTCTGATTGAAATTTTTCATATAGTCGGTATGTGGCAGAACTGCTAATGTCAAAACAGATCCAATCACACCTGCTGCTAGCGTCGAAACAAATCCTCTGCCCTTCCACTTTTTTGGTTCCGATTGATTGGTTAAACGAGTTTTTTCACTAACAGGAGGGGGAGCGATTTCCTCATATTCCACTGTTTCCTCTACATTTTCGGTTTCGGTTGGTCTAGCTGTGAAGGTAGCATCCACAGCAGTTGAATTTCCTTCCGTATGGCTGTAATCCTGATTACTATTTGTGTTTTCTGTATCCTCTACTGAATGGGGTTGATTTTGTTCGAATTCATTTTCGTTTTTGAATTCCATCACAATCGATCTCCTTTAAATTTGTTCTTTATCTTGTCTATACTTTAACCGACAAATCTTAACAAATTATTAACAAACTTTAACGAGATTAAGAAATTATAGGAAAAATGAAAAAAAAGCCGCAGAATCATCCGCAGCTTCTAACAAATTTATTCTTTTTTTAAACGAATCACAAATTTTGTTCCTTTGCCTTTTTCACTAAATACCTCGATTTCCCCCTGATGGAGAACCACTAATTGCTTAACGATTGAAAGACCGAGCCCAAATTCACCGTAAGGATTGGTGGTCCTGGAAAGATCGGCTTTATAAAAACGACGCCAGATTTTTTCAATTTCCTTGGTATCGATACCAATTCCGGTGTCTTCCACCTCAATAACCGTCCAGTTAGGCTCTGTTTTTCCTCGAAGCCAAATCGTTCCGTCTGAGGTAAACTGGATACTATTTTTCGTAATATTAATTAAAATTTGAACCAGACGGTCATAATCGGCGTTAACCATGATTTCAGGTTCAGCCTCCACTACAATCCGATTATTTTTCTCTTCAGCCTGCATACTCAATTGCTCTTGAATAATTTCGAGCACTTCGAAAAGCTGAATCTCTTCCTTAAATAACTGGATTTGATTAGAGCGTATTTTTTCATAATCAAGATTTTCATTGACAAGACGAATGAGTCTTTTTGCTTCTTGGCTTACTAAATGGATCCCTCGCTCCTTGTCTTCTTCAGGAATCATATCATTTTTCAGCCCTTCAATGACGCCGCTGATGGTCGTTAACGGTGTCCGCATTTCATGAGAAACATCGGCCATAAACTGCCGTCTCCTATTTTCCAGACTCTCAATTTCCAGCATCGAGGCATTGATTTTATCGACCATGTGATTAAAATCGTTCGCTAACTCCCCAATTTCATCAAAATTAGCTGAATTTACCTTCACATGATAATTTCCCTCAGAGACAAGTGATGTCGCTTCACGAAGCCGCGTTATCCGATGGACATGAATGCGTGATAAATACCAGCTTTGCAAAAAGGCAACACCGAAAGCAATCAAAATGGTATACAGCAAAAATTTATTGATTTGCTGAATCATTTTACTCGAACCACTGATCGGTGACGTTAATAGGATACCTCCATAAAAATTTCCATTATTTAAGTACGGCAAGACAACAAATGTAACTCCGCCTTGTCCAAAACTTTTATAATCACTTTGGACAATAATGGTTTGCCCCTTTGTTAGCTTTTCCCATTTATCGGGTGGCAGGTTTTTAATAGCCGGCCCATGTTTATTAACCAAATACAATTTGCCATCCTGGTCAAACATACTAAAGCTCATATTCCTTGCAGCTAGTACATTGTTGTATTGATTAATAATTTGATCTGATGCAATTGGCGCCTCTTTCAAATCGTTTAAAATGGCCTTACCAAATGAACTCAGTTCTTCCGCTTTATTGTCATAAATTAAATTTTCAACATAATGGGTAAACAACATACTTAATAATAAAAAGGCAACAACGATGACGCTAATGTGACTAAAAAATTGTTGGTAAATATACTTAAACTTCATCGGTTTTGATGGAATCATCGAACTTATACCCTACCCCCCAAACCGTATGGAAGAATGGCTGTGCGGTGGTTTCTACCTTTTTTCGGAGCCGTTTAATATGAACATCAACTGTTCGTTCGTCACCGTAAAACTGATACCCCCAAACCCTTTCAAGTAATTGCTCTCTTGAAAATACTTGGCGAGGATGCTCCACCATGTAGTAGAGTAAATCGAATTCTTTGGGTGTTAAGTTTGAAACCTGTGTTCCGTCTACAAAAACTTCTCTTGTAATTTTATCGACCTTAAAATGGTCTGTTTTGAGGAAATGGGCTTCCTCTTTTGGTACTTGTACCTGAACTCTCCGCGTCACCGCTTTTATTCTGGCCATGAGGGTAAGTGGACTAAAAGGCTTCGTGACATAATCATCCGCACCCATTTCTAGTCCAAGAACTTGATCCGATTCACTATCTTTTGCCGTTAACATAATAATTGGAACGGTAAACTTCTCTTCTCTAATTTTTCGGCAAATCGAAACGCCGTCCATTCCGGGCAGCATCCAGTCAACAATCAGGGCATCCCATGTCCCGCTTTTAAAGCGGTTATAACCTTCTACGCCATCGTTTACAAATACCCCATCAATGCCTTCTTTAGCAAAAAACATTTCAATCATTGAACAGACACTTTTATTATCTTCAATCACTAATATTTTCATCATCGGCCATCCCCCCGTGCAAGAAACTATTCTTCTCTCTAGTTTAAACGAATTCCATTGCATATCAAACCTTCTGCCCGATTCTTACAAATATATTAATCCTTTGTTCATAGTTTATTAATATTTCAACAGAAAAAAAGCCTTGAGTCACCTCAAGACCTTTTGCCTTAAAATTTATGGCTCTAAAATCAATTTCCCTTGCGTTTTTCGCGATTGTAGCAATGTATGAACCTTGGCCGCGTCTTCTAAAGGGAATACTCCGCCAATGGTAAGCCTCAATTTACCTTCCCCAAGATACGTAAATAATTCTACTAAACTAGGCTGCAACAGCTCTGGTTTTCTCATTATTTGCGGCAGGAAAAAGCCGATGACTGATTGATTTCTTGCCATTAGCGTACCTGGATAGAAACGGCTTTGTTCTCCGCTTGCTGCCCCAAAAATAACCAAACGGCCAAACGTGGCAAGACATTTTACCGTTTTATTGAACACATCTCCACCGACCATTTCAAGCGCAACATTTACCCCTCTGCCGCCTGTTGCTTCAAGAACCTGCTGTTCCCAGTCTGGCTCTGTGTAATTGATGAGGACGTCCGCACCCATTTCGCGGGCCAATGCTAACTTTTCATCAGAACTTGCAGTAGCAATAATTTTTCCTGCACCAAATAATTTCGCAAGCTGAACGGCTATGGTCCCAACCCCGCCTGCAGCGGCATGGACAAGAACACTTTCACCCTTTTCCAAGCGACCCATTGTTTTTAATATATGATAGGCACTTAAGCCTTGCAGCGGCAGGGCAACAGCGGTATGAAAATCTAAATGTTCAGGAATCGGAATCACGGAACGCTCATCAGCAAGGGCAAATTCTGCATATCCGCCTGATTCAATTAACGTCACGATTCTTGTGCCGGGCTTAACTGACGTAACTTGATCTCCTACTTCCACGACAACCCCGGCAATTTCAGCACCCGGAATAAAAGGTAGCGGCGTTTTCACCACATATTGCCCTCTCCTCCGCGCTGTGTCCGCATAGTTGACCCCAATGGCTTTAATTTCAATTACTACTTCGTGACCGGTAGGTACCGGCTTTTCCATATCAATCAACTGCAATACTTCTGGTCCACCGTATTCCTGTAATTGTACAACCTTCATCAAACTCATCTCCTATTTCCCTTTAAATGCTGGTTTTCTCTTTTCCTTGAATGCTGAAATGCCTTCTTGGTGGTCAGCAGTTTCCACCATTAACGTCTGGATGAGACGTTCCTGCTCGAGGATTTCCTCAAGCGAAGAGGTAAACGATTGATCGATTAATTTCTTTTGCTTTCCAAAAGCTTTGCCAGGGCCATGCGCCAATTTTAAGGCGAATTTCGTTGTTTCCTCCTGAAGCTTTTCCAATGGAACAAGATAATTGATTACCCCTAATTGATGGAGGCGCTCAGCAGGGATTGGCTCCGCCGTATAGAAGAATTGTTTAGCTAAGTGCGGGCCAATCAGTCTTGGCAGCAAATAAGATCCGCCGCCATCCGAAATTAAGCCAACTTGCGAAAAACTAAGCGCAAATTTACTATCCTCTGCCGCAACAATCAAATCACATGCTAAAGCTAAGTTAAATCCCGCTCCTGCGGCAAACCCATGAACGGCCGCAATAATTGGCTTTTCCGTTTCTTTCATAAACAAAATTAATTCATTTAGCTTGCCGATATGTTCATACACTTGAACACCTTTTGCCTGCCCCATCGTTTTAACGTCACCGCCGGCACTAAATGCACGCCCAGCACCGGACAGCACAATGACCTGAATATCATCATCATTTTGGGCGTTATGAAGGGCATCCTTCAATCCTAAAATCATCTCCGGGCTAAAGGCATTCAAACTTTCAGGGCGGTTTAATGTTAAGGACAGGACTGGACCTAATTTTTCAACCAATAAATGTTCTTGAGACAATTTCATCTTCCTTTCATCTTCCAATTTTTTTATTTACACAAAACTCTAATTAGATGCTGGAGAACAGGATGATTCAATCACCACTTTTCCATCCATTAAAATAGGCACAATTGAGGTAATTCCTTTAGTAGCCGCCAGTTTTAAGTCATCGTACTGATTATATTTGTCTAATAGTTTTCCAACATAGGAATCTCGCAGGATTTCATAAGAATCATGTTGGCCGCGATAAAAGTATAAGGCAGACTTGGCCGCATCTGTTAGGTTGTATTCGCCATTTTTCAACAAGCAATCGATGAAATGACCGGCCCCGAAGAAATCTTCTAAACTGGTTTCACCGGAGTTTCCCGAGCAAATAACAAGAATGGTTTGGTCTTCAGGAAGGTTGTTAAGCGCCTTGGCTACAGCCGGATTATTTAGCAGAGACGCAATATAAACCTTATTAGCCGAAGCGGATTTTCGTAATGCCACAGTCCCGTTCGTTGTCGATAAAATCAACGTTTTTCCGTTGATGGTCTCCTTGATTAAGGTTGGACTAGGATAAACAAAACCGTCAATAGGTTTTCCATCAAGCTCGCCGGCAAGTATATAGTCTCCCGTTTGATACTCTATTGCTAGTTCCATAGCTTCATTGCTATGTAATACAGGAATGACTTCCTTTGCACCATCCTTTAAAGCCGAAACAATCGTGGTTGTCGCCAGAAGAACATCTAAGACAACTGCGTGTTTTTTCCCATCTGCTATTTTCTCCTCTTTTATCTCTTCTTTCTTCATAAGAAGGTGAATTTTCGTCATCCGATCCAGATCCCCTTTACAGCTTTTCATCAGCAACACTGGCTGCATGTAGAATTAAATTTTTTACAAAATGGTTAAAACTAGCAAATCGAGCATCATTTGTTTGCCCTTTTTTATAGCGATAATAGATCTGCTGACCAATAACAGCCAGTTTAAAATAAGCAAAGGTTAAGTAAAAATTGAAATTAGTAATATCGCGGCCACTTTTTTTCGCATATTGCTCAATAAATTCGTTTCTTGTAAAAAACCCTTCATTTACAGCAGTAACTGGAGGATTTCTAAGCCCGTTAATTAACAGTTCCGAATCATCACTCTGATTCCAATAACCCATGGCGACACCTAGGTCTGCAAGCGGATCACCAACCGTTGTCATCTCCCAATCAAATAACCCGACCATTTCTGAATAATGATTAGTAAACATGGCATTATTAAATTTATAATCATAATGGATAATCGTGGACGCATGTACTTTAGGTGTATGTTCAACAAGCCATTTTTTTAAGGAATCGACAACTGCAATTTCATCGGTCTTCGCCCGCTCATAGCGGCCAATCCAGCCATGAACCTGTCTTTCCATAAATCCCTCAGGCTTGCTAATTTCTGCGAGTCCTGTTTGCTTGTAGTCAATGGCATGTAATTCAACCAGTTTGTCAACCATGACTTGCGATAGGTGCCGACACAGCTCCTTCGTGACTTGAGTCCCATCAGGGAATGATGTATCGATCACAACACCTTTTTTTCTTTCCATTAGAAAAAATGGACTGCCGACAGTGGATTGATTTTCTGAAAATAGAAGTGGCTTTGGAGCTACAGAAAAAATTGGATTTAACTCAGTGAGAATTTTAAATTCTCTCGCCATATCGTGTGCCTTCGGTGCAACTGGCCCAAGGGGAGGACGTCTTAATACAGCCTCCCAGTCACCCATCTTTAGTTGGTAGGTTAAATTAGAATGTCCTGCGGAAAATTGGAGGATTTCGAGCGGTTCCTCTGGCAATGATTCTACATTTTCCCGAAGAAACTTTTCCAACTCAAGTAAATCCAATTCTTCACCTTTTCTAACTTGAATCGTATCCCTGTTCATTTGACGGCGCATTTTTTGCCTCCTCACTTTAGAAAATTCCGACCACTTAAGACAAGTTATGAAAGAACTAAATAACCCTTTAATTCCTTTTTTAACAATTCAGGAATTTGTTCACTTTTTTGTGTTTCAAAATTGAAATAAACCATAATCGCATTCCCTTGAGCGATAAGTTCATTTGTCTTGATTGAGACGACATCATGCTCAAGCTGAAAGCTCTTTGTTCCAATTTTTGAAACATAGGTTTTAATGGATAACTCCTGCCCGAAATACCCTTGACTAATAAAATCACATTTCGTGGAAGCCAAAATAAAATTCCAATTTTCTATATTCATTTTAAAACCTAACTGTTCAATAAAACGGATTCGTGCCTCTTCCAAATAAATAAAATAGCTTGTGTTATTTATATGACCGAGAGCATCCGTTTCGCTGAAACGTACCGTTACATGTGTTTCATGCACAACCACTTCACCTCAATTGTTAACGCATTAATCTTGATACTAACCGGTTGGTATTTATTTTTAAAAAAAGAAAGGGGAATTTCCCGAAATGCCCCTCTCTTCATTTTTTCGTCAATTAACTTGAATTCCCTTTAAAATCATTTCGACAAAAATCTCTGCTACTTCACGATCAGTGCAGATTCCGTTTGGATTAAACCACTGGTAACTCCAATTCGTTATTCCCAAAATTCCAAACGTGATGATAGAGGCATTTAAATCATGACGAAATTCACCATTTTCGATTCCCTTCTTGATCAAATCCTCAATATTTATTCGGAACCGCTCACGCTTTGAATGAATGAGACTTGAGTGTTCCTCATTTAAATTTTTCAATTCCCGAAAAAATATTTTTGCTGCAGAACCACTAGTTTTAATATCGGAAAGGAGCATAAAAACAATTTCAAATAATTTTTCTTTACAGGACTTTGCTGGATCCTTAAAAATCCTGTCCTGGTGTACAAGTAAATCATCAATGTACCCTAAATGGATATCCATTAACAATTCTTCTTTACTTGAAAAATAATAGTAAAAAGTTCCTTTCGTTACACCTAGCGAATCCACTATATCTTGGATTGATGTCTCACTAAACCCCTTTTTTTCAAATAAGCGGATGCTTTGTTCCGTTATTTTCTCTTTCACTGTCCTGTCCTCACAATCTGTTAAATGGTCTGGTGAAAATTATATCATAAGATTAACCTCTCCTTTAATCATCAATCTAACGAAACCACTAGTTTTTTAGTGATTCTTCCCTTAACGCCCGGCGAAGGATTTTTCCAACGCCTGTTTTTGGTAATTGATCACGAAATTCAACAATATGTGGTACTTTATAGGCCGCCATGTTTTGCTTACAATATTGGATGATTTCCTGCTCTGTTGCACTTTTTCCAGCCTTTAGGACAACAACAGCTTTCACATCCTCTCCTCTATACGGATCCGGAACACCAATACAAACGGCTTCTTGGACAGATGGATGTTCGTACAAAACTTCTTCAATGTCACGCGGATAAATATTGTACCCGCTCGCAATGATTAAATCTTTTTTGCGGTCAACGATGTAAAGATAGCCATCTTCATCAACCCTTGCAATGTCACCAGTATAGAGCCAGCCGTCACGAAGTGTATTGGCCGTCTCCTCCGGCATATTCCAATAACCCTTCATGATCTGCGGGCCTTTAATAATCACTTCACCAAGTTCACCAACAGGTACCTCCGTTGTACCAGTTGCTACATCCACTATTTTATATTCCGTTGATGGTACCCCAATACCGACACTTCCCGGCTTCCGCTCCGCAAATGGGGGATTACAGTGTGTCGTAGGAGAAGCTTCCGATAACCCGTAGCCCTCTAAAATTTTCGATCCCGTTTTCCTTTCAAAACTGCGAAGTAGTTCAACCGGCATCGGTGCCGAGCCGCTGTTACATGTTTTTATACTATTAATGCCATACTGCTCTGCATGGGGGTGGCTAGTAATTGCGACATACATCGTTGGCACACCAGGAAAAGTCGTTGGCTGCTCATTTTTTATCGTATTCAATACCTCTTCTAAATCAAAGCGCGGAAGCATGATCGATTCTGCACCAATATAAATCGATAGGTTCATACAGGATGTCATCCCAAAAACATGGAAGAGAGGAATAACTGTTAAACATTTCTCCTGGCCAAATTTCAAATCATCTTTAAAAAACTCGTGACACTGGATCACATTTGCTAGGATATTGCGATGGGTTAACATCGCCCCTTTTGATCTTCCCGTTGTGCCGCCGGTATATTGTAGGACAGCAACATCATGCTCCGGTTCAAATTCAATTGGAAGGATTTTTCCGTTTCCTTCCGCCAAAAAACGATCAAAGGTCCGGTCTGGTTTGAAATCTTGAACTGAGCCTTGCAGGCTGACGACAATAATATTTTTCAAATTTGTTCGTTCTTGAACGCTTTTTACTCGTGAATAAAGAGCATCGAGTACGACAATTGTTTCAGCGTCCGAATCCTTAAGAATATATTCAAGCTCCCGTTCTACGGACATCGGGTTCACTTGGGTTACAATCCCCCCGGAGATCAATATTCCGTAGTAAGAAATAACGTATTGAGGACAGTTTGGCAGCATAATCGCCACCCGATCCCCCTTTTGAACCTGATTTTGCTGCAGGGCAGAAGTAAAAGCGAAAGCTAGAGAATGTAATTGTCCGTAAGTAATCTTTTTTCCATAAAAGGATAAGGCATTATTAGCAGGGTAAGT
The DNA here is from genome assembly GCF_000307875.1 of Neobacillus bataviensis LMG 21833. Classification (GTDB taxonomy): domain Bacteria; phylum Bacillota; class Bacilli; order Bacillales; family Cytobacillaceae; genus Neobacillus; species Neobacillus bataviensis. The sequence continues at coordinate 19,819 of NZ_AJLS01000136.1, forward strand.
TGAGGCAGTTTCTTGAAGAATTTGTCCTAATGGTTTATTAGGGATGTTCACATTTGTATCAATTGCTTCAGGATAATGCGCAAGCCATGCTTTCTTTTCACTCATTTGATCCCCTCCAAAATGTATTTTCTTATCTATCAATTAAAATGTTAGTCCGCCGCCGTCGACGGAAAGTGTTGCGCCTGTAATATACGAGGCTTCATCAGATGCTAAAAATAAAACCGCATTCGCTACTTCATCGGGTGTTCCAATTCTCCCCAACGCATTGGCACGTGAAATAATCGGCCATTTTCGTTCATTCTGCTTCCAGTTATCGATAATTTTAGTATTAATGACCCCAGGAGCAATCGCATTCACGCGAATATTGTATTTTCCGTATTCCAGTGCAGCATTCTGTGTTAGCACAACAACACCAGCTTTTGAAGCATTGTAAGCGGAAACATATTTCTGCCCTTTTAATCCCAACAAACTTGAGGTATTAATAATGGCCCCACCGCCCGATTTCATTAATTCGGGGACAGCATATTTAATTCCTAGAAAAACACCTTTAAGGTTAATATCGACGACACGATCCCATTCTTCCTCTGACAAATCGACACTTCTTACTTCGGTATTACCGATTCCAGCGTTGTTGAACATAATGTGTAAGCCGCCAAAGTTTTCTGTAGTTTTATTAATTAGTTCTTTCATCTGTTTCGAATCCGATACGTCAGTTTTTACATAAATCGCCTTTCCACCACTTTCCAGTATAAGGCTGACTGTTCCTTCGCCAGTAACAGTGTCTACATCGGCGACTGTAACACAAGCCCCTTCCGAAGCAAAACGAATGGCGGCTGCACGTCCAATTCCACTCCCTCCACCTGTTACAATTGCGGTTTTACCACTTAATTTCATCAATATCACCCTGCTTTCTTACAGTCATTCGTCTATAGTTCTTTAACAAATCAAACTATACTGACCAGTTAGTATGTCATATGTACAATTATACCTCTTAGACTTACATATTCATATCCTTTTCTAAATATTCAAATAAATTTTTGATACCAATTCTATTATCAAAATCTTCTGTTAGATTTTTTCTGCTTATTCATGACCTCATAAGATTTTTCAATAATATCCGTTAAGACGTCACCTTTATAAATTCTGCCAAGTTTAATTCCTTGTTGATAATACTCGACAATTTCATCCAGCATTAGGGAGGTTTCTTTTGTAATCCTTACATTTAATTGAATTCTTTCATTTTCAGACATGACCAGACACTCCTATCCATGTGTTTGCGTAGTGCTAGCAATGAACTATTTATTTGGTATTCATTGCTACTATACTATAATTCTGCATTTTTTTCATTCGAAAAAATAAAAAACATTCTTTACTCATAATGGTACATGAAATGGTAAATTGCTACAAATATTAGAAGCAGGAGGGGTGAAAAGAGATGATTTTACCTTGGATATTCGGAATATTACTTACGGCTCAACCATTACATACTTCAGATCAATTAATCATAACAAAAGACGACATCAATGTAACCTATATCAATCGTATGGACTTTTCTTTTCCATATACTGATTTGCCGATTATCGATTCCAAAAAATACAATCAATTTTTGGATCAGCTAGACAAACAATTTTCCACAGCACCTACAGATGCAAGCCTAGATTCAACCGGTAATATCCTATCGGAGCAAGTGGGTTATCGGATCCATCGTCAAGCCTTTACTGAACAATTCTATGCCTATTTCTTTTCACAGAGACAGGGAAAATTTGAAATTCCCATGCTCTCTGTTTATCCAAAAGTGGATAGTGAATTACTAGAGGATATTCGAAGCAAGCGGATTGGACGATACGTTACCTCATTTAATTCGCAAAATAAAAAACGCACCACGAATATTAAATTGGCAGCGAAGGCCATTAACAATTATGTCGTCTTTCCGGGAGAAACATTTTCTTTTAACAAAGTGGTCGGAAAACGTACAGCTACAAAAGGGTATTTAAAGGCTAAGGTAATTGTTAGAGGGGAATTTTCAGAGGACATTGGCGGCGGAATTTGCCAAGTATCCTCTACACTTTTTAATGCTGTTGATAATGCCGGGTTAAAGATTGTCCAGCGTTTTTCCCACAGTAGAAAGGTTCCCTACATTCCTCCTGGCCGAGATGCAACTGTAAGCTGGTATGGACCCGATTTTGAATTTAAAAATATGTATACCCAACCGGTATTAATCCGTGCGAGAACGCTCGGAAATATATTAGTTATTAAACTATATTCTTCAGAAGGGATTGAATACAAGCCGAAAAAGATTCCTGACGCACCGTATTAAAAAAGTCCGCGTATGCGGACTTTTTCTAACGCTCGTTTTTTAAGGCGCTTTCCAACAATTCCTCAGAAAATTCTGTTAGGGATGCATTGTTCATCAAATTAAGATTTGTCTTTGGTGAAAAGTTTTTGACTACATTTTGAAGAGGTAGTGCAAAATCTTTACGCTTCCCTCTTGTTACACCAATTACTGCGGCACTTACGCCAATACCTAAGAGAGATGCCCACATAGCCCCTCTACTTTTTCGTTTTGGTGCAAACATTTTGAAAAACGGCTGCCTTCTTATGCTTTTCATCTTCAGCACTCCTTCTACATGGTATGGAAGGTGTTACAATTCCCTCTTCCATTTGCTTAATTTGTGCATTTTGATGAAGAATATGTTTAGGAAACCATACATGCTTTGTTATTTACTGGATGAATGCTGTTCATCGGTTTACATAATATTATTATAATAATCCTCTGATGTTTTGTTTTAGGGAAAGCACCTCTCTCCGCTTTTTATCATACTATGCAAAAAACAGATTTGAGGTGGTGTCTATGGGAGGTCTAACTTATTTTGATTTCTTGGCGAAGTTTGGCGTTGGCGGAGCCCATCCCGGTGGAATCCTTTTGACGCAAAACATTCTTTCAAGTGAAAATATTTCCGAAAACTCCCTCGTTTTAGATGCAGGCTGCGGCACAGGACAAACAGCAGCTTATTTGTACCAGCAATATAAAGCAAAAGTGATTGGTTTGGAAATCAATCCAATTATGGTCGAAAAAGCAAAGGATCGCTTTCAGACACAACAACTTCCCATTCAATTAATCCATGGATCAATTGAAGAAATACCATTCGACGATCATTCCTTTGATTTTATCTTATCTGAGTCTGTTTTAGCATTTGTCGATAAACCAAAGGCGCTTAGCGAATTTCATCGTGTGCTAAAAAAAGGCGGCCGGTTAATTGCCAACGAAATGACGATTAACAAACGGTTTAATCCACAAGAAGAAGCAGAAATAATGAATTTTTACGCGGTTGATTCCTTATTATTGGAGGAAGACTGGCATCGCTTATTACAAGAGGTTGGTTTCAAAAACATTGAATTAAAAGCGCAAAACCCAGCACTAAGTCATGGTAACCATGCACCGGAATTTAATTTTTCAAAGGACTTTGAACCCGAGCTTTTTCATATCTTGAATGAACATGGAAATATTGTCTTAAAATATCAGGATATTTTAAGCTATCGGGTTATTACAGTTACTAAATAATTGAAGGCTCTTTTCCTGCGGGAAAAGGGCCTTTCGATATACAAGCATTACATACTATATTTTTTTAATTTGTGTATAAAATTGGACAAGACTTGGGTTTTAGCCTTTACATTCCAGCAATTCATTTCATATTTTATAGCAAGTCCGTTTAAAGGAGGAAGTTGAAGTGGAGTTAAATTATGAACAGGCACGTCGATTAGAAGGTAAAATGATTCAGTATAAAAATGAGACTGGGGAATTGGTGGTTGGGAGAGTGATCAAGGTTAGAAAGGAAGGCCTTGAGATTGAAGAGTTTTCTTCTTCCAACACTTCTGATGGTTACGGATATGGCTTTTGGGGAAGAAGACCATTTTTTAGACCCCCGGTGTTCGTCCCGTTTGTTGGATTTGGTTTTGCCCCGTTCTTCTTTTTCTAAACAAAAAATTGGGTAAGTACTTTTGTACTTGCTCATTTTTATTTTTTGAGACAACTATAATTTTTAAAATGTATATTTGATCCATCACGTTAAAAAATAAGAGCGTGAAAGGATGATGAAAACAATGGATCAGACTCTGGGGTATTTACGGGAAACATTATCAAATTATACAGAAGATCATTCAGAGGGTCGAAATCTATACAAGAAACTAAAGGAAGGTGCTTATACATCGGAAGCTTCCTTTGTTCGGGATTTAAACCAAAGAGAAATACATTTTTTAAATCACATGCTGCCAAAAGAAATTAACTATGCGAAAGAAGAACAAGATGAAAAGAGAGCACATGAACTTAATGAGGTGTTTGAACTGCTTTTTTAAAGAATCGAAAAAGATGGCAGAATTGTCTGTCATCTTTTTCGAAAATATCTTATTATTCGCACAATTATTTCCTAGGTAAGCGCAAAGTACGACAAAACATGATTCCCACAAATGACTATATTCCCAATTAATCGACACATTCTATAAGAAACCTACAATCTTGGTACTGATTTCTTCGTTAAAAAGCCTAATACCGACAAATGTTGTATTTTCGTCATTTTTTAACATTGCTAATGAATGTCTTTTTTCTTAAAACGTCCACCACGAACTTCAGCGATATCTGCCACCGCTAAAAAGGCACTATCATCATTTTCGGTAACAATTTCCTTCAATTTTGCTTCCTCAAGACGATTGATTACACAAAAGATTACTTTTTTATCGTCACCTGAATATGCTCCCTCGCCATGAATGTAGGTAACACCACGGCCTAAGCGATTCATGATGGCATCACCAATTTGTTTCGCATTATCGCTAATAATCCACACGGATTTGGATTCGTCAAGTCCAGTTATAGTAACATCAATCGTTTTGTAAGCAACAAAATAAGCAATGAGCGAATACATCGCTCGATCCCATGAAAACACAAACCCTGCACAGCCAAGGATGAAGAGATTAAAGAACATAATAATTTCTCCGACGGAAAATGGGAGTTTATTATTAAAGAGAATGGCCATTATTTCGGTACCATCAAGTGATCCCCCGTACCTAATCACCAGACCAACGCCAATCCCAAGAACAATTCCCCCAAAAACAGTGGCAAGAAGGATGTCTTGCGTAAATGCCGGAACCGGATGAAGTAGAGTGGTACCAATAGAAAGAATAATGATGCCATAAAGAGTGGATAATGCGAAGGTTTTTCCGATTTGTTTGTACCCGATAAAGAAAAAAGGAATATTTAAAATAAATAGGAAAATTCCCAGTTTCCATCCTGTTATATAGGAAAGCATGATGGAAATGCCTGTAATCCCGCCATCAATAACATTATTGGGAACAAGGAAGATTTCAAGCCCCACGGACATTAAAATGGCACCAATGGTGATTAACAATATTCGTTGAAAGATTTTTCTTTTGGTCAATCTTCGGTGTTGAATATTTGCCAATATTGCTTCTTGTTGTTCGATTAAACTCATTTCTTGAATTTCTGTCATTAATTTTCCCCTTTCAAAAATAATATCCTTTATTTATTATAACGAAATGGTACTGTTATTAATATTTTTATGCTTATTTTTTAAAAAAATAAAAAGAAGCTACCTCATTTTTGAAGTAACTCCTTAATTGGTATTAACACCTTAGGGGACCCAACCAAGACATCAGACAAATTGTTTTCAAATTTTCGTTTCCGTTTAGTTGAAGTTCAAAGCTAATGGAAACTTTTGAAAACTCAGCTGATGTGTGTTTGTTCCGTTGAAGGAATTAATTCACATGTTTAATGGAATTCAAATTCCTAAAAGAAACAAATTTTCGGATTGTCACCGTTTAAGACTCTTTATTCCTTCATATGGATTGCAGGCTTCTTGGCAATGAATTTTTGAAAAGATTTCAGTTATGAATACTCTGATAAAAATTCTTATATCAGATGTACTAACCTATAAATCCTTAACTTGATCCTTTGATATGAATTCTATGGAAATACTAGAATTCAATTATGAAAGGCTTTGGCTTTAGATTTAGACCTTTTCAAATTGAATCTTCATCGCTCCACCTTCCAAATGATTGTTGGAAATTACCTTACAAATACTCGTTCACTAACGGAACGAACACGTATGGTTGAGCCTCCTAAGATGTTAACCTTTGATTATCTTTTACACTTTTAGTATATCACGGAATTTTTTAAATTAATCAAAATTTTATGACGATACTGTGAATTTTTGGGAAAAATCATGCAAAAAAAGCCCTCCTTTCTGAAGGAAGACTCTCTATTTAATCAACAATTGGATTTTTGAAATTATTATGAACAGGGATTTTGAGCTCTTTAATTTTCGCTTCTATCCGAAATTTATTTTCAGAAAGTTTATCATTAAAGGGAAGTATTATTTTACTTCCATCTGTCATTTCAAATTTATATTGATAGAATCCGGTAGACCCCTGATGGTTTCGATAGATAATATGTACTTTAGCCATATCGTTCCACTTATATTCTTTTTCCTCTATGCCTGTCAACCCATTATAGTAGATTCCCTTATCATCCATATAGTAATAATTGGTCAAGCTTAAAATAAATACTGGTATGCTAATAAGTAGTAATATCCCTGTAATCCATTTCAATTTGCGGGCATTCTCCCGCTGTCTAAAAATGAGATATATGGTCATGATGGCTGCAATAAAAAGCATTCCCCCCATAAATGTAATGTAGGCAGAAAACGGTGTTGAAAAGAACCAATAGGAACGGGAAAAATAGACCATGCTCTGATAGGAAGCAACAATGACAAAAGGTGCGAAAAAGCTACTAATAAATAAAATAATCGTATACGCGACTAACTTAACGGAATGTTCCTCATCTACCTCTTTCCTTCTTAATAAAATCAAATATGATCCCCCCTAAATTCTAGAGTAAATTATTCTGCACTTTAATCAATATTATTTTACCTGATAATTTCCAATTATTGAAACATTTGGTGCGATTTTAATAAAAAATTACGCCTTGAGGTCGAATGGAAAAACTTTCTTTTAAAAAGAAAGAAAACTGTACATAAGCAAAATTTTAATCCACATACTATTTTTGTAATTCAATTCTTATGACGAAAGAAGGATCATCGATGACTGTAGGAACACAAGTTAAACAAGCATTAGCCGGATTAAAAAGTGCCCAGGCAAGTTTTGAAACTTTTGCACTTGCAACCGATAACCAAAATGCAAAACAACTTTATCAACAAGCGGCCCAGCAAACACAATCAGTTTTAGACAGCCTTGAACCACGCATTCAAGAAATCATGTCAGAAGAACCACAGTACAATCAATAAAGCTGTTAAAGGTTGGCGTTTTTAGCCAACCCCTTTTTTTCATGAAATTAGCATCACCTAAGAAAGGAAGTTATTATTTTGACAATCGCTTCAAACGTCAATCAATGTCTATCCACTATAAAGGGAATTGAAGCCCAGCTGTCCTCATTAGCATTAAATTCACTTGAGGAGGAAGCGAAAGCCATGTTCCATGAAACCAGCTTAAAAATTGGGGATGTAAAAAAAGACCTGCAATACAGGGTTTTAGAACTCGAACGAAATGAACCACAATATAAGGGTACATAATATTTTGAGGTGAGAAACATATGCCAGGTTGGACATTAATCATATTTCGCTCGTTGATTTTTCTGCTGCTCTTATTCATAACCACCAAAGTTCTTGGAAAAAAACAAATTTCTGAGCTTTCCTTTTTTGAGTATGTCGCTGGGATAACAATCGGAAGCATAGCAGGTGAGGTTGTTACTGGACTTGAAGCGAACATGTATCACGGAGCATTAGCAATCGCCGTCTTCGGATTTATTACTTTTTTATCTAATTATTTATCTATAAAAAGTAAAAAATTCAGCGACTTCGTAGAAGGTAAAGGTACAGTTGTCATTCAAGATGGAAAAATCTTAGAAAATAATTTAAAAAAGGAAAAGTATACCATTGATGAATTATCTGCTCTGCTGCGTCAAAAGAATATTTTTAAAGTCGCAGATGTAGAATTTGCTGTATTGGAACCACGCGGTAATTTAAGCGCCTTACTAAAAAAAGAAAACCAACCTTTAACACCTAAAGATTTACAAATGAAAATGCCGAATGAGAAAGAACCGCAAACCATTATTATGGATGGGAACATCGTGGATGAAGCCTTACGATGTGCCGGTAAAGGCAGAGGCTGGCTTTACACCGAGTTAGAAAAGCTTGGAGTGACCCTTGATAATGTTTTTCTCGGTCAAGTGGATTCATATGGGGATATAACAGTTGACCTTTACGATGATAAAATTAAAGTACCTGCACCCGCAGTCCGCCCATTATTACTTGCAACCTTAAAAAAAACCCAGGCAGACTTAGAAATATTTTCACTTGAAACCGATTGTCAAAAATCAAAAGCGATGTATAAGAAAAATGCAGTGATCCTGCAGGAAACCATTGATAAGTTGTCACCATACCTTAATGGATAACATTTGCAGTGATGAAAAAATCCTTATCAATGGAATTGATAAGGATTCGTTATTCACGTATTCCAATCTATGCACTTACTTTTTTCATTTTTGGCCTTGCTACTTTATTTGAAACATAACTGTGCAGCACCATTCCAATCATAACCAATGCCATGCCGACCCAAGAAAGGGCTGAAGGCATTAACGAAGTTAAGAGCAACAGCTCTCCGATTACTGCGAATAAAACTTCCATTGATTGTGTTGCCTCCACCGCAGCAAGCTTTTGCATATCCCCTCTTACGAGATCTGTCGCATGAAAGAAGAGAATGGTTGCAATTACGCCTGAGGATATGGCAACGAGTGCGGATTGGCCGGTTTGCCCTAAGCTTGGCATCCCCTCATTTATCAGTCCAAAAATGGATAAAATGATCCAGAAGGGCATGCTTGCCAGTGTCATTCCTAATACACGTTGGAAAACGTCCAGGCGCCCGCCACACACCTCCATCATTTTTCGATTACCTAATGGGTAAGCAAAAGATGCAACAACGACCGGTAATACCCCTAAGGAAAGAGCAATAATCGACAAATGATTGGCCTGTTCTACCTGCATCAAAATAATTCCAAGTAAAATGATCAAAGACATTCCTAAACCCTTGAAGGGAATTTTCCCCTTTTTTTGGCTTGGACCGTTATCTGTCATCACCGTTTCATAGAAAAGCGGCGCAAGCAGTGAACCGGAGATTATGGTAATCTGCCATGTCGCAGCAATTAGCCAACCCGGGGCATATGCTGCTGAAAAGCAAATGGGAGCATAAAATAATCCGAAACCAATAGAACTCCACAAAACCCAAGCACCTGGCTTCTGTTTCATTTCCAGCAGCAATGGTTTTAAATTTTTCCTTGCTATCACGATAATGAATAGAAAGGGAATCATAAAGAAATACCTTAAAGAGGCACTCCAAATCCAACTTCCCCCCGCGAGCTCCATCGAGCGATTTAATATAAAGGTAAATGCAAAAAAGAAAGCTGCAAAGATGCCTATTATGATTGGCCGCATGGTTTCCAATCTCCTTTTAAAATATGTATATGTTGTTATTTTCTATGAAAAAAAGGAAACCTTCAAGTGGTTTCCTTAAATTACCCTCATCTTTCAGAAAAATCCATACCTAGACCCTTATCTAAGAAGGACTCGGCCGATGGAACAGCCCCATTACCTCAATAGTTTCTGTTATATTTACGAAAGCGGCGGGATCCACTTCCGTTATGAGATTTTTCACCTCATTTAACTCGTACCTTGAAATAACGGTAATTAACACGTTCCGTTGGTTATTAGAATAGCCGCCGACGCCGTCCATGATCGTTAATCCTCTATACAAATTTGTCAGTAAATGTGCTCTCATTTCTTGACCTTTTTCTGTAATAATCATTAAGGTTAATTTCGCATGATCCGTATAAATGGCATCAACCACTTTACCGGTTACATAAATAGAAACTAATGTATTTAGCGCTGAATCCCAATTAAATAAAAACCCGCTAATTACAATCACAACAGCGTTCATTCCCGAGAGCAAGGTCCCAATAGGGAAATCTCTTTTCCGAGATACAATCATTCCGATAATGTCGAACCCCCCGGTTGAACCGGAAGAACGGAACACGATCCCTACCCCTATCCCTGTTAAAGCACCGCCAAAAATCGACGATAATATCGTGTCTTTTGCAATTTCATGCACAGGAACCAGATATAGTCCTAACGAGATAATAAACACGGAAAAAATTGAATTCATGATAAACTTTTTTCCAAGCATTTTGTATCCAATAATTAATAACGGAAAATTTAAAAGGAAATTAGCAAGCCCCGTATTAATTGGAGAAATCATTCCAAACATCATTGAAATCCCGCTTAGTCCGCTACTTAAGACCTGATGGGGAATTAAGAAAAGATTAAATCCTACTACGACGATGAGGGATCCCAGTATTAAACCAATAAATCGCACCTTTTTCATCTCCTGCCTGCCACTTGTCTTTTTAAAAATAATACCGATTCTCCGTAACGATGTAAATTTAATAGTTTTTTACAATAATATTCAATTATCTGTTTATTTTTCCATTGACATTTTTAAAATAATATCTATACTATATAAATATATTAACTTAATAGCAAAATCCTCATCAAACCGATGAGGTAGAGGTCGCGGTTTTTATCAGTAATGCGGACGAGGTGTAGAGACACCCCTGACTCCGTTTGAAAGGAAAAGCTGCCGAAGTGTGTTTTTCATCTCTGAAAAAGCATGCTGGGGCTGTCTCCAAATAGGAACAGAACTGTCACGTATAGTCCTACCAGCTATTCGTGTTGAGCTATCTTTCGGAAGGTATGATGCGGGGTATTGATAATGCCATCGATTCTACTTCGATGGCATTTTTTATTCCAAAACTCCTTCTCGAAAAAGAAAAAGAAAAAGGAGTCCTTACTTATGCAAACAGCAAGAGCCTTAGAAGAACAAGTCAATACGGGTGAACAATCCGAAACGACTGAATTGAAACGAAGCTTAAAATCGCGGCACCTCACGATGATTTCACTCGGCGGAACAATTGGTACCGGGCTTTTCCTTGCCAGTGGCGGGGCCATTCATTCTGCCGGACCTGGTGGTGCCATTCTCTCCTATCTCATCATTGGGGTCATGGTATACTTTTTAATGCAAAGCCTAGCTGAAATGGGCGCCTATATGCCTGTGGCCGGAAGCTTTAGCACGTATGCGACTAAATTTGTGGATCCTGCCCTTGGATTTGCGCTCGGCTGGAATTACTGGTACAACTGGGCCATTACCATTGCGGCTGAATTAGCGGCGGTAACCATGATCATGAAATTCTGGTTTCCGAATACTCCATCCTTAGTTTGGAGCAGCATTTTTTTAGTGATTATGTTTCTATTAAATTATCTTTCAGTAAAAGGATTTGGGGAAGCTGAATATTGGTTTTCTCTGATTAAGGTAGTAACAGTTATTATCTTTATTATTACTGGGACATTAATGATTTTTGGCATTATGGGCGATCAAGCGGTTGGATTTAAGAATTTCACGATTGGCGATGCCCCGTTCCACGGCGGATTTATGGCCATGCTTGGAATCTTTATGGCAGCTGGTTTCTCTTTTCAAGGAACAGAGCTTTTAGGGGTTGCTGCCGGAGAAACAGAAGATCCCGCAAAAGCTATTCCACGCGCAGTCAAAACGGTTTTTTGGCGGATTCTTTTATTTTATGTACTTGCAATCCTAGTCATCGGACTTCTGATTCCTTATACAAACGGCAACCTAGCCAATGGCGATATTTCTGTCAGCCCATTTACACTTGTATTTCAAAAAGCTGGAATTGCCTTTGCCGCTTCTGTCATGAATGCCGTTATTTTAACTGCGGTATTATCTGCCGGAAATTCAGGAATGTATGCTTCAACACGCATGCTCTGGGATTTGGCCCGTCAAGGGAAGGCTCCAAAATTCCTTGGTAAACTTAATAAAAAAGGTGTACCGGTAAATGCACTAATTGCCACAACCTTAGTCGGAACTCTTGCCTTTCTTGCTTCATTCTTCGGTGATGGAACCGTTTATGTATGGCTCTTAAACGCTTCCGGTATGTCGGGCTTTATTGCATGGCTCGGAATTGCTATTTGCCACTACCGTTTCCGCAGGGCGTTTGTAGCACAGGGGTTGGATTTTAACTTGTTACCTTTTAAATCGAAATTCTTCCCATTTGGGCCAATTTTTGCCTTTCTAGTTTGTGGATTTGTTGTTTTAGGACAAAATTATTCTGCTTTTATGGGTAACCATATTGATTGGAACGGTGTGTTAGTTTCTTACATCGGCTTGCCATTATTCCTTATTTTATGGCTTGGCTATAAATTCACGAAAAAAACAAAGCTAATCCCATTAGAGAAATGCGATTTAAACAACTAATGAAAAAAACAGACCCTTATTGGTCTGTTTTTTTTGTAAAAAGCAACAAAGGATACTTTATTCTTCCTCAGATGCCCACACATATAAATCTTCAATCTGACAATTCAATTCTTTGGAAATAGTCATTGCCGTATTTAAGTTCATTACTTTCTTTGATATGTAGCCGTCGAGTTGACTTCTGGGAATATTTGTATTTCTTTCTAAACTCTCCAAATCCATTCCGTTCTTAGATAATAAATCCTTGAGGTTACTTTTTCTTGCTTTATAATTAGTCAAAATGACACCTCGCTTTAATAAAGCATACCATAGTTTGATAATAATGGAAAGGCGACAGCTACCTGTTTTCCATTTGCCTCCTCATATCCCGATATGTAGCATAAAGTTACTTTCATTTTGTGGTATACTAAAGAAGGAATAGTAAAGGGGTGTTGATTTTGAAAAACTCAAATAACCGCTACATGAATGGTCAAACTGTAAATATTAAAGAAACAGGTGAGGCCGTCACAATTTTAAAATGGCAGTACGTGAAAAATATGAAGAGGTATTCTTACATCGTTAAAGAGCACCCAGGTACATTTTTTTTCGAAGAAGAGCTGCAGGATTTATAAATGAAGCATGTCAATGCACCAAAAAGACCAATTCTGCGAATTGGTCTTTTTTAATCACTAATTAAAATTCTGCATTACCAGGTGTTCTTGGGAATGGTATGACATCTCTGATGTTTGACATCCCTGTTAAGTACATAATTAAGCGTTCAAAGCCAATTCCATAACCTGAATGTTTTGTACCGCCGTATTTTCTTAACTCCAAGTACCACCAATAATCTTCCTCATTCATTCCAAGTTCTTTAATTTTTCCAGCAAGAATATCTTCCCGTTCTTCACGCTGGCTGCCGCCGATTAATTCTCCAATTCCAGGTACAAGTAGGTCCATTGCCGCAACTGTTTTTTGATCTTCATTTAATCTCATATAGAAGGCTTTAATTTCTTTTGGATAATCCGTAACAAATACAGGGCGTTTGAAGACCTTTTCGCATAAATACCGTTCATGCTCAGTTTGCAGATCCACTCCCCATTCAACAGGATAGGCGAACGTTTCACCTGACTCTTGTAACAACTTAATTGCTTCTGTATAGGTCACACGGCCAAAGTTTGCGGTATGGGCATTATCCAAACGATCTACCAAACCCTTTTCAATAAAGCTGTTAAAGAAATTCATTTCCTCAGGAGCTTGATCCAAAACATAGCCAATGACGTATTTTACCATTTCTTCAGCTAAATCCATAATATCAGGAAGTTCTGCAAAGGCGAGCTCTGGCTCTATCATCCAAAATTCAGCTGCATGCCGCGCTGTATTTGAATTCTCCGCCCTAAATGTTGGGCCAAATGTGTAGACATTCCGGAACGCTAACGCAAAGGACTCCGCAGAAAGTTGTCCACTAACAGTCAAATTGGTTTCCTTGTTAAAGAAATCCTTTGTTAAATCTGTTTTACCTTCATCATTTTTAGGGAGATTATCCATATCAAGAGTGGTAATCCGAAACATTTCCCCTGCACCTTCCGTATCACTACCGGTAATGATTGGTGAGTGTACATAAACATACCCTTTATCCTGGAAAAATTTATGGATCGCATAGGAAGCAAGTGATCTCACACGGAATACAGCTGAAAATGTATTGGTTCTTGGGCGCAGATGCGCAATTGATCTTAAATATTCAAAGGAATGCTTCTTTTTCTGTAATGGATAGTCCACATTGGAAGTTCCTTCAATCACAATCTCTGTCGCTTTAATTTCAAACGGCTGCTTTGCTTGTGGTGTATGAATAAAATCCCCCGCCACTTTTATCGATGAACTAATTGGAAGCTTGGCTATATCTTTAAAGTTCGCCAATTGTTCATCAAATACAATCTGCACGCCTTTAAAAAAGCTGCCGTCATTTAATTCAATGAATCCAAAGTTTTTGGAATCGCGAATCGTCCGAATCCAACCGGACAACTGTACCTCTTGATCAATATAACTTTCCGTATTTCTGTACAAATCCTTGATTAAGGCCTGTTTCATGAGTTTTCCTCCTAAATCATATGTATAAGCATTCGTTAATAGTCAGTGGCTGAATATTGTTTCCGCTGATCACATGTGACCAACTAAAAAAACTCCCCTCCCACAATGGGACGAAAGGTACTATTTACAGACTAACATCGTTTTTCTCATATCCCTTCAATATTATATAAAATATTATACCAGATAAGCAATATACAACAAAGTTTCTATTTCAAGAGTAATCTACTGACGTGTCACACTTTTCTGAATGTTTTTGGGAATTTCCAGAAAATTAGCAGGATTTTTCTGATTGTCGTCGAATTTATTAAAAAATAATCGATTCTTGATTGGGGGTACGTTTGTGGACAAGGTTACGTGTATTGCCTATCTTTTATACAAATCTTCTAGTAATCAAGACATCAAGGAAAAAGCGATTCAATTATTGAATGGCGATGTGTCACTTCGCGATTTAAAAAGAAATGTATCAATTCAAGCCCAACTAGTCATTACAGAATCATTGCTGAAAAAGAACAAAATTGATAAAAACCAAGTACAGCAATTTGCAGAAGAATTTATGGTAATTGAAGTATAAAGTAAAGAAAGGTGATTATTAATGGTACAGGTGGAAGTTACAATAACCTTCGAAGGAAAATACTATTTGACAAATGTCATTACCCATCGCGATACTTCTGATGAAGAAATATTACGCCTTGCCTTTGAACAGGTCAAGAAGCAATGGAAAAAATAAAAACCTAAAAGGCTGTATGATTCTCATAAGAATTCTACAGCCTTTTTTTGCATATGGATTATATTAACTTATAAGCATCCTTTGACACGGAAGCCATGAGTGGATTGATTCCTTCTGTTGCAAACATATGCAATTCATGCATGGCGCGGGTACAAACTGTATAGAATAATTTTCGCTCCCCTTCACGCTTATACTGCGAACAATCATACAATATGACCGCATCAAATTCGATCCCTTTTGCCAGATAGGAAGGTATTACAAGATTGCCCTTTTCATAGGAAACAGTCCCCTTTTCGATTAAATGAAGTGGCAATTCATTTTTTAGAGCTCCATAAACCTTCTGACTTTCTGCGGAAGTTCTGCAAATTACCGCAACTGTACGGTGTCCTTCATCCTTCATTTCCTTCATTTTTGCGAGAATCGCGCTATTCAACTTAGTTGGTTCGACCATCTCAATTACCGGCTTCCTGCCCTTCCGGTTAAATGGTTCTATTTTTTCACCGCCGTTAATTAATCCACTTGTAAATTCGACAATTTCTCTCGTAGAACGGTAGGTTTTTGTTAACACGAACGATTCAACATCTTCATCACCAACGTTCAAATCTGTAAGGACTGTCTCGGAACCCGTTGCACCCGAAAAAATCGCTTGATTGAAGTCTCCCAGCAGTGTCATTTTGCTATATGGAAAAAGCCTTTGGATAAATGCAAATTGGAAAGGCGAATAATCCTGTGCCTCATCAATGAAAATATGGCGAATCGCTGTGTTTGATTTCCGACCCTCAATTAAATCCTGCAAGTAAACAAATGGGGTTGCATCTTCATATGGAATGACCATGTTGTGAAAATTCTTCACTGTTAACGTACAAATTTTTGACCAATTTAGTGGAAGACCTTTATCTATTATGTTATCTTGTTCAAATAATTGCAGATAAACTTGAGTAGTATCAATAAATCTTAAATTCTTCACTCTTACAAATAATGGCTTAAATTTTTCCTTAACAACCATTTCCGCAAGAAGCCTTTGTTCTCGCTCAAAATCATCAAATGTATTTTCCGAAAATCGATTTTTCTCTTGGAGCTTTTTAAAGGCCTCCATATAATCTTCTTTTTCAAGAAATTGAATCTCTTCCTCCACCCAGCTTCGCGAACGTTCCCGTTTCACGGCCCGTCTTAATTCCTTTAGTAACCAATCCTTTACGATTTGAATCCTGTTTGGGATGGAATAGCTTTTTTCAAGGGAATAAAAATAATCATAAATCTCCTTTTTTGAGATAATGACATCTCCTCGAAAGGATAAATCCCTAAATAGTAAACCTTGACTGGATAAGTCGGACGCATATTGATCAATGATTTTCTTAAAATGCAAGCTTGCCTTAAAGCGGATTCCCTCGCCCCTTATTTGGTCGTCAACTTCACTTTCGCCACTAAGCAAATACTCCATTTGTGTAAAGGGATCCTCGACATCAAATGCCTTTCCAATCCTGTGATTTAGGTATTCCTGAAAAGTAGATTGCTGCATATTTTCCTCACCCAGCTCAGGTAAAACTGTCGCAACATAACTATTAAATAAAGAATTCGGTGAGAAGAGCATAATATTTTCTGCATTCAGTGTTCCCCTGTACCGATAGAGTAGGTAAGCGACACGCTGAAGTGCTGCAGAGGTTTTACCACTTCCTGCAGCCCCTTGGACGATTAGTACTTTGCTGCTCTCATTTCTAATAATTTCGTTTTGTTCGCGCTGAATTGTGGCAACAATACTTTTCATTTGGGTGCTTGCGTTGTTTCCCAGGACCTCCTGAAGCATTTCATCCCCTATCGTTACACCTGTATCAAACATTCCTTTAATCTCTGCATTCCTAATAATAAATTGGCGCTTTAATGTCATTTCACCTACGATTATACCTTCTTCAGGTGTATTATATTGTGCGGGACCTGGAGAGTAATCATAGTAAAGACTGGATATCGGTGCCCGCCAGTCATAGATTAAGAAATTTTCATCCTGTTCATCCATCAATGATGCAATTCCTAAATAAACTTGATCGCTGGATTTTTCCCCTTTTTCAAGAAAATCGATTCGGCCAAAATACGGTGAATATTTTAACCTGTCGAGAGTTTTAAGATGTCGATCCAATTGTTTATGAGTACGTTCCCGTTCAGAGAGGAGTTCAGCCTGCTGCTTTATACTCGCTGCTGTTTCGATCATATCGTCCGGTTCATCTGTATTAACGGTTACATCTTCCCAAAAGGTTTTACGCATTTCAAGCACATCAGAGCGAACCTTACCGGTATTTTGCTTAAGAGCTTTTACTTTTCGGTCAATTTCCTCGCCAACTGCACTGACTCTTTCTTGTTCTACCTGCCAGTCTTTGTTTTGTACATCGCTCATGCAACCACTCTCCAGATTAAATTTAGCTCCACCTGCTTGACAATCAAAAGTAATTGTGTTAATGTTATAATAGATGTTTTATAAGTATTTATAATAAATACTTTTTATGCCAAATGTTATTTTATCATGTTCCTTTTAAACTTTCAATAAGATCTTTCTTTAATCAAATAGTAAACGCCATAGTAGGCGTTTTTTTATTTTTACATCAACCTTTATCCCGTTCACCATACACCCACTCTCTGTATTGCCCATAAACGAAAACCATGACAATCCTAATTAATAAATATTCAATATCTCTCAGTTTATTTTTTAATAGCTTAATCTTTTGAAAAAAATAATTTAATCCTATTGCTAATACTATTACCTTTAGCTTCGCTGCGACATCATTTTGTTTTTTCATTGTGATCGCAGTAAAAACCGATAAAGTAATGGAATATAACGGAGATAAGATAAAGTGTTCCGTCCATGAATGGTACCTGCCCATTCCAAATCTAAATTTTCGCATGATTGCCAATACGAAAAATAAATTTGTCTCGGTAACCATGATTAGTAAAAAATATGAAGCAAACTGAACAATTTGATTTTTCTTACCGATGCAGCTGTACCAATAATCACTCCATTTGAAATAAAAAGGCAGGAGAATCAAGGTATAAATGGTTTTCCACCAATTATGTTTGTATACCCCCAACCGTAAAAATAGCAGCTCTATTAATGAAAAGTAAATGCTGCCGGATATTTTTACCACCCACCCTGATTTTGAAAGGGTTAAGAACACCGCGGTAAAAGGGACAAATATCGCCTGGGATAATACCGCCCCAAACACATTATCAAAAAACGACTTTTTTACTATCTTCGGTTTGTAGACATATGAGTTAAAAAGGTTAAAAACAAAGTACTCAAAAAGGTAGGCAAATCCCATATTAGAAACAAGTAAAACTAAAATGTCTTTTCTATTTTTATTTCTGTAAAAGGTGAAACCCAATAAGAAGGTGTGAATTAAAAATAAAATAAAAAAGGGAACACTATTGCGTTTAAGGATCTTCATACAAGCCTTCCCTTCTACAGGATTTCTATTATAAGTAGTATTTGAAAAAATACAAAAAAAATTAATAAAAAACAATTGACAATATAGCGGCATTCAACATATAATTTACCTTGAAATAAGTTATTTTTAATTTGAGATAAATACTTTCAAAACAATTGGAGGAGACTTAAAATGACAAAAACAAAATGGGCTCTTGATCCGTCACACAGCAGTGTAGATTTTTCAGTTCGTCACATGATGATTGCAAACGTAAAAGGAACATTTAACAGCTTTAACGCAACAATCGAAGCAGATCCTGCTGATTTAACAACAGCAAACATTGAATTTTCAATTGAAACAGGAAGTGTAGACACTCGCAGTAAAGACCGTGATGGCCACCTTGTATCTGCAGATTTCTTTGATGTTGAAAATCATCCAAATATGACATTCAAAGCTACAAACATCGAAAAAACAGATGAGGGCGAATATAATGTTACAGGTGATTTAACCCTTCGCGGTGTTACGAAACAGGAAACCTTCGCGGTTACTTTTGAAGGTCAAGGAAAAGATCCATGGGGCAATGAAAAGGCAGGCTTCAGTGCACAAGGTACTCTAAACCGTTCAGACTATGGTTTAGTTTGGAATGCTGCACTTGAAACTGGCGGCGTTCTTGTAGGCGACAAAGTAAAAATCAACCTTCAAATCCAAGCTGCTAAAGCTGAGTAAAAAGAAAAGCACAAGCGCCCTGGTCAGCGGCGTATGGCCTGGAGCGCTCCAACTGAGATAAAGGAAACACGGTGAACGAAGTGAACCGATGTTGACTTATCG
>NZ_AJLS01000137.1 GCF_000307875.1 Neobacillus bataviensis LMG 21833
GTTTTGGTCTTCATAAGCGGGATGAAGACCATTTTGCATGTATTCGATGAGCGTTTTGGTCTTCATAAGCGGGATGAAGACCTTTTCGTTGTTTTCTATTAAGAGATCCGGCTTTCATTGTTACGCCTCATCATATGCTGAAAATACTTTTTAGAATATTGGGAATAAGTTAATGTATATTATAAAAATAAGTCTATAATATAATAGAGGAAAAATACTAAACTAGTTTCAGGAGGTATTTTGATGAAAGTAGCAATTGCACAATTATCCACAAGTATTGATAAATCCGCTAATTTAGAGAAGGCCACCCAATACATTTCGAAAGCAAAAGGTTTGGGCGCAGATTTTGTGATCATACCTGAATTTTTTATGGCACTGGCTACCCCGAAGTCTGGTGTCTTACCTGTAGATGTGGCAGAACCATTGGATGGCCCGTTTGTTACCGGATTAATGGAAGCTGCCCGCCAAAACGAAATTTATGTGGTTTGCGGTCTGTATGAATCCAAACCAGATGATCAAGAACGTGCATATAACACAACCGTCCTTATCAATCGTTCAGGACAGCTCGTCCATTCTTACCGAAAAACCCATTTATACGATGCGTTTAATTATCATGAATCTGATACGATTATACCGGGTGAAAATCAATATAAAATAGTAGAAACAGAGTTTGGAAAAATAGGATTAATGGTTTGTTACGAATTACGCTTCCCAGAAATCGCAAGGCAATTTGCGCTTCAAGAGGCAGATATCCTGCTTGTTCCTGCTGGCTGGGTGGCAGGACCGATGAAAGAGGATCATTGGCAAACGCTTATTCGCGCTCGAGCTATTGAAAATACCATGTTTGTCTGCGGCGCAAACCTGGTTGGCGATATTTTTACCGGACGCAGTGTGATCGTCGATCCGATGGGTGTTATCCAAGCCAGCGGAGGCGAAGAAGAAACCTTAATTTTGTCCGATATTGACCTTAACCGTATTCAACGAGTAAGAGAAAAACTCCCAAGCGTAAAAAATCGTAAGTCTGAATTTTATACTACTATTTAGGAAGCAGGGGACAGTTCTCTTGCTTCTTTTTCATGAAGCTTGATGCTTCCCCTTTGGATAATAAATGGGTGAAATCTTTCATATAATGAATAAAATCATTTTATGGAAGGAGAAAAAATGCGTAAAAGACAATCGCGTGTAGGCCTATTTATTGGAGTGTTTATTGTCATAATCCTAATCATTGTAATGATTAAGTCGATGTTCTTTTCCGCCGAGGAACAGGCGCAAAGGGTCGTGGACGAATTTTATACATATGAGCAGGAAGGGAATTTTACTGATTCGTGGGAGCTATTCCATCCTTTCATGAAAGAACGGTGGGAAAAGTCGACCTATATTAATGACCGGGCGCACGTCTTTATGGGGCATTTCGGGGCAGAGACGTTTGATTATTCTATCGAATATCTAGATAAAGTTGAAAAATGGAGAATGGCCAAAGACAAAAAGCCTTTTAAGGAAGCCTATCATTTTCAAGTTCTCCAAATGTATAAAGGGAAATACGGGAAATTTAACTTTGAGCAAGATGTATATGTGGTTAAAAACAAAGATAGCTGGGGGATTTTGTGGGATTACCAACAATGAAAGCAAAGGGATTTACCACTAGCCAAGTAGTGCAATAATATGGGCTATTACCGCTAAATTTCCCCGGCAATTATCGACAACTTTCGTTTCAACTCATACTAAACTAAGGTCAATCCCGCTGTTTTTTAGTTCTGCGAGTTGTGGGCTTTTTAGCAGGCAGAGTAGATTATCCATGGCTGGAAACATCTTATCAATTCCTTTTCTGACAATCTACTGTCTTTAGGTAGCCATTTTGTCTACGGGATTCAACATTCTCACCACTTTATCGAACCCGGCTGCCAGCAGGATCCCCACTGTATACCGAATCAGATCCACGGTAAGAAATCCTTTACCTAGGATCAATCCTCCAAGGATAGTGCCGCGAATCTGATTGATCCAGTCTTCTTGATACAATTGACTGAACTCAATGCCAAAACTAAATAAAAAACTAAGCAAGATTGCTATTAGCAGACTTTTACGCACTAGTAAGAAACGGAAACCAAAATAAACCATCATCGCCCATAGCGCATCCCCCGTATTCTGCGCAACAAAAAACGGAAGCAACTCGCCGTATTTCCTTGAGGCAAGGCCTAATGCGATGGTGGTAACAATGGCAATTAAATAAACAATCTTTATTTTACCATATCGTTGATTGATAGATTTCAATTGAAACACCCTTTTTCAGTCACATAATAAAAAGTCCTGTTCTACTTTGTTTCCTCTGCTTCCCATTCTATCACAGGCGGCTGGGAAAGGAGGGCGGTTCGCGAAAAGAAGGGTCAGTCTATTTACTCTCCACTTTGAACATTTTACTATCCGGTTTTCGGGATTTACTCTCCACTTTTGGCGTTTTACTGCCCACCTTTGATCCGTTACTCGCCGATTTTCCTGTTTTACTCTCCACTTCAAAAATTCTACAAAATCTAGTCACTTCGTATTGACTATTCCAAAAATACAAACTATAATTTTTATAAATTTCGAATAATTCATTTTAAAAAGCAATGAAGAGGGAAAGTACGATTACGTTATTTTTCACAGAGAGCTTCGGGAGCTGAAAAGAAGCAAAAATACGAATCCGAACAATGGCCTCAGAGCTTCGTGCTGAAACAATCGTAGCTGGATTGGAGTAGGTTCCGACGAGATTTGGTGCTCGTTATCCACACCACAGTATGAAGAGCAGCATATACGCTCTCGTACTTGCAGAGGCTGTTTTGTGTGAGCAAACAGTAAATTAAGGTGGTACCACGCGGCGAACAACCACGTCCTTATCTATTTTCTTTAAATGGATAGGGGCGTGGTTTTTTTATTGGGAAGCAGGGGACGGTTCCCTTGCTTCCAGTGCATGATAAAGCGGGAGAACCGTCCCCCGCTTCAAGAATATAAAACGGAGGAGGCAAATATAATGAATAATAATCTCGTATTGCAAACTGATTTTGGTACAAGTGATGGTGCTGTAAGTGCGATGTATGGTGTGGCTATTTCTGTGAATCCGGACATCCGGATTTTTGATTTAACTCATGACATCCCGCAGTATCATATTTGGGAAGGCTCCTACCGCTTGTATCAGACGGTTTCTTATTGGCCGGAAGGCACGGTGTTTGTGTCGGTTGTGGATCCGGGTGTTGGCTCCGAGCGCAGAAGTATTGCCGTGAAAACGGTGCTAGGTCAGTATATTATTACTCCAGACAACGGGACGCTTACCCATTTGAAAAAATGTATTGGCATTGCGGAAGCAAGAATCATCGATGAGACCGTCAATCGCCTGCCGCACTCAGGTGAATCCTATACGTTTCACGGCCGTGATGTGTATGCCTATACAGGGGCGCGGCTTGCTTCCAAGCTGATTACGTTTGAACAGGTAGGTCCGGAGGTGCCGGTGGATTCTCTTATCGAGCTGCCCATGGCGGAGCCGAGTATTACCAACCAAGTCCTAACAGGCCACATCGACATACTTGATATTCGCTTCGGAAATTTATGGACTAATATTGACCGTTTGCTTTTTAAAGATTTATCAGCGGGATATGGCGATTCCTTTGAAGTGACGATTGAAAATGACACCCGTCAAGTCTATAAAAATATCATGACCTATGGTCGTACATTCGCTGACATTCATTTAGGAGAACCATTGCTCTACGTCAATTCACTCGACAAAATTGGTGTAGCGCTAAACCAAGGTTCTTTTTCAAAAGCGTATCATATTGAAACAGGGGCTTCTTGGAAAATAATCATTCGGAAAATTGTGTAAAAATATTTTACTTGGGGGTTTTAGAAAATGAAAAGAAATCAGTTATCGATTAAAACGATTGTGGCGATAGGAATTGGAGCAGCTGTATTCGTGATTTTAGGGAGATTTGCCTCTATTCCAACAGGGGTTCCGAATACGAATTTCGACACTTCATATGGCTTTTTAGCATTAATGGCGATTATTTTCGGACCAGTTGCCGGCGGCTTGATTGGCTTAATCGGTCATGCCTTAAAGGATGCGATCTTCTATGGAACGCCGTGGTGGAGCTGGGTTGTCGTCTCGGGAATTGTCGGCTTCTTAATTGGCCTGGCAGCGAAGAAAATCAATATTGAATCGGGCGTTTTTACGGTAAAAAAAATCATCCTATTTAACGTCGTTCAAATTATCGTCCAAGCGATTGGCTGGTTCGTGATTGCGCCAACCTTGGATGTGTTGATTTATGCAGAACCAGCGAATAAGGTTTATTTACAAGGGGCAGTGGCTGGCGGATTAAACATGGTGACGGTCGCTGTTCTTGGTACGCTGCTGCTAAGCATTTATGCAAAAAGCCGCAGTCAAAGCGGCAGTTTGACGAAGGATGTATAAGATTTGTTATGTAAGTTTGCGGGTGTTTTTGGATTCGCCGATATAATCGCAGATTCGCCGATAAACATACAAAAATCGCCGATATATCAGATCGTCGTTAAAAAAGTGAAAATTCACACCTCAATTATCTACATTTCATGATTTATGTAATGACTTAACCTCTCTATGAGCGAATTATGAGGTTCAATGAGCGAATTTCAATGTTTAATGAGCGAATTTCGATGGCCAATGAGCGAATTTTGCTATTCAATGAGCGAATTCAAAAAGCTACAATTATTAGGAGAATTTTTATGAAAAAACCGGTTATTCAATTCGAAAACTATAGCTTTCAGTATCGCAGTCAGACGGCACCAACGTTACATGAGATCAACTTAACGATCCATGACGGGGAAAAGGTTCTGATTGTTGGGCCTTCAGGTTCAGGAAAAAGCACACTTGGCCATTGTCTCAATGGCCTTGTTCCCTTTTCTTATAAAGGACAAGTGTCCGGAAGCTTGAAAATTAGCGGTGAGGATGCGATGGATCTCGATATTTTCACCCTTTCTAAAAAAGTCGGTACCGTTCTCCAAGATCCAGATGGGCAATTTATTGGACTCACGGTCGCTGAGGATATCGCGTTTGCGCTTGAAAATGATTGTGCACCACAAAAACAAATGTTCAAAAGGATAGCAGAAGTATCGAAAATGGTCGAAATGGAGGAGTATTTGGATTCCTCACTCCATCACCTTTCCGGGGGACAAAAGCAACGGGTCTCGCTTGCCGGGGTCATGGTCGATGATGTAGAGATCCTATTATTTGATGAGCCGCTGGCAAATCTTGATCCGGCAACGGGAAAATATGCAATCGAACTCATTGACCGGATCCAGCGCGAAACAAACAAAACGGTCGTGATTATTGAGCACCGCCTTGAGGATGTCTTGCATTGCCCTGTTGACCGTATCATTGTCGTGGATGATGGCAGGATTATCGGTGATATGACTCCAGATGAATTATTGGCTTCCCCGCTGTTGGAGCAGTGTTCCGTCCGTGAGCCCTTATATGTAAAAGCGGCCAAATATGCCGGCTGTAAAATTACACCTGACATGCAGCCTGCCCATCCAGATACCTTTCGTATCGATAGCTGCAAAGCTCAATTAGCAGATTGGTTTACAAACGTGAATCCACCGCAGCCTCGGGCGAAAACAGAAGTCGTTTTGGAAGTAAAGGATATTACGTTCGGTTACAAACCGGGGCAACGGACGATTCACGATGTTTCTTTTTCGATTGAAAAAGGAGAGATGGTCAGTATTGTTGGAAAAAATGGTGCTAGTAAGTCGACGCTGTCTAAATTAATCTGTGGCTTTGAGAAGCCGAGCTCGGGAAGAATTTATTATCGTGGTCAGGATATTAGCGGCGATACGATTAAAGAGCGGGCTGCACGAATTGGCATGGTGATGCAAAATCCGAATCAGATGATTTCAAAGCAGATGATCTATGATGAAGTGGCGCTGGGCCTCGTCATCCGCGGTGTCCCGGAAAACGAAATAAAAGAGCGCGTCCTAAAGACATTGAAGATTTGCGGCTTGTATCCGTTCCGTAACTGGCCGATTTCGGCGCTAAGCTTTGGGCAGAAAAAACGGGTTACGATTGCCTCTATTTTAGTTTTAGAACCAGAGGTGCTGATTCTGGATGAACCAACCGCTGGGCAGGATTTTCGCCATTATACTGAAATCATGGAGTTTTTAGTTGAACTTAACCGCCATGGAGTAACGATTATCATGATTACCCATGATATGCATCTGATGCTTGAATACACACCAAGGGCGATCGTGATGGCAAGCGGGAGAAAAATAGCGGATGATACTGCCGTTCATGTATTGGCGGATGCTACTATTATCAAACAGGCAAACTTAAAGGAAACGTCCCTTTTTGAACTGGCGGAGCGGGCGGGGTTCGGCGAACCGAAAGAGTTTGTCCGGCGATTTATCGCGTATGATCGAGGGGTGAGGCAGAAATGGCAGTAGAGATGCTTTCTTATATTGAGCGGCAATCACCAGTCCACCGGCTTACAGGGGTAACCAAGATGATTTGCTTTATGATTTGGTCATCGATTGCGATGCTCACCTATGATACGCGCGTTTTGATCTTTCTCTTTCTATTAAGTATGGGCGTGTTCATCGTTTCCAAGGTGAAACTTAAGGAAGTAGCCTTTGTCCTTCTATTTATTTTGTTTTTTCTCCTGATAAATAATCTAGCAATCTATGTGTTTTCACCGCAAGAAGGTGTCGCGATTTACGGGACAAGCCATGTACTGGTTGACATCGACGGCGGGCGCTATTCGCTAACGCTTGAGCAGCTGTTTTATCAAATGAATGTCACGCTTAAATATTTCACGGTCATTCCTGCGGCGATTCTGTTTATCGTGACGACCAATCCAAGTGAATTTGCCGCATCATTAAACCGTATCGGTGTCAGCTATCGCATTTCCTATGCTGTCGCGCTGGCGTTACGCTATATTCCCGACATCCAACGGGATTTTCGGACGATTGCCCTTTCCCAGCAAGCCCGCGGGATTGATATGTCGCGCAAGGAAAAGCTGCCGAAGCGGATTAAGAATGCCGCCTCGATTATTATCCCGCTGATCTTATCCAGCCTTGATAAGATTGAGATTATCAGCAATGCGATGGAACTGCGCGGCTTTGGAAAAAACAAAAAGCGCACCTGGTACCGCGCCCGACCTTTTCAAAAAATTGATATTGTTACTATTATTCTATTTGTTCTTATTTTAGTGGTATCGCTATACATCACCTTCCACGACGGTGATAGGTTTTATAATCCTTTTTGAAGCAGGGACGATTCTCATGGGTGGGATGAAAAAAACGAGCTTTCCATAATGGAAAGCTCGTTTGCTATTTTCAAGAAAATAACTTTTCTAAATCCGCCTCGATACTGCTTGGATCTACCGTTGGTGCATAGCGTTTGATTACCTGGCCGTTACGGTTGACAAGGAATTTTGTGAAATTCCATTTTATCCTGGGGGATAATAGACCAGTCTTCTGTTCCTTTAAAAACTTGAATAGGGGATCCGAAAAAGGGCCATTTACGTCAACTTTTGCAAAAATGGGAAAGTTCACCCCATAGTTAACCTGGCAAAATTCAGTTGTTTTTTCAATTTGAGCAAATTCCTGATTATTGAACTGAGAACATGGAAAACCCAATATCTCCAAGCCTTGCTCTTTGTATGTATCGTATAATGTTTGAAGTCCTTTAAATTGAGGGGTAAATCCGCACTTACTGGCTGTATTGACGATAATTAACGGTCTACCTTCGTATTCCTTCAGTGATTTCGCCTTGCCATTGGGCATTTTTACTTGAAAGTCGTAAACGGTTTTCATTGTTTTCCTCCTCATTAAAGTAGTTGAAGCAGGGGGCGGTTCCCCTGCTTCGATGATGCAAGAGAACTGACCCCTGCTTTATTTCAATTCTAGTTGCGCTTTTAATTCATTTTGCACTCGTTGTTGTTCTTCAGGTGATACTAATCCGTAGTAGATCTTATTGATCATGGTGCCTTGTTCTTTTATTTCCATCTGCTGGATGTTTTTTCCTGCCTCTTTGTAATTCTTTTGTATGTCCATTAGTTGATCAAAAGTCAGGTTTGTTTTTACGTTTTTGCCAAGGGCAGCAAAAATATCTGAGAAGTTAGTCAAGCTTGATACACTTGCCCCTTCTTGAATGACCCCTTGAATAATCTGGCGCTGTCTTGTTTGACGGCCAAAGTCACCTCTAGGATCTTCGTATCTCATTCGAGTATAACTTAGGGCTTTTTCGCCATTTAGGGTTAATGGTCCTTTTGTAAAATGGAATCCATCTTGAGTAAAGTCTAGATCATTCTGGACGGTAATACCGCCAACTGCGTCTACGATGTCCTTAAATCCTTCCATATTCACCTTCATGTAATAATCGATTGGAATATCAAGGAAGTTCTCAACCGTATCCATTGACATAGGAATTCCACCAAAGGCATAGGCATGGTTAATCTTATCTTCTGTTCCTTTTCCAACGATTTTCGTACGGGTGTCACGTGGGATGCTGAGCATTTTCACTGATTTATTGTTTGGATTGACGGTTAATACGATCATCGTATCGGAACGCCCCTTGTCTCCTGCGCGTTCATCAACCCCTAACATTAATACCGAAAATGGGTCTTTTTCCTTAAACGTAACTGGTTCCTGACGTTTTTCGGATTGTTTCCGATCAATTGGCTGGTGCATGGTTTCTACGGCAGTTTTTAAAGATTTATAGACGGTGAACGCATAAGTGCCACCAGCAACTAATAAGACTAACAGGATAATACCTGTTACTCTAAGCCACTTTCTTTTCTTTTTATTTTTAGCAGTCCTCATTCGACATTTCCTCCAAAAATAATGCATTTTTTTTACATCTACCATATAGAATAGCAAAAAAAAGGAAAAGTAGATATAAAAAAATTGTGGAAATTTAGGAACATTCATGACCAGAAATGGGTAATTTTTTTCATTATTATATAAAGTATTGAAAATTATTTACATGATAATAGGAATATGTTATATTTCAATTAATTCAAACAATAAAATTATGAGATGGTGGGAAGAAAAATGAAAGCGGATAAATTTAAAGGTATATTCCCTGCTTTTTATGCTTGTTATGACGATGAAGGTGAAGTTTCTGAAGAAAGAACAAAAGACTTATGCCAGTATCTTTACGAAAAGGGAGTACAAGGTCTTTATGTAGGTGGGAGTTCGGGGGAATGTATCTATCAAAACCTTGAGGAACGAAAAGCTACTTTAAAATATGTAGCAGAATGCCTGAAAGGGAAATTGACGTTAATTGCCCATGTTGGCGCACCAGCAACGAGAGATAGTGTCAGTTTAGCTGCATATGCCGCAGAACTCGGCTATGATGCCTTGTCTGCCATTCCACCCATCTATTTTAAATTACCGGAAAGTTCAATCTATAAGTATTGGACAGACATTATGGATGCAACGGATTTACCATTTATTATTTACAACATTCCTCAAACCACTGGCTATAATCTTTCTATGAATCTCTTTAAGCAATTACTAGAAAACAAAAAAGTAATTGGCGTAAAAAATTCATCGATGCCAGTCATGGATATTGAACGATTCAAGGCTGAGGGCGGCGAAGAATTTATCGTCTTTAATGGCCCGGATGAGCAGTATGTATCCGGAAGATTAATCGGGGCAGACAGCGGAATTGGTGGAACGTATGCGGCAATGCCAGAGCTGCTCTTAAGGGCGGAAGAGTTTGTGTCTGCTGGGAAGTTTACAGAAGCAAGAAAGATTCAACGAGATATTAATGATATCATTATTGCCCTTTGCTCATTAAACGGGTCGATGTATTCCGCCATCAAAGAAGTATTGAAGCTAAATGGTATAAATATTGGCAGTGTAAGGGCGCCTTTTGAGGAAGTAACAGGGGAAGATCTGGACAAAATTAACGGTATTAAAGAGATGATTGATCAAGCCATTCTTAAACATGGATGCAAGGTAAGTGCGATTAATTAAAGTGTGGAGCTGAATGGATATGAAATGTAAGCAGGACGTATTTGAAAAACTAAAGGGAAAACTAATTGTTTCCTGTCAGGCGCTGCCTGAAGAGCCGCTTCACAGCTCTCCATTCATGGGGAAAATGGCGTATGCGGCCATGCTTGGAGGGGCTGCTGGAATTAGAGCAAACAGTGTCGAGGATATAAGAGAAATTCAAGAAACCGTTCAACTGCCTGTCATCGGGATCATTAAGCAGGTGTATGAAGGATCAGATGTTTTCATTACCCCAACATGTAAGGAAATCGATATGCTATATCGTCAAGGAGTCGAGATTATCGCCTTAGATGCAACGAGCAGAATTCGCCCTGATGGTACAACGATTAGCGAGATTTTCCCGAAAATAAGAGAGAGCTACAAGGAACAGCTATTTATGGCCGATTGCTCTACCTATGAAGAGGCAGTGGAAGCTCATCGTCTAGGGTTTGATTGTGTCGGTACCACTCTGTCTGGGTATACGGAGTATACGAAAGGTAGATCACTGCCTGATTTGGAGTTAATGAAACAGCTGGCTCAAGAACTCCCTATTCCGGTCATTGCGGAAGGCGGAATTTGGACACCGGAAGAACTGAAGAGTGTGTTTACTGCAGGAGTTCATACGGCAGTAGTCGGTACTGCGATTACAAGACCGATGGAAATTACGAAACGATTTATTGCGGCAATTAGTTAATTCTTCCGGAATTTAGATGTGGACTGGTGATGATTGACAATGAAAATAGCAGCTGCTGATATCGGCGGAACATCGATTAAGATGTGTATCTCTGATGAATTCGGAAATATTGAGGAATTTAATGAATACGAGACCGAAAGTAAAAAGGGCGGAAAGTTCGTAGTCGAAAAGCTCATTCATATCATACAGCAATACCACGGCTTTGATGCCATTGGAATCAGCACGGCGGGACAAGTGGATCCTTTGGAAGGATCCATCATTTATGCGAATGAAAATATTCCGGGTTATACCGGCACGAAACTAAAGGAAATTCTTGAAACCCAATTCCGTGTACCGGTGAAAGTCGAAAATGACGTCAATGCGGCGGCATTAGGAGAAGGAATCTATGGTGCCGGTAAGGAATTCAGCGAGTTTCTTTGTTTGACGTATGGTACCGGAATAGGCGGGGCAATTGTGCTTGATTCGCATATTTATAAAGGCCATACTGGTGTAGCTGCTGAGTTTGGACACATGATTACCCATCCATTGGGGAATTCTTGTAACTGTGGTTTCAAGGGGTGCTATGAAACGTATGCATCCACCACCGCTTTAGTCAAACGAGCGAAAGAAATAGACCCTGAATGTGTCAATGGAAGAATCATTTTTGAAAAAATTAACATGGGAAATTCCGGATTAGAAAATGTTGTCGAAGAGTGGACTTTTGAAGTAGCACTCGGACTCACTTCGTTAATTCATATCTTTAATCCGCCGGCGATCATTTTGGGCGGCGGTATCATGGAGCAAGACAAGCTGGTGGAAATGGCTTCAAGGAAAGTAAAAGCAAATATTATGGGAAGCTTTTCAGATGTTCAAATAATCAAGGCGTCGCTTGGAAATAAGGCAGGTGTCCTTGGGGCTGTGTCTCTTCATGCAAGAGGGAACAAGTAAGAGGTGTAGAATGACCAATATTGATATTTTTGCTCACATCCATTCAAGATATAATTCATTTACCAATACGGAAAAAAAGGCAGCCGATTATATCCTGGAACACCCAAAGGAAGTTCTTTACATGTCTATTACAGACCTGGCAGATGCCTGTAATGTGGGGGAGTCCAGTGTATCTCGATTCTGCAAAACATTGGACCTGAAAGGATATCAAGAGTTTAAGATTGCTTTGGCGCACAGCATTTCTCAAGGGGAAGAAACGCCGCAAATATCAGGGCAAATTACGATGCAGGATACGGTCTTTGAACTGGCATCAAAGATTTTATCTACCAATATAAGTGCTTTAACAGAGACCTTTAATTTAATCCACGAGCAGGATCTTTCAAGGGCTGTCGATCATTTTACCCGGGCCCATCGCATTCACTTTTTTGGTGTGGGTGCTTCCTTCATGACGGCGATGGAAGCTAAGAATAAGTTTTTGCGGATTACGAATAAAACCGAATGCCAGATGGATACCCATCTGCAGATTATGTCGGCAGCATTACTGACTGAAAAAGATGTGGCTGTGCTTATCTCTTATTCTGGCTCGACTAAGGATACGATTGATGTGGCAAAAGCGGCAAAAGAACAAGGTGCCACGATTATTGCGATTACAAGGTTTGCCAAATCACCATTAACAAGTTTTGCAGATATCACGTTGCTCTGCGGTGCAAATGAAGGGCCGCTGCAAGGCGGAAGTCTATCAGCCAAAATATCGCAATTGTACCTATTAGATTTACTCTATACGGAGTATTTTAAACGGACGTATAAAGAATCGATTCGAAATAAAGAAAGTACAGCCCAGGCTGTGATTGAAAAGATGCTGTAAAAAGGGGCTTCATGGAAGCCTCTTTTCCATTTTCATAGAATGCCATAAATTGTAAAGCGCAAAATTCGACTTTTGGAACCTTTGGTCTTCTGATAAAATATAGTTACTAAACTAATTAAATAATCTTCTGACGAGGGGGATTGGAGTGTACAAAATAATAGTGGTTGATGACGAAAAAAACATCCGGGACAGGCTGACGCATTTTCTCCCATGGTCTGAAGTCGGATTTGAAGTAGTAGGTGCTGCTGAAAACGGTCGTGAAGCATTAGAACTCATTAAAAAGGAACAGCCGCATGCCGTTTTGACAGACGTGATGATGATGGAAATGACGGGCTTGGAGCTAGCAAAAGAAATTAAAACCTCCTATCCGGAAATAAAAGTAGTCATCCTTAGTGCCTACGATGATTTCAAATATGCTCAAGAGGCGATTCACTATGGTGTGAAGGGATATTTGTTAAAACCATTGATGAAGAATGATTTTTACGATGCTTTTGGAAAGATGGCCGAGGAATTAAGAGAAGATGCGGAATTGCAAAAGGTAAATCACTTTTATGAGAAATGGAACACGGAAGAGCTCATGCTCCTAGATTTAATAAAAGGAGAAAATTTACCAAATTATGCCGACCATTGGAATCAGCAGACACAATCTTTTAAAGTGGCGATTTTTTCATTTGACCAGCTGTTTAAAGAAACTTCCACTTTTTCAATCAGACAGAGAATCACGGAGCTGGCTGCAGACTTTTGGAATCGCTACCAAGTGCCGATATTGTTTTATGGGAATAGTTTGATTTTATTACTGACAGATTCTGCTTATTTTTCAAAACAAGCTCTATTGCCAAACATTCAGAAGTTTGTCGACTCATTACAGGAAGAACTTGGTGACGTATTTAAAGATAAGAAAAATTTTGTGGTGGGTGTTGGTGATAAGGCTTGCACATATGCTGACATTAATCGATCATATAATGAAGCTGTTTATGCGTACAGCTATAAATATTTTAATGAATATGAAACGGTTATCTTTTATGAAGACGTATCTGACAATAATGAAAAGGGAAATAACAAGCAAATCCCCAACTTTATGATGGATCATGTGAACAAGATTGAAAGTCTGCTCCTTTCGAAGAGAAAAACGAATGAAATTGCCGAAGTCAGTGAGTTTGTTACCCATTTTTTTGATTCATTAAAACAGGTTAGTGGCTTGCAAATTGCCGAAACCCGCGGTTCTTGTTCTGAACTCATTATCATTCTATTATTTCGTTTCAAAGAAAAGGAGCTTTCACTGCCTTCCATTGATCATCAGCAAGTATTGGGGAAAATATACGAAATTGACTCCTTAAAGGAATTAAAACGATGGCTGACGCAAATGCTGGAAACGATGTCATTTGATTTGTCTAAAAGTGAGGAGAAGGATAATAACCGATATGTGCTCATGGCGAAAGAATATGTAAAGGAACATTATCAGGAACGGATCACCTTGGAGGATATCTCCAACCATTTATTCCTGCACCTTGCCTATTTTAGTGCTATTTTTAAAAAAGAAACCGGGGAAAACTTTATTGATTATGTCAATAAAGTCAGGGTGGAAGAAGCGGCAAACCTGCTTAGAAAGACGGATTATAAAATAAAGGTAATCTCTGACATGACAGGTTTTCAAAGCCATTCGTATTTTAACAAAGTATTTAAAAATGAAACAGGTATGACACCTGTAGTGTTCAGACGACAGCAAAAAAGATAACTCCATTGGAGGAA
Source organism: Neobacillus bataviensis LMG 21833 (assembly GCF_000307875.1). GTDB lineage: Bacteria > Bacillota > Bacilli > Bacillales > Cytobacillaceae > Neobacillus > Neobacillus bataviensis. The sequence goes on from NZ_AJLS01000137.1 coordinate 14,226, forward strand.
CATCATGAAAAAAACAATGGGGAATCTTCCCTTCCATACCTTCTTATTAAGGTTCTCGTTAATCACTGTATTCGTATTTCTTTTGCTGTTAAGCAGTTTATATTATATGAAAATCAAAAACTTTATCGAAGAAAAGAAGGAAACATCGGTTCAGTTACGGATGGATCAGATTTCTACTGAACTACAAACAGAGTTTAATAATATATATGATACTGTAAATAATTTGAAGACAAATGAGATTGTTATCCGCTATCTAGATGAATTAGGAGACAACAATCTTAGCCCTTCTGAGAAGTATAAGCAGCTTTCGAATCTTGAAGAATACTTATACACGATCAGGCAAAATAATAAACTGATAGACAATATCCTGATTGTGACACCGGAAACGCAGTTCAGCTCAGATATGAAATATATCGATTATCAGTATAATGGAATGAAGTTAAACAATGAGGCTGAACGTCAGTATCATTTTGTTTCCATCGGTGAAGCCAACAGGAAGATTGAGATTCCTTCCATTTCGGGGGGGCAAGCGGTGGAAGCTTCCGGCTCGAAGGATTTGAATAACAGTATGTTTTTTGGTGTGAATATACTTTCTGCCGACGGGGTAAATAAAGGGGTAATTTTAATCTTTATCAATCCTAAAAACCTTGACGATTATATCTTTTACGCTGATCATATCGGCTTATTTGACCAAAACGGCAGACTGTTTTTTAAAGGCGATAAAGCTGTCGATAACCTGCCGGCGAAGCTTAAAAAATTGCCTTCATCCAAAAAGGGATTACAAGGAACCTATGAGAATACAGGGATCTACCACTCTAGTATTCCTTATTATAATTTTCAGCTTGTTTATGTAGAAAAATTAAGTTTTTATAAAAAGCAAATGGCGCTGATGTGGAAAATGCTTGTTGCTACTTTTCTCTTTTCCGCATTGATTGCTTATATTTTTTCTAGAATAGTAGGACGAAAGGTGCTGCAGCCGCTTGATCGGTTAATTGAATCGATAAAGGGGTATGAAGAAAGCAGGAATTACAGTAGTCTTTTTCAACAGAAAAAAAACAGGGTCATGAAAGTGAGCTTGCGTGAGCGCTTCTTCTTTTATTTCGTGATAACGGTGCTGCTGCCGCTTGTCATATTTATGGTGATGCTTTACGGACAAACTTCAAAAATTATTTCGAGTGATTTGCAGGAAAGCTATCGTGCTTCGCATGAAAAGATGGCGCGGCTGATGAACAATGAAATTAACCAGCGTGTGCTGTTGCTGACGCGAATCGCCTACAATAACAACGTGCTGCATTCGATGATGGAAGAGGATGCAGAAAGTATTGGCCATGAATTGCTCAATAAAAAGCAATACCTTGAATTACGACGGCAAACTGTTAAGATATACAACCTGGAAGGCAAACCAATCTATACGAACGGATATAGCGAGAACAAGCAAATGGATCCGCATTTTTTAATGCAGTTACAAGCCACAGGCCGAAATATAAGCTATACACTGGAAAAAAATCATTTTAATGATGTGACCATTGTGATTGGAATGCCTGCTTTTTCTGTAGCTGACAACGCGAAAAGTATCGGCTACATTACTGTCGATATGGAAGGGAATGAACTGGCGAAATTTTATGCCGATTGGCAAAAGACAGGCCTCAACATGCTGCTCGCAGATCAGCATAATCGGATTCTCTCCCATCCGGATCCTCTTAAAATTGGCACCATTGTTTCTGATAAGGAGAGCGGCACTAATTATCATATTTTCAAGAAGGAAATCACCGGCATGGATTGGAAGTTTATCTCAACCTATAATGATTCCGCGATTCAAAAGCAGATTGAGCAATTATTTATTAGTGATGCCTATCTGCTAGCACTGGTATTACTTTTGCTGCTCGCGTTTGCCTATTGGATTTCGAAACGAATGCTGCGGCCAATCGGCCAGTTGAATTCGCTGTTTCATACGTTTGATTTACAAGGCTCGCATCATGAGGTGGTGGAACAATTATCGGGAATCAGCGAAATGGACTCCCTCACTCAAAATTTCAATAAAATGGTTGAGAGAATGGAAGAGTTGATTCATGAGACGATTTTGGCCGATCAAGAACGAATTCAATTAAAATATGAAAAGCGGGAACTTCAGCTAAATGCACTACAGTCGCAAATTAATCCGCATTTTTTATACAACACGCTGGATAATTTGATCTATCTTGTTGAATCAAGTGAGACGGAACGGGCGCTGGAGATGATTGCGTCGTTGAGCAAATTGTTCCGGTTTATTACCAATCGAGAACAAGTGATGATTACTCTTCGTGATGAACTAGTGTACACGAAAACCTATATTAAAATTATGTCTTATCGCTTTGATAACTTTGAATGTGTCTGGGATGGAGACGAAAAAATATTGAGTTATAAAACGGTCAAGCTGATTCTGCAGCCGGTAATTGAAAATGCGATTCATCATGGTGCAAGAAAAACAAAGAACAGGGTCACGATTCATATTTCTTGCAAGCTAATTGAAGATCAGATTCATATCATTGTAAAGGATAATGCAATCGGAATAAGAGAAGATGATCTTGCGATTATTAAGAATCATTTAACTTCAGCGACGTTGGATAAAGCAGGTATTTACAATGTAAATGGAAGAATCCGACTTCATTTTGGGAATCAATACGGGTTAGATATTGAAAGTATTTGGGGGGAAGGTACAACCGTTACAATTGTCATTCCTGCTGCCATGTAAATTGAGCTTCTTTCGAGAGGCTTCTTTTTTTTGCCATATGGGAGTAATAAACCTCCTATCTTAACTTGCCTTAAAATAGTGTTACTTTTCCTATAGATAGTGATACTTCCGGTTGATAATTTGTATTATTCTAAAAATTGTTAACGTTTACAATACAAAAAAGAATAAAGGGGGAGTTTTATGTGAAGAAAATATTGAAAACACTTTCAATAGCAGCTTTTTCAAGTGCACTTATTTTTACATCAGCATGTTCGAATAAGGAAGCAAGTAAAGAGGCAGAAAAAGTTGATGTGGGAGGCTTGCCTAAAACGGGAGATTTTTCTAAAAAGCTTGAACTGAATCTTTCAGGATCTGTGACAAGAGGCAAGGTTGAAGATGGAAACTATGTTCAAAAGAGGTTAGAAAAGCAATTTAACATTAAAATTAAAAATACAAAGGTTGATACATGGAATAGAGACCAAGTTAATTTAATGGTTGCATCTGGGGATTTACCCGATACATTTGCCTTTACAGGGGCGCCAAAGACGGCAAGAGAACTATATGATGGAGGGTTAACAAGAACCATTCCGAAAGCAATGCTTGAAAAGTATGCACCTCGTTATATGAAAATGTTATCCGAGAATCCTCCGGGACTAAAATTAAATATTGCCCCAGGTACAGATGACGAGTACATGCAATTAACCGGGTTATATCCAAATACGGATGGATTAGTTTGGGCTCCAACATTTAGATTAGATTGGCTAGAGAAATTAGGAATTAAACCCCCTGGAGAGATAAAACAAGTAGGCCCAAGCGGTGGCCGTGAAAAAATCTACTTTACTGACTCTGCTTATACATTAGACCAAGTTGAAGAAATCTTGAAGGCGTTTACCTTTAATGACCCAGATGGAAATGGCAAAAATGACACCTACGGAATTTCTCCATACAATAATAATGCCTCCTGGGCTGCCTCATTAATGGGGTCATTTGGACTTGCTCCAGGCTATAATATAAAGGAAAATGGTAAATTAGTTCAAATGGAAGTATCGGATCAATATAAGGAATTCCTTAAATTGATAGCCAAGTGGTATAAAATGGGGTTAGTAGATCCAGAGTTTACGACTTTAGATGCCAATAAGAGTTGGGAAAAGTACAAGCAAGGAAAGATTGGTTATTATATAGCTCAACCTGCATATATTGCCATGGATGACTGGGCAAAAGGCCGAGCTCCGCAAAATATTGTAGAGAATCCAGATTCTCAAGTTAAGTTATTAGCTACTGCTCCGGAAATCGGACCAAATGGCCAGCAAGGGGTTGGCGCATTCTTACCTGTAGGGCTTTTAGCAGATAACTTCTTTGTTTCTAAAAAGGTTTCAGATGAGAAATTAGCAAGAATCCTTCAGGTATTTGATTATATCAACTTTGATAATGATGCAAGATGGACACTGTATGGAGAATTGGGGGTTCACTCTGATTGGGAAGGTGAACCTGAAAAATCCGCTTTAAAAGTAAGACCTGAATTTGCAGAGCAGGAAGGTAATTCCGGTTTCTGGGCGTATAATTTCCGAACATATGATAAGGAAAGAGTGCAGTGGTTTACATCTGAATATACGATGAAGCTTAATAATGAGTTTTTCCAACGGCCTGATGTTAAGGAAAAGATGATGATTCGTCCATACAAATGGGATTTGTTACAAGAAACGAAAGTAGCAGACATTAAAAAGCGTTACGACGGCCAATTAAAAACAATAGTGGATGAGTACATGATGAAAGCAATGGTTGGTGAAGTAAATATTGATAAAACATGGGATGAATATGTAAAAAGTTATTTGGCCAATGGTGGTCAAGAACTGACCGATGAGTTAGAAAAAGCAGAAAAGGTTACTGATTTAATGAAAAAATAAGGTGATTTTATGAAAGAATCCAAATAACGAAGGTTATATACCTTTGTTATTTGGATTTTATTGAAATAAAAAAAGAATAGGTGGGATAATATATGAAACCAATTCCCTTAAATGAGCAGACCATAGTAGGAGCAGTTTCTCTCGAGAAAATCGGTGAATTTATTAAGCCATGGAGAATTTTTTACAAAGACAAAGATTTTTTTACTCCTGATCTTCTAAATGGCCACGCAGAAATACCAGCCGGGGTTAGAATTACATTTGAAACCACCTCTGCCAAACTGATGGTGGAATTCGCTCCATCTCAAAATGAAGTAGAGTTTGATGTGGTTATTGATCATGAACGAATAAAAACAGTGATTGTGCAACCAGGTGATACCTCTTTTACCATTGAAAATCTATCAACCAATCATAAAAAAATTGAGGTTTACTTATCTCAACAACAACAAGTTTTATTGAAAAATGTTTTTATTGATGAACATGCAGACTGGGCCGCGCACAAATCCTCCGGAAAAAAATGGCTTACATACGGAAGTTCCATTACTCAATGTCATGCAGCTGAAAGTCCTTCCCAAACATGGCCGGCTATCACTGCAAAAGAATTGGATTTAGATTTAATTTGTCTTGGGTATAGCGGACAATGTCAATATGAGCCGATGGTGGCACGGACAATCAGGGATACGCCTGTAGATTTCATTTCGTTAAGCGCAGGAATTAATATATACGGTGGGGACTGTTACAACCATCGCACATTCCAGGCGATCATCATCGGTTTTATACAAATTATTCGTGAAAAACAACCAACAGTTCCAATCGTATTAAGCTCTCCTATTTATGGAACGTTTCGAGAAGATACACCGAATCTAGTTGGATTTACATTAATAGAAATGAGAAAACAAGTGAAAGAGATTGTAGATATATTCAGAAAAAATGGCGATGAACATATTTTCTATGTAAATGGATTAGATATTTTAAGTGCAGAATATGAAAACTTGCTCCCTGATGGTTTACATCCGAATGCAGAAGGATACAAATTGATGGGTCATAATTTTGCGGCTGCTTTCAAGCCTTATTTTAAGAAAGACGAGGTTTTCAGCCTGTAAACATGTTTGGAGGTAAATAGGATGAAACAAATTGAACTAGATGATCGAATTATACATGGTGCAATCTCCCTTGAACATAAAGGGGAATATGTAAAACCATGGCGAATTAATTACAAAGAAAAGGACTTTTACACCCCCAACCAACTTAATGGACAAGCCGAGGTACCAGCAGGTGTAAGAATATCTTTTCTGAGTAATACGGATAAAATTAAATTGGAAATCGCTCCTAGCCCTTTGGAGTTGGAGTTTGATATTTTAATTGATAATGAATTGTTTAGGACAATTGTGGTTGATGCGAATAAAACGTTCTTAGAAGCAGCAGATCTTCCAAACCAAACAAAAAGGCTGGACATCTATTTATCCCAGCGTAATAAAGTTGAATTAAAAGCACTTTGGATTGCCGAGGATGCTTCGTTTCAACCATTCAACGATACACGGAAAAAGTGGATGACATATGGCAGCTCGATTACCCAATGTTATCTAGCAGAAAGTCCATCACAAACATGGCCGGCAATTACAGCAAAAGAATTAGACTTAAACCTGGTTTGCTTAGGCTATAGCGGTGAATGTCAATATGAACCTATGACTGCTAGAATGATCAGAGATACTTCAGTAGATTTTATTCATCTAAACGCTTCAATCAATTCTTATAATGCAGAAACGTACAACCACCGAACGTTTCAAGCTGTGGTTATAGGATTCATTAAGATTATTCGAGAAAAGCATAAAAATGTTCCAATCGTATTGAGTTCTTCCATATATGGTGCCCATAGAGAAACAACGGAAAATATCGTTGGTTTTACATTGGCTCAAATGCGTGATGAAGTGGAAGAGGTAATAAATATCTTTAGAAAAAATGGTGATGAGCGTATTTTCTACATAAATGGTCTGGACATTTTTGGAGCTGAACATGGTTATTTACTGCCTGACAATCTTCATCCCAATGCGGAAGGCTATAAACTGATGGGGCAAAATTTTGCGAATGCGTTTAAACCTTATATAAAGTAATTCATAAAGAGAGGCGCATGAATAATTCGTGCGCCTGATCTATTTTTTTACCTATCTTAAAATAGTGTTACATTTCCTATAGATAGTAAAACAATTTACATAAATTTTATATTATTCTAATTATAGAAAGCGATTTCAAAGAAATAAAAATGAGGGGAGGAAAAACAAGTGCAAACTGTAATACAAAAACAAAATGTAGAGACCGCAAAGACTGAAAAGAAAACAAACACTAAGTGGCTCCAAATGAAAAAAATGAAAACGCTATATTTCATGTTGCTCATTCCGATGATTATGTTATTTATTTTTAGTTACATTCCCATGTACGGGATTATAATTGCCTTTAAAGACTTTTCACCTGGCTTGGGTATCTGGGATAGTCCGTGGAATAACTTTGAACATTTCAAAAGGCTGTTTAGTGACTTCTTGTTTGTGAGGGCATTGAAGAATACAGTCATTATCAGTTTATTAAAGGTTGTGATTGTGTTCCCGGCACCGATCATTTTTGCCATCTTGCTAAATGAAATTAAAAGTGAAAAATTTAAAAAGGTGACGCAATCGATCTCCTATTTGCCGCATTTCATGTCTTGGGTTATTTTGTCGGCAATGGTCATTGAAGTCTTTTCCCCGCAAAGAGGAATAATAAACTTTATTATTACCCTTTTTGGAGGAGAACCACTCAATTTCATGGCGGACAAAACGTCGTTTATCCCGATTTTAGTCTTAACGGATATGTGGAAGGAAATTGGCTGGGGAGCGATCATCTATTTAGCATCGATTGCCTCCATTGACCCTGGATTGTATGAAGCAGCGGAAATGGATGGAGCAGGAAGATTTCACAAGATGATTCACGTTACACTTCCTTCCATCATGCCAATGGTCATCATCATGTTTATTCTCAGACTTGGCAGTATTTTAAACGCAGGTTTCGATCAGATCCTTAACTTGTACAACCCGTTAGTTTACGAGGTGGCTGACATTATCGATACGTATGTCTATCGAAGCGGTTTGGAGCAATTCCAATTTGACTATGCCACAGCGGTAGGATTATTTAAAAACGTAGTTGGAATTGTGCTGATTCTTAGTGCAAACGCTATTATTCGTAGAAAAAGTGAACACGGAATTTGGTAGGAAGGAGGATTTTATATGGGAATTTCACGGAAAAAAATTTCATTATTTGATATTCTCAATGTGTCGGGGTACATTTTGTTCTCTATTATCGTGCTTTATCCTTTTTGGCAGACCATTGTTTTATCTTTCTCGGATGCCAAGGCATCATCAAGTCTTGGCGTCCATTTATGGCCTGATCGCTGGATTACAGATGCGTATGAATATGTATTTTCATACGGGAACGTTATGAAAGCATATGTCAATACGATTATTAGAACCGTTGCCGGTACCTTCTTAATTGTCGGGTTTACGATACTGGCTGCCTATCCGCTTTCAAAAAAAGACCTGCCTTTCCGCAATGTTTTTACCGTCTTCTTCTTGATTGCGATGTTTTTCTCAGGGGGAATGATTCCCGATTACTTGTTAGTTAAAAATCTCGGATTGCTAGACAATAGCTTGTCACTGATTTTACCGTCAGCAGTGAATGTGTTCTTTATCATTATCATGCGGAATTATTTTATGACGATTGATAAAGGCGTTGAAGAATCCGCGATTATTGATGGGGCTAATTATTTTCAAATTCTTATGAAGATCATTATTCCGATTTCAAAACCGGTTATCGCCACTGTCGCACTTTGGGCAGCCGTGTATCATTGGAATGAATGGTTCCATGCTTTGGTCTATATTCAAGATGACTCTAAAACAGTCTTACAAATCGTCGTGAGGGACATGCTGACAGCGATGGATATGACACAAAATGCCCAAATGGGCGGCGGCGGTATGAGCACTTCTCAATTGCTACTGAGCAATGTACGGGCAGCAACCGTGATCATCTCAATTGGGCCAATTGTACTGATCTATCCATTCGTGCAGAAATACTTCATTAAAGGAATCATGATAGGTTCATTAAAAGGATAAAGGGGGATGTATATATGAATAAGTTTGTGAAAGCACTTTCCATAGCGGCTGTTTCCGGTGCACTTCTTTTTACAAGTGCCTGTTCGAGTAAGGAAGCAAGTAACGCATCAGCAAAGGTGGATGTGAAAAGCCTGCCTGAAGCAGGAGATTTCTCGAAGAAGCTTGAATTAAATCTATCAGGCTCTGTGACAAGAGGTAAGGCAGAGGATGGAAACTATGTTCAAAAGCGATTAGAAAAGCAATTTAATATCAAAATAAAAAATACAAAACAGGATACGTGGAATGCTGACCAAGTAAACTTAATGGTCGCTTCTGGGGATCTTCCTGATACCTTTGCGTTTACGACAGGCGGTAAGTCGGCGCAAGAACTATATGATTCAGGTTTAACGAGAACCATTCCGAAAGAGATGCTTGAAAAGTATGCACCTCGCTATATGAAGATGTTATCTGAAAATGCTCCGGGGATTAAGATGAACTTAAAGCCGGGAACTGACAATGAATATCTTCAATTAATCGGCCAATATGACCACGTTGATGGTTTGGCCTGGGGCCCAACATTCCGGCTTGACTGGCTGGAAAAGTTAGGTATTAAACCTCCTGGTGAAATCAAACAAGTAGGCCCAAGCGGCGGCCGGGAAAAAATTTATTATACAGATGGCGCTTATACGATTCAAGAAGTGGAAGATATTTTGAAGGCCTTTACGTTTAACGATCCTGACGGCAATGGAAAGAACGACACGTACGGACTTTCACCGTATAACAACCAAATCCACTGGTCAGCTACGTTAATGGGTGCATTTGGAATTGCTCCTGATTTCACCATGATGGAAGATGGCAAACTGGTAAAAACAGAGGTTTCAAAGAAATATAAAGAGTTTCTAAAATTAATGGCAAAATGGTATAAAATGGGCCTCATTGATCCTGAGTTTACCACACTTGACAATAACAAGAGCTGGGAAAAGTACAAACAAGGAAAAATCGGCTACTATATTGCACAGCCTTCTTACATTGCGATGGATGACTGGGCAAAAGGCCGTGCGCCGCAGAACATCGTGGAAGATCCAAATTCTACTGCTAAATTGCTTGCAACAGCACCGGAAATTGGCAAGGATGGACAGCAGGGTGAAGGTGCTTATATTCCAGTTGGAAATCTAGCGGATGCCTTCTATGTTTCGAAGAAAGTTACCGATGAACAACTAGCAAGAATTCTTCAAGTCTTTGATTATATTAACTTTGATAATGATGCAAGATGGACATTATATGGAGAAGTTGGCGTGCATTCTGACTGGGAAGGTACACCAGAAAAGTCAGCGTTGAAAGTTCGTCCTGAATTTGCTGAGCAAGAAGGAAATTCCGGCTTCTGGGCATACAACTTCCGTACGTATGATAAAGAAAGAGTATCATGGTTCCAATCTGAATATACGATGAAGGTTAAAAACGAATTATATGCTCGTGACGATGTGAAAGAAAAAATGTTAATCCGTCCGTATAAGTATGATCTTTTAAATGAAACAAAAATTAAGGATGTCGAAAAACGTTATAAAGGTCAGCTAACAACAATCGTAGACGAATTTAGAATGAAGGCCATTGTTGGTGAAGTCAATATCGACAAAGAATGGGATAAATACGTTGAAAATTGGATGAATAACGGCGGGAAAGAAACTCTTGCCGAGTTAGATAAAGCACCAAAAGCTTCCGATTTGTTAAAGAAATAATGAAAAAATGAATGTGGGTGCTAATTGGTGCCCACATTTATTAATTTTAAAAAGCTAGGAGAGAATCAAATGTCTACTATTCAAGCAGAAGCAATCTTTTACCCGAACCTTGCAGGCTCTAAAGCTTACCGGATTCCATCAATGATTACGACATCGAAGGGAACCGTCATCGCTGGAATTGATGCCAGGATTGTCGATCAAACAGATAATCCGAACCAAATCGATGTAACGATTAGGCGAAGTGAAGATCATGGGGTGACATGGGGATCTGTCCAAAAGTTAGTGGCTTATGCCGGAGAAGGATTAGATGGTGCTGCTGCCATTGATACATCCCTTGTAGAAGATGAAGAAACAGGGACGATCTTTATGATTTTCATGCATACTCCAGGCGGAATTGGCCTGTGGAAAAGTGAATCAGGAATTGGCTTTGATTCAGATGGACGCCGAAAATTATATGATAGTAATGGCGAGTGTTATTATCTAGCAGCAAATGGATGCGTCTACGACGGAGAGGACAAGAAAACAGCCTATACTGTAGATGAAAAAGGATATGTTACCCTAGAAGGCCAGCCTGCAGGTAATATTTATTTTAAAAAGGGAATTGACCCGAATGAAAGTTTGCTAGAAGCGAGAACATCATTCTTGCAAATTATCCAAAGTGATGATGATGGTCTGACATGGTCGAAGCCGAGAGAATTAAATCTTCAGGTGAAGGAAGAATGGATGCGTTTTATTGGCTCGGGTCCTGGCTGTGGCATTCAGTTGAAGCACGGTGACAAAAAAGGCCGCATAGTGTTCCCAATCTATTTCTCAAATGAAGCAGGGCATCTAAGCTGTGCTTGTATGTATAGCGATGACCATGGTGTAACGTGGGAGCGGGGCGAGTCGCCAAATGACGGAAGAGTGCTGGACGGTGAGGTTCTTTCTGCGAAAACAATCTCGGAAGGAAAACAATATTTAACAGAGTCCCAAGTCATTCAATTACCTACAGGTGAATTGAAATACTATTTGCGAAACCACTATACGCTTAAAAGAACCGCTGTGACAACAAGTACGGATGGTGGGAAAACATGGGGCGAAGTCACGTTTGATGAGACATTGGTTGATCCAATTTGCCAATCAAGTGTTGTGCTTTATCCCGACTTAGGGGACGGAAAAGTCCGTGTATTATTCTCAAATCCGGCTGATGAAAAAACAAGAATAAAAGGAACGATCCGCTTAAGTGAAGATGGCGGGAAAACATGGCCGTACAGCAAAGTAATTGAAGAAGGCTATTATGGCTATTCCTGCTTAACTGTTCTTAAAACCGGGGAAATTGGCGTCCTGTACGAACGAGTGTATGATTATTCTGATTGGAACAATATGGACATCCAGTTTGCTAAGTTTTCGTTAGATTGGTTGAAATCCTAACTAGTTTCATCGTGTGGGGTAATGGGAGGAATAAACTTGAAGCAGATTCTATTATCTGAAAAATTGTTTCACGGAGCCGTTTCAGTGGAAAAAACGAACGAGTATATGAAGCCGTGGAGAATCCCTTTTGACAAGCGAGAGTTCTATTATCCAAACGGCATTAATGGCCAAGCGGAAATGCCGGCAGGAGTGCGGATCAAAATTCGTAGCAATACCCAATCGATTAAGATTGGGATTATGGAAGCCTCTGAGTTAATGGAAATGGATTGTGTCATTGATGGTACGCTAGTAAAAACAGCGTACCTACCTGCAGGGGAAACAATCGTTCATTTTGAATCCCTTGCCGGGCAAACGAAGTTGATTGAAATCTATTTATCTCAGAAAGTACCTGTTTCCGTGTCAGGGATTTGGATTGATGAAGGGGCAGAGTGGGAACTAGTAGACGATTCACGTTTACAGTGGATTACCTATGGAAGTTCGATCACTCATTGTTATTATTCCGATAGTCCGTCGCAAACGTGGCCGGCACTGGCTGCAGAGAAAATGGATTTGAATCTTACCTGTCTTGGGTATAGCGGCAATTGTCATTTAGAGCCGATGGTCGCCAGAATGATTCGCGATCTGCCTGCTGCTTTTATTTCCATATGTGCAGGGATTAATATCGTGGGTGGAAAGACATTATCGGACAGAACGTTCACCCCTGCATTAATCGGCTTCATCCAAACGATTAGGGATGTGCACAAGGATGTACCACTGGCGATTATGTCTCCGATTTTTCATAGGGAAAGAGAAACAGCAGCAAATGAAGTGGGCTTATCACTGGAAAAAGTAAGAAGCGATATTCGTCAAGTCATTGATATGCTAAAGCAGCATGGTGATCAAAACATCTATTATCTAGACGGACTTGACCTGTTTGGCGAAGAGTATGAAATATACATGCCTGATGGCCTGCACCCCAATGGGGAAGGCGATAAAATCATGGCTGTTCGATTTCAGGAATTAATCGAAGCGCACGTGCCCGTTAATGCGGGATAAAAAAATAGAAAGAGGTGGGGAATATGTTCCAACAAGGCTATATGGGGAAGTTAAATACAGTGATGGAATGGATTACGCGATTTTTTGTCCTGCAATTAATCTGGATCTTATTCTCGTTTGCCGGGCTGATTATTGGAGGCATATTCCCGGCTACTTTTACCATGTTTGCGATTAGTAGAAAATGGATCCATAAACAAACGGAATTTCCTATTTTTCGGACGTTTTGGGAGTTGTACCGAACAAGCTTTGTGAAAACCAATCTTCTGGGCTGGGTGATTACTGCAACGGGTTTCAGTTTGTATTATTATTACCAATTGTTAAAAGGACCCGAGGATATGATGGGGACTGTGTTACTCATTGTCGTTTGGATCATGGGGATCCTCTACTTGATGACGGTCTTGTTTATCATGCCAGTCTATGTCCATTTTGATATCAAGCTGGTGAATGTTGCGAAGTATGCGCTGATCATTGCTATTGGCAATCCATTCCATGTGCTTAGTATGGCAGCACTGGTCGTTGGATTTAGTATGGTCATCATCCTTATTCCGGGGCTAATCCCGTTTTTTAGTTTTAGTTTATTAGCGTTTGGACTTATGTGGTTGGCGAATACTGCGTTTACTAGTATGGAGCGTAAAACGGCTAAATTACTTTCTTTAAAGAAAGGGCGTGCCATGGATGGTGCTTGATTTAATAACTAGATGTGTAAGTTCTTTAACGAAAGTTTTTGCTGATCAAGAATTGAAGGACAGCGCTGTAACCAATGGTTCAGCGCTTTTAAATGAATCGTTTTCCTTTCAGATTGCCTATAAATCTACCAGGTTGGTAAAGGATATTAGGGTGCGGATCCAATCGACGTTGAAAGAGAAAATAACTGTTCGTTCCGTAGGGTTGGCCCCATCAGAATTCCCTTGTTATCACGATCATGATGATCTCATCCTCAGGATCACGCCTGGCTTATATCCTGATCCACTTTATCCGCTTGATAAACGGGATGGACTGACGGCCTTCCCGGAACAATGGCGTGCTATTTGGATTACGGTTGACCTTCAAGGTGATGTCGATCCAGGCAGACATCTAATTGAAGTGAATTTTGAAAAGGAAAATAGGGAATATCTCGGTAGGGAAATGTTTGAATTAGAGGTCATTGCGGCCGAACTGCCAGAACAACAATTAATACATACAGAATGGTTCCATACGGATTGCTTAGCTACTTATTACAATGTGGATATCTTTAGCGAAGAACATTGGAGACGGATTGAGCAATTCGTGCAAACTGCTGTAAAGCATGGAATGAATATGATCTTAACACCGTTATTTACCCCTCCATTAGATACGGAAGTTGGCGGTGAGCGTCCGACTGTACAGCTTGTTGACGTAGAAAAATCAGGTGACACATACCATTTCCGATTCGACACGCTCAGAAGATGGATTGAATTATGCAGGAATGCAGGAATCACGTATTTTGAGTTTTCCCACCTGTTCACCCAATGGGGGGCAAAGCATGCTCCGAAAATAATCGGTTATGAAAAGGGAGAGCAAAAACAGTTTTTTGGCTGGGATACGGATGCAGCCGGTGATGAATACCGTCAATTTCTTCACCAATTTCTACCTTGTTTAATTGATTTTATTAAACAAAATGGATTAGAGCATCGTGTGTTTTTCCATGTGTCAGACGAGCCGCATCTTGATCAAGTGGAATCCTATCAAAATGCCAGTGAGATTCTACAAACCTATGTGAAGGATTTTCCGGTCATTGACGCCCTTTCAGACTATACGTTTTACGAAAAAGGGCTTGTCAAAACGCCGATTCCTTCCAATGACCATATCCAGCCTTTTTTGGATAATGGTGTAGAAAATCTGTGGACCTATCATTGCTGTGTCCAATATAAAAAAGTTGCTAATCGCTTTTTCAATATGCCATCGTTCCGCAATCGGGTTCTCGGCATGCAATTGTATAAATTCAACATCGCTGGCTTTCTTCACTGGGGCTATAATTTCTGGTATTCGCAATACTCGAAAAAACCAATTGATCCATTTAGAAATACCGATGCCCATTATGCCTTCCCATCAGGCGATGCTTTTCTTGTCTATCCAGGTGAAGAAGGCCCGATTGAATCCATTCGACTTGAGGTTCTACATGAGGCACTCCAAGATTTACGTGCCCTTCAATTGTTAGAAAGCTTCATTGGCAGAGAACAAGTGCTTGAGCTTTTGGAAGAAGGCTTGGATGGCGGGATCACGTTTGAACAATATCCTCTAAACCGGGAGTGGTACCTGCTAAAAAGAGAAGAGATTAATGAAAAGATTAAAGAGAATCTTTGAAATGGATATTTTTTTAGCGGTAAGAATAAAAAGAAAGGGGCTTTGAGATATGTTTAAGGCGAAAGAAAAATATGTGTATACACCACCAGCAAATGGTTATCCAGAATGGAATAATAATCCGGAAATATTTCAACTAAATCGTTTGCCGGCACATGCCACAAGCATGCCGTTTTTATCTGTAGATGATGCAATGACAAGGGATCTTATGGAGTCGCCGTTTTGCAAATCGTTAAATGGCGAATGGAAATTCACCTTTTCCGAGAACCCAGCGTCAAAGACGGTGGACTTCTTTACGCTTGGTTTCGATGAAAGTGCGATGAAGTCGATTCAGGTGCCCTCGCATTGGCAGTTCCAAGGATATGATTATCCGCAGTATACCAATGTCCGCTACCCATGGGAAAACCAAGAAGACCTCAAGCCGCCATTTGCGCCAACAAAGTATAATCCTGTTGGCCAATACATTACTTATTTTGAACAGCCAAAAGAGTGGGACAATCAGCCCGTGTACATTCATTTTGCAGGAGTGGAATCCGCATTTTATGTGTGGATAAATGGAGAACTGGTTGGATATAGTGAAGACAGTTTTACTCCGAGTGAGTTTGACATCTCACCCTATTTAATAGAAGGAAAAAATAAATTAGCTGTTGAGGTCTATCGCTGGAGTGATGCCAGCTGGTTGGAAGATCAGGACTTTTGGCGTTTAAGTGGGATTTTCCGCGATGTCTATCTATATACTACACCGATTCTTCATGTTCGCGATTATTTTGTACAAACACATTTGGATGATCACTATCAGAATGCAGAACTGTCTGTCGACATGAAGCTATCCAATTATGCCAGTTTGTTTGATGTGCCGGTTACGATTGAAGTGCAATTATTCGACCCGGCTAAAAACCGTGTGTTCCATGAAATGGTGGCGGAAAATTACCAGCAATCAATGGAAGAAGCAGAGCTGAAGTTCTCCAAAGAAATTCTTTCGCCGTCCCTTTGGAGTGCAGAGCAGCCGGCGCTTTATACCTTTGTCGTGACAGTGAAAACAATGGATGGAACCGTTATGGAAGCGCAAAGCTGTCAAGTAGGTTTCCGAAAAATTGAAATCAAAAATAGTCTGATGCTGGTTAATGGCAAACGAATCTTATTTAACGGTGTGAATCGTCATGAGTGGTCGCATCTTCGTGGGCGTTCTGTGACGAAAGAGGATATGCTTCACGATGTTCTTGCCATGAAAAAACATAATATTAACGCTGTTCGCACTTCCCATTATCCAAATCATCCCTATTGGTATGAATTATGTGATCAATACGGGCTGTATGTGATTGATGAAGCAAACCTAGAAACGCACGGCTCTTGGTCATATGGCCAAACAGAACTCCTTGATACCGTTCCAGGGGATAAGGAAGAGTGGACAGCAAATGTCATAGATCGCTGCCATTCCATGCTGCATCGGGATAAAAATCATCCATCGATCGTGATTTGGTCGCTCGGAAATGAATCCTTTGGCGGCACGAACTTTATTAAGATGAAGGAACATATCAAGAAAGAGGATCCAACACGTCTTGTTCATTACGAGGGTGTGGCCCACTACCGAGCCTCAAGCGATGCATCTGAAATCGAAAGCATGATGTATGAGCATCCATCAAAGCTCGAGGCATATGCCTTACATGCTAAAACGAGCGATGTGCCGGCAAAGCCTTATATTGTCTGTGAATATGCGCATGCGATGGGAAATTCAGTTGGAAATCTCTATCAATATACAGATCTATTTAATCAGTATCCGATTTTGCAGGGCGGTTTTATTTGGGATTTTAAGGATCAAGCCATTCAAACGACGGCCGAAACGGGCGAAACGTATTTAGCCTACGGGGGCGATTTTGGTGAATCACCAAATGACGGAAACTTTAGCGGCAATGGCCTATTATTTGCAAACGGGTCTTTAACACCGAAAATGTATGAAGTGAAAAAGTGCTATCAGCCAATTGATATTCGCCGTGAAGACAACCTCTTTACCATCATGAACAAGCAGCTTTTCACCGAACTGAACGAATATGAAGCAAGATGGACGATGCTGAGAGATGGGGAAGAAATTGCAAGTGATACAATACGTGTTTCTTGTCCGCCATTATCGGAGACGATCATGGACCTGACTGATGTTCTAGCAAACTATGTAGAAGAAGATTATGAATCGATTATTACGATTAGTTTCCATACGGTAAAAGATCAGCTTTGGGCTGATAAAGGTCATGAAATTGCATTTGATCAATTTGTCTTATCCGACCGCAGTGTTGCTGCGTCAGTACCAAGCCAGCCCATTAAAAACCTTGAGGAAACCCACGGGCATGTAAAAATTGAGGGAGAAACATTCTCCGCTGTTTTAGACAAAGCAACAGGGCTGATTACATCTTTTGTAAAACAGGGTGCTGAGGTATTAGCTGACCCAATCGTACCGAATTTCTGGCGGGCACTTACCGATAATGACCGCGGGAACAAGTTAGACGAGCGTGCGGGGATTTGGGAACACGCCGGCAGGACGGCTAAGCTTCAACAATTGAATGTGGAAGAAAAGGATAAAACAGTTGAGATTCGGACTGTATTTCAATTGCAAACATCGCCTGTGTCACAATGTACGGTTGATTACGAAATAACCGGAGATGGAGAAGTCCGGGTTGTGTTTGAACTACAGCCTGGTGAGGGGCTGCCGGAAATTCCGGAAATCGGGATGATTATTCCTTTGAAAAAATCGTTTGAACATCTTTCCTGGTATGGAAAGGGTCCACATGAGAATCATTGGGATCGTGAAAAAGGTGCTAAAATCGGGCGATATGTTTCGACTGTGGAAAATGAATTTGTTCCATATTTAAAACCGCAGGAGCATGGTAATAAAATCGATGTTCGTTCCTTTGAAATTGCGAATGAGCAGGGAGTAAAACTCCAAGTAACAGGTGATTCGTTGCTAGAAATCAATGCAGGTGCCTACACTGCCACAGAATTACAGGAGGCAGGGCATCCATATCAATTGCCTGAGAGGACAAAAACATATGTCCGTATCAACCATAAGCAAATGGGTGTTGGCGGCGATGACTCCTGGCAGGCAAAAACACATCCAGAATTCACGCTATTTGCAGATCAGATGTATCGGTATGGATTTACCATTCAATAATTAGTTTGGCAAGGGTAGTACAAGATTTAAGAAGGATTAAGACATGCAGTGTCTTAATCCTTCTTTTTTTATGCTGGAAATTCTTGCACAATATGTATTTTTTGCGTTATTGTCATGTTTTTGTAAACACTTTCAAAAGCGACACATAGGCAAAAACCTACATATCTACAAGAAAGCAAAGGCATTGTATGATCGGATTAACCAAGGAAGTCAGAATATTTAAACCAGAACCTACTTTGAAAAGAGGGAGTCATTTGGGGAAAAAGTGGAAAAGCCGTACTTTTATCATTCCAATTGTATTAGCACTAATAGTATCGATTTTTGTCCCTTTTCAACCTGGCTACGCGGCCGAGAAAAAGGATGGAAACCAACAGGATCTGCTGGAACCTACTACCGTTATGAAGACAAGCTATGAGGAGTATCTAGCGAAAGTAAGTGATGGTGGAAGAAAACCGGCAGTTGATATCGTGATCGATGAACAAAACCTGCTGGATCGTGAGAAATATGAAACAATTCGTGACTTTGAAGGACAAGCGGGAACATCAGTTGTGAGTCCTGAAGAAGGCACAATGAAATGGGATTTTGATGTCCCGGAAGCCGGACTCTACAATGTTCAGATTGACTATTACCCTTATAAAGGGAAGGGCATGAATATTGAAAGAGAATTGAAGATTAATGGAGAAATTCCATTTAGAAATGCGCAATATCTATCGTTTTCTAGGGTCTGGAAGGATGCGAACAAAGTTAAAAAGGATGCGAATCAAAATGAAATCCGTCCATCCCAAGTGGAAGAACCGCGTTGGCAAACTACTTATTTCAGTGATTATTTAGGCTATGTACAGGAACCGCTTTACTTTCATTTTAATAAAGGTAAAAACAGTATTGAGCTCAAGGCCATCCAGGATACGATGCTAATTCGCTCACTGAAACTAACACAGTATGAAGAAACCCCAACATACGCAGACGTTCAAAAGGTATATCAAGCGAATCACTATCAAAAGGTGAAGCTGGATCAGGAAATTAAAATCCAGGCCGAGGCTGCTGCTTACAAGTCAGATCCAATGCTTTATCCGACATTTGACCGATCCACTCCTGCAACGGAACCGAGCCATCCAACGAAAATCCGCTTAAATACCATTGGAGGGGATACGTGGAAACGAGTCGGACAATGGCTGACATGGGAAGTAGATGTGCCGGAATCGGGACTCTATGAAATTGGCATGAAATATTGGCAAAATCTGAAAAGTGGTTCCTATGCAGCAAGATCATTAAAAATTGATGGAAAAATCCCGTTTAAGGAAATGGAGAATATTTCATTCAATTATGATGCTGCTTGGCAAATCGATAAGCTTCACGGGAAGGATCCGTACTTATTTTATTTAGAAAAAGGAAAGCATGAGATTCGACTTGATGTTTCCCTCGGTGCTTTAGCAGAAACGATCAGTACGGTAGAGACTGATTTAATCCATCTAAATGAGGCCTATCGTGAAATGTTAATGATTATCGGCAGCACGCCCGATCCATTCCGGGATTATCAATTGGCGAAGCGAACGCCTGAAGCACTAAAGAAATTAAAAGAAGCAAAAGAAAGCTTAGCAAAGGTGTCCGCCGATTTAACGAAGAAAACGGCGAAAAAAGGAGTTACCACGGCAACGTTAGATACATTGGTTATCCAGCTGGATCAAATGGTACAAGACCCTAAATCGATAAAAGACAGATGGAAGGCCTTTCAAAACAATTTATCCTCGCTTGGTGCATGGGTTCTAAGTATGCAGGAGAACCCTTTGCAGCTGGATTATTTGTTCCTCACCTCCAGTCAGTTAGAAACACCAACGGCAGGGGCAAATATATTTGCGAGCAGTTGGTATTCGACCCGATCTTTTGTCGGCTCATTCTTTGAGGATTATTCCAGCCTCGGTGGTGAAACCGATAAAAATAATTTAACGGTATGGGTAGCAAGCCGAGACTATGGGAATATTCTAAATTCGCTCGTGAAGAATTATTTTGAGAATCAAACAGGGATCCATGTCAACGTGGAGATTGTTGATGCTGCCACCCTTTTGCCGGCAACATTAGCAGGACAAGGGCCGGATGTGGCCCTCGGTGTGCCTATTTCATCGCCAGTCAATTATGCGATCAGGAATGCCCTTGTCGATGTCAGTCAATTAACTGGTTATGAGGATGTGGAAGCGCGCTTTTCACCAAGTGCAGTTTTGCCTTACCGCTTAAACGGAGGAGTTTTTGCCTTACCGGAGACGCAAACGTTTCCAATGATGTTTTATCGAAAAGATATTTTTGAAGAATTAGGGATCCAAAAACCAGAAACATGGGCCGATCTCTATGAGATTATGCCTTATATCCAAAAGAATCAAATGAATATTGGCATTCCAATTAACGGTGTAACAGGGACAGGGGCCGTTGCCGGTGTCGAATCGACCTTAAGTTCATACACGATGTTTTTATATCAAAATGGCGGCCGGTTATATTCGGACAATGGGGCAGCAACAAAATTGGAATCGCCGGAAGCGGTGAAGGCTTTCAAGGATTGGACTTCGTTATTTGTTGATTACTCCATCCCGGTCCTCTATGATTTTGCGAACCGTTTTCGTACAGGTGAGATGCCCATTGGGATTGCTGACTATTCTACCTTTAACTACTTATCGGTTTTTGCACCGGAGTTAAAGGGATTATGGGAAATGGCCCCCGTACCGGGAACAATGCAGCCAGATGGAACGATCAATCGGTCGGTCAGCAGTTCGGGAACAGCCGCAATCATGTTAAAGGCTTCGAAAAAGCAACAAGAGGCATGGGAGTTTATGAAATGGTGGACATCCGCAGATATACAGGCGAAATTTGGTAATGAGTTAGAAAGCATTATTGGTGTTGCAGCAAGATATGCGACCGCCAATCAGGAAGCAGTGGAGATTCTTGGATGGCCGTCTGCTGTGTATCGCAACCTTGAAAACCAATGGAAATGGGTGGAAGGAAATCCAGAGGTTCCGGGCGCATATTTCACCTCAAGACATATTGAGAATGCCTTTCGCCGTGTCTATAACGATTTGGATGATCCAAGAGAAACGATTCTTGATTATAAACAATTGATTGATCGGGAAATTACCAACAAACGAAAAGAGTTTGGCTTACATTTAGAAGAATGATAGGGGGGATACCATGAGTAATGCTGAGGGAGGCACACAGCTTCGGAACGCAGAATATGTTCCTTCTAATGAAGGAATCGATCTTATACAACCAGACAGCGCTCAACGAGAAACAGCCTTTCAGCGCTGGAAAGAAAAGTCGAGAAGATTGGGCAAACAGGTGAAAGAAAATAGGATTTCTTATTTATTTCTTGCCCCCTTTGCCCTGATTTTCAGTGTGTTTTATGTGCTGCCGGTCATCATCTCGATTGGCCTAAGCTTTACCTACTACAATATTTTGGAGCCGCCGAAATTTATTGGCTGGCAGAATTACTTAAATTTGTTTGTATCCGATGATTTGTTTATCAAGTCGATTAAAACCACGTTTTTATTCGCGTTTATCACGGGCCCGATTGGGTATATTGGTTCGTTTTTATTCGCCTGGTTTATCAATGAGCTCCCAAGAAAGGTTCGTACGATTTTAGTCGTCGTTTTTTATGCCCCGTCCTTATCAGGACAAGTGTTTGTCATCTGGGGAATCATTTTTAGCGGCGATCAGTACGGGTTTATCAATGGATTCCTTATGAAGATTGGGATTCTGAAAGAACCGATACAATGGTTTACCAACCCTGATTATATGCTGCCGGCATTGTTTATTGTCATCCTTTGGACAAGTGTTGGTGCAGGGTTTCTTGCCTTTGTTGCCGGACTGCAGACACTTGATAAGAGCTTGTTTGAAGCAGGCTATATTGATGGGGTGAGCAACAGGTGGCAGGAGCTATGGTTTATTACACTGCCGCAGATGAGGCCGCAATTAATGTTTGGTGCCATCTTAACGATTACCGGATCATTTGCGATCCACGATGTGATTGTGCCGTTAGCTGGTTTCCCATCGACGGATTATGCTGCCCATACGATTGTCTCTCACCTAGTTGATTTCGGGACGATTCGCTTTGAAATGGGATATGCGTCAGCCATCGCAACTCTCTTATTTTTAGTTATGATCACTTGCAATATTTTGATTCAAAAGATCTTGAAAAGGGTGGGGACATAATGGAATTGAAAATCAAGCGGAGAACCCCAAATCGTTCCTTGTATGGTGATATCTTTAACGTTTTGGCCCTGCTGGCAGTAGCCTCATTTATGGCATTGCCGCTTGTGTATGCCGTAAATAATGCATTCAAGCCATTAGAAGAGCTATTTCAATTCCCGCCAAAGTTTTTTGTGAGACATCCAACGTTTGATAACATTCGGGATTTATTTACCTTAATGAATTCTTCCTGGGTACCGTTCACACGTTATATTTTTAACACGGTCTTTATCACCGTGATTGGTTCATTTCTGCATCTTGTAGTCGCGTCACTCGCAGCCTATGTATTAGCAAAGCATAAATTTCCCGGACAAAAGATGTTCTTTAGCATGGTCATTCTGGCATTAATGTTCTCACCACATGTAACAGCCATTCCAAACTATTTAATCATGGCGAAAATTGGCTGGATCGATAGCTATCTTTCTTTAATTGTCCCGGCAATTGCTGCGCCGCTCGGCGTCTTTCTGATGAAGCAGTTTATGGAGCAGATTCCGGTTTCCTTATTGGAATCAGCAAGACTCGATGGCGCTAATGAATTCTATGTATTTTGGAAAGTGGCGATGCCGCTTGTTAAACCGGCATGGTTGACATTACTGATCTTCTCTTTCCAGGCGCTTTGGAGCTTAAATGGGGGGACATTTATTTACAACGAAGCTTTGAAGACGCTGCCGACCGCCTTGAATCAAATTGTGGCAACAGGTTTTTCACGGGCTGGGGCGGCTTCAGCGATTGCCCTGTTTATGATGGTTGTTCCATTATCGGTGTTTATTGTTTCACAAAGCAATGTGATTGAAACGATGTCTACTTCAGGAATTAAGGACTAAGGGGGTGCTGATAAAAGTGTTTCGAACGTTATTGAAATATACAGCGGTCCTGCTGCTAGTGATCTATGTTTCTAGCGTATTTAGCCAAAGCGCTTCAGCGGATGCTCCGTATGATAGCTACACGTATAACTTCTGGCTTGAGCCAGTAAAAAGTCCCAGTCCCTATCTTCCCGTAAGTGAAATGAATGGACAAGCACTTGGCGTTGGGGAATTAAAGGAGCCGAGCGATCTGTTTGTGACGAAGGATGGCACGATTTATGTGGTGGATACCAAGAATAATCGCATTGTCTACTTTAATGAAAAAATGGAACCGCTTGGCGAGATTACATCCTTTCATCATGGTGATAGCCTGAATCAGCCGCAGGGGATTTTTGTCACAAGTGAGAATCATAAATTTGTAGCAGACACGGAAAATCAACGGATTGTTGAATTCGATCAGGAGAACCGATTTGTGAGGAGCATCGTGAGACCAGAAACGAACTTGCTTACGGATAAGACCGGGTTCCGACCGACAAAGGTAGCGGTTGATGGCGCCGGCAGGATTTTTGCGATTGCAATCGGTGTGAACTCAGGGATCATTGAGCTGAATCCTGACGGCACCTTCCAAGGATTTATGGGTGCTTCCGAGGTTTCTGTTGATCCACTTAAATATATTTGGACTAAATATTTTGCGTCAGAAGAACAAATCAAACGGATGAAGCTTATCATTCCAACCGAATACAATAATCTTTTTCTTGATGAGAATGAGTTTCTTTACGTCACACTTGGAAACATCAGCAAAGAGGAGCGCGGGAAAGATGTGATCCGCCGATTAAACCCTTCAGGTGTCAATGTGCTGCGTGATTTTGGCTATGGTTCGCCAATCGGCGACTATTATATCAGTAACTCCAATAAATTTACGCAATTTCGTGATATTTCCGTCACCGATTATCATGTGTATAGTGCACTAGATGGTACGGATGGGAAAATCTTCACGTATGATTATGACGGAAATTTATTGTATGTCTTTGGTGGAAACGGCAATCGTCTAGGGAATTTCTTGAATCCGGTTGCACTTGGGCAATATGACGATCAATTATTTGTGTTGGATAACAAGAAAAATGCGATTATTACCTTCGAGCTAACGGCGTATGGAAAAACAGTGAATGCGGCGATCAAGGCACATAATGATGGTGACTATCAAGGATCGGCGAAGAAATGGAAAGAGGTATTAGCATTAAATGCGAATGCGGATCTTGCCTATACAGGGCTTGGGAAAGTTTATCTGCGCAATGATGAGAACAAGCGAGCGATGGAATACTTTAAGCTGGCAGATAACAGAAAATACTATTCTAAAGCATTTAGCGATTATCGAAGAGAATATTTAAATGAACATTTTGGCAGGATTATGACATCTGTTCTGTCCGCTCTTATCATCATGATTTTCGTTCGCCTGGTATTGACATCACAATGGTTTACAAGAAGAGGCAGAAAGGAGGCAGAAAATGAGTCCCTATCTTAGTGCATTATCCTATAGCCTACATCTCATTTTCCGTCCCTTCGATGGGTTTTGGGATTTGAAAAAGGAAAAACGTGGATCGGTAGCAGCAGCCAGCACGATTACCCTTCTTGTGGTCGTGACCTTTATTGTCGGGCAGCAATATACCGCATTCCTATTTAATTTTAATAATGTCAAAGAATTAAATATTTATTTAGAAATTGCCAGTGTCTTACTACCATTTCTCTTATTCTGTACTGCCAATTGGTGTTTAACTTCTTTAGCAGATGGTGAAGGCACATTTAAAGATATTTTTATTGCAGCGGCTTATTCATTAACACCGATTATTCTCATTAATGTCCCATTGGTCATCCTGTCGCATGTATTAAATTTCGAAGAGGGAGCCTTCTATTATTTCTTTCTTTCGATTTCCTTGCTCTGGTCGGCTGCCTTGCTCTTTTTTGGCACCATGGTTACGCATCAATACTCGTTAAAAAGGACGGCCTTAACCATTGTGGGTATTTTGATCGGTATGGGATTAATTGTTTTTATCGCCTTATTGTTTACAAGTGTCATCCAGCAAATTATCGGTTTTTTCTATATTATCTATAAAGAAATACGCTTTCGTGTGTGAAGGAGGGGTGACAGTGCAAAAATATATGATCGTAATAATGGTTCTCATCCTTTCACTTGTGGCCATCATTCCACCTTCAAAAGCATCTGCGGCCACACAAGTAGAAGCAGAATTGAAAAAACTGCAAATGGAGTTAGTCAGTGAAAATGAGAATTTACTGTTTTACATGAATAAGCAAACAGCGGAATTTGCCATTGTGTCTAAACAGAGTCAAGCTGTTTGGTATTCCAATCCCGTTCAGGCGGAATCAGATACCATTGCAACCTTGGATAACAAAGAGAAATTACGCTCCCAGCTGACGGTAAGGTATTTGAATCGCAAGGTCCAAGAGGGATTTTTGAGTTCGTATAAAGATGCGGTCAAAAATAATCAAGTGAAGATCCAAAAGATTAAAAATGGTGTCCGCGTGACCTATACGCTGGGAAAAGAAATTGAAGGAAATATTATTCCGAAAAAAATCAGCTATGAGCGAATGGACAAATTTCTAGCGAAGATGAGCGAAGATGATCAAAAGGAAGTCTTACGTTTGTATCAAGAAGATCCGGCAAATAAGCTTTATATTCTAAGGTCAAAGGCACCGAGCTTTCGCCAAAAAGCAGCTGAACCATTATTTGCCGAAGCCGGATATACAGCGGAAGAGTATGCCAAAGATATTGAAGAAAATCAGGTTGAGGAGGCCGGTGGAGCATTTTTTACCGTACCGGTTGAATATGTCATTGAACAGGATTCTTTCAAAGCAACGATTGATCATAAGGATATAGTCAATGGCGAGGAATCCACTTTAACGGACATCAAACTGCTTGAGTATTTCGGTGCAGCCGATTCTGCTGAAAATGGGTATTTATTTGTCCCAGATGGTTCGGGGGCATTGATTAACTTTAATAATGGCAAAAAAACCGCAACAACGTATATTTCCAACGTATTTGGTGCAGATGAGACCCTGAATTATCAGACAAGCTCAAGCGACAACCAGGATATTGCCGTAAGAATGCCTGTTTTTGGCGTAAAAAAGGACGACCAAGCCCTTTTTGCCGTGATTACGAAGGGAGCAACGCACGCTAAAGTCTATGGGGATATTTCAGGGAAGACGAATTCCTATAACTTTGCTCATGCAGAGTTCACGATTGTGCCAAATGGCAAAAGTGCTTTGCAAAATCGGACGGGGAATGGAGCGCTTCAGCTTTATCAAAAAGAGCCATATGAGGGAAAGTATCAGATCCAATATTTCTTTTTAAACAAGGATCAAGCTGATTATTCTGGCATGGCTCGTGTATATCAGGCTTACCTTGAGAAAAACGGCGTATTGAAACGGACCAAACAGAAAGAGGATATTCCCTTCTATATGGAAGTTTTGGGAGGAATCAATGTGAGGAAAACCTTCCTCGGTATTCCTTATGATGGGACAGAGGTGCTGACCACCTACAAAGAGGCACAAGAAATGCTGAGCAAAGTACAGGCAAGCGAGATCCATAACCTCAAAGTGATCATGAATGGTTGGTTTAATGGCGGCATTCATCATGACTATCCGGATGAAATCAAGGAAATGAAAGACTTAAACGATGGAAACTATACACGAAATTCCTTGATTGATTATACAGAGAAGGAAAAGATTCCACTCTATTTCGAGGTTGATTTCCAGCACGTATACCGTGATAAGATGTTTGATGGCTTTTCCAAGGATAGTCAAGCGACCCGCTATTTTGATAATACAATCGCGGTATTAAAACGAAAGAATTTGGTTAAGGATGGCATTGATAAACGGTCTAGTACGTTAAATCCGGAACGCTATATCTTAAGTTCCGCTGATACGAAGCCGCTTGTCAGCGATTTTCTCAGCAGTGACAAAACTAATTCACTAAAAGGATTATTGTTACGTTCCATGACCAAAAGTCTTTCCTCCAATTTTTCGCAGAAACATCAGCTTGACCGGGAAGCAAGTATGGAAAACTATCAATCCTCTTTTGAGCTTTTAAAAGAAAAGAAGATTAATTTGTTAGGGAGAAATGCGAATAGTTATGCCATTGGTTACTTGCAGGATATGGTTGACATTCCAATGTACTCAAATGAGTATACAATTCTGGATGAAACGGTTCCGTTTTATCAAATGGTGTTAAAGGGATATGTGGAATTTGCGGGTAATGCGTTGAACTTAACCGAGGATTTCAAAACCGATTATTTAAAGGCGGTGGAATCGGGTGCAGGTCTGTATTTTACCTGGATGTATCGCGGGAATGAAATACTTAAAAATACGGAATTTGCTACCTATTACTCTGTACAATTCGACTCCTGGTTTAGGGAGGCAATGGAGAAATACAAAGAGATGAATCAGCAGTTAAAGATAACACAAAACCAGCGGATTATTCACCATGAACAGATCGCAGAACAGGTATATCAAACAAGCTATGAAAATGGTGTGGACGTGTATGTCAATTATCGAGACCAGGACTTTCAATTGCCAAGTGGTGCAATCGTGAAAGCGAAGGAATTTGCTGTAGAAGGCGGTGGGAAGCGATGAATAAAGTGAATCTTGCCGTGAATGTGAAGACAAAGGTAAGGAACAAGAAAAGAAAAAGCCTGACCCTTACCCAACAAAAGGCGCTGTTTGGCTATCTGTTTATCGCACCGTTTTTCATTGGCTTCTTGTTGCTGTTCTTAACACCGCTAATCCAATCACTGCAATTTAGTTTTAGTAAGTTAAGTGTTACGTCCTCGGGCTACCACCTAACAAATATTGGTCTCGAAAACTATGAAAAAGTCCTTCGAGTTGATCCGAACTTTGTACCGTCCTTGCTGGCCAATGCGACGGAAATTATCTCAAGGGTTCCAGTTATTATTATCTTCAGCTTTTTTGCCGCCAGTTTACTGAATCAGAAATTCAAAGGACGAGCCTTTGCCAGAGCGATATTCTTTCTGCCAGTTATTTTAACATCAGGGATTGTCTTGGCGATTGAAAACACGGATCTGCTCGTTAATGCGGCTCAAGGTGCAGCAAAGGAAGAAATTGAAAAGTCTACGACAGCGTTACAGTTTTTGCAATTTAGGCAACTTCTATTTGCCATCAATATCCCTGCGCCGATTGTCAGCTTTCTCATTCTAGCCGTGGATCAAATCTACGAAATTGTCATTGCTTCAGGTGTACAAATCTTAATCTTTTTAGCAGGGCTGCAGTCTGTTCCAAAATCCTTGTATGAAGCGTCCACGATGGATGGGGCGACAGGCTGGGAAAATTTTTGGAAAATCACCTTCCCAATGGTTAGCCCGTTAATCATTGTGAATCTAGTGTATACGATCATTAATACCTTTACGAGTGCAGATAATCAGATCATGTCATTAATTCGAACGACGATTTTCAGCCAATCTGAGTTTGGAAGAGGTTCCGCAATGGCATGGGTTTATTTAGGGACAGTTGCCCTGATATTGACGGTCTTATCACTAATTGTTCTAAAGCTAACTTCAAGATATAAAACCTAGGTCAGGAGGGGAAAAATCCATGCAGCTGCAAGTGAAACAAAAGCTTTCCTTTGAAGAACGAAAATACTTTATCCGGAAAAACGCCGGCCGGGTCGTATGGGCGTTGATTAGGGCGGTAATCATTTTTGGCATTTGCTTTGTCATCTTACAGCCGTTGTTAACGAAACTCAGTGTTTCTTTAATGACAGAGAGTGACCTGTACGATGCCTCTGTCGTTTATATTGCCCGCGAATTCACGATGACCAATTTTAAAACGGTTTTTGCCGCAATGGATTATGGCTCTGTTTTTTTTAGAACGCTGGGTCTGTCATTGCTGACAAGCCTGCTGCAACTCATTTCTTGTACGATTGTCGGTTATGGGTTTGCCCGTTTTAAATTTCCGTTTAAAAATACCTTGTTTATGGTGGTTATCTTTTGTTTATTGATACCGCCGCAGACATTAATGCTCCCGCTGTTTTTCCATTTTCGCTTTTTTGATTTCTTTGGCTTGTTTGAATGGATAACCGGAAAGAAAGGCATCAACTTATTAGACACATTGTGGCCGTTTATCTTGACATCGCTTACAGCCCAGGGGCTTAAAAATGGCTTATACATCTTCTTAATGCGGCAATATTTTAGCGGAATGCCAAATGAATTAGAAGAAGCCGCATATATGGACGGTTGTGGTGTGTTCAAAACATTTTATAAAATCATGCTGCCTAGTGCAGTGCCGATGATGATGACGATTCTGTTATTCGGGTTTGTCTGGCAGTGGACTGATAATTTCTACTCGAATTTGTATTTATCTGAGTATAAGGTGATGGCGAACTCTCTTGGTACATTAGCAAGCAAAGCCTTTTCAACGGAATTAAGTTTTGTCAGCCCTGCATTGGTATCCATGATCAATAATACAGGAACCATTTTAGTAATCATTCCGCTGTTCATCCTTTATTTCATCGCACAACGATACTTTGTTGAGAGCATTGAGCGCTCGGGGATCGTCGGATAAGAAGGGGTTCACCACTTCATCGTGGTGTTGGATAGCACTTGAAGGGGGTGGTTGTGGCAAGCAGCTTAGATTTAGTTTTCAGAAGGGTATAGCAATTTATTCTACTAATGATTTGGGGGGAAAGATGTGAAGAAGTTTTATCGAGTATTAGCCGGGTGTTCTTTAGCCCTTTTATTGGCAGCGTGTTCAAACAGTACAAGCGGTGAGCCAAAAAAGGCTGAAAAGAAGACGGCAGAGAAGCCGAAGGTAGAGGAAAAATTCAATAAAGTGGTACCAGTCGAAGATTTGGAGGATCGTGATTATGGCGGCCTGACATTTAAATGGGCTGGGCCGTTCCGACAAATTGATCCTAACGCCAGTGAAGTAAAGGAAAAGTGGCTGGAGAGAATTCAAGCACTGGAAAAGAAGTGGAACTTTAAATTTGAACCTGTTGAAATTCCATACGACAGTATGGTTGGCGATTATATTCGTACGACACTAGCCGGCGACCCTGTTGGTGATATTGTTTATGTTCATGCTTTTAACTACTACCCGGCATTCCCGGCGAACGGAATCGCCTATCCTGTCAGTGATTTAAATGTAGTCGATTTTGATAATCCAAAATGGGTACAATCTGCTAGAAGAACGAGTGAATATAAAGGGAAAACCTATTCCGTTCGCCCTGGAACAATGGAAACAGTAATCGTTCGCGATGGGATTTGGTGGAACAAAACTCAATTCCAAAACCTTGGCTTGCCAAATCTATATGACATATACGAAAAAGGCGAGTGGACATGGGATAAATTGTTTGAAGTGGCGGAAGCTGCGACAAAGGATTTAGACAATGACGGAAAAACCGATGTGTTTGGACTTGGTGCGGATCGTCTAGCTTTTGATTTAATTTACAACAATGGGGCAGAAGCGATTAAGAAGACAGCGGATGGTGTGGATGTTGATTTAAATGATCCGAAAATTGTCGAAGCATTAGAGTACTTCCAAAAGGTGAATAAAGACCATAAAGGAGTATTCTTGCAGCCGAAAGAAGAAGGTGGTCCGGTCAATGTCAGAGATGATTTCCGTGATGGCCGTGTCTTAATGGTTGCCCAAGACTGGTGGGTATCTACCAGTGATTTGAACGGCGGCAGAATGAAGGATGAATATGGGTTTATTCCTTTCCCAGCAGGTCCATCAAACGAACATCCGGAACAGCCTGTATCGGTTGGTGCTGATGATTCCATGGAAATCATGCTTGGTACAGCGGAAAAACCTAAAGAGAAATTAGAAATTTGGGATGAAATCACGAATATCGGTACAGCCAAAGATTGGGATCGCTGGACAAGAGAAGAGTATGAGGTCGGTGCAAATGACGCTGAGTCTGTTGAGTACGCGATGCTCATGCATAAAAACGTAAAAACGAATTTAATTTATGGTTTTGGCGAGCTTAACGGGATTGTTAATAAATTATTCAAAGATATTGCAACTGGCGCTACAACCGTACAAACGGGCTTAGAAGCAGTCGACCCGCAAATTAAAGCAGCATTGAAAGACTTCCACGACAACGGAGTCGACCTTGGCGTATCAGAAGAAGAAATCCAAAAAACAAAAGAAGAACTAAAAAAGAAAAAAGAAGAAGGCAAATAAGAAAAAACAAGTTTGCTAGTATACAAGCCTGGCACCCCCATAATAGTGGAAAGGGTGTCAGGCACCATAAGGATGTGTTCGGTATGAATGAATCGAAGGGTTTGCAGTTTTTTGATGGGAAGCTGTTTAAGGTGATGAATTATTTGTACTGGATGTTTATGTCTAGTGCGTTGTTTCTTGTTTCGAATATTCTGCTTGTGTTTTCGCTTTATGCGGTGGTGGTCGCCAGTCAGGATATTCCGTTTTCGATTTACCATGTGATCTGGATTGGCATTGTAGCTGTTCCACTGGGCCCTTCCCTCGCAGGGATGTATACGGTAATGAACAAGCTTGTTCAAACACAGGAAGTGTCTGTTATAAATGACTATTTCAAGGGGTATCGTCAACACTTTAAACAATCAATCACCGTTTCATCCATCCTATTCCTTTTCTACATATTAGCGGTGGTTAATTATGCCATCATTCAACAATCCGAAACAATGGGATTCTTGTTATTACCGCTTTTGATTGTGCTATCGTTGTTAATGTGTATCAGCTTATATGCCTTTCCATTCGTATCGTTGAAAAAGTCGAAGACGAAGGAAATATTTAAACTATCATTATACTTTTCTATCAAGGAATTCAAGCTGACGTTTATGATGCTCGTTGCCGCTGCCATCTTTGTTTATTTGATGTTATTAATCCCGACTATTACACTCTTTCTATTGCCGGGAATCTACTGTTTCGTTTCATCCTTTCTGTTAAAAAATGTGTATGACAAAATTGTGTAATGGCTGCCTAGATTGAAGGATCTCATAGGAAGGAAGGTACGAATATGCTTGTGCTATCAAATGTTTCAAAAGTCTATAAAGGGAATATTGCCTTACATAATATCTCTCTGTCGATTCCAAAGGGAGAGATTGTCGGCATTCTCGGCAGCAATGGGGCTGGGAAATCTACGCTCATGAACATCATTACTGGTTATATTTCGATGTCAAGCGGTGATGTGTTGATTGATGGGATGAATATCTTAGACGAGCCTGATGCAATGAAAGGGAAAATTGGCTATTTGCCCGATACGCCTCCACTTTACGAGGAAATGACCGTTTATGAATATTTGCTATTTGTGTCAAAGGTCAAAAAACTTGCCAAAGAATCACGAGAAAACGAAATACAATCGAAATTAGAGAAATTACATTTAATTGATGTCCAACACCGTTTGATCAAGAATTTGTCAAAAGGATACAAACAAAGGGTAGGGATTGCCCAGGCCATTCTCGGGAATCCACCGTTAATTGTCTTGGACGAACCAACAGTTGGTCTTGACCCAACTGAGCTGCGAAACATTCGTAAGGTTATTAAAGAGTTAAGGGAGACATCGTTGGTGTTAATCAGCTCCCATATCTTAAGTGAAATTAATTCCGTCGCAAGCTACTTGGTCATTATGGAAAAGGGAGAATTGGTGACGGCGGGACCGATGGATGTGCAGTCCGATGCAGCAAAGAATCTGCAGCATAAATTGTTCATTCGAATTAAAGGTGATTCTGCTAAAATTCAATCCATCCTCAAGCACATTGAGGGAGTCGTATCGATTGAAGGACAGCCTGACTCTGAAAAAGAATGCTGTGATTTCAGCATATTATATAACCCCAATATAGATATACGCGAAACCCTATTTTGGGAGCTTTCCAAACATGAACTGCCAATTTTAGAAATGAATCTGCAAGGGAATTCCCTCGAGGAATTATTCATGCAAACGATTTTGAAGAAAAAAGGTGAATAGATGTGACAACCATATTTTCGAAAGAAATGAAAGCATACTTTATGACCGGGTATGGAACGATGTTTATGACCATCTATTTATTCATCTTTGGGTTATATTTTACCTTCATGAACATCTATCCTAACCCGAACAGTGTTCTTAGCTCCACACTCAATAATATGGTGTTTATTTTTCTCCTCATTTTTCCCATGATCACGATGAGAAGCTTTGCGGAAGAGAAGAAAAACAAAACGGATCCGCTCCTGTTTACATCGCCGCTCCATTTAGGGAGTGTTGTGTTAGGGAAATATTTGGCGGCAATTGTATTATTTCTCATGACTGTATTGATCACGGCCATCCATGCAATCATCATTGGTTCATTTACTGTCCAAACCGATGTCAATTTGATCCTTACTTCCTATATCGGCTTTCTTTTCTTAGGAGCAGCCTTTATTGCGATTGGAATTTTCATTTCTGTTATCTCAGGAAATCAAATTGTTGCAGGCATCAGTTCGTTAGGGGTCAGTATCATTTTCTTTACGATCTCGAGTGTGTCGGAGTTCATTCCAAGGGATTCGCTATCCGGCATGTTTTTTGTTATCGTTGGCATTCTTGCCCTCTCAGGCCTACTTTATTGGCTATTAAAAAATATCTGGATTGCTTTGATTACCTTTATCGTTTTCATTGGCGGCACGATTTGGTTATATCTATCGCAAAAAGTCCTTTTCGAAGGAATCATTCAAAAAACAATTAAACTGCTTTCGGTAACAAATTATAGTAATGAATATTTTATTGGAGTCATTAGTCTATCAAGTATTGTTTACTATTTGTCGATTATTTTCCTCTTTCTATTTTTTTCTTATGCCATTTTAGAAAGAAGAAGATGGAGTTAGGAAGGATGATATGTTATGAAGGAAGTAAAAAAAATCACTGATCAATCACGAAAAAGGAATTTAAAATATGGAAGTCTCTCATTAGCCTTCCTGTTAGTCGTCATCGCTATTGTGATCATTCTTAATTTATTTGTAGCCAAATTTGATCAGAAATTTGATTTTACCAATACGAAAGTGTTTACGTTATCCAAGGAAACGAAAACGATTGTAACAGACTTAAAAGATGAAGTGACAATCATTGTTCTTGAAAAAGCCGGAAGTGAACGCAGTACGAACGCAAGAATTGTAGGGGAATATCAAGAGGCGTCATCAAATATCACAGTCCAATTCATCGACCCGGAATTAAATCCGAATTTGCTGCAGGAGTATGGCGATGACAGCAACCTGACATTTGGCTCGATCATTGTGGAAAACGGCGGCAAGGTGAAAACCTTAAGCCCCATTGATTTTGTTACATTATCAAAGGATCAAAGTAAGGTCAAGGAGATTGCCACTGAATCAAAAATAACCAGTGCGATCTTAAGCGTGACGGCAAAAGGAGAAAAGGTCATCTACACGACTGTCGGTCATGGGGAGGAGGCCTTGAATGAGGAGTTAAAACAAGCGCTTGAGAATGAAAATTATATAATTGAAGAAATCAATTTATTAACAGACACTGCCCCTGCGGCGAAGGAAAGCGTGGTAGTGATTAACAGCTTGAAAAAAGACATTTCAGAAGAAGAAGCAGCGAAACTGAAAGAGTATATGTCATCTGGCGGGAAGCTATTGGTGATAGATGATTTATATGACGCCGATCGGAAAAACTATGAAAATATCTTAAAGCTAAATGGTGTCCAGATTCAGCGCTCGATTGTATTTGAGAACGATATGACCCATCGTTTAAACTCTGACAAATACGTCATGATTCCAGAGTTTGGCAAGCATAGAATTGTTGATTCCCTTCAAGAATCCAATTATAAAGCAATCGTTGCCTACGGTCAGCCAATTGAAATTTTACATGTGAAGAAAGACAATTTACTCATTTCACCATTGTTGAGTTCATCGAAGGATTCGTACAGCAAGTTACCGGATGATATCAAAGTAAAGCGAGATATTAATCAGGAAGCAGACGATCCAATAGGGCCCTTTCATCTTGGCGTGGTCATCAGTAAAAAGGAAAAAGGGGAAGAACAGCCAGCCATGGTACTGTATTCGAATTCCTTCTTTTTAAATGAAAATTTGATTAAAAGCAGTAATAAAGCCAATTTGGATATGTTTGTGAATAGTGTGAATTGGCTTCAGGATGCAAAGGAACAAATAGTGATCCGGCCAAAGGATATTTCAAGCAGTCCAATAGTAATGAATAATTACCAGCAAATTCTCATTTCGATTGCGGTCATTTTCTTTATTCCGCTGTTGATCGCCACGCCGGGGTTCCTTTACTGGTATCGAAGACAAAAGAAATAGGGATAGGAGGTGTGGATGATGAAAAAAAGGAAACTAGCAATCTTATTGTTACTTGTTGCCTGCATCGGCTTAACAACGGCCTTCATGACCATTTCAAAAAATAATGATATGGCAAAGCCGACAGAAGGAAAACAGCCTCCATTTATGGAACTAGTAAACTTGGAGAATATCGCAACATTTACGGTTCAGAATGCCAATGGTGTGTTTGATTTTCGTAAAAAAGATGGGCTGCTTTGGCTGGTCAACGATGAAAGTTCTCTAGATAACAAGGCAGAAGAGATTGCATCCATCCTTGCCAAAATGGAAGTAAAAAGAAAAGTAACAAAGCCGAATTTGGCGGCATTTGGATTGCAGGATGCGAAGACAGAGGTGAGAATCACAACAAAGGAAGGGAAAGAAATTGCCCTTTTCGTGGGGAATGAAACACCGACGAAGGAAGGGTACTACGTAAAGAAAGCGGAGGATGACGCGGTGTATATCGTCTCCAGCGCGGTAGCGAAAATGGTTCACTTTAGCATGGATACCTCAAGCATGGAGCGGACAATCTTTCCGGTCAGCCTAGTGAATATCAAAAAGATCGAGTATGTTTCAAAAAGCCAGCAATTTACGCTGCAGAGGTATACTGATAAACGCGATCAGAATTTTAGTGATTATTATCTCGATTACCCATTTAAAACAAAGCCACAGGTAGATATTGCGCATCCTGATCTTCCTGCATTCTTAGACTTTGTAAATGCGGCTGTTCCCATCTCGGAAACATCTACTTCAGCTGATTTTGGCTTTCAGGATCCGAATTTAGATGTGTTGATTCAAACCATCGATGGACATGAAAAACGTGTGATCGTGGGAAATACGATTGCTGAGGATAGCAATCGCTATTATGTCAGATTCAATTCTTCTGAAAAGGTGTACGAGCTGCAAATTGAGCAGCCAGATAAAATTTTTCAATTTAACCCAGTGAAGCTGGCGATTCAAGCCCCTGTTTATGCGTTTATTACGAAGGTGAAAAAGCTGGAGCTGGAACGGGATGGCAAGAAGTACTCCATCAATATGGAAAATCCAGAAGCATACTTGATCAATGGCAAAAAGGTAGAAACACAAGTCGTCAAGGATTTGTTTCTATCGCTGTTAGAGTTAAAGGCAGATACCGATATGGGGGAACAGGCATCGGGCGCAGTCGGACAAAATCAACTAAGCGTTTCTGTCACGTATACAGATGGGGATGTGACTACCACGAACTATCAAGATTACGATGAACAATTCTATTCGATTACACAATCTGGCGATACCGATTTTGTGATAGCTAAAGACAAATTTAAGCGTGTGTTTGAATTATTGGGTAAGGTGGATCAGTCAATAAAGTAACTGTCGTATAAGGGCGCAAAACTGTCGTATAGGGCGATGTTACTGTCGGATAAGGATAAATTACTGTCGGATAAGATTGATTTACTGTCGCGGAGCCGAGTTACTGTCGGATAAGATTGATTTACTGTCGCGGAGCCGAGCTACTGTCACAAAGCCGCCAGTTACTGGCGATTTTATTAAAGAATATATTTGGAGGTAAGTAGTTATGGAGAAATTAAAAGTTGGTGTTATTGGTGCAGGCTCTTTATCAGAAGCACATCTAGATGCCTATAAAAACAATCCTACTGTAGAATTAGTCGCTGTTTGTGATTTGGTTGAAGAACGTGCTGCCGAAAAGGCCAAAAAGTATGCGATTGCAAACATCTATACGGATTATCAAGAAATGCTTAAGGATCCGGAGCTGGATGCCGTCAGTGTGGTTACTTGGAATAATACCCACAAGGACATTGCGGTCGCTGCATTGGATGCCGGAAAGCATGTGTTATGTGAGAAGCCGCTGTGCATGAGTTATGAGGAAGCCCTGGAGATCAAAGCAGCCACTGAACGGACAGATAAACAATTCATGATTGGCTATGTCCGCCGCCATGCTTCAAGTATCGCAATTTTAAAAGAGTTTATCGACAATGGTTCATTAGGGGAAATTTATTATGCAAAAGCATCCAACCTAAGAAGGCTCGGGAATCCTGGCGGCTGGTTCTCCGATAAATCCCGTTCCGGCGGCGGCCCGTTAATTGACATTGGCGTTCATGTACTCGATCTACTATGGTACTTAATGGGGCGACCAAAAGTAAAGACAGTCAGTGCCAATACGTATAACAAGCTTGGGAATCGCAGCAATATCAAAACTCTATCATTCTATCAAGCGGCCGACTACTCTCCGGAAAATAATGTTGAAGATTTAGCTAATGCCATCATTCGCTTTGATAATGGTGCGTCCTTAATGGTTGATGTTAGCTTCACTCTCCATGCCAAGCAGGATCAGTCTAGCGCGATTATTTTTGGCGATAAAGGCGGAGCGGAAATTGACCCGCAACTAGTCATGGTGCGTGAGGAAAATGACATTATTCTCAATTGCACACCGCAAATTGATCATCCATCATTTAATTTCGCGGATGGATTCCAAAATGAAATTAATCATTTTGTCAACAGCTGTTTAACAGGGGAAGAGCCAATCGGCGGCATTGAAGATGGCCTGGAAATGATGAAAATTCTCACCGCCATTTACGAATCTGCTGAGAAAAAACGAGAAATTGCATTTGATTGATGGGGGATATTTCAATGGAAGAAACAACTATAAAGGTCAAAAGCCTAACACCGATTCTTCGTATTTTTGATGTGAGTATGGCAAAGGATTTTTATTTGAACGTCCTAGGGTTTTCTTTAGATTGGGAACATCGGTACGGGGAAAACTTCCCTCTTTATCTTCAGGTATCTCGGGGTGCATGTAAGTTACATCTTTCTGAACACTTTGGTGATTCTAGTCCCGGAATCGCTCTAAGAATCGAAGTTGAGGGTATCGAGTATTTTCACAAAACATTACTTTCTAAGGATTACAAGTATGCCAAACCAGGTCTTGAAGTGGCAGACTGGGGGGACACAGAGATTCGTTTAAGGGACCCATTCGGCAATAAACTTGTATTCTACGAAAATCGATAAATAAATGAGGCTGCCCCAACGCGGGGACAGCCTCTTGCTATACTTGTGAATTTAGTTTCCGATATTCCCCCGGTGTAATCCCGACAGCGCTTTTGAACTTTCTCGTGAAATTTGGCACATCGATATAGCCCACTTCTGAAATAATTTCCTTCACAGGCAGTTTGGTTTGTGCCAATTGATTCTTCACTTCATTAAGCCGCAGCTCCCATACATATTGAGAAAACGTGATACTCGTTTCTTCCTTAATAAAGCGGCTTAAATAAGAGGTGGAAAGATTAAATTCACCCGCTAGTTTCTCAAGGCTTAAATCATATTGATCAAAATGATCGGCAATATATTTAAAAATATTGGATTGTAGTTCATTCTTTTGTGTTTCTTTGTTTCTATTGATGACCTGACAAATGTCGTCTGTAAATAGGGCCAGCTTCTCCTCCAATTGCTCCAAAGAATCAATCTCTGTTAAATAATAAAATTTTTCAAGATAATAGCTAAGATTCATATCTGTAATCGTCTTCATAATGGTGTTCATGATATCATATTTCATGTGCTTGGATAATAAAATCGATGAATGATTTTGTTTTAACCAGGTAAAGAGACAGGTAATCGATTCTTTCGCAATTTTGGCATTTCCCTGTTTATAGCTGTGGGATAATTTCAGCAGATGCTCGTTTGGCAGCCAAAGTGACTCATGGGATTCCTTTATTTCAATGAAAGAGGTGATCCCGCATTTTTTATTCCCCTTCCCCCTCTCATGTGCTGCAGACGCCTCAATAAACGAACGATTGATTTGTTCCTTCCCCTTATAGGTTTCCCCAACCCCAATAATCGCTGTCGCCTCATGTTCTAGCAGCCACTTTTCAAATCGCTCTAAAAATTGCTGCTTCGCCACGAGTTGGTCGGTCTCGCAATTTGCAATGTAAGCCATTACATTATCATTTATTAATTCGACTTCGTATACATTAATGTCGCTCAGAATCTGGCTTAATCCACTCAAATCGCTTAATTGTGATGTTGGACATGATGCAACCATGACGAAAGAGTAAGGGTTTTCAAAATGTAATTGAAAGGATTCGAATAAATCTCTGGCATGTTCGGCCGCCTTCATTTGCCCCTGGAGGAGCATCATCAGGCATTGGTCGCGCAGCAATGGTTCCTGTTTCGCAAAGCGTTCATGCAAATTTTCATGATTCGTGTACATATTCTCAATCGACTTTTGTAAACTATCGAATTCATTTTTACTCGTCAGTTGATAAGCTGTATCCTTTCCTTTTACAAATTCAATCAGATTCTTAATCGGATGATATTGTCTAAGTGAAATATAGATTGAAATAATCGAAGTGACAAACACGATAAAGGCAATCACTAAGAAAATAAATGTTTTAAACTTTGAAACCTTGCTAAAAAACTGTTTAGTCGGGATAACGGTAGCAAAGGACCAGCTGCTTGTCTCAGATTTGACCGTGGATATGGAATAATTCACATTATTGATCTTGATCTCACTGATCCCGGATTTGTTGTTTGTGATTTTAAGAATATCAGCTGATTTTAAGCTGGAATCCTTGTTATTCGAATACGTCACAATGACCTCATGATTTTGATTAAGAATAAACACATTTCCTTCGAAGCTGCCAAGCGTGTTACGAATCATCTCTTGAAAAAAGGTTTCATCCAATTCAAATACCAAGCTTCCATATGGGTTTCCTGAACCAGAGGAAAGCGGATACAAAAATACTGGATGATGGGAAAATAACTTAACGTTTGTAGAGACATGGGGAGAATCAATTTTCATGATCTCATTGGTTAACAATTCCTGACTAAGGCTTATGTTTGGAACACCCGTCTGGTTTCTTAGGAAAATATCACTGGACATTAGTCCCTTTGAAGAGTAAATCATATTTTGATTCTGAAAGAAAAGATTGATATCCGTGATAATCGAACTATTTTCTTTATACTTCTCAAGCTGTTTAATCGCTTCTGATTGAAATTCGCTTTTTTTAATCATATAAGATGATAATTTAGGATTAAATGAAATGAGCTGTGCGGTTTTTGCTAGTTCTTTTAAACGGCTGTCTGTTATGGTTTTAATATTATTTAAATTATTGATGTTTGACAGCTCAATCTCTCCCCTTAAGCTGGAGACAGAATTTTGATAGAAAATGAATGCCATGGTTGAAAAGGGAACAAGGAAAATTAACATATAAGAAAGGACATATTTAAGCTGTAATTTTGACGGAACTTTAAACATTGCGTAACCAATTCCCTCCTAACAAGTAAAAAAATTTACATTAATAAAAACATCATACTATATTTATGGTAAAATTTTAACTAAAGAGTCAGAATATTTTTAGTAAAATTCTTTTATAAGCAGATCGGCATAATAGGGGGAAGAGTGGCGTGAAAGAGAAAAATATAAAACTAGTATTGATAGCGCTTATATTATCAGTAAGTGGATTAGCCGCCTGTTCTCAAACAAGCACAATGAGTCCAAAAACGGAGCAAAGCCAAACCGGTTCCAAACAAAAGGAAAAAATAAATCAAACGGGATTCCCCATTGTTAACAAGAAAATAACTCTTTCGATGTTTGCTCCAAATGTTGGGGTATCCAAATGGGAGGATATGAAGTTCTTTATCGAAATGGAAAAAAAGACGAATATTCATTTTACTTTTTCTACTCCACCGCTTGAAAGCTTCGAGACGCGGAAAAAACTTCTGTTTGCCAGTAAAGAACTGCCTGATATTCTTTATGGATCCTCACTAAGCAACAGTGAAATTACTGCATACAGCAAACAAGGATTCCTTATTCCACTTGAAGAGTTAATTGAACAATACGCGCCAAATATTCAAGAAATGTTTGAAGAATACCCGGATGTCAAAAAATCAATTACCGCTGCAGATGATCATATTTATACATTGCCGTCCGTTGATCGCTCGCTGCCATGGGGGCAAAGTCCGCTTTGGTACAACGGTTCTTTTCTAAACGCCTTACATGAAACCGACCTTCCTGGGACTACCGAGGAATTGTACGCGCTTTTAAAAAGATTCAAATATGAAGATCCTAATGGGAACGGCAAACAAGATGAGATTCCAATCACGGCGATGAGAATGACCGATATCCATCAATGGTTCATGGGTTTCTTTGGAATCGTTTCCATCAAACATGGGGTGTATAACGGTACAGTGAAGTATGGCGCAATCCAGCCAGAGTATAAAGCCTATTTAGAATATATGCATCAATTATGGGAGGAGGAGCTGCTTGACCATGAAACCTTTTCCCAGTCAAATGAACAGAAAATTGCTAAAGGGAATGATAATCGGATAGGTCTATATGCGGGCTGGGGCCCGGGGGCCTTTTTAGGGAAAGGGGATAATGATGAAAATCCAATGGTGAAGCCTGTCACAGGTCCAACTACAGTGAAGCCCGTCATTCCGATTAGTACGGGTCAAAGTGTCGGCCAGTTTGCGATCACCCATGTCAACCCAAATCCGGAAGCCACGATCCGCTGGATTGATTATTCCTACTCAAGCGAGGGTTCAGCCTTCTTGCATTCATTAGATGTGGGCGATGTATGGGAATGGGCTGATAAGGATAAAACAACGCGGAAATATATAACGGGTCTGCCGACGAATCATCGTGGAACATTAACACCGAACTATGGCATTGCGGTGCCACAGTGGACGAGGATTGATTTTGCTAAATCATTTAAAAATAAATTTGCCGAGTTCAATTATCGCGAAACCGATAATAAAATTATCGCAAACGGACAAGTCCCATTCCCAGATGTTTTCTTGAAACCCGAAGAACTCGACCAAGTAATGGAAATTTCAACCGTGTTAAATGACTATGTTGCACAAATGGAAGAGAAGTTTATTACCGGCGAAGAACCATTGTCAAAATGGGGCCAATATATCCAGACTCAAAAGGAAATTGGGGTCGACCGATTGGTTGAAGTCTATCAAGCAGCCTATGACCGGTTTGCGGAAACGAAATAATGGTAGGAATTTAAAATAAGATAAATCGCAACTCTAAGTAATTCAATTAACTTGTAAAATACGTGTAACTGGCCAAATTCAGTGAAACAGGGGCTGTTAAAGATGATTCAAATTCAACCATTACATATATTAAATGGCCAAGAAATGTACAACTATTTTAACAAAACGAATTTCCTCGAACAGGAAAGGATGATCCCGTTTAATGAAGCGATGTGTTATGGAAACACAACGGGGGAGCTATTTTCGCAGGAATTTGTTGAAGTACGTGCAATGGTTCATCACGTAACGCCGGAGCAATATGCTGACATCACGCTAAAACCATTGCACTCCCTCTTTAGTGGAAATTTTACCAGCATCGAATGTTGGTTTGATGCCGATATGTTTTGCCAAATCAATCTGCTTACGATTCTAGGATGGCTGGATCAACAACATTATCAGGATCCCATCACCCTTCATATCGTTGGGGAGCAATTTAAACCTGTGGAATGTTTTAGGCTAAAGGTTGAGGGATATAATGCACTATATCAACAAGTAGTAATGGATAAAACAATGCCTAAAGTGATTCATCCAGCCCCTTTAAAAAAGGGAGTGGAATTATATTTGAATTATCGTAATAAAGATAGTGATCTGATGTTGGATATTCAAAGGCATCAAGCTGTTCCGGAAACAGAGCTTGTATCGGCGTTAATCGAAAAATTCCAAGATTATGGATTAGGAGATGTGCAATATATCGAACTGATTAGAGAACAACGAAAAAAAAGAATAACTGGGATATCGATACTAGAAGACTAAATAATCCAGATTACTTATTTTGCTTTCTCTAAATTCTAATGGGGAAAAGCCTGTTATCTTTCGAAAAACTTTATTAAAATAATTCGCATTTTCATAGCCTATTTTAGCGGCGATGTCCTTTATGGATAGATCTGTATGCCGAAGCAGTTCTGTCGCTTTCTTCATTCGTATTTTCGTTAAGTATTGTGCCGGTGTTGTATTTGTGTGTTTTCGAAACTGTTTGATGAAGTAATAGCTTGATAGTTCTGCTATGGCCGCCATTCGATCAATGGATATGTATTCATCATATTGTTGTTGAAGAAAAGTAATCACTCTTGTAATAGGTTCAGGCAATTCTTGATTTGTTGGATTCAGGTTTTTCATAAAACGAAAACATTCCATGATAAATTCATAGGCTTTTGCAGATGAAATATAGGCATCGATAATTTTTTGCTCATTTGTTTCTTGAAGGATGCGCCTCAATAGTTGAATGAGATCAGCTTCGAAAGGAATTTTTACAATTTTACCGGCGTGATCATGAATAAAATTCCAGCAGGTTGAGGCAGCACCGCCTGTTAATGTAATATAAATAAATTCCCAGCCCTCGCTGTTTTCAGGGAGAAAGTAACAATGTGGACTTGGCAGCTGGACAAAAAATGCTTCCCCGGGATGTAACGAATATTGTTTCCCTTGAAAGGTGATCGCACCTTTACCTGAGAGTGTATATTGAAAAACGTATTTTTCTACCCCTTGAATATCCCTTCTTAGCAACCCATCCCAGTAATAGTCAGCGGATGTTTGAAACTCCAATCCAATCGATGAAATATTTGCAATATTGTTTTGCGGCATATCTTGAAAACGGAAACCATAATTCCCGTACGACTTTTGATGTGAGATTCTGGACAATATTTTACCCTCCATTCACAATTTATTACCATTGTAGAAGTGATGTAAGCGCCATACTATGAGTATAGCAGTCTTTTTGTTAGATGAGTAAATTTGGCTATTGAACAATTTTTTTCTTACAGGAGGGTAATAATGTCGAAAATTACGTTTATTGGGGCGGGAAGCACTGTATTTGCGAAAAATGTCCTTGGAGATTGCATGATGGTACCAGAACTTGAAGGGTTTGAGTTCGCCTTATACGATATTGATGAAAAGCGATTAAAAGAATCAGAGGGGATGCTTAC
Source organism: Neobacillus bataviensis LMG 21833 (assembly GCF_000307875.1). Classification (GTDB taxonomy): domain Bacteria; phylum Bacillota; class Bacilli; order Bacillales; family Cytobacillaceae; genus Neobacillus; species Neobacillus bataviensis. The sequence continues at coordinate 58,905 of NZ_AJLS01000137.1, forward strand.
CAACCTAAGAAATCGGTATAACCAAACTATTCAGATTAAAGCATATGCGGATCGAAAAGAAGCCTTGCACGGTGCCAAGTATGTCATTAACGCTATTCAAGTTGGGGGCTATAAACCGAGCACGGTGATTGACTTTGAAATCCCTAAAAAGTACGGTCTCCGCCAGACAATCGCTGACACGGTTGGAATAGGGGGAATCTTTAGATCGTTACGCACCATTCCTGTGATGTTTGATTTTGCGAAAGATATAGAGGAGGTTTGTCCGGATGCCTGGTTCCTCAATTACACGAATCCAATGGCATCGTTAACCGGTGCAATGCTGCGTTTTACAAACGTGAAAACGGTCGGTTTATGCCACAGTGTCCAAACCTGCACCAAAGAGCTTTTCGAATCGCTACATATAGATCACGAAGGCATCCAAGAAAAAATAGCAGGTATTAATCACATGGCCTGGCTGCTGGAAGTAAAGAAGGATGGAAAAGACCTCTACCCAGAAATAAAACGTAGGGCGAAAGAGAAGCAGCGGACAAAGCATCATGATATGGTTCGGTTTGAGCTGATGGATAAATTCGGGTATTACGTGACAGAATCTTCTGAACACAACGCGGAATATCATCCATATTTTATTAAACAGCGCTACCCGGAATTAATTGATTCACTTAACATCCCGCTTGATGAATATCCGAGACGCTGCGAAAATCAAATTCGCAGCTGGGAAGGGATGCGCGAATCGTTGACAGGTAATTCGAATCTTACCCATGTACGTTCACATGAATATGGTTCACGAATTATTGAATCGATGGAAACGAATATTCCATTTAAGTTCGGTGGAAATGTTTTAAACGCAGGCGGCTTGATTAGCAATCTGCCTCGGAAGGCTGTGGTTGAAGTACCGTGTGTTTCAGACCGAAGCGGCATTACACCATGCTATATCGGGGAGCTTCCCGAACAGCTTGCGGCACTAAACCGCACGAATATTAATACCCAGCTATTGACGATCGAAGCCGCGGTTACGAGGAAAAGAGAGCATATTTACCAGGCAGCAATGCTGGATCCACATACCGCAGCGGAATTATCCTTGGACGATATTGTTTCGCTATGTGATGACTTAATAGAAGCACATGGAAGTTGGCTACCTGTGTTTGAAAAGTAGAAAATCAATTTCACGAAATATTTTCGGCACTTCCTCTATATGATGTAAAGCATGATAAATTTCTCCAAAGGAGGACGTAATGTCGGTTTTCAAAAAATTAAAGTCGTTCTATCTCCCTTATAAGCGGGACTTCATTTGGTCAATGGTGTTTCTGATAATTATGGCAGGGATTACGGTTGTTTATCCGGTTATATTGCAGATGACGATTGATGAAGTCGTGCTTGGCGGGAAGTATAACTGGGTGCCGTGGATTTCCTTAGGATTTTTCACTGTGATGGCTGTAAAAGCATTGTCAGCCTTTATTCAGCATTATTTAGCAGATATGTTTGGTATTAAATCGGTGTACAGTTTGCGTAATGCCCTTTATGAAAAATTGCAGCGGCTGTCGTTCAGTTACTATGATAACGCGAAGACTGGAGATTTAATGTCACGTTTGACCGCTGATGTCGAGGGCTTTCGCTTTTTTGTTTCCTTCGGATTTTCGGAGGTACTCCGCTTTATTATTGTCGTTGGTGCCAGTTTATGTGTGATGATGTATTATTCTGTCTCCCTTACCTTAGTGACCATCGCAGCACTGCCATTTATCAGTGTGGTCGTCTATAAATTTGATAAAAATGTTCATCCCGCCTTTCGCGGCATTCGAGAATCATTCGGCCGCTTAAACACAAAGGTCCAAGAAAACATCAGCGGCATCCATACCGTTAAAGCGTTATCGAAAGAACTGGTGGAGATTGAGCGGTTTGATAAGTCTAACGAGGATTATCGTACAAAACAGCTTTATACCGCTTCGATTTGGTCGAAATACTTCCCGCTGATGGAACTGATTGGGAATATATCTGTCGTTCTGTTATTGGCATTTGGTGGGTACAAAGTCATCAATGGCAGCTTGAAGCCAGGTGAGCTTGTCGCCTTTTACAGCTTGATTTGGTATATTTTATGGCCGATTATGAATCTCGGCTTTACGATTAATATGTTCTCTCAAGCGAAGGCATCCGGTGAACGACTCTTAGAAGTATTAGAAGCAGAAGAAACGATTTTTGATAAAGAGAATGTAAGACAAAATGAAAAAATGGATGGGCATGTTATCTTTCGTCATGTGACATTCCGCTATCAAACAGAGGAAGCAACTGTGCTAGAGCAAATTAGCTTTGATGCGCCTTCTGGTTCAACCATAGGTCTGATTGGAGCTACTGGCTCCGGTAAAACCAGCATCATTCAGCTTTTGTCCCGCTTTTATGAGCCCTCAGCTGGGGATATCCTGATTGATGACCGTCTGATTCAGGAATACAGCTTAAACACACTGAGATCGCAGGTCGGGGTCGTCTTACAGGAAACCTTCCTTTTCTCTTCGACAATCAAAGCGAATATTGCTTATGGAAGACCGGAGGCGAAAATGGAAGAAATCATTGATGCGGCAAAACGGGCGGATGCTCATGATTTTATTATGGAGATGCCTGATGGCTATAACACGTTGCTCGGGGAGAGGGGAATGGGTCTTTCCGGCGGACAAAAGCAGCGGATTGCCATTGCCCGTGCCATCTGTACCAATCCGGCGATCCTTATTTTAGATGATGCGACAAGTGCGGTGGATATGGAAACGGAATTTCACATTCAAAACGCTCTTCAGGAAGTGATGAAGGGGAGAACAACCTTCATTATTGCCCATCGCATCTCCTCGCTCCAGCATGCCGATGAGATTTTGGTTTTGGATCATGGAAGAATTATCGAACGTGGAACGCATGATGAGCTTCTAGTCCGAAATGGAGCCTATCGAAGGATTTATAACATCCAATATCGTGACCGTGATGCTCTCATGCAAAAGGCAGTAAGGTAGGTGGGATTATGGAGGAAACTAGAAAAAAGCAGCTAATAGTAGAACGGTTTCATTATTCGCAGGACCAAGTGATCGATAAACCGTTTAATTGGAAACAAATGTGGCGTCTCTTGCAATATATTAAACCGTATGCAAAAGGTTTACTGCCGCTCTCGTTTTTAACAGTCATCATCTCAACGGCGGTCCGTTTACTTATTCCAATTTTGATCGGGGTCTATACCCTTGATAAGGCCATTATTGAAAAAGATACTACACTATTAATCCAGCTTGTATTGATTATTTTCGGTTTATATCTATTATCCTATGTCGTCAATGCCTTAAGGATCCGCTGGATGAATAAGCTGGGGCAAAATGTGATATATGATTTACGCAAGCACTTATTTACCCATGTCCAGTCCCTATCCCATCGATTCTTTGATCAGCGCTCAGCCGGATCGATTCTTGTAAGGATTATGAATGACATTAACTCCCTGCAAGAGCTGTTTACAAATGGGGTTATTAATCTATTAACAGATTTTCTGTTGTTGTTTGCGACGATTTTTATCTTGTTCTCGCTAAATGCTAAACTCACGATTGCGATTATGGTGATCCTGCCGATTATGTTCTTTATCTCCACCAGCCTGCGGAAAAAAATCCGCCTTTCCTGGCAGGAGGTCCGGTTAATTCAGGCTAAGATGAACTCACACTTAAATGAGAGTATTCAAGGAATTCGCGTCACCCAGACATTTACGCAGGAAAAAGAAAACTCACAATTTTTTAGGGCACTTAACCATGAAAATTTCCAGACATGGAAGCAGACGGTTCGGAAAAATGCCATGTTCGGCCCGTTTGTCGAAATGACAAATGCGATCGGAACCGTTATTTTAATTTGGTATGGTGCGGTTCTGGTTGCGAATGGGGAATGTACCATCGGAGAATTCGTCTCCTTTGCCTTTTATTTAGGGATGTTCTGGGAGCCGATTTCAAGGCTGGGGCAGTTGTATAACCAGCTTCTGATTGGGATGGCGTCTTCTGAGCGGATTTTTGAGTTTTTAGATGAAAGGCCGCTTGTGAAAGAGGCTGCAAAACCAATTGTGCTTCCTTCCATTAAAGGGCAAATTGATTTTGAGGATGTTGAGTTTTCTTATGATGCTGCACGGAAGGCATTAAACGGGGTTTCATTTTCCATTAAAGCAGGTGAGACGGCAGCACTTGTCGGCCACACGGGATCAGGAAAGACAACGATTGCGAGTTTGGTCAGCCGGTTTTATGATGTGACGGCGGGTGTTGTCCGGATTGATGGGCATCCGATACAGGAATTGACCATGACAAATCTTCGCTCACAAATTAGTGTAGTGCTCCAGGATACGTTTATTTTTTCGGGTACGATTAAGGAAAACATCCGCTTTGGGAAACCAGATGCAAGCGATGAAGAAGTAATCGCAGCAGCAAAAGCGGTAGGCGCCGATCATTTCATAACACGGCTTGCCAATGGCTATCAAACTGAAGTCGAGGAACGCGGCAATGTGTTGTCCGTAGGTGAACGCCAACTTCTTTCTTTTGCCAGAGCACTTCTTGCTGACCCAAAAATTCTCATTCTCGACGAAGCAACCGCCAGCATTGATACAGAAACAGAAGTGAAGATTCAACGTGCATTAAAAACGCTTTTAAAAGGAAGAACAGCTATCATGATTGCACACAGGTTGTCGACCATTCGAGAAGCAGACAACATTATTGTCTTGGATCATGGGAATATCCTTGAGCAAGGAAATCATGATCAGCTAATGGCAAAAGAAGGAGTTTACTACGAATTGGTTAAGGCACAGTATCGAATGCTTGGTACGGACTAAGCTATTTCAAAGAAGGAAGAAGACATGATCTTCCTCCTTCTTTTTATTAAAAGATAAAAGAATTTTAGTAAATGGTTGAGAAATTTTAATCTATTTTAATGAAATGATCCTCCTATGTAAAAAACATGGTATCGTTAAGGAATAAAAATGAAAGGGGTTGCAGGTTAAAAATAAGTAGAATAAATTTTTAGTAAATTAGTCAGAAACTACATACTGTTCAAAAATGACATATTCTTTTTTAACGTCTTTTGGAGAACCAGATTGTTATAGACAACACGAACAAATTTAACATATTTACGGTTAGTTAAATCCTGAAGTAAGCTAAAGAAAATAATGCATGACGAGTACATTTTATGGAGGAATTTAAAATGACAAACAAATATGACTGGGAAAACCTTTCTGTCCTGCACAGAGGACGTTTGCCTGAACGGGCCTATTTTCATTCGTTTGCCGATCACCATGAAGCCCTCACCCATGAAAGAGGAAATTCCCAAGGCTTTAAACTGTTAAATGGCAAGTGGAAATTTCATTATGCAGAAAACCCAGCGCTTGCACCAGCAAAGTTTTACCAAGAGGATTTTGATGTAAGTGAATGGGAAGAGCTCACAGTGCCTTCTCACTGGCAGCTGAACGGCTATGGGAAGCCGCACTACACCAATGTTCAGTACCCGTTTCCGGTTGATCCGCCGCACGTTCCGACGGAAAATCCGACAGGTTCGTACAGAAGAGATTTTTACATACCGCTTGAGTGGCTATTGCAAAAGATCATCCTAAGATTCGAGGGTGTGGACAGCGCTTTCCATGTTTGGGTAAATGGTAAGGAAGTCGGTTTCAGTCAAGGAAGCCGTATTCCAGCCGAATTTGATATCTCTCCCTATATTCGCGAGGGCAACAATACGTTAGCGGTACAGGTTTATCAGTGGTCAGATGGAAGTTATTTAGAAGATCAGGATATGTGGTGGTTAAGTGGTATTTTCCGAGATGTCTATATTCTGGCAAAACCGAAGGTCCATATCCAAGATTTATTCGTAACAACCAATTTGGATGAAAGCTATGAAAATGCCATTCTTAAAATAGACACGGTTATTGAGAATGGAAGCCATCAACAGCTAGAAAACTATCAGCTTGAATACCGCCTTCTCGATCAAGAAAGAAACATGGTTTCTTTCAAGTCTCAGCAGGTGGCCATTCCTAATGATCAATCTGTTAAAGTTCTAATCGACATCCCGGTGGCACACCCCGAAAAATGGTCTGCTGAACATCCGTATTTATATCATCTGCTGATTATCTTGAAGGATGCGGAAGGCAATACGGTCGAAGTGGTCCCGAATAAGACGGGATTCCGGTCAGTTGAACTGAAAGATGGAGTTTTCCTTGTCAATGGCGAAGCAATAAAGCTAAAGGGTGTCAACCGCCATGATTCTCACCCGGATTTAGGGCGCGCTGTCCCGCTCGCTGCAATGGAAAAGGACATTATCTTAATGAAGCAACATAATATTAATGCTGTGAGGACGGCTCACTATCCAAATGATCCAAGATTTTATGACCTTTGTGATGTGTACGGCTTATATGTCATTGATGAAGCAGACTTAGAAACCCATGGCTTCCAATCCAGCGGTAACATCAATCAAATAAGCGATGATCCCGCATGGGAAGAAGCGTATGTGGACAGAGCTAAACGGATGGTCGCCCGGGATAAAAACCATCCATCGATCATTATGTGGTCGTTAGGAAATGAATCTGGCTATGGCTGTAACCATGATGCGATGGCTAAATGGATCAAGGCAAATGATCCCTCACGGCTTGTTCACTATGAAGGTGAGTCTAGAAGCATTATGGAAAAAGACGAAGATGATCCACAAAGGGATCCAGTCGCATCCGATGTACATACGACCATGTATACATCGATTGATATTATTGAAAAATGGGGTCAGAGAACAGATCTAACCAAACCGCATATTCTTTGTGAATATATCCATGCCATGGGAAATGGCCCTGGCGGAATCAAAGAGTATTGGGATCTTTTTTATCAATATAGACGATTACAGGGCGGCTTTGTCTGGGAATGGTGTGATCATGGCCTTCGCCAATTTACCGATGGAGGGGAAGAATACTTCGCGTATGGCGGCGATTTCGGCGATAAACCGAATGACTATAACTTTGTCATTGACGGACTCGTAATGCCGGATCGAACACCATCCCCAGGGTTAATAGAGTATAAGAAAGTCATCGAGCCGGTTCATGTTGAGGCGGTGGATTTGAAAAAAGGTTTGTTGCGTATCACCAATCGCTATGATTTTATTTCGTTGGAGCATTTACATCTGTCTTGGGCAATTGAAGCAGATGGCAAACCGGTGGAACAAGGGGTGCTAGAGGCGCCGGACATTGCAGCAGGTGAGAGTGGAATGGTAGCGATTCCATATCAACTCTCAGCAGAACTCCAGCCAAACACTGATTATTGGCTAAACGTGCAGTTTACTTTGGCAGCCGATTCGATATGGGCAAAGGCTGGACATGAAATTGCCTGGGAGCAGTTCGAACTGCCTGTAAAAAGGGAATGGGCACCGATTGGAGTTTCGCCATCGTCTGCGCCGCTTGAATGTGTGGAGTCCGATAATAGATTAGTAGTAAAAGGTGAAGCGTTCGATTTTGAATTTGATCTTGTCTTCGGAAAAATTAATTCATGGTACTATCAAGGGCTTCCACTTTTACAAGAGGGTCCGAAACTGAACGTATGGCGGGCTTTAATCGATAATGATCACCGCTCTGCTTCTGAGTGGAAACGCTATGGATTACATTGGCTCCAGCACCGAGTGGATCGTGTAGAGTGGCAGCAATTGAAAGCGGATCAAGTTGTCATAACATCAAATGTGCGTATTGCTCCGCCGATATTAGCCTGGGGAATTTGCGTTACGTACATCTATACGATTTCTAGCAGCGGTGAAGTATCAATAGATGTGAAAGGCGCTATAGATGGAAGTGGGCCGACTACATTGCCCCGGATTGGCTTGCAAATGAAGCTGCCAGTGTATTTGGATGAAGCGGTCTGGTATGGAAGAGGTCCTGGAGAAGCCTACAGTGACAGCAAACTAGCGAATCGCGTAGGAGTTTACACGAAAAAGGTGGAGGAGCTGTATACCCCATACATCTATCCACAGGAAAATGGCAACCGCCACGACGTCCGCTGGGTGTCGATGACGAATACCGAAGGAGTGGGCTTTGTAGCCGGAAGTGTACCAACGCTTGATTTCAGCGCCCACTACTATACAACGGAAAACCTGGATCAGGCCCAGCACACCTATGATTTGAAAAAACAAGATTTTATTACATTTAACTTGGATTATCAGCAGCACGGTCTCGGATCTGCGAGCTGCGGTCCGGATGTGACAGAGGCGTATCAATTAAAAAATGGAGATTTCCAATTCGCTGTTCACTTAAAGCCTTTTTCTACGGATGAGATTTCACCAATTGAACTAGGCAAGTCTTTGCGATCAAAAAATAGTAATAAAAAAGTAAGTATTCCAGGTTAATAAAGTCTTTGCGCAGCTTGCTGTTGCAAGAGTAAGCTGCGCATACATAGGAGGCATGACGTTTGAAAAAGGTAAGAGTAGGATTTGTTGGCGCGGGCGGAATTGCCGATATCCATTTACAGCATATCGGAAAAAATGAACAAGCGGAAATTACGGCGATTTGTGACATTCATGCAGAAACAGCGTTTGAAAAAGCAAAGACGTATGGTGCAGCGGCTTACACAAATGTTGATGAAATGCTAGACAAGGGATCTTTCGATGCATTATTTATTTCAGTTCCGCCGTTTGCCCATGGAGATATCGAAGAAAAGGCAGCGAAGAAAGGCATTCATTTAATGGTTGAAAAACCATTGGGTCTGGATTATCAAACGGTCTTAAAAAAATCAGAGGTAATTAAAGAGTCGGGGATTATTTGCGGAGTCGGCTATTGCCTGCGATACTGGGATGCAGTCGCCAAGGCAAAGGAATATTTAAAAGGGAAAAAGCCAGCAATGATACGTGGTCACTATTTATCGTCTTTCGTGTCGACACCCTGGTATAGAGAATGGGATAAGTCAGGCGGTCAGCTTGTTGAACAATCAACCCATGTCGTCGACTTAGCGAGATATTTGGGCGGAGAGATTGACCAAGTATATGCCAACATGGGCTTGCAAGTCCATAAGAACGTGCCAAATATCAATATCCCGGATGTGACCTCGGTTAATTTTGTTTATGATTCAGGTGCCATTGGCCATATCGACAGCACCTTCGCACAGTTTGACCACCGGATGGGCATTGAAGTAATGGGCGAGGATTTCCGCGTCGTCATTGACGGCAGTAATGTAACCATTGTCGAAAAAGGCAGTACCGAGAGCTTCATGTCCGAGGTTGATTTTTATCAGGAACAAGACCGTTTGTTTATTAAGGCGGTTGCCACAGGCAATCAGGATTTGCTGTTATCCTCATTTGAAGACGGCTTAAAGACACTTGCCGTCACCTTGGCAGCCAATCAATCGCACGAAACGGGGCTTCCAGTTAAGATAGCGGAATTTTACCAAACTGAATATTAAGTAAATTAATTTACGATAGTCAAAATTGTGAACTTCGCGGAAGCTTAATTTAAGTTTGGCGGAATTAAACCGAAAATCCGCGGAATTACGGCCAAGCTCGGCGGAATTAAGAATAATCGATACATGGAGGGTAAATCACTATGAAACTGGGTATTAGTTCGTACAGCTTACAAGGCGCAATCAATTCGAAAAGAATGACGATTTTAGATGTTGTCCAATGGGTGGCTGATCAAGGTGGAGAACATATTGAAATTGTGCCCATTGGCTTCGATCTTGCCGGGGATACACAGCTTGCTGATGCCGTCCGGCAAAAAGCAGAAGAAGCAGGAATTGAAATTTCGAATTACGCGATTGGCGCAAATTTTTTAACAGATGACTATGAAAATGAAATCGAGCGTGTCAAAAAAGAAGTCGATATCGCCCATCGCTTGGGTGTAAAGCTGATGAGACATGATGTAGCATGGAAGGCGCCAAATGAAATTTCAATCCGTGATTTTGAACAGGATCTGCCAAGAATGGCTGAGGCTTGCCGCCAAATAGCGGATTACGCAGCCCAATTTGGGATTGTCACAAGTGTCGAGAATCATGGTTACTATGTACAGGCAAGCGACCGCGTTCAGCGCCTAATCCACGCAGTTGATAAGGAAAATTTTAAAACTACATTAGATACTGGGAATTTCCTTTGCGTAGACGAGGATCCAGTAGCAGCTGTAAAGAAAAATATTTCGTACGCTTCAATGGTGCACGTAAAAGATTTTTACCGCAGAACCTCTCCACTTGGTCTCGGTGAAGGCTGGTTCCCATCAAGCTCTGGCAATTACTTAAGAGGTGCGATCACCGGGCATGGTGATATCAATCTGCCGGAAGTCTTAAAGGTTGTGAAACAATCTGGCTATGATGGCTATATTTCAATCGAGTTCGAGGGAATGGAAGATTGCGAGAGAGCTGCCAAAATAAGCTTAGATAATGTCCGCCAGATTTGGGAAGCCCTTTAGGCCGGAAAAAAACAAACAAAAAGGGTCACTATACAGTGGTTTAGTGACCCTATACATAAACACAAAAGGATGGAGGTATCCGGGTGAGCGCGAAACAGTCTGTCCATATCATTTCCCACACCCATTGGGACCGAGAATGGTATTTACCTTTTGAAAAACACCATGTTCTACTTTGCAAACTGATGGATCAATTAATGGAAACACTCGAAGCAGATGAAAATTATAAAAGCTTTCATCTCGATGGGCAAACGATTATCCTTGATGACTATCTGCAATTTCGCCCAGAGATGAAGGAAAAGCTGCAGCGCTTGATTGACGCGGGAAGAATCCATATCGGCCCATGGTACATCTTACAGGATGAATTTTTAACAAGTAGCGAGGCCAACCTCCGCAACCTTCAGTATGGCTTAAAAGATGCGGCAAAGTGGAGCAGTAACGTTTCAAAGCTCGGCTATTTTCCTGACTCGTTTGGCAACATGGGCCAGGCGCCGCAAATTCTGCAGCAGGCTGGCATTGATACAGCTGTTTTCGGCAGAGGAGTTAAACCAACGGGCTTTAACAATACCGTAAGCGATGCAGAAGACTATGAATCTCCCTATTCCGAAATGAACTGGCAGGCTCCCGATGGCTCTACCGTACTCGGCATTCTATTTGCCAACTGGTACAGCAACGGCAACGAAATTCCTGTTGACCGCGATCAAGCTCAAGAATTTTGGAAAAAGAAACTAGCTGATGCCGAAAAATATGCCGCTACGCCACATTTATTACTGATGAATGGCTGCGACCATCAGCCGGCCCAAACGGATTTATCAGAAGCCATCAAGGTTGCACGAGAGCTTTTTCCTGATTATGAATTTATTCATTCTGATTTCGATCACTATATCAACCAAGTAAAACAATCCCTGCCAAAGGATGTAAAAGTCGTAAACGGTGAACTGCGAAGCCAGCATACAGATGGCTGGGGGACGCTTGTCAACACGGCCTCATCAAGAATTTATTTAAAGCAGTTGAACCAAAAAGGGCAAGCCATGCTCGAAAAAGTGGCAGAACCATTAGCTTCCCTAGCCTATCTGGCGGGTGAACAGTATCCGCATCATTTGTTTTCGTATGCATGGAAAACATTGATGCAAAACCACCCGCATGACAGCATCTGCGGCTGCAGTGTGGATGAGGTGCATCGTGAAATGGTTACCCGGTTTGACAAAAGCCGGCATGTTGCAGAAATGATCATCGACGACAGCACAGCTGCCCTCACCAGCCGGATCAATACCAACGCGTACCGTCCGTATGGAGAGGACGCCATTCCGTTTACCGTATTTAACACATCAGGCTGGATGCGGACAGGTGTCGTTACAGTGGAGCTTGATCTCGAACGCCAGTACTATGCGAAGGGTGTCAACAGGTTGGAATTGCTGAATATCTGTACGGATAACCGCATCCTGATTGATGAGCACGGCCAAGAATACCCGTTTGCCCTAACGGATTTAGGCATTCAATTTGGCTACGATTTACCTGACGATCAATTCCGTCAGCCGTATATGGCAAGAAAAGTAAGACTTACGTTTGAAGCATGCGAAATTCCTAACCTAGGCTACAAAACATTTGCCTTCGTAAAGGCTGAAAAACCGAGCGTTGCCGATACCTTAATTCATCATCCAAGAGAAATGGAAAATGAATTTTTCATCGTCCACTTTGAGGACAACGGATCACTGACCGTTACCGACAAAATGAGCGGCAATGTATTCACAAAGCTATGTGTCTACGAAGATAGCGGAGATATTGGAAATGAATATATGTACCGCCAGCCGGATGGTGAAAAAGCACTGACAACAGAACAGATAAAGGCTGAGATTCGAATTATTGAAGATACTCCATTTCAAGCCGCCTTTGAAATCGTACATCATTGGGGGTTACCGTCCAGGGCGAGTGAACAGTTGGATAGCGAACAAAGCCAGCTTGTATGGTTTACTGCCCGCAAATCGCAGCGGGTTCAGGAAACGACACCATTTACGATCAAAACGATTGTCAAGCTTGAAAAACATGGGAAAGGTATTGATGTGACGGCTTCGTTCGATAATCAGGTCACAGACCACCGTTTACGAGTGTTATTCCCAACCGAAATCGATACCCACTGCCATTACGCGGATTCCATTTTTGAAGTGGCTAAACGCGATAATCAGCCATCAAGCGAGTGGAAAAATCCGAGCAATTGCCAGCACCAACACGCATTTGTAAGTGTTCATAATCAGGAGGCGGGTTTAACGATTGCAAACAAAGGGCTGAATGAATACGAGATTCTCCGTGATGGCAAAAATACGATCGCGATTACCATTCTTCGTGCGGTGAGGGAATTAGGAGATTGGGGATACTTTCCAACACCTGAAGCCCAGTGCTTAGGCGAACAAACCGTTCATTTTAAAATCATCCCTTATGGAAATGGCTCCTATACGGATGCGTACCAGTTCCAAATCCCTTGGGTTGTCAAGCAAGCAAGCCTTCATGATGGTGACCTGCCGCTGACACAGACAAGCCTTGAATGGTCAGGCCCCAAGCTTGCCTTTTCATCGATGAAGGTAGCGGAGGAAACTGGCGATGTGATGCTCCGCTGGTATAACCTGTCAGATGAACAAGAAACCTTGGCAATTCCGCAACCGCTTACGTTTTATAAAAGCAATGTGCTAGAGCAAGAGAGCACGAAACTAGAAAACGAGATATCTATAAATAAATATGAAATTGTCACAATAGGTCTGAAGAAAAAGGAGAGCTCTCGTCCATGAAGAACCAATTGCCAGCCGGTATGATGACACTGCTCGAAGAAGTGAAAACAACCTTTCAGCAAGACATAAAGGTTCAAACGTTATTTGAACATTGTTTTTCGAATACGTATGAAACGACGTTAAAAAAACGAAAGGATGGCTCCACCTTCGTTATTACAGGGGACATTCCGGCGATGTGGCTCCGTGATTCCGCCGCCCAAGTGCGCCCTTATCTGATGGTAGCTGAAACTGAACCGGAAATAGCTGACATGATCGAGGGAGTCCTATACAGCCAATTTTCATATATCAATCATGATCCCTATGCCAATGCCTTTAACGAAGAGCCGAACGGACAGCGGTATCATGAGGATGCGACAGAGATGACACCGCTTATTTGGGAAAGAAAATATGAAATTGATTCTCTTTGTTATCCGATTCAACTTGCCTACCTGTTCTGGAAATCAACTGGAAGAACATCGCATTTTAATGATCGTTTTCAACAGGCTGTTCAAAAAATTATCGCCACATGGAAAATCGAACAGAATCATGAGGAGCAATCCCTGTATTGGTTTGAACGCGATCAATGTCCTCCGTCTGATACATTAACGAGAGATGGCAAAGGCAGTCTGGTGACGTATACAGGGATGACATGGTCAGGTTTTCGTCCGAGCGATGATGCCTGCCAATATGGCTATTTAATTCCGGCCAATATGTTTGCGGTTGTGGCATTGAAGCAGCTCGCAGAAATTGCAGAGGAAGTATTAAAAGATTCGCAGTTAGCCAAAGAATCGACTGAGCTCGCAGAGGAGATTGACCGCGGCATCCAGACGTTCGGCATCGTGCAGCATCGAGAATACGGTCCGATGTATGCCTATGAAACAGATGGACTTGGAAACTACAACATAATGGACGATGCCAATGTGCCAAGTCTATTATCGTTGCCTTACCTGGGCTATTGCAGTCCGGATGACCCTATCTATCTAAATACAAGGAAATTTATTTTGAGCAAAGAAAATCCTTATTACTATGAAGGGATTGCGGCAAAAGGTATCGGCAGCCCCCATACCCCGCCCCGGTTTATCTGGCATATTGCGCTTGCTATCCAGGGAATGACGGCAGTTTCCAATCAAGAAAAGGCCGAGATTTTAGCACAGTTTAAGCGTACGGATGCAGGTGCCAACCTGATGCACGAAGGCTTTCATGTTGATGCACCGGAAAAATTTACTCGGCCCTGGTTTTCTTGGGCAAATTCGATGTTTAGCGAATTTCTGTTAACCCTGTGCAACCGATATGTAAAAGGAAGTGCCCTGTCTAAATGGAAGGAGGAATAAGAGTGGATTCAAATGTGATCATTTTTTATGATGAATCCTTCCCTTATGAAGGACAAAAGCCGCCGGCGAATATTCTGGAAACGTTGAAAGGGAAGGCCAATATTGTCAATGCGGCAGAACTAGCGGAGGTACTCGAGAATCATGAAGCAGCATGTTTCATTCATTTGCACGGTGCTTATTTTCCCAAATCCGCCTGGGGTTCGATTGTTTCTTTTCTAAAAAAAGGGAAAGGGCTTGTCAGTATGGGTGGCAGAGCACCATTCAGAAAACCATGTAACCTTGTTAATGGGGAATGGGTCGCGGAGCGCGAGCAAACGGCCTATCATGCTGAGCTCAATATTCATGAAGTATTAAAAGTAAAGCAAACACCCATTGAGAAATTGGTCCATACGGAGGACTTTCCGCTATTTAAAGGGTATGAGGAGCTTTTTACGATTCAAGATACGGGCAACTTTATTCTGCATCCGACTAAAGCCTCTTCCATTGAGCATGAAATGGGCTCTGTCGGTCCGATGGATGCGCGAATTTATCCATTATTGAAGGGTGTATCGAAGAATGGGCGAGAAGTTGCGGCTCCATCCGTAGTAATTGAAAACTATAAGGGTCCGTTTACCGGCGGCAGATGGGTGTTTATCAACCAGCTTGTCACGGATGCATTTTGGAATGCCTTGGGCTGCCTTCTCCTCCAGGATCTGGCGGATTTTACGGCAAGAGGTGTAACCGAGCTGTGGCTAAAGACGAACTATGCCGCTTACCAACATGTTGAGGTCCCAATCATTACCTTCCAGGCTCAGTCCTTACGGCATGAACAAACCGATTGGGATCTGGAACTGACTCTCTCAAAAGAGGGGCTGCCGCTAGAGAGTTTAAGTGTAGCAGTTACGATCACGAAAGAGCTTCATCTCCAGCCGCTTCTTTTACAAAAGAAAGAATTTGACCCTGGTCTTTATGAACTAAGATGCCGCTTAGTGAATCACTTTGGCGAAGAACGAATTCTCAGGCAGGGTTTTTGGTTTATGGATAAAGCGTTGCTTGAAAGCGGGCATCCCCTTATCTGCGAGAGAGATTATTTTTTAAAAAATAATCAGCCATTTCCGGTCGTCGGGATGACGTATATGACGTCAGACGTGGCCCGCTATTTTCTGTTTTTGCCAAATTCAAGTGTTTGGAACAAGGATTTTGCGGCAATGAAAGCGGCCGGAATCAATTATGTGAGAACCGGAATTTGGACAGCCTGGCGGAACATGATGTTTATTGATGGGCATATGGAGGAGAGTATTTTACGGGCCATCGATGCGTTTATTCTAACGGCTAAGCAGCATGACATCGAATTAACGTTCAACTTCTTTTCCTTTACACCGGAAGAATGGGAAGGGAAGAATCCCTATCTTGATCCAAGAAGTGTCGAGGCGCAAAAGCGCTTTATCACAGGTATTGTTGCCAGACATCGGACAACGACGAATGTTCATTGGGACTTGATTAATGAACCTTCCTTATTTAACCCGAAACAAACCTTTTCCGGCCCAAGGACGCTTCACGATGCTTATGATACCAATGGGTATAGAGAGTGGCTGAAGCAGCGGCACAGCGATATTGCCGTGCTGCAGGAGCGCTGGAACATGACACCGAACGAGCTGCCGTCGTTTGATGCGGCAATACCGCCAGCCATCAGTGAAATCAATACACATATTCAAGACATGGCGTCAGGCAAAAAAGGGTTGAAATGGCTGGATTACACGTTATATACGATGGATAAGCATAATGAGTGGATTGAAACATTATCACAGTCCATACGAAATCTATCCAAGGATCAGTTGATCACGGTTGGGCAGGATGAGGCGTTAATGGGGCAGCGGCCGTCGCCGTTCTTTTATGGAAAGGCAGTCGATTACACGACCAATCATTCCTGGTGGTCGATGGACAATTTACTGTGGGATGGCATTTTTGCAAAAACGCTGGATAAACCAAACCTGATTCAGGAAACAGGCATCATGTATGTGGAACAACCAAATAACCAAGCAAAGCGATCTGAGGAAGAGCTGCGCAATATTCTTGAGAGAAAGTATGCGTATGCTTTTGCGACCGGAAACGCCGGTGCCGTTCAATGGCTGTGGAATACGAATTACTTTATGAACAATATTAATGAATCCAATATCGGCGCACTGCGTGCTGATGGAACGGAGAAGCCAGAAGCCAATGTTTCCTATGATTTCGGCCGCTTCATGAACAAAATTGGTCCTTTATTTGTGAAGCGGAAGCTGGAGGATGTGGTGGTCATCTTCCCGTATTCAAATGATTTTTCTAATAGACGTTTGGCATTTGAGGCGACAACCAAGCTGACAAGAGTGTTAGCCTACGAGCTGAATCAGCCGTTTAGAGCACTTAGTGAGTATGATGTAACAGGATTAGCAGCAGAACCGCCGAAGCTCATCATCGTTCCAAGTCCGCATAATTTTAGCTCTAAGGCGTTAGCGGAAATCATTGATTTTGTTAAAATCCACGATGTCACGTTGCTGTTTACCGGACCGGTGAGTTTGGATGAGTACTGGAACGAAACATGCCGCATGAAAGACATCACCGGGCCGACGAAGCTTGGCAATGTTTTGCGGGAGGAAATGCTTTTAATCGGCAGCAATGCTGTTCCCATTTCCTTTGGCGACAAGCGGATTGCTGAAGTCGTCAAGGAAGGCAATGAAGTGAAGGAATTTAGCGTCGGAAAAGGTACCATTATCTGGTCGCCGCTTCCTGTTGAGTTAAATGAACGGAACCAATCGATTTACGATCTTTACCAATTTGCGTTACATCGTGCCAATATTGACGAGCATTTAAGCTGGCATAGCGGAAACGTTCCTGGTGTGTACGGGCGGAAATTAGAATTTGAGGCCGGGAAACTATTTATCTTTGTTTCCGAGTTTGGTATGGATATCACGGTTACGATTACAGATCCGGATACCGAGCAAACCTATGAATTTATCCTGGAATCCGAGCGAAGTGTTTTATTTGCCACAAGCAAAACAGGGGAAATCATAGGTACGTATCGGGAGGATGAAGTAAAGATTAAGACGAAAAGGTTGTGTGAAAAATGAACACTAGAGAAGACCGGGTAAAGTGGTTCATGCAAGATCGCTTTGGGTTGTTTATCCATTGGGGGCTTTATTCGATCCCTGCGAGAGGCGAATGGCTCCGGGCCAATGAAAAGATCAGCATCGAAGAGTATCAGCCTTTTTTCGAAGAATTTAACCCTGTGCACTATAACCCGCGGGAATGGGCAAAAGCAGCGAAAGCCGCTGGCCAACAATATGCGGTGCTGACGGCTAAGCATCATGACGGGTTTTGTTTATTTGACAGTCAATTAACTGATTACAAAGCGACGAATACACCGGCGGGCCGGGATTTAATAAAGGAATACATCGAGGCGTTCCGTGCAGAAGGGTTAAAGGTCGGATTGTATTATTCGATTATTGATTGGCATCATCCTGACTTTCCTAAATATGGTGACCGCTATCATCCGATGCGTGACAATGAGGAGTTCCAAGGGGAAGACACGCATTTTTCCAACTATGTTGCTTATATGCATGGACAGGTGAAAGAACTACTAACTAATTATGGAAAAATTGATATTTTGTGGTTTGATTTTTCCTATGATGATATGACAGGAGAAAAATGGGAAGCAGCGAAACTTGTCAATATGATTCGCTCGATGCAGCCGGATGTGCTGATTGACAATCGTCTCGGCGGCAATATTAGGTTAGCTGAGCCAGAAGTATATGCAGGTGATTTCTATTCTCCTGAACAAATTATTCCTCCTGGCGGGATCGTGAATAGGGCCAATCAGCCGATTCCATGGGAAGCTTGTATCACATTAAACGATCACTGGGGTTATCATGCAAAGGACCTGAACTATAAATCTCCGAAACAGGTGATTCGCACATTAGTAGAGTGCGTCAGTAAAGGCGGAAATTTGCTCCTTAATGTCGGTCCGAATGCGAAAGGGGAAATTCCGGAGCAGTCACTCGCGATTTTACAAGTTGTCGGCAAGTGGATGAGGCAGAATGGTGACAGTATCTATGGTTGTACATCGTCCGATTTACCGAAGCCAGAATGGGGAAGATATACCCAAATAGGCAACTATTTATATGCCCATGTATATGATCGAGGCATTGGTCCGATTTATTTTCAAGGTTTAAAAGGCAGGATTAAAAAAGCTCGTCTGCTAGCAGACGGTAGTGAGTTGCATGTAGAGACCCCATGGATGGCCGAGCAGTATTCGGATATCGAAAATGGTGCCTTTATTGATTTATCCGGAGCCGTGCTGCCAGATGAAATGGATACAGTGATTGAACTTGAATTACTAGAATAGGAGTGGTCTAATATGAAACTTGGAATCAGTTCGTATAGTCTTTTAAATGATATCAATGCTGGGAAACTTGATATTTTAGATGTTGTTCAATGGGTAGCTGACAATGGCGGTGAACACTTGGAGCTTGTTCCGTATGGATTTACGGTGGTGGATCAGCCGGACTTAGCCGATCAAATCAGAGAAAAAGCGAAGGAGGTTGGAATTGAATTATCCGCCTATTCGCTGCCAGCTAATTTCATTCAGCCAACAGAAGAAGCCTTTGAAGCAGAAGTTGAGCGATTGAAGCAACATGTGGACATTGTCAATCGCATGGGCATTAAAATTATGCGCCACGATGTTACAGCTTTTACGCTGCCGCCAGAAGAAATGACGATCCACCATTTTGAAAAGCATTTTGAAGAAATGGTGAGAGGCAGTCAATTACTAGCGGACTATGCGGCCCAATTTGGCATCACCACGACGATTGAAAACCACGGCTTCAACGTACAATCAAGTGACCGTGTGCAGCGGGTCATTCATGCTGTGAACCGGGGCAATTTTAAAAGCACGGTGGATGTAGGGAATTTCCTATGTGCGGATGAAGAACCGCTTGTGGGCGTAAAGAAAAATATTAAATACGCGGCCACTGTTCATTTTAAAGATTTTTATATTCGCCCCTTTTATGAGAATCCAGGCGGCGGTGAGTGGTTTAGAACGGTAAATGGCAATTATTTGCGCGGAGCGATTGTTGGCCATGGGGATATTAACATTCGTGAAATCGTGAAATTAGTGAAAGGCTATGGCTATGACGGGTATCTTACAGTGGAATTTGAAGGAATGGAAGATTGCCAGACCGGTACAAAAATTGGAATGGAGAATGTAAGAAGATTTTGGGAAGAGGTGAATGCTTAATGGAAAAATTAGCAAATAAAGTAGGAATAATTGTTGATAGTCTTCGTCTGCCAATTCGAGAAGGATTGAAGGTGGCAAAGGAACTTGGCGCAGACGGTGTCCAAATTTATGCGGTTCATGGTGAGATGAGCCCGGAAAATTTAAACTCCGCTGCCAGAAAGGAATTAAAAGACTATATCGCTTCATTAGGATTAGAAATTTCTGCGCTTTGCGGTGACCTCGGGGGCCATGGTTTTCAAGATAAGCTAGGAAATCCAGAAAAGATTGAGAAATCCAAACGAATCCTAGATTTAGCAGTTGAGTTAGGAACGAATATTGTCACCACTCATATTGGCATCATACCGGAAGATCCGGCAACAGAAGTATATGAGTCGATGCAAAAGGCATGTGACGAACTAGGGGTCTATGCCAGAAGCTTAGATGCATATTTTGCCATTGAAACAGGCCCAGAGACTTCATTCAGGCTGAAAACGTTCTTGGATACGCTAAGCACCAATGGGGTGTCAGTTAATTTCGACCCGGCGAATATGGTCATGGTAACGGGAGATGATCCTGTTGAAGGCGTGAAGCTGCTTAAGGACTATATTGTCCATACCCATGTAAAAGACGGTATCCGATTTAAACCGGTGGATCCTCGTGATGTATATGGAGCGCTTGGCTACGGCAGCGGGGTTGATCATGAACAGATTGCCAAGATGGTAACTGAAGGAGAATTTTTTAGAGAGGTACCACTTGGCGAGGGGAAAGTGGATTTTCCAAATTACCTCACCGCACTTCAAGAGATTGGTTTTACAGGGTACCTGACGATTGAAAGAGAAGTGGGAACGAACCCTGTACATGATATTCGAAAGGCCATTCACTTTATGCAATCTTTTAAATAAGTGAAGAAAGAAAAGGGATAAGAGGCTATTCCCTTTTCTTTTCTCTTTCTTGAAAAAAATTTCCCATAATATTAATTATTTGGAAGATTATTTACGAAATATTTCTACTAATATTATAATTTTTTTGAAAGCGCATTAGAAATAATTTTAGATTGAAAAGGAGCTAATCACGATGATCGTCAATCATATTAGTCAGTACAATTCTTACAAAGGTATCAATGAGAAATTTGATAAAGCCTTTGAATATATTCAAAACACGAACGTGGATCATTTAGAACCAGGCTCCTATGAACTAGAAGGTGAAGAGCTTTTCTTAAATGTAGTTGAATATGAAACGAAAAATGCAGAGGAACGTGTATGGGAATCTCACAAAAAATATATTGATATTCAAATTATTTTAGAAGGAAAAGAATTCATCGGCTATGAGCTTTTTGATAGAATGACCATAAAAGAGGATTACAACGAAGAGAATGATATTTACTTTTTGGAAGGAAATCTGCAATCAAGGGTACTCCTCCAAAAAGGTGATTTTATCATTTGTTATCCACAAGATGCTCACATGGCTGGAATGATGGTGAATGGTCAAGAAAAGGTCAGAAAAGCGGTCTTTAAAGTCAAATTATAGGTTTCATAGATTCGATTACCATTATCAAAATGGTGAACACTATTATGCCAAAGGCGGGTTGAATAGCTAATGAGAATACTTTATTTGGATTTAGATTCACTGCGTCCAGATCACTTGGGCTGTTATGGATACCACCGAAATACATCACCCAATATTGATGAAATGGCAAAAGAAGGAGTGCGATTTAGCAATTATTATTGTTCGGATGCCCCTTGTTTACCATCGCGATCGGCACTTATGTCAGGACAATTTGGTATCCATAACGGTGTGGTTGGCCATGGGGGAACAGCTGCGGATATGCGTCGCGAAGGATCAAGCCGCGGCTTTAGTGATCGTCTTGGGCGGGACAGCCTGCCAGGTACACTGCGTCAGTTAGGCTATAAGACCACAACGATTAGTACATTTGCTGAAAGACATTCCGCATGGACGTTCAATGCCGGTTTTAATGAAGTATTGAATATAGGTGCACGTGGCGGTGAATCTGCTGAACAGGTTTTGCCTGTTGCACTTAAATGGTTAGAGGATAATGGTGCGGCCGACAATTGGTTTTTACACTTGAATTTCTGGGATCCGCATACGCCATACAGAACACCTGAGGAATATGGGGATCCATTTGCGAATGATCCGCTGCCTGAATGGCTGACGGAAGATGTCTTCCATCAACACAAACAGAAGGTGGTTCAACACAGTATTGACCATATGAATGAACTGGCTAAGACCCACTATTATAAATGGCCTCGGCATGGTAAACAGGTGAAAGAATACGATGATTTAAGAATGATCATTGATCATTACGATTGTGCTATCCGCTATATGGACGACCATGTGGGACAAGTCCTGAAAATGTTAGCTACATTAGGTGTCATGGAAGATACAGCAATTCTCATTAGTGCTGACCATGGAGAGAATATGGGTGAGTTAGGAATTTATGCTGAGCATGGGACGGCTGATCAGGGGACTTGTCATATTCCGATGATTATCCGCTTGCCTAATGGCTTGAAGGGAACAGTTGATGATGGATTGCATTATCATCTTGATCTTGCCCCGACATTGGCTAGTCTGCTGGGAGCATCGAAGGCCGAATCGTGGGATGGGCAAAGCTTCTCCGACAGTATTGTTATGGGGCTACCCACAGGGCGGGATTATTTAGTGCTGTCGCAATGTGCCCATGTTTGTCAGCGAAGTGTCCGGTTTGGAGATTGGCTGTATATCCGGTCGTATCATGATGGTCACAACGGATTTCCGAAAGAAATGCTATATAATTTGGCAGAAGACCCATATGAACAGAATAACCTTGCGATGGATAGACGTGATATCTGTAAGGATGCCGTATATTTCTTAAACGAATGGCATGATGAGATGATGGAAACGATGGCGTTTGATGTGGACCCATTATGGACCGTCATGCGTGAAGGCGGGCCATTACATGCAAAGGAATTTAAAAAATAAATACAGCTGCTCTGTTTTTATCTGATTAGGGGGGAGTACCAATGAGCAATGGCTGCATAACAACAGAACACCGAAATATTAATGTAATGTGGAAGACGGTGTCAGAGGATTGTAATTTAGCTTGCGATTATTGCTATTACAGTACTTGCGGCGGAAAGCCGGGGCGTAAGATTAATCGCATTGATTCTACTATTCTAGAAAAATTTATCAAGGAGTACATGGAGAGGTCAAAAGGGGCTGCCACTTTTGCCTGGCAAGGGGGGGAACCTTTACTTGCCGGACATGACTTTTTTGAGGAAGTGGTTTCACTTCAAGCCAAATATGCACCGAAGAATACGATTATTTCTAACTCACTGCAGACAAATGGAACATTGCTAAATGATAAATGGGCATCCTTTTTAAAAACCTATCAATTTTTAGTTGGAGTAAGTTTGGATGGACCGAAAGAGATTCACGATGCCCGGAGAGTTGATTCACGGGGACAGGGGAGCTTTGACCGGGTGATGAAGGGGATTGGATATCTTCGCCGGCATCAGGTTGATTTCAATATTTTAACCGTGATTCACAAGGGAAATGTTGATAAGGCAGCTGAGATGATGCGCTTTTATGAATCAGAGGGATTCGCCTTTGTTCAATTTATCCCATGTATGGACTTTCGCGCTCAAGAGGTAAACCGTCCCAGTGTTTATGATATCACACCTGAAGAGTATGGCCGTTTCCTTAGTGAAGCCTTTGACTATTGGTATAACGCTGGTGAACCAAAAACCTCTATTCGATTCTTCGATGACATGCTTTCTGTTTATGTGAATCGGGAGGCTGGTTTATGTGTACATAGGGCTGCGTGCCCGCAAACGATTATTTTAGAACAAAATGGCGACGCCTTCCCATGTGACTTTTTTATTCATCCAGATTGGAAGATTGGTAATGTTGGAACAGATTCTATTGATGAGATATTATCCCATCCGTTATATGATCAATTCCTCAAAATGAAGCCAACTTTACCTGAACCTTGTAAAACGTGCGAATGGAAAAAGCTTTGTCACGGGGGTTGTCCTCGTAATCGGAAATGGAGAGCTGATCGTTCGACATCAGAGGTAGACTATTTTTGTTCGAGTTATAAGCAAATTTACAGCTATGCCAATGAACGGATGAAACAGCTTGGGGACAACGTCAGGGCACGCATGTTTCAGCAAAATGTTGATCGTTATTTTAAAGGGAAAATGCCAAAGAGGAACGATCCTTGTCCGTGCGGCAGCGGGAAAAAATACAAACAATGCTGTGCGGATTTAACCGTAGTCTTTTAGGGAGTATAATAAATTTCAGTTGATGGGTTGACAGGTTCAATTTGGTGAGTGTATATTCTAATTAACGTAAATTTTCTGCCAACTTTCATTTTTTAAACAACATGTACCTGCAACCCGTTAACTTGGTAAGAAGTAAGCTGTTATCAAGCAAGTAAAACCTCTCTAACATTACATAAAAAGTATAATATGCATTTCCAAAATGATATCCTTTAGGGAAGTGCTTAATTTCATAACTAAGAGGTGTTTTATTAGTGGCAAGATTAAAGGACATTGCGGAATATGTAGGCGTTTCTATCTCTACTGTTTCGCGCGTCATTCAAAATGACCAAACACGAAATGTGAACCAGGAAACAAAAAGTAAAATATGGCAGGCTGTCAAGGAGCTGGGATATATCCCAAACCAGCATGCCCGAAACCTGGTGAATAATAAGCAGACAAAGACGAATACAAGAACAATGAAAATTGGCTGGGTTGCTAATCCAAAATCAGCTGAAATTAACCCATACTTTGCTAGTATCTATACGGGTATTCGTGATACTTTGACTAAACAAGATTACACCTTAGTTAGTATTACCAAGGATGAGCTTGAAAATGAGGCGCTGCTTCTGGAGACGATCCATGATCTGGGGATTGAAGGGCTGCTTCTGATCGACAGGATTGATGATCGTTTGATTGACTATATTCGGCAAACGATTCCGCTAGTAGGATTGGACTTTTTCTATACTGATAAGAATATGGCTGTGGTTGATTATCATCGTGAGGCCGCGATTAAAAGGGTTGTTCAGCATTTCGTCAGCCAAGGACATCGGGAAATTGGATTCATTGGCGGTGGCGTCAACGAAACGT
This sequence comes from Neobacillus bataviensis LMG 21833, assembly GCF_000307875.1. Classification (GTDB taxonomy): domain Bacteria; phylum Bacillota; class Bacilli; order Bacillales; family Cytobacillaceae; genus Neobacillus; species Neobacillus bataviensis. The sequence continues at coordinate 83,738 of NZ_AJLS01000137.1, forward strand.
TTGAAGATTTGCATGCTGAATACCGGTTTAAAGGCTATCAAACAGCGATGGAAGAAGCGGGACTTACGATCCGGCCTGATTGGGTCATCAATACGAAGTGGAAAATGGAAAATAGCTACGAGAAAATGAACCAGCTCGTTAAAAGAGACCTGGCTAATTTGCCAACGGCTATGGTTTGTGCCAGTGACATGATGGCCATCGCCGCGATGAGAGCTGTGGTTGAAAATAACCTTCGCATTCCGGGGGACATCGCGTTCTTTGGAGTGGATAATATTGAAATGGGGAAATATTCATCGCCGCCGCTTTCAACGGTGGATATCCCTAAATACGAAATGGGAAAAATGGCAGCTAAAACCATCATGGAAATGGTGGAAGGGAAAGTTACTCTTCCCATCAAGCTTATTTTACCATTTGAATTAGTTTTGCGGGAATCATCATCGATCATACGAACCTAAGTGGTTCTTTTTTAAACACCCATTGGAAAACGTTTGGATTGATTTTGGAAAATTACTGAAAACAAACCTATATTGGATCGATGAGAGGAGAGACTGAGATGAAAACAATGACAGCGATTATTATCGGAGCAGGTGACAGAGGTGCAAGAGCTTATGCGCCGTTTGCCCTGACCTATCCGAATGAATTAAAAATTATCGGCGTGGCAGAGCCTGGTTTGGAAAGAAGAACGAAACTACAACAGGCGCACGGTATACCTGATGACCATTGTTATGGTTCATGGGAAGAGGTATTAAATCTTGATCGAAAGATGGCCGACATTGCGATTATTTGTACACTTGACCGAAATCATTTTAAACCGACAATGAAGGCGCTCGAACTGGGCTATCATGTACTGCTGGAAAAACCAATGTCTCCTGATCCGCAGGAATGTATTGCGATGGAACAGGCAGCGAAAAAATATAATCGTCAGCTGACGATTGGTCATGTTTTGAGGTATACCGAATTTTGGTCTACGATTCAAAAGGTGATTGCCAAAGGGCAAATTGGTGAGGTTGTATCGCTGCAATTAAATGAAAATGTTGAAGTGATGCATATGTCCCATAGCTTCGTCCGTGGGAATTGGAACAACAAGGAGAAATCAAGTCCGATGATCCTGCAAAAATCCTGCCATGATATGGATATTATTTCGTTTGTTATGGGAAAGGAATGTAAACGCATTAGTTCCTACGGTTCGCTGCTGCATTTTAAAGAAGAAAATGCCCCGGCTGGTGCACCGCATCGCTGTCTAGATGGCTGTCCGGCGGAACTTGAGTGCCCATATCATGCGGGCAGGTATTATCTTGGTGAGGGAAAAGGCTGGGCCAAGAAATTCACTGAAGATTATACGAATGAAGGCATTATCAAGGCATTAAAGGAAACGCCATATGGAAAATGCGTATACCGCTCAGATAATAATGTTGTCGACCATCAGGTGGTCAATATGGAATTTGAAGGCGGAGCAACTGCAACATTCAGTATGTGTGGTTTTACAAGAGAGCAGACACGGATCGTGCAAATAATGGGAACAAAAGGAGAAATCCGTGGAAACATGGAGGAAAATAGTATTTCCATCTTTGATTTCCTCACCAAGCAGGAAACTGTCATCAAATTTGACAACCCTGTTGGCGGTCATGGCGGAGGTGATAACGGAATCATGAGAACATTCCTTCGAGAAATCCAATATGGAAATAACGGGGATAGTATTTCTTCCGCATCTGCTTCCGTAAGAAGCCACCTCATGGCATTTGCCGCTGAAGATTCGAGGCTGAATCAGGGTCAATCCATTCATCTCGATGAGTATTATCAAAGTTTGGCAGATCATATCAAAGCTTAAGAGACGATGGTTCTTACAACTCTTTTCGATTGCTATCCATTATTTAATAAAACTGAATTCTCTTGGATAACGTTTGGATGGGAATAAGAAAACGTCTCAATGTCTATACAAAAAGGGGAATGATCGATGGAAAGTAACGGACTTTTAGGGAAGTTCAATCATTTCGCTGAAAAGGTCATGAGGATTGCACAATTTCAACTGCTTTGGATCGTATTTTCACTTTGTGGCGGCATAATTTTCGGGGTTATGCCTGCTACGGCAGGTTTATATTCTGTTATGCGTAAATGGATGATGGGGAACGTTGATAATCAGTCATATGTAAAAGTATATTGGACAACATTTCGGAAGGAATTTTGGAAAGCAAACGCATTAGGCGGTATAATCATCATCATTTCCTTTCTCATTTACTTGAATTTTTCCCTTATCCGTTTTACACATGGACCCGCCTACTGGTTTCTATTAATCTTTGTTTTCATGCTAAGTTTGTTATTTTTCATACTTCTCTTATATATCTTTCCTGTCTATGCCCATTTCGATAGTAAGTTTCGCAGATACTTTAGCATTTCATTATTAATAGGTATTTCATTCCCTTTTCATACACTTCTTATGGCTGTTGGGTACTATGCAGTATATTTATTGTTCATAACTGTACCAGGATTGATCCCATTCTTTGGAGTAAGTCTGTGCGCGTTCCTTTCCATGTGGGTGTCAATGAAGGTGTTAAAGCGGATAGAAAAGAAGGAGGAAAGTAATTTAGTAACAAACCATTCAAAAATGAAAGAGTTATTTCAGAGAAATTCAAAGCCTACAACAAATAACAAAGGAAATTTGAGGTCAAGTACTTGAATCAGGAAGATCCTTTGGAAGGATGTGAAAGGAAGAAATGGAAAATTTACAAAGAACATCTGAATCAATGATAGATTTAAAGGAAAAAACAAATGTAACGATCAAACCAAAGAAAAGTAAGTTGAAAAGAATGTGGAAAGAGCGTTACCTCTATCTATTGTTATTGCCGGGACTTCTCTATTTTATTATCTATCGGTATATCCCAATGGCTGGTAACATTATTGCATTTCAAGATTTTAGTCCTTTTCAAGGGTTTTTCCATAGTGACTGGGTTGGACTTAAGCACTTTAAAACCATATTTGAAGATCAAGAAGTTATTCGAGTATTGTGGAATACCTTATACCTATCTTTTCTCCAAATTGTTTTCGCCTTTCCGATTTCTATCATTCTAGCGATTATGCTGAATGAAGTGAGATCAAGTTTTTATAAAAGAGTGATCCAATCCATCGTGTATCTTCCACACTTTTTATCTTGGGTGGTCGTGATCGGGATTGTCACTGTCTTATTAAAATCAAATGGGATTGTTAATAAAATCATTGAAGGCGCTTTCGGTATTGAACCTATTGGATTTTTACAGGATCCTCACTGGTTCATGCCATTGGTTGTTCTTGAGGTAATCTGGAAGGAATCTGGATGGGGAACAATCATCTTCCTTGCGGCATTATCTGGAATTAATCCTAGTCTGTACGAAGCCGCTGCTGTGGATGGGGCTAACCGCTGGCAGCAGATATGGCATATTACCCTGCCTGCTCTAAAAAGTACCATTATCATACTTTTAATTTTAAGACTTGGAAGTGTTTTGGATGTCGGTTTTGAACAGATTTATTTAATGTTAACTCCTTTCACCATGGAGATTGGAAACGTTCTTGATACCTTCGTCTACCTGAAGGGAATTCAAAACTCTGATTTCAGCTTTGCTACTGCGGTCGGGTTATTTAAGTCTGTTGTAGGACTGATCTTAATTGTCGCTGCCAACCGATTAGCAAAACGGTTCGGGGACGGAGGAGTCTACTAAGAAAGGAGAGGTTAACGTGCTAAAAAGTAGAAAGCCATCAGAAAAATTAGTTGATACCATGAATATCATTCTTCTTGCTCTGATTGCATTGACGATGTTGTTTCCGTTTTATTATATGTTTGTTGTTTCATTTGCTACGTACGAAGAATTTGTCAAAACGGATTTACTTCTATTCCCGAAAACATGGGTGCTGGATGCATATGAGTATATTATAGGCTCCAAAGCATTCATCCGGTCTCTTGGTGTGACCATTTATGTAACCATAGTTGGTACATTAGTCAGTTTATTATTGACGGCGATGATGGCCTATGCACTTTCAAGAAATATCCTCGGCCAGAAAATTTATGTTTTTCTTGTATTATTTACATTTGTATTCGGTGCTGGAATGATTCCAACCTATATGATTGTTCAGGCAACGGGTTTAATGGACTCCTTATGGGCGCTGATTATTCCAGGAGCCATCAGCTCGTTTAACTTAATTGTCATGAGACAATTTTTCATGGCCCTACCCATGGATTTAACGGAAGCTGCGATTATCGATGGAGCAAATGATTTACAAATTTTCGCAAAAATCATCCTCCCATTATCGAAGCCAGCATTAGCAGCCTTTGGATTGTTTTACGCGGTAGGAATTTGGAACTCTTATTTTACCGCACTTCTTTATCTAAGTGATCCAGCCAAATGGACTGTACAGGTCGTTCTTAGACAGCTTGTCATTTTAAACCAAGGGAATGTACTTGACGTTGGCGTGCAGGCAGGTATGACTAATCCGCCTCCAGCTGAGACGGTTGGGATGGCCGCCATTCTGGTAGCAACGATTCCTATTCTGATTGTCTATCCATTTCTTCAAAAGCATTTCGCGAAAGGAGTGATGCTTGGGTCGGTAAAAGAATAACATTCATTCCAATTGTCCATTATTGAGGGAGAAGAAAACTAGTACAAGGGGGAAACAATTAGATGAAACGATTCATGTCCATAGCTTTATCGACTGTTCTTTTAGCGGGTACACTTGCTGCCTGTTCGCCAAAAGATGAAAAGGCATCTTCAAGCACTAAAAATGGTAAAGATAGTAAAATAACAATTAGTTGGTTTGATGGTACGTGGGAGAATCCTGTTCCAGAACCTGGAAATGACGCTGTGAAAAAAGTAAATGAAAAGTTTAATGTGGATTTCAAGCCGCAATACATCCCGTTTGACCTTTATGATGATAAGCTGACAGTTAAAATGGCCTCTGGTGATATTCCGGATGTAATTGGAACAGAAGGTGCTGATACAAATTATATAAAGTGGTCTAAACAAGGGGCTTTTTTACCGCTTAATGATTATGTGGACAAGTATGAAACATTTAAAGACATCCCGCAATCAGTATGGGATGCGGTATCAGTGGATGGAAAGAAATACGGAATCCCGCTTTATTTCCCGTCTAAAGGCGGCAAAAAGCCGGTTATTAGACAAGACTGGCTTGATAAGCTCGGGCTGAAGATGCCGACGAACTTTGAAGAATTAAAAGAAGTAGCCGTTGCCTTTGCAACACAAGACCCTGATGGAAATGGAAAGAATGATACAGTGGGATTAGGTCTTGCAAAAGGGTTGGTATATGACCCAAGTTTTGGTGCTTACTGGGGTAACTCTTGGTACCATGAAAATAAGGATGGTCAATTAATTCCAGGCCAAATTTCAGAGGGAAGTAAAGAAAAAGTTACTTATATAAATGAAATGTTTAAAGCTGGGGCAATTGATAAAGACTGGGCGATTAAACCATATAATGATGTATTTAAAGACTTTAATGCCGGTAAAGTGGGTATTTGGTATGAACAACCAGGGAATGACAAAGGTTCACAGCCAAATAACCTGGATTTAGCCACTTTAAGGAAAAATGCTCCAGATGCTAAAATTGCCGCGATTCCTCCTTTTGTGGCTCCTGACAAATCCCAAGGTTATGTGGCAGGAAGCGGTTATTATCGGATTTGGATGCTAAGCTCCAAATTAAAGAATGATCCGAAAAAGGTCGAGAAAATTTTAGAAATGATGGATTATATGGCTAAGTATGTGCCGGCAGATCAACAAACACCTCATAACGAGTATTTTGATTGGATCATGGGCGGAAATGGTAAAGGATATACTATTGTCGATGGTGCACCGCAATTAACAGAGGAATATAGCAAAAATGCACCAATTTCTCTGTTCAACCAGAAACAAGGTGGATGGGACAAGGATAATCAAGCCATGAAGGATTATGTTACACAATCCAAAGCACCAGAAGCTAAGGAATTCAATACACTCATGGGTGATATGTTAAGTGAGGCAGATTTTTTTGTCAGCCCTGTAGGCCGGATCCATTCAGACGTTTATAATGATAAAAATGCCGCATTAACAGAATTTGCAACGAATGAGTTAACAAAGATGGTCGTTGGGCAAAGACCGATCTCCGACTGGGATAAGTACGTTGATGAGTATTTGGCTAAAGGCGGAAAAGATGTCATTGCGGATGTTAACAAGCTGATAAAAGAAAGCAAAATTAAAGGTGAATGGGTTAAAGCGAAATAATCAATGTGAATAGAATCCCCTGAAAGATTTCGGGGGATTGTTTTTACATTATACCAGCCATTAGGTTAAGAATATTTAAAATAGCTAGGGAGGCAGTTGTGTGAATAGACCCAATATCTTGCTGATTACGACTGATCAACAGCATTGGAATACGCTTGGTTCATATAATGATGAGATTTCAACTCCCAATTTGGATCGTCTAGCCCAAGAGGGGACCACATTTTCGCGGGCGTATTGTCCCAACCCTACCTGCACACCCAGCAGGGCATCGATTATTACTGGGATGTATCCCAGTCAGCATGGAGCGTGGGCAATAGGTACGAAGCTATCCGAAGAGGTTCCAACCATTGGTGATGAATTAATGAATGAAGGCTACCAGACTGCCCTCATTGGAAAGGGCCATTTTCAGCCATTAAAATCGACTGATGACTATTCTTCTTTGGAATCCTATCCTATTTTACAAGATTTAAAGTTTTGGAAGAAGTTTAATGGACCATTTTATGGATTTGATTATGTGGAATTGGCGAGGAACCATACAAATGAAGCACATGTAGGGCAGCATTATGCCTTATGGATGGAAGAAAAGGGCTGTAAAAATTGGAGAGACTACTATTTGCCTCCAACCGGTTCAATGGACCGCTCGATTCAATATAAATGGCCGATTCCGGAAGAATATCATTACAATACTTGGATTGCTGAACGTTCAAATGCTGCGCTAAAAAAATACAAGGATAATCATGAGAATTTTTTCTTATGGGCAAGCTTTTTTGACCCTCATCCGCCATACCTTGTACCTGAGCCATGGGACACGATGTACGATCCTGAAAAATTGACTGTTCCTAAGGTGGTGCCGGGAGAACATGATGATAACCCTCCACATTTTCAACTGACCCAAGAAATGAATCCAGACTTTTCTGGTTATGTTGAGGAGGGAATCGGAAATATTGGATTTCATTCCCATGTGAAGGTTTCCGAGCAGGAAGCACAACAGAACATGGCTGTCTACTATGGGATGATTAGTATGCTGGATAAGTATATTGGGAAAATTCTCGATAAATTAGATGACCTTGGATTAGCTAAGAATACAATTGTCGTCTTTACAACGGATCACGGACATTTTTTCGGACAGCACGGACTCCACGATAAGGGTGGTTTTCACTATGAAGATTTGTTAAAGCTTCCGTATATCGTTCGATACCCAGGTAAAGTACCCGCTGGTCAAATTTGTCACTCGATGCAATCGCTTGTGGACTTAGCTCCTACCTTTTTAAGCTTTGCAGGTATTTCAATCCCCCGGACAATGACCGGAGTTAATCAAAAAGAGGTATGGTTAGGGAAGAAAGAAAAGGCAAGGAACCATGTGATATGCGAATATCGCACTCAGCCGACAAAGGTGCATCAAAAAACATTTATAGGAGAACGGTATAAAATCACTTTGTATTTTAACGAAACCTATGGTGAATTATTTGATTTACAGGAGGATCCGCAAGAAATTCACAATTTATGGAATGTTCCCGAGCATCGGGCATTAAGGGAGCGGCTTTTATTTCAGTACATTTGGGCAGAGCTTGGGAAAGAACCGATATGGATGCCTAGAATCACTGGGGCATAATAAAATTGGAGGTTTTTACATGATTACATACGATAAAAAAAGCTGGAAAATTCATAATGAAAGAGTTTTTATTTTATCCGCTGCCATTCACTATTTCCGTCTTCCACGAGCAGAATGGAATGAGGTATTAGATAAGGCGAAAGCAGGGGGATGCAATACGATCGAAACGTACATCCCATGGAATTTTCATGAAATGAATGAAGGGGAATGGGACTTCTCTGGCGATAAAGATTTAGCCCATTTCTTCCAATTATGTGCTGACAAGGAATTATATGTGATTGCGAGACCAGGTCCATATATTTGTGCAGAATGGGATTTTGGCGGATTTCCATGGTGGCTTTCTACAAAGAAAGATATTCAATATCGTTCCGCCCAGCCTGCCTTTTTACACTATGTAGATCAATATTTTGATAGAGTTATCCCGATTATTGATGAATATCAATTAACGAAAAACGGTACAGTGATCATGGTTCAAGTAGAAAATGAATTCCAGGCATATGGTAAACCAGATAAACCATATATGGAATATATACGGGATGGAATGAAGGCGAGGGGAATTGATGTCCCACTTGTTACATGCTATGGAGCAGTTGAGGGTGCAGTGGAGTTTCGTAACTTTTGGTCCCATTCCAAACATGCGGCTGCGATCTTAGATGAACGATTTCCAGATCAGCCAAAAGGGGTAATGGAGTTTTGGATAGGCTGGTTTGAACAATGGGGCGGTAATAAAGCGGATCAAAAGACACCGGAACAGCTTGAACGTGAGTGCTACCAGCTATTAAGCAATGGATTTACAGCTATCAATTATTATATGTATTTTGGAGGCACGAATTTTGACCACTGGGGCGGCCGGACAGTGGGAGAACAGACTTTATGTACGACCACGTATGATTATGATGTGGCCATTGATGAATATTTACAGCCAACCAGAAAATATGAAGTATTAAAAAGGTATCATTCCTTTGTCAAGTGGTTAGAACCACTATTTACAGATGCAGAAAAAGTGGCTTCCGATATGAAGCTGCCTAGTGACCTAAAATCTGAGCGAATCGCAAGCCCTTATGGTGAAGTGATATTTATTGAGAATAATAGAAATGAAAGAATTCAATCACATGTTAAACATGGCTATGATCAAATTCTGTTTACGATTGAAGCCAATACCGTTTTACCGATTGTCCGTAATGTGAAAGTGGGAAATCACTTCACCATTAAAACGCTGACAGGACAGACAACAGGGTTTGATTCAAATGAAGCGGTTATCTATCACGAAAATGGCCAGCGTTCATCCTTGGTTTTGCAGCTCGATCAAAAGGCGGAAATTCATTGTCCATTGCCAAATCGATTCGAAACGCTTGAAGATGGCAGTATTGCATTTCGTTTATTTCATGGAAGTCAGCCGCAAACCATTCAGCTGTTATTTAAGGATGGCTCAAGCTATTCAATCGAAGTTGTCACAAGACAATCCCTGGAGATACATGTTCCCCAGTTGGAAAAGAAAACGGAAACAAACGAATTAACATGGGAATCAGCAGAAGAACCTCTTTCTTTTTTAAATGGTAAAGTGAAAGAGTCGAAAAAACCGCTTGATTTCAGCAGCTTCGGCCAGTTTAGCGGCTATTTAGGTTACGAGAGTGAATTCTATGCAGAGGAAACGCATAATACAACGATTGTTTTTCCGCGAATCGAGGATCCTGTTATGGTTTTCAGCAATCAGCAATTTGTTGGAAAGCTTAGCAAGCTTGGGGCTGCAGAAATTGAGGTTCCAGTGAAGAAAGGGAAAAATACCTTAACATGTCTCGTTCAGAATATGGGACGCTTCAACTATACGCAAGTTATGGGGGAACCAAAGGGCATTAGTGAACCGCCGGCACTTAACGGAAAATATCTGCCGCTGCGCGGGGAATGGCAAGTTGAGGGCACTGGTGCACGGCACCATTTATCGCAAATACCATCTATCGAGGGAAGAATCGGTTTTTTAAGAACGTTTGAGAATCATGGTTATGACCGAGCCATTCTTGTTGGTGAAGGTGTTTCGCGCGTTACGGTTAATGGAAATGAAGGAAAAATCCTGATGGAATGTCAAACAGGATGGTCAAGGAACAGTGCTGTCTATGGAGTGGCAGATATAAGTGGTGCTTTAAAGCAAGGGGAAAATGTGCTGGATTTAGATGTTCAAAATATTTCTAGTATTCGCCGATTTGACCTTTATTTGTTTCATGATAAGGAGCAAATTTTCGATTGGAAAACGAAATCATTTGCTGAGCTCCACGAGGAAAAGGATTGGAAGACTGCTAATTGCGGTGATCAACAAACCATTTATCCCCGCTGGTATAAGAGTCATTTTACCTGGAACCCTGATAATGGCTCAATTGTAAAAGTACGCTTGAATCATTTGAGTAAAGGATGCTTTTGGGTAAATGGCGAGTGTTTAGGAAGGTATTGGAACATTGGGCCCCAGGAGGATTATAAGATTCCAGTCTCCTTGTTAAAAGACCAAAATGAAATTGTCATTTTTGATGAGGAAGGATATGCGCCAGACGATGTCGTGATTCATTCTTACACTCCATTTGTTCAGTCGAAAAAAAAGCAGTTGGTCACAGTCGAAGCTGGAAGTAATGAATAATCCGGAGACTTTAAGAAAGCTGGTGCCATAAAACATGAAACCCAATGTATTGTTAATAATGGTCGATCAAATGCGCGGCGATTGTCTAAGTGTTTTAGGTCATCCAGTGGTAGATACACCGAACATTGACCAGTTAGCACAAAACGGAGTTCTTTTTAAAAATGCATATACAGCAACCCCAACCTGCGTTCCAGCACGGGCGGCGGTTTTAACCGGAATGTCTCAGACGTCCACTGGCCGTGTCGGCTACCAAGATAAAGTGCCGTGGAATTATAAACACACCTTGCCAGGTGAATTTGCAAAAGCAGGATACCATACTCAAGCTGTCGGAAAAATGCATGTTTATCCAGCAAGGAATTTAGTCGGTTTCCATAATGTGGTGTTACATGATGGATATTTACATTATAACCGCTTCAAACATAATAATATGGAAACCGAATCCTATAACTACAGCGGTGATGACTACCTTCCATGGTTGAAGAATCAGGTGGGAAACCAGGCCGATCTGATTGATTTAGGTTTGGATTGTAATGCATCCACGGTGGCAAGGCCCTGGCATCTCCCTGAGGCCGTGCATCCAACCAACTGGGTGGTCACGGAGTCCATTGATTTCTTAAGAAGACGCGATCCTACGAAGCCCTTTTTCTTAAAAATGTCCTTTGTCAGACCGCATCCGCCGTTTGATCCGCCGCAGGTATTTTTTGATATGTACAAGGATTTGGAACTTCCGGATGCACCCGTGGGGGATTGGGCAGAAAGGGAAGACCCAAAAAAAAGCGGGTATAATCCCATTACGTCAAAAGGGATTGTTCCAAAAAATCGCTTAAAGCGTGCCCAAGCCGCCTATTACGCATTGATTACCCATATTGATTATCAGATTGGCAGATTTTTAATGGCCATGGAGGAACATGGGGTATTAAACAATACAGTCATTCTCTTTTGTTCTGACCATGGAGAATTACTGGGAGATCACAATTTATTCCGTAAATCCTTAGCCTACGAGGGCAGCGCAAAAGTGCCATTTATACTTGCAGATCCTGGCAATTTATTAAAGCTAAAGAAAAACGGAATGGTGGAGGAAGTGGTAGAACTTAGAGACATCATGCCGACATTACTTGATGCTGCAAATGTAGAGATACCGGAATGTGTGGACGGCAGGAGTGTACTCTCCCTTTGCAAAGAACGTGCGGTTGAATGGCGTGAGTATATCCATGGGGAGCATGCATCTGGTCAAAGCTCGCATCATTACGTAACAAATGGGAAAGAAAAATATATTTGGTATTCGCAAACAGGAGAAGAGCAGCTGTTCAATCTTGAGGATGATCCACAAGAATTGACGAACCTCGCAGCCGTAATCGAATCCGCGCAGCGATTAACTTTTTGGAGAGAACGGCTGATCAAAGAGTTATCAGGACGGGAAGAAGGTTTTACGGATGGGAATCGCCTGATTATCGGCAGAGAAACGAAAGCTTGCTTAGATCATTTGCTGGGTTGATACTACAAGTGATGATGGTATAAGTTGTGATAACAGGAGGATTGAAGGGAGGGAGGGACAACCTGTTGTCTTATCATCGGAGCATATGTAGGAAGTGCCCTGCTTTCGCATATTAGGTTAATGGTGACGGAAAATTAAATTAGCATAGGATTTGGTTCATACGTATCAATTTTCATTTTTAATCACTTCAATTAATGGTCAGCTTGCTGCTATAAACAGTGGGCTGACCCTTTTTGTTGGGGTTAACCAATACAGTATTTTTAGGCTGGAGATTGCTATAGGCGTTATGAACAGGAGATTAAGAGAAATGTCAAAAAAACACAAGATTCAGAAAAAAGTGACATTCCAATTACGAAATTAGAACTATATAATGACAATTAAATAAGGAAGGAGGGGGCAATTATTTATACGGTTAAAGAAATATCAGCGGAAAATCTGAATGTAAAAATGAAAACGGTTACGAAGAAGAAAAGCTATTTTATTAAACATTGGCCAATTTATTCGATGATATTACCTGGCCTCGTGTATTTTTTAATTTTTAAGTATATTCCATTGGGCGGCAGTATTATAGCTTTTCAAGATTACAATGTATTTAAAGGTATAACAGGAAGTGAATTCGTTGGATTTAAGCATTTTAAAAATTTGTTTACTTATCCAGAATTTATGCAAATCTTTAATAACACTCTTTTGATTAGTGCCTACAAGCTAGTATTAGGATTCCCATCCCCAATTATCCTGGCATTGTTATTAAATGAAGTGAGAAAGAAACTATTTAAAAGTACGATTCAATCCTTACTTTATTTACCTCACTTTTTGTCTTGGGTCATTGTTGGCGGTTTAGTGATCAATATTTTATCTCCAAGTTCAGGGATTGTGAATGAAATTATTAGAAGTCTTGGCGGGAAGGAAATATTTTTCATGCAAGAGCCAGGCTTTTTCCGTTCCATCGTTGTTGGATCCGGAATTTGGAAGGACGTCGGCTGGAATACCATTATTTATATGGCTGCGTTAGCGGGTATAAATCCTCAATTATATGAAGCAGCAGAAATTGATGGTGCGGGGAAATTACGTCAGGTTTGGAGTATTACATTACCGACATTGCTGCCAACCATTATGATCCTACTTTTATTGCAAATAGGAAATATTTTAGATTTAGGATTTGAACAAATTTATATGTTGTTGAACCCACTCGTAAGAGAAACTGGTGAAGTTTTAGACACGTATATTTATAGAGTCGGTCTTGTGGGAGGGCAATTCAGCTATACTACAGCAATTGGGTTATTCAAGTCTGTAATAGGTCTGATCCTAGTAGTTGGAGCAAATAAATTAAGTAAAAAGTTAACAGGTAATTCTATTTACTAAAAACTAATGTAAATAAAAGTTATACACATGGAATAATTCTAAAGTCTATCATAAAGAGAGGGGGTTGCTCTTTGATAAAAGAGTCAAAGTCACGTCGAGTATTTACTATATGGAACTATCTATTTTTATCTTTACTGGGGTTAGTAATGCTTTTGCCTTTTCTCCATGTCTTAGCGGGGTCTTTCAGCAGCGGCAATGCCATAATCCAAGGAAAAGTAACCATTCTTCCTGTAGAATTTAATTTCTTAAACTATCAAGCGGTATTAAATGACGTAGCGATTTGGAAATCCTTTGGAATTAGCGTCTTTGTTACCATTGTTGGAACAACGATTAATCTGCTATTAACAGCGCTAATGGCATATGGTCTTTCAAAGTCAAATTTAAAAGGACGTTCGTTTTTTATTCTTGTGGTTTTATTTACGATGATTTTTCATGCACCTATGATTCCTTCCTATTTGGTTGTAAAGGAATTAGGAATGTTAAATACACTATGGTCTATTATGATTCCCAATGCCATCAGTGCGTTTAACCTTATTATCTTGATGTCATTTTTCCAAAACATTCCTAAGGATTTACTAGAATCGGCAAAGATAGATGGCTGCGGGGAATATCGGACATGGTGGAAAATTGTATTACCATTATCGATGCCTGCCATGACAACAGTGGGACTATTTTATGCAGTCGGACATTGGAACGGTTATTTCAATTCATTAATGTTTATCCGTAACTCAAGTTTATTTCCGCTTCAAGTAAAGCTTAGGAAACTTTTAGTTGAAAGTGACGCGGAAGCGATGATGCAAAGTGTAGAATTGACTTTGTCTTCCATTGAGGGAATAAAAATGGCCGCGATTATGGTGGCAACCTTACCAATATTATTTATTTATCCATTTATACAAAAGTATTTTGCACAAGGAGCTATGCTAGGCTCCATCAAAGAATAATCTAATTTTATAGGAAAGAGTGATGAGATGTTAAAGGGAAAGAAGAGAAAGTATGCCTATTTGTTGATGGCTGTCATGTGTGCCATTATGTTATCACTTGCAGGGTGTAGTTCGAAGACAAATGACAGCGCTTCAAAGTCAGAGAAAGATAAAAATATTAAGATTGTGATGGCAGATAGGGGAATTCAGGCAGTTGAAGCTTCTCCTAATATAAGTAATGATAAATATGTAAAAAAGCTAGGAGAGTTAACTAATACAAAACTCAATCTGGAATTACTGTCATGGGCAGAATATGAACAAAATTTAACCCTTGTGTTTGCTGGAGGAGAATACCCGGATGTAATGGAGGTAAATGGTATTAACTCTCCGCAGGTTGCACCAGCTGTTGACTCTGGCGTATTTATGCCATTAAACGATTTGATTGAAAAGCATGCACCAAATTTAAAGAAATATATTACACAAGAACAATGGGATAGTCCAAGTGTAAGCAAGGACGGTCAAATTTATGCGATCCCTTCTACAAACTATGTTCGAAACTTGTCTGTTGTCATGGTTCGAAAGGATTGGATGGATAAGTTAAATATCGAGACACCTAAAACACTTGATGAATATGTTGAGATGTTAAGACGGTTTAAAAATGAAGATCCAAATGGTAATGGTGAAAAAGATGAGATACCATGGTCTGCACGTGAAAACTTTAGATATGGTGAAGCCGTCTTTGGGGCCTATGATGTGATTCCTACCGATTGGAAGGTTGTGGGTGGAAAGTTGCTTCCAAACTTTATTCGTCCAGAAATGAAAGAAGCTTTAGCTGTTTATAAAGAACTTTACGATGAAAAATTACTGGATAATGAGTTTTTGGTACAACAAGGTAAGGATTGGGATGCCAAAATTAAAGGGAAAGGGAATGTCGGGATGTTTATTCACGACCCTACCTACCCGGATAAATGGTTAACCGAGATTCAAAATAATACACCATCTGCAGAACTTGAAATTATTCCATCACCGACAGGTCCAGATGGTAAGGGCGGCGCTTCGATTCTTTCTCCAGTTGGCGGAATGGTCTGGGCGATTCCAGCATCAAATGAAGATCCTGTTAGTGTAATTAAGTTTTTAGACAAGTTTTATTCAGAAGATGTTCAAACACTATTAACCTATGGACTTGAAGGGGATAATTACACCATTGAAAATGGAAAAATCAATTATAAGTACCCAACAGACCAAGCTAGTATCCAAAATGAAACCATCTATCAAAACTTTTTACGTTTTATTGGACCATCCCATTTAGAAAATGAGGAGTTTTTAGCAAACAGACCACATGGGGATTTGATTAAGCAAGGCATTGAGGTCTCGCAAAACGAAGGACGAAAAAATGATGGACTGGGTATGCCCAATCCTCCTACCATTTTGGAAAGACCTGAACTGCAAAAGGATGGCTTATGGGTAGAATTTGCTGCTAAAGTATTAACGGGTAAAGAATCACTGGATAATTTTGATAAATTCGTAGAGGATTGGAAAAAACGCGGCGGCTCCAAGATTATTGATGAGGCCACCGAATGGTATAAATCAAACAAGAAATAATGGTGAAATCCCCCGGTTTTGGTTTTGCCGGGGGATTTTAAAAAGTTAGAGGATTCATGATCATATCGATCCTCCCTATATCGGGGCTGATTATGGCGCTAGTGAGGTGGTTTGCATTGGATTATTTACGAAACACACATGATTTAACTCTTCCAGATTGGGGCCCATACACAAAAAAATATATCGGTATTTCTCATGTATCCGATAAAAAGGAAGGATTCCGTTTCGATTTAAGTGTTTTTCCTGGATTTTATCGTCGTAAAGTGGATGTTCCAAATGTGATGTGGGAATCTGGGTATCATCCCTGGGATGCATCAGCTGATTTAAACTATTTTGTCCATCGTCATGAGTTGGAATGGAAAGACAAGGTTTATTGTGACATTTCCTTTTCCGAAATTACTCCCAATTCTCGATTGATTCGATGCGATTGCGTTAATAACGTCGACCAGCATCAAAATATTATCTTACACTATATGGCTTCCATGAATTTTCCCTCACATTATTCACATGCTAAGGAATTTCTCCAACCCGATCGAGCTATAGTTCCAGATGGGGGAATTTGGGTGGATGCGTTAGACTATGATGAATTGCATTTTGCTGTTAAAAGAGCGGATGATCATCTGGTTCCTGACGGATATTTTCGGGCAGAAGTAAGAGATCATCATTTTGTGAATGGCAGTGGGATCGGACAGGGGTTTGGAAGGGATAAAGGAGACGAGGTAACCTATCGTTTCTCTCTTCATAAAAAAATCAAAAATGCCGTCATTGTTTTTCGTTTCCGTTTGAAGGAAGCCAATAAAGCGCTATTTATTGCTCGCGGACTCATCAATGAAACGATTCTATTCGATGGGGGTGAGACTTTTCAGACGAAAGTGATTCCAATCGGATCATTAGAAGAGGGTGAATATGTTCTAAAGTTATCTTCATTGGGAGCTGGTTCCCTTGAATTGGATGGCTTTGCTGTTATCGAACAAGAGGATGAAATTTTCTTTGAACCCGTTGATTGGGAGCACATCCCTGAAATGATAAGCGGCCCTATTAAGAATAGCCTAATTCTTAAATATAAGGATATCGAGCATTATTATGGCGTACTCTGGGATTTTGACCAGTATGAGATAAGAGAGTTTTATCATGATGAATTGGATCGATTTATGAGGCACAATGTGCATCACCATGTTAATTCCACTTTTAAAGGCGATGGAGAAGGTCACTTTACAAATGTATTTTTACGGCCAATCCCTATGAAGCCGAATTCATCTAGAACGATTTATGGCATGGTTTGTCATGGGAATTTGAAAGAAGTAGAAGACATGCTGATAAATTTTAATAGTAAGAAAGACAGCTATATTCGTATGGGTGAATCGATAGCATCAAGATTGGAAGATCATGATGTTATCCCAAGCGGTGAGCCATATTTGTTTAGTCAGAAACGATTAGCTGCGACGACATTAACAAACGTAGTTTATCCGGTATATGTGAAAAAAAGTTATATAAAACATAATACCCCAGGGCGATGGTGGGATAGTTTGTATACATGGGATTCTGGCTTTATTGGACTCGGACTGTTGGAATTAGATACCAATCGTGCTGTCGAATGTTTAAATGCCTATCTAACAGAACCGGGTGATACTCAAGCTGCCTTTATTCATCACGGAAGTCCTGTGCCCGTTCAGCATTATTTATACCTAGAGTTGTGGAACAAAACACAGTCCAAGGAATTATTAGCGTATTTTTATCCTAGATTGCGCCAGTATTATCATTTCTTGGCTGGACATGCTTACGGTTCAACCACAAGAAGGCTCGCTTCAAATTTAATTCAAACATGGGATTATTTTTATAATTCTGGCGGATGGGATGATTATCCTCCACAGGTATATGTACATAAAAGCCATTTACAAAAAAAGGCAGCCGCCGTATCGAATACTTCTCATTGCATTCGAATTGCTAAAATTTTGCGAATGGCAGCATTGGAACTCGGGGGATTAGCTGAAGATGTCTCACAGTATGATTCAGATATTTCGTTATTCAGTGAGGCTCTTCAAAAGTACTCCTGGGACAAGGATGCAGGCTACTTTGGTTATGTTTATCATAATGAAGAAGGTACACCCATAGATATTTTGAGATATAAAACTGGCGATAATTATAATATGGGGTTGGACGGGGCATATCCATTAGTGGCAGGAATTTGTTCACCAGAACAAGAAAGAGGATTACTGGAATATTTGCAATCTGGGCAAAGGCTTTGGAGTAAAATTGGCCTTTCAACTGTTGATCAATCTGCCCCGTATTATCAGGACGATGGGTATTGGAATGGGGCTGTGTGGTTCCCACATCAATGGTTTTACTGGAAGACCATGCTGGATTTAGGGGAAGGGGCTTTTGCACAAAAAATTGCTAAAACCGCTCTTAATTTGTGGAAAAAAGAGGTAGAGACGTCGTATAACTGTTTTGAGCATTTTCTCATTGAGTCTGGAAGAGGAGCAGGTTGGCATCATTTCGGCGGCCTTTCCAATCCAATTCTAAGCTGGTTTGGTGCCTATTTTCGACCAGGCCGCTTAACTTGCGGATTTGATACTTGGATTATGAAAAAGCAATTTAACGAGAACAATACTTCGCTGTTAGCAAGATTAAAATCCTTTGGGAAACCAAATCACTGCTTTACAATTAATGCCACAATGAATCCAAATTTTAAATATATTGTCAAATTGAATCAAAAAGAAATCCCTTTTCATATGGTGGAAACCGGCATGTTAGAAATCAATCTAAATCACAATCATACAGAAATGTTATTGACGATTGAAAAGGCACATAAATGAGAGGATTCTTTTGTCCATTAAGAAGGAAATAGAGTTTTAAAAATATAAAAACATGAAAAGGAAAGGGTTGCTATGGTAGAAACAGTTGAACGAAATGTAGCGGAAATGAAAAAGAAGACAGGCCCTGTAACAGCAGTGATCGTTGGTGCAGGTAATAGGACAAATGTATATTCAACGTATGCAGAACAACATCCGAATGAATTACAAATCGTTGGAATCGTTGAACCTGATGCCATTAGAAGAAAGAAAGCCGCCGAACGCTTTCATGTTGCTGATGAGAATTGTTTTGAGTCAATCGAAGCATTTACTCATAAAGAAAGATTCGCAGATGCGGTTATTAATGGAACGATGGATGAACTGCATGTTCAAACCACCATCCCAATCATAAAAGCTGGGTATGATGTATTGTTAGAAAAGCCTATTGGTACAGAAAAATCCGAGATTGAAGCATTGTCTGCAACGGCAGCACAGTACAATCGAAAAGTAATGATTTGTCATGTCCTGCGTTATGCTCCATTTTATAAAGAAATAAAAAGAAGAGTATTAGATAATGAGATTGGAGAAATTATCAATATTCAGACAGCGGAGAATGTCAGTTATCATCATATGGCGGTATCGTTTGTTAGAGGAAAGTGGAATCGAAAGGATATATGCAAATCCTCGATGCTGCTGGCAAAATGCTGTCATGATTTAGATATTATTACATGGTTAATGAGCGGGATTAAACCAAAAAGAGTATCAAGTTTCGGCAGTTTAATGCATTTTCGTCCAGAAATGGCACCTGAGGGAGCCGGCAAACGTTGTTTGGTTGATTGCAAAATCGAACATGAATGTCCCTACTCGGCAAAGAAAAATTATATTGAACAGGGTAATTGGGGCTGGTACGCTTGGAGAAGTATTCAGCATTTAGGTCCTGAGCCGACCGTCCAGCAAAAAATAGAATCCTTAAAAACGGATAATCCATATGGCAGATGTGTATGGCATTGTGATAATGATGTCGTAGATCATCAATCTGTTGCCATTGAATTTGCGAATGGGACAACCGCTACCCACAACTTAATGGGGGGGACTGCCAAACCATGCCGGAACATTCACATCATTGGTACAAAAGGGGAAATTCAAGGGACAATGGAGGATGGATATTTTGTAATCCGCCATCCCAATGCTAGAAAAGGTCATCACTTTAAGGAAGAAAAAGTAGAAATTGAGGTATCTGAAGATATGCATGGCGGCGGAGATTTGCGGTTAGTAGCTGATTTCGTCAGTGTTTTGAAAGGAAACAAACCATCTATATCTACGACATCTTTGGAGGATTCAATAAATGGTCATTTGATTGTCTTTGCAGCTGACCAATCGAATGAAGAAAATCGTGTAATCAACATGAATGAATAGTGTAGAATGATGATTCTAATGATTCCTCCTTTTGATGAGGAATCATTAGAATTTATTGGAAACATATAAGTTTACGTTTTAATTGTACTAACATTCAGAACCTACTACACTATTATTATTAGTCTAAAAAGGGAGACGCATTAATATTGGGTGCTATGTCCATTAAAACGAAACTTACCATTTTAATTGTTCTGACCGTATTTGTACCCTTCATTCTATTCGGAGTGATTTGGTACGAGCAGTCGACAAAAGTGATTGAAAAAAATGCCACTCAATCTAGTGTCCAAATTGTGGGTCAGTTGAATCATCATCTTGAATATTATTTTAACGATTTAGAACGCAACACATTACCTATTTTTACGCACCCGCTGATTCAACAACTGCTAAAAGCAGAAACAGACGATCTATATAATCGTTTTTACCTTCGCAGGCAGATAAAGAAAGAAGTCATTCCTAGTTTACTCTTTAGCAGACCTGATATTGCCGGGATTGCTATTGTTTCGAATGATGGTTTGAATGTAACGAGTTATGGAAGTACGAGTGGTAATAAGTATACTGTAAAGGATCTCCAAGATGAAAATTATCGAATTTTGGGTGTAAGTAATTCCGGGGAACCCATTCTAACTATCGCTAGAAAATTGATTGATAAGACATCCTATCAATCTACTGGTTTATTATTAATTGATATAAAACTAAATCAATTGTCGAAAATAATCAATGATACACAGTTGGGGAAAACAGGGATGATTTCAATCGTCAATTCGGATGGAGTCATTATCTATCACCAGGATAAAACGAAGCTTGGCAAGAAAATCTCCAATGCTGATTTAAAGCAGTATTTATTGGATGCAGATGGTTCTGTTATTAAGACTGATGCGAAAGGGGAAAAGATTGTCACCTTTAACCTTTCTCCGTTAACAAATTTGATAACCATTGCGGAAGTTCCCAAAAAAGAGCTAATGGGAGAGCTTCTTCATTTACGGAATATAGCAAGTATAGCCATCATATTCATTACTATTTTTTCCCTGCTTATTATTGTTGTATTTTCGTTTAAATTAATTAAATCCCTTACTAGTTTGCAAAGTAAGATGAAAGAAGTGGAGATGGGGAACCTTCAAATAAGAGCAGACGAAGGGAAAAAGGACGAAATCGGAAGATTAAATAGCAGCTTTAATACGATGGTGATGGAAATGGAGCGATTGATTGAGGATGTACATAAATCAGAATTAAAAGAAAAGGAAATTTTACTGAAACAAAGAGAAGCGGTTCTTCAATCGATGCAATTTCAAGTAAATCCCCATTTTTTATATAATACACTCGAAATTATCAATTCACACGCGATTGTTGAAGGAAATATGACCATTAGCCGCATGTCGACCGCATTAGCTGATATATTCAGATATGCAGTGGAAGGACATCACTATCAAGTAACGCTGTATCAAGAAATGGAGAATATTAAAAGTTTCATTGAAATTCAAAAAGAAAGATACCATTACCTTAAAGTTGAAATTGTTTTAGATGATACACCTATTTCGAAAGTGAATGCGATCAGACTGATTCTGCAGCCAATCGTTGAAAATGCATTCAAACATGGATATGAAGCCCATAAAATAAAGCCTGACTATTTAAAAATAGCAGGACAACAATATGAAACCTATTATCTTCTTGAAATAACCGATAAAGGTAAGGGTATGGCGTTTGAAAGCATTAGCAACTTCAACCATGCGTTTGAACTAAGGGATTTGGAGCAAATGAATACGATCAATTATGAAATGTTATCCAAAGGAATTGGGTTATGGAACGTTCATTTCCGGATTCGTTCTTCATTTGGTTACCCGTATGGGATTTATATTAAAGAATCTACACAATCAGGCACCATTATACAAATAAAGCTTCCGCTCAATACGAATTAATGTTTTTATCGATAATTTTGAAGGAGGAAGAAGGATATGTATAAGGTTATCATCGCAGATGATGAATACATGATTAAAAAGAGCCTGACAGTCATGATAGAAAACGCTCCATTTAATTTTAAAGTGGTTGGTACAGCCGAAGATGGCAAAGAAGCGATGGATTTAATTAAAGAATTTAGACCTGATTTGCTAGTTACGGATATCCGGATGCCTGTCATGGATGGATTGGATTTAATCCATCAATTACACGAAGAACATGAATCAACAGAAGCAATCGTTGTTTCAGGGTATGGAGAATTTGAGTACGCCCAAAGAGCATTGCGAATGGGCGCGGCGGATTATCTATTAAAACCCATTAAAGTAGATTTAGTTCAAGAAGCACTTAAACGAGTGAGTGAAAAACTACGAGCAAGATCACAAAGAAAAAGTGAAACATATGAAACGGTTCTTCAGTTTAAGAATCTTTCTCCTAAAATGAATCATGCGGTTCATTTCATAGAAAAGCATTATCATGATGATCAATTATCCTTACCTATTGTGGCAGAGCATATTGAATTATCCACTGCCTATTTCAGCCGGACTTTTAAAGAAGAAACAGGAAAAAGCTTTGTTCATTATCTGACAGAATTACGAATGGAGAAAGCAAAAGACATATTAAAAAATCCCTATACCAAATCCTATGAAGTAGCCTATTCGGTCGGATACATAGATTATCCGCATTTTTCAAAAGCATTTAAGAAATACTATGGAATTTCACCTACGGAGTTTAGAAAAATGCAGCTGCCGCAATGAATAATCATGATTAAATGTGAAGAACTGTTTAGACCCCTGAATATGGCTTTGTTAAATGTTGGGTTGACCCTACAAGTGATGGTGGTATAATAGAATTAATTAGTTAGTTAGTTATTGTACTCATAGCGTTATGTCTATGAGTTTTTCTTCTGACAAAGTTGTACCAACAACCCATTAGGTGATACACTATAAATAAGGCTTTTCTAAATTTACTGTAGAGGTGCAGAAAAATGAAAAAGGCAATTGGCATTGATATTGGCGGAACAAAGATTGCTGCGGGCATCGTTTCGGAAACGGGGGAATTGCTGCATCGCGCCGAGGTAAAAAGTGACCCATCAGACAGTGAAAAGATGTTTGCGAGAGTAATAGATGCGGTGGAACAAGTTCTGAAAGATTCCTCCCTTTCTATCACCGACATGGAAGGTATTGGTGTCGGTGTGCCGGGCAAAGTGGATCGCGAGCGGGGGATTGCTGTGTTTCAAAACAATTTGCCATGGCCACAGTTTCCTGTCACAGCCCGGTTAAGGGAGCAATTTGGACTTGAGCGAATTACCATCGACAATGATGTTTACACGGCTGCCTTTGCCGAGTGGAAGGCATCCGAGGCAAAAAGGGATGAAACATTTGTTTACGTCACAATTAGCACGGGAATCTCTTGCGCCATTATTCATAAAGGTTCCTTTTTCCGCGGGGCCGGATTTGCCGGAGAACTTGGCCTAATCCCCGTTCTTTCAAAGACAGCGGAGAATAAGCTGGAGCGGCTGGAATTTGCATCTGCCGGGCCAGCGATTGAAAAATTAGCACAAAAGGAATTGCAGCAGGCGAATCTTTCGACAAAGAATGTCTTTGAACAGTATCAAGCGGGGACACAAGAATATCAAACGATCATCGATGATGTAACCGACAATTGGGCGCAAGGCCTGTATTCCATTTCCTGCCTGCTGGATCCGCACAAAGTAGTGTTCGGCGGCAGTGTCATCGCGAATAATCCATTCCTGCTGGATCTACTAAAAGAAAAACTAAAAGCCTATCAAATCCCGGAACAACAGCATCTTTTAAACCATATGTCCATAAGCACAATCAAGAACAATAATGGTGTCATCGGAGCCGGATTGCGGGTATTTGAATAGGTATCTAAAAAATAAAAGGAGTGTCACAAATGTTTACATTAAGTCCCGAAAAATTAATGCCGTTGGGGGCAGCGATTACAACGGCGGAAATCAAGCAACAGCCTGAGCTATGGGGTGAGGCATTCGCCTTGTATACGGGGAAAAGTCAGAAGATTGAATCGTTTTTACAGAACATAACAGAAAAGCACAATCGTGTCCGGGTTATTTTTACAGGTGCTGGAACGTCTGCCTATGTGGGTGACACGATTACCCCTTATTTAAAGGAAAAAGTCGATGAGAACCAATGGGATTTGATGAGTGTTTCGACAACGGCCATCGTATCAAACCCTTACCAATTCTTAAAAGCAGACATCCCGACATTGCTGATCTCATTTGCAAGAAGCGGCAACAGTCCAGAAAGCGTGGCGACAGTTGAATTAGCGGAACAAGTGGTAAAGGATCTATACCAGATTACGATTACTTGCTCAAAAGAAGGAAAGCTAGCACAGCGGGCAAAAGGGGATGACAGCAACCTTTTACTGTTGATGCCTGAGAAGTCCAATGACCAGGGCTTCGCGATGACCGGAAGCTACACCTGTATGGCCTTAACGGCACTGCTTATATTCGACTCATTGTCTGTCGAGGAAAAATCGAGCATTGTCGCGAACATTCGTAAAATGGGCCAAACCGTTATTAACAAGGAAGCGGCTATTGAACAAATGATTGCAGACGGATTTGAACGGATTATTTACCTTGGCTCAGGGGGTTTTGAAGGCTTAGCAAGAGAAGCACAATTAAAGATATTGGAATTAACTGCCGGTAAAATTGCCACTTCATTTGATTCATCCCTTGGATTCCGCCATGGTCCTAAATCCTTTGTGAATGAAAAAACAGCTATTTTTGTCTTTGTTTCCAACCAGCCATATACCCGCCAATACGATTTGGATATGTTACAAGAATTAAGCCAAGATCAAATTGCCAGCACGATTTGTGCCATTTCCGTGGTGGGAGAAACCAATTTTGCCGGTGATACCTTCTCATTTGACGGCAGCGCTGCTAGAGTACCGGATGCTTACCTGTCATTACCGTATGTGATGGTTGGCCAAACCATTGCCCTATTCGCATCGATTAAAGTCGGGAACACACCGGATACCCCTTCACCAAGCGGAACGGTCAATCGAGTTGTAAAAGGAGTAACCATTCACGAATACAAGTAAATCAGCGGGAAAGGGATGTCCAATATCTCTTTCTAAACAGAGGTGCAGGTATGGAACGATTTATTTTTGCAGATAAATTTTTTCTTGAGAATCAAACAACTGAATCCGGTTTCCTTGAAATCAAAGAAGGGAAATTCGGTGACTTTTTTGAAAAATTACCACATGAATCAGCTGAAATCATCGATTATGCGGGGCATTGGATTGCCCCGGGTTTCGTTGACACACATATTCATGGCTACCAAAACCATGATGTCATGGACAATGATGTGGAGGGCTTAATAGCTATTTCCGAGGGACTGCTTTCGTGCGGTGTCACATCCTTTTTACCTACGACCCTTACCTCAACGCCAGAAACGTTGAATGAAGTAACGGCAATGATTGGCGAAAACTATACGAAAGTACAGGGTGCGAAAGTAAAAGGCATCTTCTTAGAAGGTCCTTTTTTCACCGAAAAACATAAGGGCGCACAAAACACGAAGTATTTTTGTGACCCTTCGATCGAAATGCTGGAAACGTGGCAAAAGCAGTCAGGCCATTTTATTAAAAAAATCGCCCTTGCACCAGAACGCCAGGGGGCAGCGGTGTTTATTGAGCATGCGGTGAACGATCAGATTACGGTTGCGCTCGCCCATAGTGATGCGACGTATGATCAAGCGAAGCAAGCCGTTGAACACGGTGCTTCGATTTTTGTCCATACGTTCAATGGCATGAGCGGCCTGCATCATCGTGAACCGGGAATGGCGGGTGCTGCCATGAATCTGCCGGATGTGTTTGCCGAAATCATTTGTGACGGACATCATGTCCATCCCGCTGCTGCCAACATTTTGATGAATGCCCGCGGCCGGAAAGAAACAATCCTTATCACCGATTGCATGATGGCCGGCGGCATGCCGGAAGGTTACTATCAGCTCGGGGAATTTCCTGTTGAAGTAAAAAACGGTGCGGCACGCTTGGAGAGCGGCAGTTTAGCCGGCAGTATTTTGCAATTAAAAGATGCTGTTAAAAATACCGTCGGTTGGGGAATTGCCACTGCGGAAGAGGCCATCTATATGGCAAGTACAGCACCGGCAAAAAGCGTTGGCATTGACGGGGAATGCGGTAAGATTGCCGCAGGATGTGATGCTGATTTTATCGTCCTGACACCGGAGCTTGAGTTAAGGGCGACGTACCTTGATGGGGAATGCCGATATCAGGCGGGAAAAGAGGGAATTCGATGATCTTAGCTGTCACAATGAATCCATCTGTTGATATTTCCTACCCTCTTGCTGATTTTAAGCTGGATGATGTCAACCGTGTTGAACATGTCCGAAAAACTGCCGGCGGCAAGGGCTTAAATGTGGCCCGTGTCATCAGGCAGATGGGCGAAGGTGTCTTAGCGACAGGTGTGCTCGGCGGAACAATCGGCGATTACATTATTCAGGAATTAACGAAAAGCAACATTGAAAATAACTTTTTAAAAATCAATCAAGAATCACGAAACTGTATCGCGATTCTTCATGATGGCAAGCAAACGGAAATTTTAGAATCCGGGCCGACAGTATCGGCAGAAAACGGGGCTGCATTTTTAAAAAAATTTCAGGTGCTCTTGCCAGACGTCTCTCTTGTGACAATTTCAGGCAGTTTACCAAAAGGGCTGGAGTCCGGATTTTACCGAAAAATGGTCGAAATAGGCCGGGAGAAAAGAATTCCAGTAATCGTTGATGCATCAGGAGAATCCTTAAGACAAGTGTTGCTGCATCATGTAAAACCATTTGCCATCAAGCCGAATATCGCGGAGTTGTCACAGCTGTTAGGCGTGGAAGTGGAACAAAGTGAAAGCAGCTTGAAGCAACTAGTAGCCAAAGAACTGTTTGATGGAATTGAATGGGTGGTCGTCTCCCTTGGCGGAGATGGAGCCTTTGTCAAGCATGGTTCAGATTTCTACCGGGTCACCATCCCAGCGATTGATGTGGTAAATCCCGTTGGTTCCGGTGATGCCACTGTTGCTGGCCTAGCGGTGGCGTTGAAACAAAACCAGTCCGTTCCGGATGTCCTGAAAACAGCGATGACAACGGGCATGCTCAACACCATGGAAGCAGGAACAGGTTATATAGATCGATCGAAGTTCAGCCGATTTTTTGAGTTAGTAGAAGTGAGAAAAATAGATTACTAGAGGTGGAAATCATATGTTAGAATTAACAAAAAATAAACTAGCGGCACTTAAACGTTTATCCGATGAAAATGGAATTATTGGCGCCTTGGCAATTGATCAGCGCGGTTCATTAAAGAAAATGATTGCAGCAGGAAGTTCAAGTTCTGTCGGTGATGAGGGAATTATCCGTTTTAAAGAATTGGTTTCAGAAGAGTTGACCCCATATGCGACATCGATTCTCCTGGATCCGGAGTATGGTCTGCCAGCAGCGAAGGTTCGTCATCCGGAAGCGGGATTATTGGTCGCCTATGAAAAAACGGGGTATGATGCCAATACCGTCGGCCGGTTGCCTGATTTATTACCAGAATGGTCAGTGAGACGCCTGAAGGAAGCGGGGGCAGATGCGGTAAAATTTTTGCTTTATTATGATGTGGATGAAGATGAAACAATCAACGACTATAAGCATGTGTATATGGAACGAGTGGGGTCAGAGTGTGCAGCAGAGGATATTCCATTTTTCCTTGAAATAGTTTCGTATGATGCCAAAAATGATGATGTAAAAAGTGTAGAATACGCTAAGGTGAAGCCGCATAAGGTCATTGAGGCGATGAGGGAATTCTCCAAACCCCAGTATAAGGTGGATGTTTTGAAAGTAGAAGTTCCTGTAGATATGAAGTTTGTTGAAGGATATACGGAAGGCGAGACTGCTTATAGCCAAGAAGAAGCGGCAGCCTTTTTCAAAGAACAAAGCGAGGCAACTGACCTTCCATTTATCTTTTTAAGTGCTGGTGTTAGTGCAGAATTATTCCAGGAAACATTGCAGTTTGCAAAAGAATCCGGGTCTACCTTCAACGGTGTCCTTTGTGGGAGGGCAACATGGAAAAATGGTGTCGCTCCATTTGCTGAAAAAGGAGAACAAGCTGGCCGTACATGGTTACAAGGTTCGGGCACAAAAAATATTCAAGAACTAAACGTAGTCTTGAAGGAGACAGCAAGTCCATGGTTTGACAAAGTTTCTGAATCCGTTTCTTTAAACTTGTTGGGTTGATTCTACAAGTTGTCATGATATATTATGTAATAATGAAGAAAATGAGTGTTATTGAGAGGCAGGCTTTATATCATGAAACCACTACAGCATGGAAGTGTGATCCCGCTGTATCACCAATTGATGGAACGGTTAAAGGCTTCGATTGAAAAGGGCAAGTGGGCACCTGGTGATAAAATTCTATCAGAAAATCAACTGATGGATCAATTTGGAGTAAGTCGGAATACGGCAAAAAAGGCCATTGAGGAGCTTGTCCAAGAAGGAATTCTCTACCGTATCCAAGGAAAAGGAACCTTTGTGGCGAAACCGAAATTGCAGCAGTCATTGAATAGTTTTTATAGCTTTAGCAGGGTGCTGAAAGAAAAAGGATTGAATCCTAAGGATATCATTCTAAAAATAGAAGAAATGAAACCTACAGAAATGATTCGGGAAGCGCTGCAGCTTGGCGAAGAGGAACAGGTCATCGAAATGAAACGACTTCGCTGCGCCAACAATGAGCCGTATATTTTGGAATCTTCATTCATTCCGAAACATGTGGTATCGGATCCTGAGCAGCTGAAACATGTGGGTGAAATTTCATTATATGATTTATTTTCACAGCAATTTAATATCGTTGTTTCTAGAGCAAAAGAAGCATTCGAACCTGTCCTGATTCGCGCCGAAGAAAGCGAATTACTGCAAACAGAAGAAGGTAAGCCGGCGCTGCTGCTTGAACGGACAGCCTATGATGTCAGCGGCATGCCTGTTGAGTTTTGCATCTCCATTGTTCGGGGCGATCGCTGCCGATTTTATACGGAACTAACGTAATGAAATGAATAGGGTGGGGACTACAAAAGTCCTCACCCTATTTTTCTACTTTATAACGAGATGATGCTCTTATATGGAATTCCGCAGGAAGGACAATTTTCCTCGGTTCCGCAGGCGATGTTTTTTCAATCCGTTCAATGAGCATTTGCGCCCCCATATAGCCAAAATGATAGGAAGGCTGTTCGGCAGCTGTTAGAAAAAGTTCACTCTCAGTATAGTTGGGTACGCCATCATAACAAACCACAGCGATATCTTCAGGCACTCTTATATTGTATTTTAAGAGAGACTTTACTGTATTTAAACCTAAGAAGTTACTGGTAGCGAATATGGCTGTTGGGCGTTCACCTGCAGGTAAATCAATGAGCTCTTTAATTTTACTGGAAACATCACTGTGATGGAATAATTCACTTTGGTGAATCCATTTATCATTGACAGGAAGCCCATGCAAGCGAAGCGTATCACAATAGGCTTGATGTCGTTCTCTAGAAGTGGCCACATCTAATGGACCATTAATGATGGCAATTCTTCTATGTCCTTGCTCGATAAGATGTTCGATTAGCTTTCGAGTAGTGGTTTCATTATCGCTCAAAACTTGATCACACCCAAGATCACGGATGTAGCGGTCAATTAATACAATTGGGATATTATGTTTTATGAGCTTCCGGATATTTTTTTTTGAAGAGTCGTTTGCTGGAGCAATTAGTACACCGTCGGTACCTGTTGATATCAGCATGTCGATATATTTGGACTCCTTTTCAATATTTTCATCACTATTGCAAAGCAACAGTTGATAGCCCATTTGCATCGCTTTGTCTTCTGCGCCACGAGCGACACTTGTGAAAAATGGGTTAGAAATATCGGTAACCATTAATGATAAAATTTTTGTCTTTTTTGAGATCAGGCTTCGCGCCGAACTGTTAGGGATATAATTCAACTCTTTAATTATCGCCTCAACTTTTTTCCTCGTTTGTTCACTTATATTATCTGCTTTATTAATCACTCTTGAGACGGTCATTGCAGAAACATTGGCTTTTTTTGCAATATCATAAATTGTTACCAATCGTAATCCTCCTAGATCAATCTAACTTTCTTTTTTAATTGTAAATATCTATAAAAAATATATCAAGAAAATAATGTTAACGATAACATGTTGTTGAGTACAAAAAAAGAATTTTTCCTATATGAAACTCGTAAAATGCTTGGTATTTTCAATTTTTTCTTTTGTATAACTGTTATCGATAACATATAATGATAAATAGAAAATGATACCAAAAGGGTGTGAATGAATTGGAAAAAGTTAAACTCGCACTTCCTAGTGCAGATCAACTAGCATGGCAGAATTTAGACTTGGGAATTTTTTGTCACTTTGGCATCAATACCTTTTGTGATCAAGAATGGGGAGAAGGCAATGACTCCCCGCAATTGTTTAATCCAAAGGAATTAGATGCTGAAAAATGGGTCAGGCTTGCTAAGGATGCAGGATTTAAATACTTTATCCTAACGGCGAAGCATCATGATGGATTTTGTCTTTGGCCGACAGCAACAACGGATTATTCTGTAAAATCAAGTCCTTGGAAGGATGGCAAAGGCGATCTAGTCCGTGAATGTGCCGATGCCTGTCAAAAAGCAGGGATCCATTTTGGCATATATCTATCACCATGGGACCGTCATGAACCTATGTTTTCGGATATTGAAGCATATGATGATTTTTATAGTCAGCAGCTTACAGAGCTGATGACACAGTATGGACCATTAATAGAGGTTTGGTTTGATGGTGCAGGATCAGAGGGCAGAGATTATAATTGGGAAAGAATTATCGGGATTGTGAAGCACTATCAACCGAATGCGATGATCTTTAATATGGGGCAGCCAACTATTCGGTGGGTGGGTAATGAAGAGGGAGTAGCGCCGTATCCTTGCTGGAATACGGAGAGTGCTGCGAAAATTAGTATGTTTTCAAATGAGAGTGCTACATGGCTTCCCGGAACTCCAGCGTGGCTTCCGGCAGAATGTGATGTACCGATTCGAAAACAACATTGGTTTTGGCACCCAAACGATGAAGACAGTTTACTTTCACTGGAAGAATTAATGCATATTTACTATCATTCTGTAGGGCATGGTACAAATTTATTGTTAAATATTTCCCCAGATGATCGGGGATTAATTCCTGAAATAGATGAGAAGCGATTATCAGAATTTGGTCTGGAAATCAAGAAGAGATTTGCTCATTCCGTGGGAAGTACCTCAGGGAATGGAAATGAACTCATCCTCACTCTAGAAAGAGAAGTAAGTATCGATCATATTATCTTAATGGAAGATATTCGATTTGGTGAGCGCGTAAGGCAATTCGAGTTAGAGGCATTCATAGATGAACAATGGGTATCGATTGCTTTAGGTACAGCTATTGGTCATCGATATATTCAACAACTATCACCATTGAAAACAAGCAATTTGAAACTACATGTAAAAGATTCGGTGGAGAATCCCATTATAAAAGAGTTTTCTTGCTATTCCTCTGAAGAATTGGATGGAAGTACTCAGAAGCAATAGACTATAAATTGAAAAAATAGATTTGTGTTATCGCTAACACAAATCTATTTTTTTCGTCGAATTATGTTAAAATAATAAGAAATGAGGTGACTGTAAATTGAAACAATTAAGAGAACGTTTAAAGCCTTTATCGACTAAAGGAAAAATAGAGTATTTAATTCAGTATTATTCCTTTCACTTTATCGTGGCGATTGTGATCATTGTTTTTCTTGCAATGGGTATTCATACCTTTACAAATCAGCAAAAAGAGATCTTAGGCGTACGTGTTGTTGGAGCGAATGTGACTGACAGCCAGGCAAACGATGTACAAAAAGAGCTAGAAAAATTATTACTTGATAGTAAGCAGTCTCAAAACGAGAAGCTGTCGGTTATTTCATACAACACAAGCGATGTTGCAGACAATCCCGTATCGGTCGAGAGAATTCAAAAATTGGCAGCAGAAATAGCGGCAAAAGAAGTGGATGTGCTGTTGGTAGATGAAGAGACTTTTCACCAGTTTAACCAAGACGGTACTAATTTATATGATTTGAGCAGTATAAAGGACTTTAAGGATTGGAACGGACCCAAATATTCACCAGAGCAAGATACATCTAAAATTACGGGAGTGGATGTGTCAAATGTTCCTATTTTTACTTCCTTAACTGGCAGTCCTAAACCGCTTATACTTGCTGTGGTCACAAATACGGAACGATTAGACGTGGTCAAAGAGTTAAGCCATTTTCTAAAATAGAGAAGCGGAAGAAAGGAGCTTAAGATGTTTGATAGACTTGAAAAAATTAATATTTTTCGGAAGTTTTTATTATCTTATATTTTGATTCTGATTATTCCACTATTAGCGAGTTTCATTATTTACCAAATTAGTATTTATAAAATAAAAGAAAATGCAAGTGCAACCAGTCAAAATTTGCTGAATCAAACGAAGGACATTATCGATCAAAAAAATGATGAGATAGAAAAATTTGTTTATCAGATGTCATTGAATCCAGAAATTAATCAACTTATGTACCAAAAATCGACGGTTGATATGAATCTCGCATACGATCTCTATAAAGTGCAAAAAAGTATTCATCCATATGGGTATACCAATAAGTTATTTCGGAACTTTTATATCTATTTTAGCCAGATCGACACCATCGTATCTCCTGAGTCATCGTACGTTCGTACAAAGGATTATTATAACACCCATCTCTATGAGGGCCTAAGTTATGAGGAGTGGAAAAAGAACATCAATCAAACGTATCTTTCCCGCTATTATTTACCCTCCACGAAAGTGAAGATGGGGCAAAGTACAGAACGGATTATTACCTATGTGCAATCACTCCCTTTTAATAATAGAGAAAATCCGAAAGCGAACATCGTGGTGATGAT
The DNA here is from genome assembly GCF_000307875.1 of Neobacillus bataviensis LMG 21833. Lineage (GTDB taxonomy): Bacteria > Bacillota > Bacilli > Bacillales > Cytobacillaceae > Neobacillus > Neobacillus bataviensis. The sequence goes on from NZ_AJLS01000137.1 coordinate 116,728, forward strand.
CAATGAAACTGAAATCACCAGTTTGCTGCATCGGATTTCTTCACAATATGATGGTTCTACCTTTATTCTTGATGATAAAGGAAAAGTACTTGCGGGCGATAACATGGATAGAAATTTGATTTCTTTTGAAAAATCTACTGGAAAATTCTCAATTAAAGATCATGATAAGAAGTATATGTATATGGAAACGAAGTCAAATAATAATAAATGGACATATGTTGCCGTTATTTCGAAAGATAAGATATCAGAGGACGTTAGTTTTATTCAAACCATCGGTGTAGTCCTGGCATTTTTTACGATAATTGCCGGTTTATTTACTGCCTATCTATTTTCCTATAAAAATAGTATTCCGCTCAATCGCCTTCTGGGCGTTATGAACATTACAGATATCGGAAAAGTAGCCGATCCTTATGATTTTATCCATAGTAATGTGGAAGAGGTAGTCGCTAAAAATGATCAACTTAAGGCCCAAATACAAAACCAGCTGCCTATATTACAAGATTCGGTGATTCAAAAATTGGTTTTGGGGAATTTTATCTCTTCTGACAAAATACAACTTCTAATTGATCAAGCCAGCCTGCCGTTAAAAGGGTCTTTTGGTTATGTTGGTATCGTACAAATTATTCATATGTTGAATGAACTGGATAAGGGTATGCTTGAAGAAATGAATGTAGCCCAGCTATTCATCCAAAATGAATTAACAGATCTTTTTAATGGAGAGATCATGCTCTCCAATATGGACAAAGACCAAGTCCTTTTCCTACTTTCATATGAAAAAAAGAGATCGCTTCAAGAAACGAAAAGAATGGAAGAGCGACTAAATTTATTTATTAAAAAAATAGAAGAGAAGTATAGCTTGAATGTGAATATTGGGATTGGCAGCCCATTTGAACAGTTAACCTATATTCAACAATCCTTTGAGGAGGCAAAGCTAAGTTTACCATTTAATCAATCCGTTGATCAGCAAGGTTCATTCTATAAATTTGAGCAACAGCATCAAGAAAGCACAATTGATTATTATTTTCCAATTGAGGTAGAACTTCGACTTATAAATGCTGTACAGAACGGAGAAATAAAGGAAGTAAAAGGGCTTCTTGATAAGGTAGTCTTCGAAAATGTTGAAAAAAGAATGTTAACACAGCCAATAGGAGTACAATTATTGGCTGCTTTAAATGGAACCATTATAAGAATTCTTTCGAAAAATAAACAATTAAATACGGTAATGGCAGATAACATGCATGATCGTGTTGAAGAATTGATGACAAATAAGGGCAGCTTTACGAAAACTATAAAGCAGATCAAAGAAATAATGATTGAAATGGCAGAGAGTATCTATGAAAATAAGTCTGTTGGCAGGCAGCAAGTCGTTTTTCGGATGAAGGAATGGATTAAAAAGAATTATAGTGATCCAGATCTAACGTTGTATAAAATTTCTGAAGCAATTGGAATTCCTGAAAAAATGGTACCATTGACTTTTAAAGAAGCTGTGGGCGTCAACATTTCAGATTTTATTGAGGACGTACGCATCAATTTTGCTAAAACAAAATTAATTCATTCGGATGATTCGATTGAGGATATCGCTTTGCACTCCGGATATAACAGTGCCCATACCTTTAGACGTGCATTTAAGCGCAATACGGGGTCAACCCCATCAGAATTTCGAAAAATGATGAATGATGCGTAAAATTTTGGGAAACCTAGGCGGGAAAATTAAATTGTACCCTATAAATTTAGTGTACGGTCTCATAGCTTTTTACTGAGAAAACCCTTGATATATAGGGTTTTTTTGCTGTACCTTATAAATTTTATCGCCTCTTTCTAATTTTCGGAAAATTCATTATGATAGCGGTAACATATTTAATACCAAGTTCAAATTTTTATTTTCGCAGCAGTGAAGGCATTAAAAAATGGGGGGGTTTTATGAAAACTGAAGTGATGAATCAACAGCGACTGAAGACTGCAGCTATTGAGAAAGAAGTTGTTTCAAAACGATCAAACTGGAAAAAAATAAAGAAACACTGGCAATTATACTTTCTAGTTGCCATCCCATTAGTGTTTTTGATCATCTTTAAGTATATCCCGATGGCAGGGATTGTGATCGCATTTAAAGATTATAGTGTCGTAAAAGGGATTGCCGGAAGTGACTGGGTTGGATTGAAGTATTTCAAAGACTTTTTTCTAAGCCCGAACTTTTCCCTATTATTAAAAAATACCCTTGGGTTAAGCGTTTACGGACTACTAGTAGGATTTATTTGTCCTATCATACTCGCACTGGCTTTAAATGAAGTACAAAATGCCCGTTTCAAAAAAATTGTTCAGACTGTTACGTACGCACCTTACTTTATCTCAACGGTCATTATGGTATCGATCATCATCTTGTTTTTATCACCATCTGCAGGATTTATTAATAATATTCTAGGCCTATTCGGAATGGAACCAATCAATTTCTTAGGGAATCCATCCTATTTCAAATCCATCTATGTCTGGTCAGATGTGTGGCAAAATACGGGATATGCAACGATTATTTATTTAGCAGCCCTGGCAGGCGTTGATACACAGTTGTATGAAGCGGCTAAGGTAGATGGGGCAAATCGCTTTCAAAAGATTATGAATGTGGACCTCCCAGGAATATTCCCGATAATAATTGTCTTATTAATTCTTAATGTTGGGAGTATCATGTCGCTTGGATTTGAAAAAATCTATCTATTACAAAATCCGTTAAATACGAATTCATCTGAGGTCATTTCAACCTATGTTTACAAGGTAGGTTTGCTTGGAGCAAACTTTAGTTTCGCATCAGCAGTTGGTTTATTCAATTCAATTGTGAACTTTATCTTAATCTTTACCGCGAACACAATATCCAAACGATTCTCGTCATCGAGCTTATGGTAGGAGGGAAGGATATGAAGAAAACGAAACAAACAAGGGTTAAAGAATCAAAAACCGATCGAATTTTTATGGGAGCCGTTTACGTATTCTTAACACTCGTTTTACTAGCTGTGCTCTATCCGCTAATCTATATTGTGAGCGCTTCATTTAGTAGTGCATCTGCTGTGACATCCGGAAGTGTATGGCTGCTGCCTGTCGAACCAACCCTATTAGGGTATACGACGGTATTTAAGAATCCGCAAATTCTGCAAGGGTTCTCGAATTCACTGTTCTATACAGTTGTAGGAACATTTATTAGTGTCAGTGTCACGATTATGCTCGCTTATCCACTTTCAAGAAAGACATTTTATGGACGAAAATTGATCATGATCTTACTTGTTTTTACGATGATTTTTGATGGTGGATTAATTCCGTTGTATCTTGTTGTAAAAAATCTAAATCTAATAGATACCATATGGGCTCTTTTACTTCCGTCAGCCCTTGCCGTGTTCCAAGTAATAATTGCACGAACATTCTTCCAATCTACTATTCCAGATGAATTAGTAGAAGCGAGTGAAATGGATGGCTGCAGCGATATTGGCTTTATCTTTAAAGTCGTTTTACCGCTGGCTAAACCGATTATCGCCGTTCTAGTTCTCATGTATGCCGTTATGAAGTGGAATATGTACTTTGATGCATTGATTTATTTGAAATCCGATGCACTCTATCCATTACAACTCATTTTAAGAAGCATCTTAATTTTGAATGCGGATCCATCAGGAAATGTTCAAGAGATGTTGAAACTTCAAGGATTAAAGGAACTAATGAAATACTCGTTAATTGTTGTTTCAAGTTTACCAGTTTTGGTTCTCTATCCTTTTGTTCAGAAGCATTTCGTAAAAGGAATGTTAATAGGGTCTGTAAAAGGATGATATAGGAAAATGTAGCTCTGCTAGTGATTGAACGTTAGAACATTTTATATAACGTTAAAAATGTTAAGGGGAGAATAAGGATGAAAAAATTTACAGTCATTAGTTTTATGCTGTTATTATCAGTTGTCTTACTCATTACTGGATGTGTCCCGAGCAAGGACACTGCAGGTGGCAGTTCATCAAGTAAAGATCCAAATGGACCAGTTGAAGTCACCATTTTTACACCAAAATTAGGAAATGATGGCGATTTCGAAAATAATGAGTTCACTAAAATGGTTGAAAAGAAATTTAATATGAAAATTAAATGGGAATATGCGAATCAAGATGCTGCCAAAGAAAAACGTTCATTGTCTTTAGCCAGCGGTGACTATCCAGATGCGTATCTATTAGTAACATGGATTGATAATATTTCCAAGGTTGAAGCGCAAAAGTATGGAAAAGATGGTGTTTTCTTACCATTAAACGACCTTATTGATAAATATGGTACGAATATTAAAAAGGGTATGGAGCAAGTTCCTTATTTAGAAAAAGGGATTACAGCACCAGATGGGAATATTTATGGCTTACCATTATTAGGTGAATGTTATCACTGCTCTAGATACGGGAAGATGTGGATCAATACAGATTGGTTGAAGAATTTGAACCTAGAAATGCCAAAAACGACAGAAGAATATAAAAAGGTGTTAGAGGCCTTTAAGAACAATGATCCAAATGGAAACGGCAAAAAAGATGAAGTACCATTAAGCGGAGAAAGCACGCAGGTCGGTGGAAATCCAGTCCAATTTTTAATGAGTGCGTTTATTCCTGATAACGGAAAAGATTATATAAATGTTACCGATGGTAAATTATCATTGGGTGCCATGCAGCCAGAATGGAAAGAGGGGTTAAAATATGTAAACTCCTTATATAAAGAAGGATTAATTGACACTGGTGCCTTTACTCAAAATGGAGAAGCATTAAAACAATTGGGAACACCTAATGGAGAAGCTGTACTTGGAGCTTTTTCAGCAAGTCACTCAGGAGTTGGAGTGGATTTAAATTCAGAGCATTCCAAGGAATATGATGTTGTACCTCCACTAAAAGGACCAGATGGTGCTCAATATACAACGTCTAATTACGGCAGTGTGGTTAACTTCGGTTTTGCAATTACTAACAAAGCGAAAGGAAAAAAAGCCGAGGCATTATTAAAATTAGCTGATTACTTGTATTCTGAAGAAGGTACATTGGCCATGACCTATGGAAAAGAAGGTGTTCATTGGAAGAAGGGTGGTCCAGAGGACATCGATTTAAACGGCAAACAGGCAAAATACGCAATCATTCCTCAAGATCCTAATATGAAAGAGGAAGATAAAGTTCATTACGGATGGGGAGAAAGAGGAGCAATATTGCAAACTAGAGAGTTTAGAGATTCTATTGGTACTGCAACGGATGAATGGACACCAGAAGGGTTTGAACGAAGATTATTTAATGCTACGAAAAAATATGATGGATTTGAACCGAAAGAACAATTCAACTCTTTAGCGGTCTGGGTTGATCCAAAGGATGCCCAAGAACTAAACCTATTGCAAGTAAATATCAATAAGTACATTGAAGAAAACATGGTTCAGTTCGTGACCGGTTCGAAGGACATCGATAAAGAATGGGACAAGTACATTGCTGGTTTTAAAAATTTACAAGTTGACCGCTATTTAGAAATCTATCAAAAAGCGTATGATTTAGGAAAATAAGAAACCAATATTATAAAAGAGAATACACGAAAGTCATTTACTGACGTGTATTCTTTTTTTTCATAAGGCGGGGATTGAAGAGATGAGCGCAAGAATCATTGATGTAAGAGAATATGTCGGAGAAGCAAACTCAATTAAAGATTATTCCCCCATCGTACATAAAATTTTTCAAGAAATAAAAGGGACAAAGGAAGACATCATTCTTTCTTTTCCCAAAGGAATCTATCATTTTTACCCTGATCATGCACCGAAAAGAGCTTTTCATACATCAAATACAGATACGAGAAGACATCCGATTAAGACAGTTTGTTTTCTAATTGAGGAACAGGAAAATGTAACAATTGAAGGAAATGGATCTTTCTTTTATTTTCACGGAGATGTAATGGGACTAGGGATTTTTCACTCGAAAAATATCCGTTTACAAAACTTCTCATGGGATTATGAGGTATCAACTCTATCAGAATTAGTTGTCGAGAAAACTGTCGGGGAAAATGGCTGTTATTATGCGGAATATAAACTAGAGGAACATGTTCCCTATGAAATTAGTGAAAATCAGCCTTATTTTTACTGGTTGAGTGAAAGGAGCCCTTATTCCAATGACTATTATTGGAAAGAGGAAGGGGCCAAAAATGATATGGTCATCGTTGGCTTTGACGAATCGACTGGCGTGAAGAGAAGATATGGAGTCAATGAAGGACCTTTTGCTGAAAATAGATTGAAAATTGAGGAATTAGAGAGAAGCCACATTCGGATCCACTATAACGATTCCCTGCCAAAAGCTGTTGTTGAAAATCGTGTGTTTGAATTTTGTAAAGTAATCGATCGGAATACGGCTGGAGCGCTAATTTGGGAAAGTGAAAAAATAAGTTTGTCTAATGTAACCATTCATTATCTGCATGGTTTTGGCTTCCTAGTGCAAATGAGCGGTGATATTACGTTTCAGTCAACCGAGTTCATCCCAAATAGCGATATGGGTAAGCATGGATCAAGCTTTGCCGATTCCATTCATGTTTCAGGCGCTAAAGGTGTGATAACTGTGGACGGGTGTACCTTTATGCATCCCCATGATGACCCCATTAATATCCACGGAACGTTCACAAGAATACAAAAGATAATCGATGAAAAAACGGTAGAAGTTATTTATGCACACCCGCAGCAAAGCGGGTTCCCGCAATATCATATTGGGGATAAAGTGGCTTTTTTTAATCGGGCAACAATGGACGATGAGTTCGAAGAAGAGATTGAAGTGACACATGTTGTTCATCCAGGACAGGATAAAAATGACCTTCAAACCATGCAAGTAACCTTTAACAAGGAGCTGCCATTTAATTCTGTACAAAATGAGCAGGGCGAATTTGTATATGTCATGGAAAACGTGACGTATACACCAGAAGTAGTAATTAAGAATAGTCGGTTTGCCCATGTTCCGACCAGAGGGATCCTCTGTACAACACGGAGAAAAGTGTTAATTGAAGGTAATCATTTTCAAAATATGACAATGAGTACGATCTTTATATCCAATGATTCGAATGATTGGTATGAATCGGGTCCTGTCAGGGATATGACGATTCGGGGGAACATCTTTCATGTGAGTCCGATTGAGGATTGGCATGATCGTAAACCAGCCATTTATATCCACCCAATCCCGCTTGGCGAGATTCCGTCTACGGTACCTATTCATAAGAATATTACCGTAGAGAATAACACGTTTTATATGCAGCATGAATGTGTTGTTTCGGCAGAAAACGTGGAGAATTTAACGATCAGAGATAATAAGATTATGAAAGTGAATCCCTATAGAAAAAATGATGAAGTTCATGATGTATTATTTGAATTTGATAGATGTAAAAATGTTTTATTAGAAGGAAATTCCTATGATGGGGATTTCGCAGCGTGTGCAAGGATAACGGAAATGAAAGATCGCGATCTAAAAATAAAAAACGAACAGACAGCTGTATGGAGTTTTGAAACGAAATAAAGGAGAGTTAGGAATGAATCTATTATCCTATAAAAAAGCGGCAAGTCACTGGACAGAAGCTCTGCCGTTAGGGAACGGGCGAATAGGTGCGATGCACTTTGGCGGGGTGGAGACGGAACGATTTCAGTTAAATGAAGACACGTTGTGGTCAGGGCCCCCACAGCATAAACGAGAATACAACGACCAAGCATCATTAAAAAAGGTAAGGAAATTGCTTGACGAAGAGAAATACGAAGATGCGATTAGTGAAACGAAGAATATGTTCGGCCCATATACAGAGAGCTATATGCCATTAGGGAATCTCTTCATCCACTATCTGCACGGAGATGCAGCACAGAAATACCAGCGGACACTCGATATTAATACAGCCATATCGACTGTCAAGTATACAGTCGGAAAAATAAACTATACACGAGAAGCATTTATTTCACATCCACACCAGGTACTAGCTATTCAACTTACCAGTTCGGCAGCCAACCAATTAAACGTGAACATTTCGTTAGATAGTTTATTAAAATATCAAACTGCAAATTCGAAAGAAGCGTTATCCTTACAAGGGGTTTGTCCTGAAAAATGTGCACCTGTCTATTTCAATGAGAGCGAGACTCCGATTGTGTACGGCGAGTTTGGTGAAACCAAAGCGATTCATTTTGAGGGAAGACTTGGGTTGGTTCTGGAAGATGGGACGGCCTTGACGTCAAATGGAAGATTATCTATCCAAGATGCAACGAGAGTGGTTCTATATTTTTCTGTTGCCACCTCCTTTAAGGGGTATGATCAACTCCCTGGGACAGATTTTGAAGAATTAATACAGAAAAATGAAGCCATCCTTGCAAAAGCTATGAGTATACCTTATGAGCAGCTGAGAGAAACGCATATTCAAGATTATCAAACACTTTACAATCGTGTTGGTTTTTCATTAGGAAATAAACAGTCAGAAGAAATGCTTGATACGGATGAAAGAGTGACGAAATACAGTGCAGATGACTTGGAAATGGTCGAACTTTTATTTCATTATGGACGTTATTTGTTGATTGCCTCCTCAAGAGAGGGTACACAGCCGGCGAATCTACAGGGAATATGGAATGATATAACCCGTGCACCATGGTCATCCAATTATACGTTAAATATTAATACCGAAATGAATTACTGGCCTGCAGAGGTGACGAATTTAGCCGAATGTCACCGTCCGCTTTTACAGGCGATTAAGGAGCTTTCGGTAACGGGTGAGAACATGGTGAATCAACGTTATGGTTTGCATGGATGGACGGCCCATCATAATACAGATTTGTGGCGGCATGCCCATCCTGTCGGCGACGAGCGCCATGGTGATCCCAACTGGGCTTTTTGGCCAATGTCTGGGCCATGGCTGTGCCGTCACTTATGGGAGCATTACCAGTATTCACAGGATAGGGATTTTCTTGAAAAAGAGGCCTTTCCAGTTATGAAAGGAGCAGCACAATTTTGTTTGGAGTGGCTGGTAGAAGATGAGAATGGCTATTTGATTACCTCACCGTCGACATCACCGGAACATCACTTTTATACAGAAGATGGCCAATTAGGATCCGTGACAAAAGGTTCCACGATGGATCTGCAAATTATCTGGGATTTGTTTTCAAATTGTATCGAAGCGGCTGAAATCTGTGGAGTGGATGAGGAATGGATTCAGCAAGTGCGTGAGGCAAAAGATCGCCTCCACCCTAACCAAATTGGCAAGTACGGTCAATTACAGGAATGGTTGATGGATTATGAGGATGCCGAGTTGCACCATCGACATGTCTCCCATTTGTATGGTGTCTATCCGGGAAATCAAATAACCGAGGGGTCGTTTTTAGAAGCTGCCCGTCAGACATTAAATAGACGAGGTGATGCCGGAACTGGCTGGAGCCTTGGCTGGAAGATCTGTCTGTGGGCTCGTTTAAAAGATGGTGAACGGGTAAATGCCCTGCTTCATCAATTGTTTAAGATTTGTACAGCAAAACGAGAAGTGTTTGTCGGCGGGGGATTGTATCCCAACTTGTTAGGTGCCCACCCTCCATTCCAAATTGATGGGAATTTCAGCTATACGGCTGGGGTGGCAGAGATGATTATCCAATCTCACAAAGGATATGTGGAATTATTACCGGCACTTCCTTCTACATGGCTGCAAGGATCGTTATCCGGTGTTCGTGTTCGCGGCGGGTTTGAGACCAACATTTCGTGGAATCAGATGCAAGTAAGTTTATTGGAAGTAACATGCCATGCTGAAAATGTCCTGATAATCAAAACAAACAAACCTGTAATGGTATGTGAAGAAGGAAAAGAAGAGGAACGAATAGAGCCTGTTGATGGTTTTATTACACATAGAATGTTCAATGGCCAAAAGCTCCAGTTTCTATTTTAACTATAAGTGTTTTAAAAAAACATTAGGCGGGTGTAAATAATGAAACAATTACGATTGGGTGTAATCGGCACAGGCGGACGAAGTACGATTGTCGAATATTGGCATAACCCACAAGAAAACTCCATTGTTGTGGGGGCAGCAGATGTGTCCTTAGAAGCATTGGAGAATTTCAAAAAGGAAATTAATGAAGATGCTTTTGTAACAACCGATTATCGAGAATTACTTGCAAGAGAAGACATTGATGCGGTTGCGATTTTAACCCCCGATTATATGCATGAAGAACATGCAACGGCAGCACTTCGGGCGGGAAAACATGTTTATTGTGAAAAGCCTTTGGCCATCACACCAGAAAGTTGCGACAGGATTCTGGATGAAGCGAAACGTTCCGGAAAGCATTTAATGGTTGGGTTTAATATGCGCTATATGAGCATGTATCAAACGATGAAGGAAATTATCGATTCTGGTGTCATCGGCGATATTAAAGCCGTATGGGTAAGGCATTTTGTTGGGCTTGGCGGCTATTTTTATTATCACGATTGGCATGGTAAGGCAGCAAATACAACATCGTTATTGCTGCAGAAGGCGTCCCATGATATCGATGTTATTCATTGGCTGACAGGGAGCTATGCAGCTAAGGTGTCTGCTTTCGGCAGCTTGGATTATTATGGCGGAGACAAACCGAATGATTTGCATTGTCCGGATTGTGATCTAAAGAATACCTGTCCAGAGGCAAGTTTAGAACGGTTAACCCAATGTGCTTTCAGGGAAGAAATTGATGTCGAAGATAATAATATGCTCATTATGGAATTAGAAAACGGTATAAAGGCGTCCTATCTGCAGTGTCACTTTACCCCGGACTATTCGAGAAACTATACGATCATCGGTACAAAAGGGCGTATCGAAAATGACGATGTAAATGATAAGGTTTATGTGAAAACAAGAAAATCTGGTTCATGGCATGAGATGAGCGACATCACCTATGAAATGAAGCAAATGCCTGGTACGCATGGCGGAGCAGACCCGCGCATCTGTGAGGACTTTGTTAATTTAGCACTATACAATAAGCAGCCATTAACATCGCCATTTGCAGGACGCATGAGTGTTGCAGTCGGATGTGCGGCAACGGAATCGATACGCTCTGGCGGGATGGTAGTCCGGATTGAACAGGGAAGACATCAACCAGCTGACTCTTTGGAAAAAGTGGCACTGAAAGAACGCTAACATTCTAGTTTAAGACTCTTTTAAAATGAATAACTACTTATGCTATAATAAACAGTATCAGAATATTCAAGTTTTATATGTGATGGGGTGATGGTCATTTTTAGTTTAGATAGCCGCTTGTATCGAGTATGCTTGTGGATGTATAACTTCATGTATTTAAATATCCTCTTTATACTAAGCTGCATTCCCATTATTACCATTTTCCCTGCTATTGCAGCCCTTTTTGGAGTCGTAAGAAAGTGGAGAATGACAAAAGAAGTAGCCGTTTTTTCTCAATATAAGCAAATGTTTACCGAAAACTGGAAACAAAGTTATTTGGTGGGAATTCTTTACACAGTTATCGGATTATTTTTATTTTGCGATTTGCTCATTTTGAAGCAATTGCCATTATCGTATAAACCATTTATTCAAGTCGCCATTCTATTAGTTGGATTTTTGGTTGTTTTATCCTGTTTAAGTATTTATCCGCTGATGGTAAATATGGCTGTATCATTTAAACAATTGTGTATGAATAGTCTTAAAGTAGGGATTTACAAAATCCATTTATCGATTTTCTGTATCATTATTCTTAGTGCATGGACATTTCTTTCCTTACGTTTTTCATTTTTAATTTTCTTTTTCTTTTTCAGTGTTTCTGCCTATCTGATTTACTGGATAGCAGATCTTAAATTTAAAGACTTACTTCCGCAAAATGATTCTAATAGGAATGTAAGTGAAACTTATAGTAGGAAGAAAAAACAGGTGGGGTAAGCTCGCCTGTTTTTCTATTTAACTAAAAATATTGACAATTTGATATTGATTTGATAGTTTTATGTTATCGATAACATAAAACTATCAGAAGGAGTGAACAGTATCCATATCATTGATTCTCACCAACACTTTTGGAAGCTGGATCGTGGAGATTACGGCTGGCTGACTAAAGATATGGGCATCCTTTTTCAGGACTATTTTCCAGAGGATTTAAAACCTTCGTTAGAAAAACATGCCGTCTCTGGAACCGTCCTTGTGCAAGCGGCACCTACATATGAGGAGACGCGTTATCTCTTATCGTTATACCAAAAGGTTAAGTGGATTTACGGTGTAGTGGGCTGGTTAGATTTATCATCATCTGCCTTCTCAGAACAATTAGATTCTTTAATGAAACAGCAAGGTATTATTGGGCTACGCCCTATGCTGCAGGATATAGAAGATAGCGCTTGGATTTTACAGGAGCAGGTAATGGAGAATTTGCGACGGCTTACTTCCTATAATTTACCGCTAGATTTATTAATTACGGAAAGACATATTCCCTCTATAGAAGCAGTACTAGAAAGGCTTCCAACACTAAGAGTTGTAATTGATCATATCGCTAAACCGGTTATTTCAAAAAAAGAGTTTAGTAAGTGGGAAGCGGATATGAACAAACTAGCAAAAAATCCTACTATTTGCTGTAAATTATCTGGTTTTATGACTCTAGCAGATTCTTGGAAAACTGCTGATTTTAAGCCTTATATTCACCATATTGTTCAAGCATTTGGTTCTTCAAGAGTGATGTTTGGCAGCGATTGGCCAGTCTGTTTATCGGGAGGAAGTTATCAGAAGGCAATCCAAATTGTTACCGATAACCTACCTAACACATTAAGCGGTGGAGAAAGAGAGCAAATTTTTTCAATAAATGCGAAAACTTTTTATTTGCTGAAGGAAAGGATGAGAAAAATATGAAACTGGCAAATGATCAAGATTTAACAAGTATTGTCATGTCCGATGCTGATAATGTAGCTACACTTTTAAAAGAAATAGAGGCCGGGGAAAGCTTACAATTCGCCATTAACGGGGAAAAAGTAACATTAACCGCCAAACAAGCTATCCCATTTTGCCATAAAATTGCCATCAAACCGATCCAGCCATCTGAACATGTCGTAAAGTATGGGCAAGTGATTGGGGCAGCTACTGTAGAGATTTTTCCTGGAGAGCATGTTCATGTACATAATATCGAGGGAATTAGAGGCAGAGGGGATAAAAAGAAAGGAGACTCACATTCATGAACACGATCAAAGGGTATCGACGGGCAAACGGGAAAATGGGAATCCGCAATCATTTATTAATCATTCCTACTGTCGTTTGTGCTAACCATGTAGCCAATCGAATCCAGCAAAAAGTATCAGATTCTGTAGCAATTCCGCATCAGCATGGCTGTAGTCAGATAGGAGAAGACAAGGATCGTACCTTTACCATTCTTGCGGGAATGGGGAAAAATCCAAATGTGGGAGCGGTTCTGCTAGTTAGTTTAGGTTGTGAAGTCATCAATGCAGAAGAGCTGCAAGAAGAAATTAAAAAAACAGGTAAACCAGTAGAGTGGATTGATATTCAAGATGCAGGCGGCACGGTTAAAGCAATTCAAACAGGCATTGAACTAGCGACGCAATTATCTCATGAGATTCAGAAAGTACCACAGGTCGATGTGCCACTATCTGAATTAATCCTTGGGGTAAAATGCGGCGGTTCGGATGCTACTTCTGGATTATGCAGCAACCCTGCACTAGGAAAAGCATCAGATAGCCTATTGGCTCAAGGCGGCACGATTGTGATGGGAGAAACAACGGAGATTATCGGGGCTGAACATATTGTTGCGGAAAGCGCAATTAGTGAAGAAGTGGCTAATAAGCTTTATGCCTATGTAGATAAGTTTGAAAAAGAAGTTGAACGCATTGGAGCAGATATGCGCGGGGGAAATCCAAGTCCTGGGAATATTGAAGGCGGCTTGTCCACCATCGAAGAAAAATCGCTTGGCTGCATCAGTAAAGCAGGTACCGCTCCATTAAAAGATGTCTTATCATTTGCTGAAGAGATTCCGGGGAACGGCTATTACTTCATGGATTCTCCAGGGAATGATATTGAGTGTGTTTCAGGTATGGCTGCTGCCGGTGTTCATATGGTCTGCTTTACAACAGGACGCGGGACACCAACCGGAAATCCGATTATTCCCGTTATTAAAATTACCGGTAATGAGCATACGGCTGTCAAAATGGACGATAACATTGATATTGATACCAGTGCTGTAATGAAGGGAAAAGAAACATTAGAAGATGCTGGCAATCGTATTCTTGAAACAGTTATTAGAGCGGCACAGGGTGAACTGGTAAAAGCTGAGATTTTAGGTCATCAAGAATTTAGTATCAGCAGAATCAGTATCAGCCTCTAACATTGAGAGGAGCATTGATATGGGGAAATTTAGTAAACGAACTGCGCTTGTCACAGGCGGAAGCCGGGGAATTGGAGCAGCCATTGTGAAGAGGTTAGCCGAAGAGGGCGCAAATGTGGCAATTAACTATGCTTCAGCTAGCTCTTTTGAAAAAGCCAACGCTTTAAAGGTAGAAGTGGAAGAACAGTTTGCAATTAAAGCAATAGTGGTAAAAGCTAACGTGGGGATTAAAGAAGAAGTCGACCAAATGATCGACGAAGTAGAAAAAGTGTTAGGATCAGTTGAAATCCTGGTAAATAATGCGGGGATTGCGCCATTTGAACCTTTTTTAAGTCTATCAGAAAAAACATGGGACGAAACGTATCAGACGAATGTAAAATCGATCTTTTTAACGACACAGAGAGTGGCGCCTAAGATGATCGAAAACAAGTATGGAAAGATCATTAATATTACATCCACTGCGAGTGTTCTTGTGACAAGTCCTGTGATTCCACATTATATTTCATCAAAAGCGGCTGCTGGACATTTAACAAAAGCGCTGGCGATTGAGTTGGGGAAATTCAGTATTAATGTAAACGCTGTTGGGCCGAGCACGGTTGCAACGGACATGTGTAAAGAGTACCTCGAGAATCCAGACATTTTAGCTAGTGAGATTGAAGCGAATCCAATGAAGAGACTAGGAACTGAAAAGCAAATTGGCGATGCGGTTGTCTTTTTAGCATCAGATGAAGCGATGCAAATAAATGGCCATCTTTTGATGGTAGACGGTGGATTAACCGTGAAAGCAGCCCAGCCAGAGGATCATATGGATAGGGGGGCATTAGTGTGAGATTACGTGAGAAAATAGCGGTCATTACTGGTGCAGGAAGTGGAATTGGCAAGGCAACGGCCAAATTATTCGCAAAAGAAGGCGCTTTGGTCATTATTACCGATATTCATCGTGAAAATGGACAGGGAACCGTATCCGAGATAGAAAAAGAGGGCGGAAAAGCAGCCTTTTTCGAGGTTGATGTGGCAAATCCGGAAGCCGTTGCATCCACGATCCAGCAAATTATAGCAACTTATAAAAAAATCGATATTTTATTTAACAATGCAGGGATCAGTAATGTCGGAAGAGTAGATGAAGTGGAGCCAGATGTATGGGATCGAATCATGAGTGTAAATGTGAAGGGTGTTTATTTGCCCTCTAAATATACTCTGCCATATATGATGGAGCAAAAATCCGGCGTCGTTATTAATATGTCATCATGCGCTGCGGAAATGGGACTAGCGAAGCGTGCAGCCTACTCAGCAACGAAGGGGGCTGTACTTGCCCTGACAAAAGCGATGCAGGTGGATTATGCTCCATATAACATTCGGGTAAATGCCCTGCTGCCAGGTACCATCCTGTCCCCATTTGTGGAAGACTATTTAAAAACGTCATACGATGACCCTGAGGTGGCCATCGCAGGGATTAAGAAAAGACAATTAAGTGGGGAATTAGGAAGACCTGAAGATGTAGCAAAAGCTGCCCTATTCCTTGCTTCAGATGAGTCGTCCTTCATGATGGGATCACCACTTTACATTGATGGCGGCGTTGTTTTTGGAAAAAATGCATAGGAGGAGAACTTAAAAATGAAATTAGCTACTTTTATAAAAAATGAGAATCAAAGACTAGCAGTGGAATTGGACAATATATTAATCGATATCGAAGAAACGGCCAAGAAAAATAACTGGGAAGAAATCATCACGGATGTTATGCAAGTCATCCGGTTCCAGCCATCCCAAATACAAGATTTTGAGAATAGGGTTAAAGAGGTAGTTGCTTCAGGCCAAGCGGTTGTTGTGGAAAAAGAGGGTCTAGAATGGGGGCCATGTGTCACCCAGCCGCATAAAATCATTTGTGTCGGTTTAAATTATCGCAAACATGCAGATGAAACAAATGCACCATACCCAGAAGTGCCAATCTTGTTCAATAAGTTTGACAATACTTTAACTGGTCATCAAAGCGAAATTGTCGTTCCATCTGTAACGAATGAATTAGACTATGAGGTGGAATTAGGAATCGTAATCGGTAAAAAGACAAAAAATGTTTCTCAAGAAGAGGCGCTATCACATGTGTTTGGTTATTGTACTGTCAATGATTTATCAGCAAGGGATCTTCAAATGAGAACCCATCAATGGCTGCTTGGCAAAACATGTGATGACTTTAGTCCAGCAGGCCCATATCTAGTAACATCGGATGAAGTAGGAGATCCAAATAATCTTAGTTTGAAAACATATGTTAATGATGAATTAAGACAAGACTCTAACACTTCTGACATGATCTTTTCATGTGCAGAGATTGTCAGCTATATATCACAGCACATGACTTTGGAGCCAGGGGATCTGATTTTAACGGGGACACCTGAGGGAGTCGTGTTTGGCCTGCCAGCTGATCAGCGTGTATATATTCAGCCAGGTGATGTGATTACTGTTGAAATTGAAAAGTTAGGAAAGCTTACGAATAAATTTGTGGAAGAAAAGGCATTAACCTATGCTTAAAGGGATTCCCCCTATTATTTCTCCAGATTTGATGAAGATTTTAATGGAAATGGGGCATGGTGATGAAATTGTCCTTGCAGACGGGAATTTTCCGGCTGCAAGTCATGCCGCACGTTTAATTAATGGGAATGGACATGGAGTTCCAGAGTTTTTGACCGCCATCTTGCAATTTTTTCCGCTGGATACATATGTCAAAAGTCCGGTTATGCTAATGAATCCTGTTGAGGGTGATGAGGAACCCGTAATTTGGCAGGAATACGATGAAATTGTAACTAAAATGAGTTCTTGCCCTATTCAAATTGAGAAACTTGAAAGAATGGATTTTTACGAACGGAGCAAGGCTGCCTATGCCATACTTGCTACAAGTGAACGAGTACCCTATGGGAATATAATTTTGAAAAAAGGCGTGCTATAATTTAAATGATTTATAGATGAAGATTTCTTTGGGGTTTACTAGTTTTGAGTTGAAAGGAATGAGAAATCCAACCCATTTAGAATGGGTTGGATTTTCTAATAAATAAAATCTCTACTTATTGGAATAGGAGGAATATTCATGGATTTAAGACATTTAGAAAGTCCGGAATATATAGGGCAAAACCGAGAAAGAAATAGGTCTTATTTTATTCCTTATTCGAATGCAGGGGATGCTAAAAAATCCGGTAGTCAAAATGAAAGGATTTATAGTCTTAATGGAGATTGGCAGTTTTTTTATTGTGACCATCCAAAATTAGTTCCTGAAAATTTTACAAATGAAGATTTTGATTTTACAGAATGGGATTCTATTGAGGTTCCGGGGCACTGGCAGCTTCAAGGATATGGACACCCGCATTATACCAATTGGCAAATGCCTTTTCCCTTGAATCCACCGAAAATCCCATCGAAGAATCCTACGGGAACATATGTTAAAACTTTTACTATCAATGACGTGTGGAAAGAAGGACAAGTCTTTGTACGTTTTGAAGGCGTTGATAATAGTTTTACTTTGTGGATCAACGGTATTGAAGTAGGTTTTAATAAAGGCAGCAGGTTGCCTGCTGAATTCAATATTTCAAAGTATATAAAAAAGGGAAAAAATACAATCATCGCTCAAGTCTATCAATGGTCTGATTCCAGTTATATTGAAGATCAAGATATGTGGTGGCTAAGCGGAATTTTTAGAGATGTATACCTACTATTACGACCGAATAGTTATATCCATGATTTTTTTGCCAAAACAGATCTTCCGTCTTCTGATGAGGGGACATTGTGCATTGAAACGGATATCGTTAGTAGTGAAGATTATGAGATTCGTTATACCTTATCGAATAAGAAAAGCCATTACTTTTTACAAGAAAGCATTCATTCATCCACAGATGCTTGGATGGTAAGGATTATAAATCCACTAAAATGGAGTGCAGAAGAACCTAATCTTTATGACTTAGATATTGAATTGATTGTCAATGAAACAGTAGTGGAAGCCATTCACGAAAAAATTGGATTCCGAAAAATTGAGCTAAAAAATGGGCTCATGTATGTCAATGATGTTCCCATTAAATTGAAAGGGGTTAACAGGCATGAGGCTCATCCGACATTAGGCAGAACGATCCCGATTGAACATGCGGAAAAGGATGTTATCTTAATGAAGCAGGCCAATATTAATGCGGTTCGGACAGCACATTATCCCGCAGATCCTCGTTTTTATCGATTATGTGATAAGTATGGTTTATATGTGATCGATGAGGCAGACCTTGAGTCACATGGTTTCTTTTTTATTGGCAATGTCCATCAATTAAGTGCTGACCCATTATGGGAGAAAGCGTATGTTGATCGAATGGAGAGAATGGTCGAGCGGGACAAAAATCATCCTTCTGTGATTATGTGGTCTTTGGGCAATGAATCAGGGATTGGCAGCAATCATCAAAGAATGAAAGACTGGGTTCTTACTCGAGATACGTCACGATTAGTGATTTATGAGGGAGATACGCGGGAACTATTTTTAAACGGCGATTATAAAAGTGATGCTGTGATATCGGACATCAATACGACGATGTATACGCATCCAGACATATTAGAAAAAGTCGGGCAGGATACCTCCCATACGAAGCCGCACCTGCTTGCGGAATATGCCCATGCAATGGGAAATGGGCCTGGTGCGTTGAAGGACTATTGGGAGATCATTTACAAATATCCTCGTCTGCAAGGAGGATTTATTTGGGAATGGTGTGATCATGGACTTTTACAAAAGAATGATAACGGTGAACAGTATTATGCATATGGAGGAGATTTTGGCGATACTCCAAATGACTATAATTTTGTGATTGATGGGTTAGTTCAGCCTGATCGGCGTCCGTCTCCTGGATATTTTGAGACAAAAAAGGTGTATGAACCGGTTAAAATCGAGAATTTGAATGTGGATACCGGGGAAGTGTCGATCCATAATCTCTATGACTTTATTTATTTAGAAAACTATTCTTTATGCTGGTCGATCGTGATTGGGGATAAAACGGTAGAGTCAGGTATCCTTCCATTGGATTCTATTGATCCCCATGAGTGTGAAACTATGAGGATTCCTTGTGATTTTAGGAAGTACGTAAAAGGTCATTATCTATTAAATATTGAGGTACTAGTAAATAAATCTCTCATGTGGGCAGAAGAAAATTTCGAAATCGCTTGGGCTCAGTTTACATTAAATGAGGAAGCGACAAAGGTGGAGGTTCTTTATAGTACGCCAGAGAGTGGTAAATCTTTACAGGTAGAAGAAAGCCCGCACTATCTACTCATAACCGGAGACCAATTTCGCTATCGCATTGATACACTTTTTGGCAATATCGAACAGATCGAAATAATGGGGGAAGAATTATTAGTCCAACCAATTGAAATGAATTTTTGGAGGGCCATAACAGATAATGATCATCGTTCTGCAAAGATGTGGAAATCTTTTGGTGTTAATCAATTACAGGCCCAATTGCATCATTTTGAATGGGAAATTGATAATAAATGTCTAGTAAAAATGAATCTTACCAAAAGATATGCTCCACCTTCACTAGATTGGGCGATCGAAGTATTGCAATCGATAGAGATTGATGGTGAAGGGAATTTATCCATCTCTTATGAGGGAACTCCGATTCCAGGAAGTGTGGAGAAGTATCCAAAAGTTAGTTTAAAGAAAACTTCCGATTTTTACGCGGTTGGAGTGATTCCTAGAACTGTTCCAAGAATAGGCATAGAACTAGGCTTAACAGACAAATTAGGGAATGTGAAATGGTATGGACTCGGTCCAGGTGAATCGTATGTGGATTCCAAATCTGCCCAAAAAGTGGGTCTGTATCAATCAACCATTGAAGATTTATTCTTTCCGTATATTTTCCCTCAAGAGAATGGGAACCGAACGGATACACGGTACCTTAAGGTGCTAATGAATAATGGATTGGGTTTATTAATTACCGGAGATGCTCTTTTTGATTTTAGTGTAAGACATTATACACAGAAAAACCTAGACGAAGCCCGGCACACATTTGATCTAAAGAAAACAAATGAATCATATTTATATCTGGACCACAGGCACCATGGCATTGGCACAGCCAGCTGCGGCCCAGATGTTTTACCAAAATATGAACTTGAATTAAAAGAGTTTAAATTCAAGCTTCATTTTAAACTTCTTTAAACATAGAAAAGCCTCCTTTTTTGGTTATGGTTATCTGATAATACCATACCCAAATGCGGAGGCTTTTTCTTACAGGATTGTTCTAAGCAACTCTTTCTTAACAAATCCAGTTGTCCTTTTCAAAAAAAGCTCGACAAATCTCCGGCAGCGGTCAAGATCTTTTGTTTCTAACGATATTTCGACTTTTAGCGTGACAGCTAACTGGCTGTGAACATAAAGCATATCGCGAAACGCATCAACTGCGCCGCAAAAATGGGGATAAAAGCTGTCGCCTGTGCCAACCACACCGGTTGCGATATGTTCCACATTCTCCGTTTCAAACGCGCGATACAGCGCGAGCATTTCAGCTGGGATTTCCCCATCACCCCATGTATACGTCCCGATAATGATCCCATCAAAAGCAGTTAAATCCTGCAAGGGAAACTGTTCAATTCGAAACAACTGAACAGTTATTTTTTTTTTGAAAAATAAATCTTTTAGAAAAGAAACCAGCTCTTCAGTATTTCCCGTTTTCGAGGTATACACAATGGCTAGATTCATAGCTCATCAAAGCCATTCGATTGTGAAACCTTCGCATACGTGCGTGATTTTTGCTCGAAGAAGTCCGATTTTGTGCCGTTCATCATTTCATCACTGAACACCTGAATCCACGGCATCGGGTTACTGCGGTCCTCATATAAATTTTCCAATCCCAACTGGCGCAAACGCTTATTCGCCAGGTATTCCGTATAGCCATCGTACTCATCCAGATCAATCCCTTTTATATCTCTCAGGATAAAGGCTGCCCATTCCTTTTCCAGCTCAACGGCTTGGCCAATCGCACGATACACATACTCAATATTTTCCCGATGATTCAATTCCGGATTCTCCGTCAGCAGAATCCGGATAAACTGAGCGATGAAATAGGCGTGCTGCATTTCATCCCGTTGGATATAGCTGATCATCGTGCTCGTTTTCAGCATTTTCTGCTGGCGGGCAAGATGATAGAAAAAGGCAAAGCCTGCATAAAAATAAATCCCCTCAAGATTGATCGAGTTCACCGCCAATTGAAACAAATGCTGTGGTGTCGGATTTTCACGAAAGCATTCGTAAGCCTGCAAAATCAAATGGTTCCGCCTTTGCACGATTGGATCACTTTTAGCTTGATTAAAGCGGGTCTTCTGTTCACTTAAAGGGACAAGCGAGCTGAGAATATACGAATAGGATTCATTATGCACCGCTTCTTGCTGGGCAATGACCGCAAAGATCGCCTTAAAGCTAGAATCCGTGACATAATCCATTACCTGCGTCATCGTTGGGGTCTGCAGGCTATCAAGCGAAGCCAGCTGCGTGTTAATTCTTAGGAAAACATCCTTCTCGGTTGCATTCAGCATGTCCCATTGTTTAATGTCATCCTGCATATTAATTTCTTGCGCCTTCCAAAAATTACCCAATAAAGTTTGATATAAATCGTACATCTGGGGGTAGGCGATGTCGTTCCAGTTCAGGAGGCCGGACGACTCGCCGTTGATGATCCCAGTTGATTTATTAGGAAACTCCGGATTTAATAGTTTTATTTTTGCTAATGGTGCATGGGGATTCATTTGAAAAAACCTCCTTCATAATTTAAGTTAGCTTTGACACGCCTCACATTCGGCGATTTCGGTCTGCGATGTACTTCTGACATAATACGTCGTTTTTAACCCATGCCGCCAAGCTTCCAAATGCAGGTTTAATAAATCCTTCGCTTTGATATCATGGCGGACATAAAGATTAAAGCTAATCCCTTGGTCTATGTGGCGCTGGCGGGCAGCATTTTGTTTAATGCTCCAAACTTGATCGAGTTCATGTCTGGCCCGGCGGTAATAGGGATAAGTTCGATGGGTTATATCCGGCGCCGTGACTTTGAATTTAAAGTTTTTCTTTTCCTCTGCATATTCAACAGAATAAATCGGGTCAATCCCATCCGTAGAGCCGCCGATTTTCGCTGTGGAAGAGTTAGGCGCAATCGCCATTAACCAGCCATTGCGGATACCGTGTTCCCCAATGTCCGTTTGCAAATCCATCCACCGGCGAGAGCGGTAATTTTTCCGCGAAAAATAAGCACCTGTTTCCCACTCGGAACCTTGAAATTCCCGATAAGCCCCTTTTTCTACCGCCAGTTCCTTGGAGGTACGAATCGTATAGTAAGCAATGTCCTCATACAGTTGATCGGCCAACTCGACCGCGGCCTCCGACTCCCAGTGAATGCCTTTAAGGGCAAGCAGATGATGCCAGCCGAACGTTCCGAGACCGATCGCGCGGAACTTTTGATTAGTTACCTGGGCCTGTCCAACCGAAATGGTATTTAAATCGATGACGTTATCCAACATTCTGACTTGAATGCGGGTCAATCGTTCTAGCACTCCGGCCGGAATCGCTTTTGCGAGATTAATAGACGATAGATTGCAAACCACGAAATCGCCAGGCTTGCGAACGATGACGATGTTCCCGTCTTCATCCAGATATTCGTTGACAATGGTGGTCGCCGACATATTTTGTGCGATTTCCGTACAGAGATTGCTGCAATAAATCGAGGTGCGTCCCGCACCAACCAGATGCTTATTTGGATTTTGCCGATTCACTTCGTCCCGGTAGAACATATAGGGAGTACCGGTTTCTAACTGGGATACCATAATCCGCGCCATGATATCCATCGCCCTGTACGTTTTCCGCGGCAGCAACGGATGGGCAGCGGCTTCTTCGTACTTTTTTGAAAAATAAAGATGGTCGGTTTCATCATAAAAATCCTCGAGTCCGAGGGGTGCAC
Source organism: Neobacillus bataviensis LMG 21833 (assembly GCF_000307875.1). Lineage (GTDB taxonomy): Bacteria > Bacillota > Bacilli > Bacillales > Cytobacillaceae > Neobacillus > Neobacillus bataviensis. Next base: position 139,972 of record NZ_AJLS01000137.1, read on the forward strand.
CGTTTCCATCCTTCCAGCCCATATATTGCTTAACCTGGTGCGGGCAAAACGTATGCCACTCGCCGATACTTCTTCCGCTCTCGTCGGTTTCTTGTAGTTTTTTCATAAAAAGATCAGGTATCGTCACGCCGGTAAAAATATCATGGGCTTTGCGGCGTTCATCGCCATTATTCGTTTTCAAATCGAGAAAGCCGTTCATGATATCTTTATGGAACACATCCAAGTACACGGCAATAGCACCTTGCCGCTGCCCAAGCTGATCGACGCTGACGGCCGTATCATTGACCAATTTAATCCACGGTACAACCCCCGAAGAGTTGCCTTTGAATTTTTTAATATCAGAACCAAGGGCGCGGACTTTTCCGTAATAGAGTCCAATACCGCCGCCATCTTTACTTAAGCGGGCGATATCCCAATTATTTAAATAAATGCCGTCCAGTGAATCGTCGACCGTATCAATAAAGCAGGAGGAAAGCTGGCCGAAGCTTTTGCCGGCATTCGCGAGTGTCGGCGTGGCAACGGTCATGTAGAGATTACTTAATGCCCAATAAGCCTCTTTCACTAGGTGCAGCCGTTTAGATGGATTTTCGTTCTGCATGATGGTCATCGCAATAATCATGAATCGCTCTTGCGGAAGTTCGTACATATTTCGCTCATGATCGTGGGCAAGATAGCGATCCGCCAGTAAAAATAAACCGATGTAGGTAAAAAGGGTATCCCGCTCCGGGGCAATCTCACTAGCTAATTCATCAATTTCCTCTTTCGTATAACGGCTTAATAGAGTGTTAGAATAAATGCCGACATCCGTTAATTGTTTAATGAGTTGAAAAAAATCCCCGTATGTAAGCTTGCGGTCATATCCACGGTTCGATGCCGCCTGTTGATATAGTTCATTTAAATAAAGCCTTGCCGCGACAAACGTCCAATCAGGCTGATCCATCGCGATCTGATTGACCGCATACAGGAGCGCATGCTGGCCGACATCTGTCGCGTCCCAGTCTCTAATTTGTTTTTCAAGCTTCGTAGTATCCAATTGATAGTTTTCAGAAGCTTGTTTGATACAATCTAGTACCATTTGAATTTCCCCATTTACCTTCGTGTTCATAGTTCTATCTCCTTCAATAAAAAAATCCGCTCAGGGAAACCTGAGCGGATGAAACGGATCACTGCACAAAAGGAAAAATAGACTCCTGCCTGCTGCCACCGTTCATCCTCTCAATCCCCGAAGAGGTGAAACTTTCTTAAGAAAGACAGGTCTCCTGACTTATGCTTCATCCTACTCCTGAGTCCTTCCCGTATAAGCGTCTATGTTCATAAACTCTCTCATACAGTGGCTTGCTCATTTCGTCAGCATTTACAGTTGCGGGGGCAGTTCCAGATTCACACCGGATTCCCTTTTAAGCCGCTAGTGGCATCTTTTCCTAAGGTAAATACAATATATAGTTTTATTTTAAAGAAACTAAACAATATGTAGATAATAAACTAGAATTAATCATAGTATACTCTATTTGAAATGACAAGTATTTTATTCGTGGGTGAAGCAAGGGACGGTTCTCCTGCATCATTTTCCCTTTATTCCTATTAGCGTCATTCTCGGCTGTTTGTATGCACTGAGGGCGACCCTTTTTGTTCAGATATTGCTCTGTGAAGCGCAAGAACCGTCCCCTGCTTCACTATTTTTAAAATTTACATGATTTAAATAATTTTTTATAATAGAATAAACGTTAATAGGATAAATTACCTTGATTTAACTGTGCGTAAGTTCCTATTTATCCAATGCCAAATCGTTTTTGTCTTGATCATGAAGCCAAGGAGTTTTTCTATGAATCTAGATGTTGACATTATTTTATATCAAGTAGTTGTTGTCCTCTTGCCAATCTCCGTCTATCATTTATTTTTTCATGAACAAGACAGTGAGCGGAGAAAACCCCTATCAAAACTTTCCTTCATACTGATTATTATTCTAGTACTTGCGATGTCGTTCCCAGCGAAGTTTTCTGCGGGGTATATATATGATTTTAGAATCGTCCCCTTTATTATTGCTTTTGTATATGGCGGAACCTTTCCAGGATTACTGAGCACGGCAGTTCTTTTAGGGTATCGTTATTTCATTGGCGGAGATGGTTTTTATATCGTTTTAATCAATTATTCGCTCACTTGCATCGTTTTCATTTTGATGCAAGATCAATATGAGCTTTTTAAAAAGAAAAATAAGTTAATGTTTGTTAGTTCTGTGTTTTGGGCTAACACAATCATTGTTATCCTCACGCTACTGACAAAAAATCAATTGGCGCAAATTCCCTTTATGTTTGGGTTTTATTTTATTACGTGGATCTGCTTACTGATGGTTATTTTTATCATGGAAAATGTCAATCAGCAAACTGAAATGCGGGAGAAATTACAAAAGGATGAACGTTTAAATGTAATCAGTCAGCTGGCCGCTTCGGTTGCCCATGAGGTCAGAAATCCATTAACATCCGTTCGTGGCTTTTTACAGTTAATGCGAGAGGACGAGAATTTAAAAAATGAACAGAAACATTATATTGAGATTGCCTTAACGGAACTTGACCATGCGCAATCGATTATTAATGATTATCTGTCCCTAGCCAAACCGAATACAGAAGGTTTGACGATTGTCCATATTTCGGAAGAGGTGAGGAAGACGGTCGCACTCATGACCTCATATTCAAATATCCAAAATATCTCCATTCAAATGAATGTGCAAGATGGGCTTTATATAAAAGGAAATAAAGGCGAAATGAAGCAGGTTTTAGTCAATATTATCAAAAATGGGATTGAAGCATTGGAGACAGGCGGGGATCTTCATGTTCATACATTTGAAGCGGGCGGAGAGATTGTTATCCAAATCATTGACAGTGGCAAAGGGATGACAAAGAGCCAGCTAGCCAGATTAGGAACGCCTTTTTATACAACAAAAGAAAAGGGTACCGGTGTGGGATTAACCATTTCCTTTCAACTTATTCACGCCATGAAAGGGGTCATTTCGGTAGAAAGCCATTTAGGGCAGGGGACAGCCTTTACGATCCGGTTCCCAAGCTTGCCCGACCCCAGCACGGCCGGAAGTTTGTCGAATAGGGATGAGATTTTAAATCGTGAGAATATCAGTTGAATGGAGAGGCCAGTAAAGGCCTCTTTTTTTAAGAGATAAGAAAGTATAAATTTCGACGTTGAGAATTGTCCAGCTCCAGCGCCCTAGCGGCTAGT
>NZ_AJLS01000138.1 GCF_000307875.1 Neobacillus bataviensis LMG 21833
ATGTTGACTTATCGTAGGGCGGAGAGCGAAGGACACTAGCCGCTAGGGTGCTGGAGCTAGACATTTCTCAAAGTAGAAATTGATACCTTCTTATAAGAAGCCGAGCAGGTCAATATAACCTGCTCACCTTATCGTCTAGATTACTTTTTCGCTAGGGCTCCGGGAATATATAATACTTGGCCTTCGTAAACATCTTGATTCAGTTCTAGATTGTTGATGCGAAGAAGGTTCTGAGCCGTAACATCATAGCGTTCAGCCAGGGTATCGACCGTATCTCCCTTTTGCACGATGCATACTTTTAATTTTGTTTGCCCTGTATTTTCATCCTTCCTGGCAAAAAATTCAGTTAGTGTCATCTTCTTCTTTTTACCAGAAAGCTTTTTCTTTACCTTTTTGAGCATATCATCCGAAGAGGAGGAAGAACTTTCTTCTTGGACCTTATGTTTTTTCCCATAATGATGATGTTCCTCTGGCTCCATTTCGACCACAATTTCCTCTTCTATTTCCACCTCAGTTAGTTTACCGCCTTCACTCCTTGCTTCTTGGAGGTTCCAGACAGGTTCATAATCTTCTTCTTCATCAAATTCTACCTGTGGCTGATAATTGAAGGTCGGAAATTTCGGCAACACTTCTACAGGTTCATCCTCTTGCTGCTTTCTTGCCTCAGCTTCGAACAAAAAGTTTTCTTGGAAGGTGCTTTGAACTGCCGGTTGCTCGACTTCTACTTCGTCCGCGTATTCTGTTTCAGAGCGGTGGAGCACTTCGTATTCCGGTTCTTCTTCCTGTTGCTGTTGCTGTGTCTGTTCGGCTCCGTAGAGACCACTGATGGTCAGCTCTGCTGACAGCTTCAAGCAACTTCTTTCAGGTAAGGAATAATCAAAGGATTCTACAAGGACGTCGATATCATAAATGCTTTGAATCCGATTATTCGGAATCGTGATATCGACAGGGAATCGATGTGAAAATTCGCAACTTCCCTCTTCCTCAAGCTCTGCCACCCTCTCGACAAATTTCTGAGAGGTAAAACCTTCATCTTCGCTTACATCGTTAGCTTCGTAACTTTTATATTCGCCGGTGAGTTCCAACGAACCACGTATGGTTACGTACTGATCATTTTCCTGGATGGTGATGTCTGGGTCTAGAGAAATCGAGATAAGCTCTTCGACTTCCTGTCCTTTTCTAAACCACAGCGACTCCTCCAAGGAAAATCGCAGGCACGATTGATTCTCTTGGGACAAAGCGACTCCTCCTTTCGTATCCTTTACGCAAAATCACTATGTCACTTACACTTTATGAGGAAGGGATTTTAATTATGATAAAAAACAAGTTGTTGGGGTGAAAAGAATTGTTTAAGGGGTAGTTGTTAGGAGCGATTCCGCGGATTTGGGTCGGAATTCCGCTAAGTTTCGGATTAATTCCGCCAACTCGAGGCATAATTCCGCCAAGTTTGATAGTCATTCCGCCAAACCTTAGTGGAAATCCGCCAAACTGTTTCAAACCCCCACCCTATCCTATATATAAATGCCAGTCCGTGGACTGGCTCAGGTAATTAAGCTGCAAACCAAAAAATAAAAAACACCCACAAAATAAAGTGGGTGCTAAAACGGTAAATTATTTAAGCTTCGAAAAAGCAATCTCTGCTGCTTTAATAGTCTTTTCAATATCATCATCAGAATGCTCCGTGGATAGGAACAGTCCTTCAAACTGTGAAGGTGGTAGGAATACCCCTTGGTTTGCCATTTCACGGTAATAGGCTGCAAAGAATTCTAAATTAGAGGTCTTTGCTTTTTCATAATTGATAACCGCTTCGTTTGTGAAGAAGAAACCAATCATTGAACCGGCGCGGTTAAAGGTAATTGGAATATCATATTTTTCAGCAGCCGCTTCAAATCCTTTTTGAAGCAAGTCACCTTTACGGATAAACTCCCTGTAGTGCTCTGGCGTTAACTGGCTTAACGTTTCCAGCCCTGCAGTCATCGCCAACGGGTTCCCTGAAAGGGTACCAGCTTGGTAAATCGGGCCGCTTGGCGCGATTTGCTGCATGATTTCTGCCTTACCACCGTATGCTCCAACAGGAAGACCACCACCGATTACTTTACCGAGACAGGTAATATCAGGTGTTATATTAAAATAACCTTGTGCACAGTTGTAGCCAACACGGAAACCGGTCATAACTTCATCAAAAATGAGCAATGAACCGTTTGCGGTTGTGATTTCGCGTAGACCTTCTAAGAAGCCTGGAAGCGGTGGGACTAGACCCATGTTACCAGCAACAGGTTCAACGATGATACATGCTATATCTTCACCAAATTGTTCAAAAGCAAATTTGACACTTTTAAGATCATTATATGGCACTGTGATTGTATTTTTGGCAATACCTTCAGGAACCCCAGGGCTGTCAGGCAAACCAAGTGTAGCAACACCAGAACCGGCTTTAATCAATAAGGAATCACCGTGACCATGGTAGCAGCCTTCAAATTTTAAAATCTTATTGCGTCCAGTGTAGCCGCGGGCTAAACGAAGAGCACTCATTGTTGCTTCTGTACCGGAGTTTACCATCCGCACCACTTCGATGGAAGGCACCCGTTCAATCACAAGCTGAGCCAATTTATTTTCTAATAATGTTGGGGCACCAAAGCTTGTACCATTTTCAGCTGTTTTTTTCAAAGCTTCGACAACACGGTCGTTGGAGTGTCCGAGAATGAGCGGCCCCCATGAAAGGACATAATCAATATATTCATTGCCATCAATATCGTAAACTTTTGACCCTTTTCCTCTTTCCATAAAAATCGGGCTCATACCAACGGATTTAAAGGCACGAACGGGGCTGTTCACACCGCCAGGCATCAGGTTTTGGGCTTCTTTAAATGCTTCAATCGATTTAGTAAACGAACGCATACCATTCCCTCATTTCAAAAAGTGATTATTGGTCTTCTTTTAACCAGCGGCAGGCATCTTTTGCATGATAGGTAATAATTAAATCTGCACCTGCACGCTTCATACCGATCAGCATTTCTAGCACGGTCTTTTTCTCATCAACCCAGCCGTTTTGTGCGGCAGCTTTGATCATGGCATATTCGCCGCTAACGTTATAAATAACGATAGGTAGATTAAAGGTATTTTTCATATCGCGCACGATGTCAAGGTATGGCATACCTGGTTTTACAATTAAAAAGTCGGCACCCTCTTGGACATCGGATTCTGCTTCTCTAAAAGCTTCCATCCGGTTAGCTGGATCCATTTGATAGGTTTTACGGTCGCCAAATTGCGGTGCACCCTCTGCAGCCTCACGGAATGGGCCGTAGAATGCTGATGCATATTTAACTGCATAGGACATAACTGGAATTTCTGTAAAACCAGCTTCATCCAAACCGGCACGAATGGCAGCAACAAAGCCATCCATCATATTAGATGGAGCAATAATGTCCGCGCCCGCTTTCGCTTGGGCAATAGCTGTTTTTACAAGCAATTCAAGCGATTCATCGTTAAGGACTTTTTCCCCTTCAACCACACCACAGTGGCCGTGATCGGTATATTCGCACAAACATGTATCGGCAACGACAATCATGTCTGGATAGTTTTCTTTAATATAGCGAGTTGCTACTTGAACGATCCCATGATCGTGGTATGCCTGCTCACCGCACGCATCTTTCGTCTTCGGGATACCAAATAATAAGACGGACTTAATCCCGTGAGCGACGATATCGTCCATTTCTGCTTTAAGGTTATCCATTGATACCTGGAATACACCAGGCATGGATGATACTTCATTACGAATATTTTCACCTTCATAAATAAACAGCGGATAAATGAAATCCTCCGCTTTTAAGTGATTTTCCCTCACAAGTGCACGCATATTGGCACTTGAACGTAAACGGCGATGACGTGAAAATTGTAATTCCATTATATATTTACCCCCTAAAATAAGTAACATTGCTTTTACTGGCGGATGGCGCTATTTTACTCGCGAATTATACTACTTTACTCGCGAAAATCGCCAATTTACTCGCGAATCTCACTACTTTACTCGCGAATCGCCTCTTTCAATCAGCGGATACACTCTCCAAATAAGCAATCATGCTCTTAATCATTTCTGCCACAGTATACTCCTCCGGTGAAGCATGTACCGTTAATCCGTATTCATGTAGCTTTTTCTCGGTTATCGGCCCGATACAGCCAATCAGACAGCTCCCCAGCTGCTCCTCCAAACCATGTTCCCGAACGACATCCATGAAATGGTCGACAGTCGAGGGACTTGTAAATGTAAGGATATCGAGCTTACGATCAGCTAACATCTGCGCAAGCTTCGCACGGCTTTCTTCCGGCATGTATGTTTCATAGATGACAACTTCATCAACTACGGCACCTGCCTCCGTTAAAGCGCTGGCGATATATTCCCGGGCAAGATTCCCCTTTGGAAGCAATACCCTTGCACCACTATTCACTAACGGTAAAAACTCCTCAACAAAAGATTCCGCCACATAGGCTGACGGAACGAACTCCGCCTCTAACCCCTTTGCATGTAAAACCTCGGCAGTCTTTTTACCAATCACAGCTATCCTCGGAAAAACAGACCCGTTCTCTCCTTCAAAAAAGGAAAAAAAGGTTTCGACCGTAACGTTACTCGTAAAAATAATCCAATCATATGTATCAAGGGCCTTCAAACAATCTTGAAGGCGCTGATTTTTTTCTATCGGCCGGAAGGCGATGAGAGGGATTTCTACAGGAGTCCCTCCGTACCTTTCAACCAGCTTAACGAAAGATTTCGCTTGATCTTTTCCTCTTGGAACAAGAACTTTTTTATCAAGCAATGGTAAAGATTTTATCATTGACCTTCGAGCTCCCGTTTGACCTTGTCAATCAGATCCTTGGCTCCCTTTTCAATTAATAAATCGGCAGCCTGGTTGCCAAGCTCTTCTGGATTTTTGCCGCGAAGTTCTTCCTTGAAGACATCATTTCCTTCAGGTGAAGCAACTAATACATTTAATACCACTTCATCGGTTGCATCATCAATGCGTGCGAAGCCGGCTATTGGAACCTGACAGCCGCCCTCCATTTTTTGTAGGAAGGCACGTTCAGCACGAACGGCTCTTTCTGTTTTCTTGCAGGTGAATTTTTCAAAAAGCTCTAGTAATTCTTTATCATCTTCACGGCATTCAATGGACAATGCCCCTTGGCCAACTGCTGGGATGCAAATATCGGCATCAAGGAACTCCGTAACCACATCAGTTGCCCAGCCAAGGCGGGAAAGCCCTGCCGCTGCTAAAATAATTGCATCGTATTCCTCTGTCTCTAATTTTGCTAATCTCGTATCAACGTTACCGCGAATCCATTTAATCTCTATATCCGGGCGCTGAACTAACAGCTGGGCACTGCGGCGCAGGCTGCTCGTACCGATAATCGCACCTGGCTTTAAATCTTTTAATTTCACATGGCCTTTTGAAATAAGGGCATCGCGGTGATCTTCACGGAATGGGATACAGCCTATCGTCAATCCTTCAGGCAGCACGGCAGGCATGTCTTTCATACTATGAACCGCCATATCAATCTCTTTATCAAGCATCGCCTGCTCGATTTCCTTTACAAATAAGCCTTTACCGCCAACCTTAGAAAGGGTAACGTCAAGGATTTTATCCCCTTTAGTTACAATTTCTTTGACTTCGAATTCGAAGGAAGGATCAATTTTCTTCAGCTGATCCATCACCCAATTTGTTTGTGTTAACGCTAATTTACTCCGTCTTGAACCAACAATAATTTTTCTCATGACTGCCTCCTAGGGTTATGCATACCATAAATGAAACGATGATAATTGACCAAATAAGAAAAAGTTTATTAAAACGATCAAAAATGATGCTGTATTCCAAATGGCTAATTTCTTGCCAGATAAATTTTTCGCAATTCGTAAATATAAATAGATGCTGTAGACCGAAAGTAACAAGAAAGACCCGATAATTTTCATATCATACCACGGCATTCCGGGAACCTTTAGAAACGCCCACTGCAGGCCCAAGATTAGGCTTAGAAGCAGCATCGGAACACCAATGACAGCCAATATGTAAGATGATTTCTCTAATTTTTCTAAATCCGCCAGCCGAAGAAGGCGCGTTCCCCATTTTTTTCGTTTCAATAGATCATATTGAAGCAAGTATAATGACGAAAAGACAAAGGATAATGAAAAGGCCCCGTAAGATAAAATCGCCATAGTAATATGGATTAACAACAATTCCGACACGAGCTGCTTGGCCATGATATGCGAATGGTATTGCATCGGGGCAAAGGTATGAATCGCCATCACGGTAAATCCAAGGATGTTTGTAAAAAAGACGATAAAATCAACCCGTAGTAAGTGGTTGATAACAATTGACAATGTTACTAATACCCATGCATAAAAATAGAGTCCCTCAAAGATGGTGAGTACAGGGAACCTGCCTGTTTTCATCATGTAAATCGTTAAGAAAACCGTTTGTAAAACCCATACAAATGCAAGTAACCAGAAGGCAATACGGTTTGCCTTCCGGTTATGGTGAATAAAGTCAAAAAAGTATAACAACACACTGAAGGCATATAGAACAACTGTTAGTTCATGCAGCCTTGTCATAAAAAGGTCAAGCATAGCCGTGTGGCCCCCCTATGACTGAAAAGAAGCCTGGACTTCTCCAACCTGCATTTTTTTCGTTTCGGCAGTTTTCGAATGCTGCTCTTGAACAAGCTCTTCAATATTAAATATCTTCATAAAGAAATCCATCGCCTGATCCGCATCCGGTCTTGCCGCCAATTCCTTCGCTTGTAAAATAGGATCTTTTAATAGCTGATTGATGATACTTTTTGTATGTTTATTTAATACTTTCATATCGCGATCAGATAAGTTTGGCAGCTTTCTTTCCAAACTCACCATCGTTTCAGCCTGAATCGCAAGGGCTTTTTCCCGTAAGGCTGAAATAACAGGAACCACACCGAGCATGCCAAGCCAATGATTGAAGTCGACAAGTTCCTTTTCGATCATGAGCCTGATTTTTGCTGCTGCTTTCTGACGCTCCTGAAGATTAGCCTCAACAATTCCCTCTAAGTCGTCAATATCATATAAAAAGACATTTTCGAGCTCAGCGATTCTTGGATCCAAGTCACGTGGTACAGCAATATCGACTATGAATAATGGTTTTCCCCTGCGTTTTTTCTCCACACGAGCCATCGTTTCTTTTGAAATAACAAAGTCTTTCGATCCCGTAGAGCTAATAAGGATATCTGCCTCTACGAGTGAACGTTCTAATTCTGCCAAGGATCTTGCTTCACCATTAAAACGGGTTGCAAGTACCATTGCTTTATCATACGTACGATTGATGACCGTTACCTTTTTCACACCATTGCCATGCAGGTTTTGGGCTGCTAATTCACCCATTTTTCCCGCTCCAAAAATTAATACATGTTTATTTGCAAGCGAACCAAAGATTTTCTTGGCCAATTCAACAGCTGCGTAGCTGACAGATACGGCATTGGCACCAATATCAGTTTCTGAATGCCCTCGTTTAGCTACGGTAATCGCTTGTTTAAATAAGTGATTAAATACTGATCCGGTCGTTTCTTCTTCCTGTGCCAACATGAAGCTTGTTCGCACCTGTCCAAGAATTTGCGTTTCCCCTAAAACCATAGAATTAAGTCCGCATGTTACATTAAATAAATGTTCAACCGCCCCGTCGTCTTCATAAACAAACAGAAACGGTGAAAATTCCGTTTGATCCATTCCGAACCATTCAGACAGAAATTCTTTAATATAATAGCGGCCGGTATGTAACTGATCGACAACCGCATAAATTTCTGTACGATTACATGTAGACAAGATGATATTTTCTAGGATACTTTTTTTAGCGTTTACCTTTTTTATCGCATCCACAAGATCGGTTTCATTGAATGTTAACCGCTCACGGATTTCTACTGGGGCAGTTTTATAGTTAAGACCGACTACGATTATATGCATTTTAGTTAAGTACACCCCCAATAAGTTTACAGTAGTAACTAGTAAGATTATATCACGAGCAATTTAGACTTTTACCCGAAAAATGTGAACAGAAAATGAAACTATATGATAAAATATAGTAAAACTTGCCTTTTTGATGGTCAAGTCGATCATTCTTATTGTAAAAAAATAAATACAGCAAAATTACTTCCCTATGTACAGTACCAAAAAAATGGTCTAGATTCAAGTGAACCTTATTGGAAGTGGTGTTTTCAATGAAAAATCAACGAATTTTCCCTGGGATTATTCTTATCGGATTTGGGGCTTACTTTTTATTACAGCAGACAGGCATATCTCTTTTTCAAGCATTTTTCACCTGGCCAACATTGCTCATCATTGTCGGAATCGCTTTTTTGGGTCAGGGCTATTCGGCAAGGGAATATGAAGCCATTCTTCCTGGAGTGATTATGAGTGGATTCGGACTTCACTTTCATCTATCAGGACATTTACCATTCTGGCCGACGAATACGATTGGCATGTTAATCCTCATCATTTCGATTGGCTTTTTCCTTCGCTTTCAAAAAACCAATAATGGTCTGTTTCAAGCATTCCTTTTTCTTATTTTAGCAGTACTGCTGCTATTTTATGATAGGATTGCCGGATATTTTGGTTTGCTGCAAAACGGAATGAATTTTATTTGGAAATTTTGGCCCGCACTGTTGATCGTAATTGGTATTTATTTTCTACTAAAAAAGAAAAAATAACCGCTGGCGCATATAATTGCGCTGACGGTTATTTTTTTACATAAAGCTTTGCAGAATCTTCCAGGCCTGATCTTTTCCTTCACCTGTTTCCGAAGAAAACATCACAAGATGGTCGTTTTTATCAAGATCTAATGTTTCACGCGTTACTTTTAAATGCTTTTGCCATTTTCCTTTAGGGATTTTATCCGCCTTTGTGGCGATAATGACGCACGGAATTTCGTAATGCTTTAAAAAGTCGTACATCATCACATCGTCTGTTGTTGGCGGGTGGCGAAGGTCAACGATCAAGACTGCCGCACGCAACTGTTCGCGACTCGTAAAATAGGTTTCAATCATCTTTCCCCATGCCGCGCGCTCTGTCTTTGATACTTTGGCATACCCGTAACCAGGGACATCGACAAAATGGAGAATTTCATTGATTAGGTAAAAGTTTAGGGTCTGCGTTTTACCTGGCTTTGATGAAATTCTGGCTAAGCCTTTCCGATTCAACATTTTATTAATAAAAGATGATTTACCTACATTTGAGCGGCCTGCAAGGGCAAATTCAGGCAACTCTGTTTCTGGATATTGATCCGGTTTCACGGCACTAATGACAATATCTGAACTTACTACTTTCATCGGGCATCACCTTCTAAAAGAGCGTGTTTCAGAACTTCGTCCACATGTGATACCGGTACGAACTCTAGGTCATTACGGATACTTTCCGGAATATCATCAATATCCTTAACATTATCCTTCGGAAGAATGATCTTCGTCAGGCCTGCTCGATGGGCGCTTAGTGTTTTTTCCTTCAAGCCGCCAATCGGCAATACTCTGCCCCGTAAAGTAATTTCACCTGTCATACCCACTTCCTTACGAATCGGTCTGCCAGTTAACGCCGATACAAGCGCCGTTGCCATTGTGATTCCTGCAGATGGACCATCTTTCGGAACGGCACCCTCGGGAACGTGAATATGAATATCATATTTTTCATGGAAATCCTCATCAATCCCAAGAACCCCCGCTTTTGACCGAATATAACTAAAAGCAGCTTGTGCTGATTCCTTCATTACATCACCAAGCTTACCAGTTAACACGAGCTTCCCTTTACCAGGTGAAAGTGAGACCTCAATTTGCAGGGTATCGCCGCCAACGGTTGTATAGGCTAAACCTGTAGCAACCCCGACTTGATCTTCGGCTTCTGCCATTCCATAGTGGAAACGAGTTTTTCCTAAGAATTCTTCTACATTCTTTTCGGTTATAATGACACGTTTTTTCTCACCGGAAACAATGATTTTCGCTGTCTTCCGGCAAATAGTCGCCATTTGCCGCTCGAGGCTTCGCACCCCGGCTTCACGCGTATAATAACGAACCACCTTGAGAATCGCATCATCACGTACTTGAAGAATCCCTTTTGTCAGACCATTTTCTTTAATTTGTTTTGGCAGCAAATGGTCTCTACAAATATGGACTTTTTCAAGCTCGGTATAGCCGGCAATCGTGATAATTTCCATTCTGTCTAACAGCGGCCCTGGAATCGTCGAAAGATTATTGGCTGTCGCTATGAACATAACCTTCGATAAATCGTACGTTTCTTCTATATAATGATCGCTAAAATTATGGTTTTGCTCCGGGTCTAAAACTTCAAGCATGGCGCTTGATGGATCGCCTCGGAAATCGCTCGACATTTTATCGATTTCATCGAGTAAAAATACCGGATTAATCGTGCCCGCCTTTTTCATCCCTTGGATGATTCGACCCGGCATTGCCCCGACATACGTTCTTCTGTGGCCGCGAATTTCGGATTCATCGCGGACGCCGCCAAGGGAAACGCGGACGAAATTACGATTAAGCGATGTGGCAACCGAACGAGCAAGACTTGTTTTACCAACACCCGGAGGGCCTGCAAGGCAAAGAATCGGCCCTTTTAAGGAATTTGTCAGCTTTTGTACCGCTAAATACTCTAGCACCCGTTCCTTTACTTTTTCAAGTCCGTAATGGTCTTGGTTTAAAATCTTTTCAGCCCTAAGAATATCGATATCATCCTCTGTCTTTTTCGACCATGGGATTGAAATCAGCCAGTCAATATAGTTGCGGATGACGGCACTTTCGGCTGAGCTTGTTGGTACCTTTTCATAACGGTCAAGCTCTTTCATGGCTGCCTTTAGCGCATGCTCCGGCATACCCGCCTGTTCAATTTTTTTCGTCAAATCCGCGATTTCACCTGTTTTACCTTCTTTATCGCCTAATTCCTTTTGAATGGCCTTCATTTGCTCACGAAGGTAATATTCCTTTTGCGTCCGTTCCATTGAACGTTTTACACGCTGGCCAATTTTCTTTTCCAGATTCAGGACTTCTTTTTCATTATGAATCGTATCAATGACACTGTTCACACGCTCTTTGATATCAATCATCTCAAGGATTTCCTGCTTTTCCTTCAGCTTGATTGGTAAATGCGAAGCGATAATATCCGCCATCCTGCCCGGTTCCTCAATATCAGCAACAGATGCATATGTTTCGGCGGAAATCTTTTTCGATAATTTTATGTATTGCTCGAAATAATCAAGCATCGTTCTCATCAAGGCTTGGTCTTCTACGTCTTTCGTATCCGGATCATCGTATGTAACAATACTAACGGAATAATAATCCTCGTCATCATATATCGCAACAATTTCCGCTCTATTTAAGCCTTCTACCAAAACACGAATCGTTCCGTTTGGCAGTTTTAGCATTTGCTTAACCTTTGTTAACGTTCCAGTTTTATATAAGTCCTCCTCAGTCGGCTCATCAATGGAAACATCCTTTTGAGTGGTTAAGAATATTAAGTGGTCATCTACCATTGCTTTTTCAAGTGCCTGCACAGATCTCTCACGGCCTACGTCTAAATGAAGAACCATTGTCGGATAGACGAGCAATCCTCGAAGCGGCAGGAGGGGGACGATCAGTTCGTTCTTTTTCGCCAAAATACTGCACCTCCACATGCAAAAATCCTTTTTTCTCTTCAAAACAGAAGAGTCTTTGTTGTACAATTCTATCTTATTTGTTTTTACGTGTCTATTTTTAGAGTGCGGGGACTAATCACTTTTTCAATAACATTATCTTCCCCATCTTTCTATCAAAAAAACTTCGGTATGATTTTTCAACCAAACCGAAGTTTTCTTTTTAAATTGACTCTTTTTTCGTTAACTCAATTGATGCCGGTATGGCTTCAACTTTAGGATAGGAATTGACTAAGGCAATTTCAAAGACCTCATGCAGATGGGTAACTGGGATAATAGTAATTCCATCAATTTCATTTAAGATAGTTTGCCTGTTTTCCTCTGGAATAATAACCGTTTTGGCTCCTGCCTTCCG
This sequence comes from Neobacillus bataviensis LMG 21833, assembly GCF_000307875.1. Lineage (GTDB taxonomy): Bacteria > Bacillota > Bacilli > Bacillales > Cytobacillaceae > Neobacillus > Neobacillus bataviensis. The sequence continues at coordinate 12,049 of NZ_AJLS01000138.1, forward strand.
TGCTGCTTTCACCTTTGGATAGACGCCGCCAATCGGTTTCACATTTCCATGGATACTGATTTCGCCGGTCATTGCCACGGTGTTATCAATAGGAATTTTATAAATAGCGGAATAAATTCCTGTTGCCATTGCAATACCCGCTGATGGACCATCGATTGGAACACCGCCGGGAAAATTCACATGGATATCATAGTCATTTGCTGGGACACCCATAGAACGTAAAACGGTAATAACATTTTCAATTGACCCGCGCGCCATACTTTTTCGGCGTATCGATTTACCCTGACCGCCAATGCTTTCTTCCTCGACGATTCCAGTAATGTTAATCGAGCCCTTATCCTTCGCCGGGATGACTGTTACTTCTATTTCAAGCAGCGCCCCGGAATTAGGCCCATAAACAGCCAGTCCATTCACAAGCCCTACATGGGAAATATCGTTAATCTTTCGTTCCATTCTTGGCGTCATCTGACTGGAATGGGCGACCCACTCGATATCTTCATCTTTGATAAAATCACGGTCTTCGGTAATTGCAAGTCCCGCTGCAATTTGGATCATATTAACCGTCTCACGGCCATTTCTTGCGTATGTAGATAAAGTGTCAACACCCGTTTCACTTATTTTTAGGTTTACTTTTTCAGCCGCTTTTCTTGCAACGACCACAATTTCTTCCTGATTTAGATCCCGGAAGAATACCTCCATACAGCGTGAACGAATCGCCGGAGGAATTTCACTTGGCGTTCTAGTTGTCGCTCCGATTAAACGAAAATCAGCAGGAAGTCCGTTTTTAAAAATATCATGGATATGTGTTGGGATCTGATTATTTTCTTCATGATAATAGGCGCTTTCAAGAAACACCTTCCGATCCTCCAACACTTTCAACAGTTTGTTCATTTGAATCGGATGCAGTTCACCAATCTCGTCGATAAAAAGAACCCCGCCATGTGCGTTGGTCACTGCCCCTTGTTTCGGCTGCGGAATTCCTGCCTGTCCCATTGCACCGGCGCCTTGATAAATTGGATCATGGACGGAGCCGATTAACGGGTCAGCAATCCCTCGTTCGTCAAACCGTGCAGTTGTAGCATCTAATTCAATAAATACAGATGCTTGTTTAAATGGCGATTTTGCATTCTTTTTTGCTTCCTCCAAAACAAGGCGGGCTGCTGCTGTTTTGCCGACTCCCGGTGGGCCATAAATGATCACATGCTGCGGATTTGGGCCGCATAATGCTGCTTTTAATGATTTTATCCCATCCTCCTGGCCAACAATGTCATTGAAGCTTGAAGGACGAACTTTTTCAGATAATGGTTCCGTTAATGAAATTGATCGCATTTTGCGAAGCTGCTCCATTTCTTTCCGGGATTCCCGATCAATGGACACTTTTTGCGTACGCTGGTTTCTAAGCAAATTCCAAAAATACAGCCCGATAATGATTCCGAAAAATAGCTGTATAAATAAGGCAATCCCCGTCCAACTCATATATTTCCCTCCTACAACTAAATACTCAATATATAGTAATAAGTATTTCCTGTAGAAACGAGGAATAAACTATAAATTTTTAAAACTGTCAGCTGATTAGATTCGCTCATAAGATTTGGGAATTCGCTCATTGGAACCTAAAATTCGCCCATTGAACACGGAAATTTACTCATTGACCCTTTACAAACGTGAAAAGACCCGGCCAGCAGCCGGGTCTTCCCTATTTTATGCAGATTTTTCTTCCGCCACAACGGTTCCGTCCTCTAAAACAAGCTTTGGAACGCTATTATCGATTACGGTATCTTTCGTGATGATACACTTCGTGATATCATCTCGAGATGGAAGGTCAAACATAACATCAAGCATGATTCCTTCAATAATCGAACGTAATCCACGGGCACCCGTTTTGCGCTCAATTGCTTTCTTAGCGATTTCAGTCAGTGCACCTTCTTCAAACTGCAGCTCAACTTCATCGATTTCAAGCATTTTTTGATATTGCTTAACAAGCGCATTTTTTGGCTTTGTTAAGATTTCAATTAATGCAGCCTCGTCTAGCTGCTCAAGGCTTGCAATAACCGGAAGACGACCGATAAATTCTGGAATTAAACCAAAACGAAGCAAGTCTTCAGGTAAAACCTTGGAAAGAAGCTCTTTTTGGCCAATATCCACTTGCTTGACATCAGAACCGAAACCAATAACCTTTTGGCCTAAGCGGCGCTTAATAATAGGTTCAATTCCGTCAAATGCTCCACCGCAAATGAATAAAATATTCGTTGTGTCAATTTGAATGAATTCTTGATGTGGGTGTTTTCTGCCACCTTGAGGCGGAACACTTGCCACTGTTCCTTCAAGAATTTTTAATAATGCCTGCTGAACGCCTTCACCGGAAACATCCCTTGTGATGGATGGATTCTCAGATTTACGGGCAATTTTATCAATTTCATCGATATAAATAATGCCTTTTTCAGCCTTTTCCACATCATAGTCAGCGGCTTGAATTAATTTTAATAAAATATTTTCAACGTCTTCCCCGACATATCCAGCCTCCGTTAAGGAAGTTGCATCGGCAATTGCAAACGGCACATTCAAAATACGCGCCAATGTTTGCGCCAATAATGTTTTACCACTACCAGTAGGCCCGATCATACAAATGTTACTTTTTGAAAGCTCAACGTCATCAATCTTGCTATTAGAATTGATGCGCTTATAATGGTTGTAAACCGCAACAGACAGCGATTTCTTCGCCTGGTCTTGACCGATAACGTATTCGTTAAGAATTTCACAGATTTCCTTCGGCTTGGGAACATCCTTAAATTCTACTTCCTCTTCCGTTCCAAGTTCTTCCTCCACAATTTCTGTGCAAAGCTCGATACATTCATCACATATATAAACTCCCGGCCCGGCCACTAGTTTACGAACTTGATCCTGTGTTTTGCCACAGAAGGAACATTTTAATTGTCCTTTTTCATCATTAAATTTAAACAATCCTTTCACCCCTTAAAACGTGTTTGTTGCTCACAAATAACACAAACAATGCCCGAGTTCTTTCTAATTCTTCATTTGGTATGTATTTTGCATTGTAACATATTTAGCTAATGGACTGGAAATAAAACGCTTTATGTTTTCTTTCTCGTCTTTTTGTTTGTGTCAATCAAGTGAAAAACATATGTACTCATTAATCTTAACCATTATTTTAAAAAATAAGACAAAAACCTTTATGGAAAATATTTATTCGCTATGTATGGCCATTTTTCCTGCTTTCTTATCCATTGGCTAGATAATAAAAAGGTTTCCCTGCCCTTATTATAATATGTAATTAAAAAAATGTATAAAACAAGGCACGATTTTTTTATCGTGCCTTGTTTTTTATTGATTACTTCTTGTTTTCAACAAGAAAGTTTACAGCTTTTTGAAGTTTAAGATCTGATTTGACACCTTCAACGCCACCAAGAGCTTGGATAATCGTGTCAACAGGCATGTTGTACGTACCAGCCATTTTCTCAAGTTCAGCATTTACATCGTCCTCAGAAACTTCTAAGTTTTCAGCGTTCGCAATTGCTTCTAAAGTTAAGTTAACTTTTACGCGGTTTTGTGCTTCTTCTTTCATTTGCTCGCGTAGTGCATTTTCATCTTGACCAGAGAATTGGAAGTAAAGCTCAAGGTTCATACCTTGCATTTGCAGGCGTTGTTCGAACTCTTGAAGCATGCGGTTAACTTCGTTTGTAACCATTACTTCTGGAACTTCAACTTCAGCATTTTCAGCTGCTTTTTCCACTACTGTATCACGTAGGTGGTGCTCTGCTTCATGCTTTTTGCTGTCTTCAAGGCGAGTTCTGATTTTCTCTTTTAATGCATCCAATGTTTCGACTTCTTCGTCAACATCTTTTGCAAACTCGTCATCCAATGCAGGAAGTTCTTTTCCTTTAATTTCATGTACAGTTACTTTAAATGTTGCTGGTTTACCAGCAAGCTCTGCAGCATGGTATTCTTCAGGGAATGTTACTTCTACATCTTTAGATTCGCCAGTTGCGATTCCAACTAGTTGCTCTTCAAATCCAGGAATAAAAGAATTTGAACCTAATTCAAGTGAATGATTTTCAGCTTTTCCGCCTTCGAATGCTTCGCCATCAACGAATCCTTCAAAGTCAAGAACAACTGTATCACCATTTTCTGCAGTGCCTTCTTCTTTAACAACAAGCTCTGCTTGGCGCTCTTGAAGTGTTTTTAATTCGTTTGCAACGTCTTCGTCAGTTACAGTTGCATCTAACGCTTCTACTTCTAAGCCTTTATATTCGCCTAATTTAACTTCAGGCTTCACTTGAACAGTTGCTTTAAAAATAAGGTCTTTGCCTTTTTCCATTTGCTCGATGTCGATATCAGGACGGTCGATTGGCTCGATTCCTGTTTCGTCAATTGCACTTCCGTATGCTTCTGGAAGAAGAATATCTAATGCATCTTGATAAAGTGATTCTACACCGAAACGCTTTTCGAACATTCCGCGTGGCATTTTTCCTTTACGGAAGCCTGGAACGTTTACTTGTTTAACAACCTTTTGGAATGCCGCGTCTAAGCCTTTGCTTACTTGATCAGCACTTACTTCAACAGTAAGGACACCACGGTTTCCTTCTAACTTTTCCCATTTTACTGTCATACCAATTTTCCCTCCAACAAATCTATTCTCATTTCATTCGATAACGAATTAAGAGTCGGAAAATGCCTTGTCCAACAAGCCATTTTTCCATTTTTTAAATGTAAAAGATAGTTTTTTACACAATGCAACCCCTACATTATATCATAGGTTTGCTTTCTTTCAACAGCGAGACCTAAATATAAGGGGTGGAAATTTTCTCAATTTCCTCGATTTGTGCCCGTGCCTGTTCTATTTCTTGTAAATCAGCATCATATTCAGATGCGATTTTGCTTATTTCCGCGCTGATTCCGAGGTATTCCTGGGCAAGCAGATGAAAGGCGGCAGCCCATGCCGCGGGACGTTCCGGCTCAAGTTCAAACGGATAACTAATAAAAAACGTCCGCTCTACCATTCCGACCGTATTTTCATAGAGACCTGGATTTTCACTTTCCAATCGATCCTCAAGGAATTCTTTTACCTCTAGCATTCGCGGCTGTAATCTCACCTCTGGCAGCTGCATTGGATTGATTGTTTTTTCTCGGAAAAATTTCTTTACTACCAGTTCCTTATTTATTTCTTGTTCTTTTAATAGAGTTACTAGCATGGTTTTTAAAAATGGATGACCTGCTTCGGCCATTAAATAGTCGGCAATTTCTTCAAGATAGGGGCGGATATTTTTCTCCGCCAAAACTGCAACCACCTGCATTTGCTCATTTAGGTTCTTTTTTGAAAGGAGATTCAGGTTTTGAACCTCAGGTGTGATTTCTTCTTCTTCAGCAGGCAGGGGTTGGCGATTCTCCGCCATCCTTCTGCTAAACTGCAGGATGGTTAAAAAATGATCATATTTCTCGGGCGGAATCTCTTTTTCCTCTAATAAGACCTCGATTGTCGAGACAATTTCCTGGTATTCGTGAAGTTGAATTAGCACGGTTAAATAAAGGTCGACCATTTGAAAATAGTCGCCGATTCCTTTTAAGAGCATTTCCCTGGCAAGTACCTTTGCTTTTTTAAAAGAACCCGCTTCAAAATAAGCGAGGACAAGCCCGATTAAGATATTTTCATTATTTGGGTCTAGTTCCAGTGCTTCTTCCAATAGGGGAATGGCTTCATTAAATTTCTTCTTTTCAAGGCTCTCCAAGCCTTTATCCGTTAGTCTTTTTTCAAGTCCGGGAAAATAGACCACATTGTCTTTTCGTTTCACTTGTTCGCGCTTTTTCATTTTTTCCGTCCTTCAGTTCGTCATTAGAAAATAGTGTAGCATAAATAGGGCACAAAAAAAACTCACCTGGACTGGTGAGTTGAATTTATGGTATGTAGTTTAATGGCGTCCCAGGAGAGATTCGAACTCCCGACCGTACGCTTAGAAGGCGTATGCTCTATCCGGCTGAGCTACTGGGACGTATTTGTGTATCAAAGACAAGATTTATTATATTATCCTAAAACAATAAAGTCAACAGGTTTTTTCTTCTTTTTTTAATAATGTATGGGGGAAGAAAATCCCCCAACATTTTTATAATGCAAATTCCCGTGCTAGGTCTGTTATTTCCCGCCCATTTATCTCAAACACTGACATCTTGATTTTATCTTCTAGTAAATCAAGTATGACATATGTTTTTTCTAAACGCTCACGAGGGAGGCGGATGCTGCCGGGGTTTAAAAATAAGATCCCATCAATCACTTCCGCTCCTAAAATGTGAGAGTGACCGAAGCAGACGATATCGGCATTTACTTCCTGTGCCTTGTATTTTAAATTCATTAAAGTAGATTTAACCGAGTAGCGATGACCATGGGTTATAAAGAATTTTTTCCCGGCAACTTCAGAAGTAGTTTCCATTGGATAACCACCGTTAAAATCGCAATTGCCCATGACGGTTAAGTAACCGGAGATGGCCTTTTCGTCCAGTATCAACTCTGAATCACCGCAATGAATCATTAAATCAACTTCTTTTAGATGTCTTTCTCTTATGACCTCAAGTTCTTTCGTTAATCCATGGCTATCACTGACAACTAACACCTTACTCATGACTGGGCTGCACTTTCTAGAATTTCATCAAGGATCACATCAAGCTGCTTTAAGGCATTAGCACGGTGACTGATGTTATTCTTTTCATCTGCGGATAGCTCGGCCATCGATTTTCCTTTCTCTGGTACATAAAAAATCGGATCATAACCAAAGCCATTTGAGCCGCGGCTTTCTTCTAAAATTTGACCTTCGCAGGTGCCAGAAACCGTTACTGTTTCTTGACCAGGTATGCTGACGGCTAATGCACAGTAAAATCTCGCAGATCTCTCGCTTTCTGGTACGCCTTGTAATTCTGATAACACCTTATCAGTATTGTTTTGATCATTTTTTGGCTCTCCGGCATAGCGCGCGGAATAGATTCCCGGCCTGCCATCAAGGGCGTCTACCATTAAGCCAGAATCATCGCCAATGACCATTTTATGGAGTTTCTTGGATACCGCTTCTGCTTTTAATATGGCATTTTCTTCAAAGGTTGTCCCAGTTTCTTCGACATCTGGAATTTCTGGGTAATCTAGCAGCGTCTGTACATGGATGCCTCTATTTGCAAAAATATGTTCAAATTCCCGAGCCTTCCCGGGGTTTTTGGTTGCAATAATGACTTCTTTCATTGTAATCGCCTCTTATTTTAGACTTCTTCTTTTCATTGGGCCTAACGACAGTAAACTCGATTTATGCGACAGTAACAAATACTCATCCGACAGTTAGCTGCGGTTATCCGACAGTTAGCTGCGGTTATCCGACAGTTAGCTGCGGTTATCCGACAGTAAAACCACTCTATCCGACAGTTAACCCAAATCCGACACCATTACCAGTCCTATTTCTTCCGTCTGCCCTCGATTTTTCGAGTAATGTCCTCACCCAATGCTGCTTTTTGCTGTTCAAAGAGCTCCATGAGCCCCTCCTGTGCTGCCTGCAGCAGGCCTTGCAGCTGATCGTAGGAAAATGTCGATTCCTCACCCGTCCCTTGTAGTTCAACAAATTCGCCGCTTCCGGTCATCACGATGTTCATATCGACGTGTGCCTTGGAGTCCTCCGCATAGTTTAAGTCGAGTACAACACCGCCATTTGCCAAGATTCCGACGCTTGTCGCCGCTAAATAATCGGTAATTGGAAACTTTGAAAATGACCTTTTTTCAGCTAAAGCATTCAAGGCAAGTGTCATGGCAACAAATGCACCAGTGATTGACGCCGTCCGTGTACCACCATCTGCCTGTATGACATCACAATCAATCCAAACGGTTCGCTCTCCAATCGCCCCAAGATCGACAATCGCGCGAAGGGCACGGCCAATTAACCGCTGAATCTCCATCGTGCGGCCGGACACCTTTCCCTTCGAGGATTCGCGTATGTTTCTTGATTCTGTTGCCCTTGGAAGCATCGAGTATTCGGCCGTGATCCAGCCTTTGCCTTCGCCTCTCATAAAGTGAGGAACGCGATCTTCAATGCTTGCGGTACAAATGACCTTTGTATTCCCTACAGATATTAGGACAGAGCCTTCTGGATGCATTAAATAATTGGTTTCAATATGTATCGGTCTTAGCTGTAATGGCTCTCTTCCATCAACGCGCATTCAACTTCCCCCTATAAAGATTTTCAAATAAAGAAGAGGCGGCACTAAAGGGCCAACCTCTTTCATTGTCATTATATAGTATAACAAAAAATCTTTTTTTAAAAACTACCTGTATTTACTTTTTCTGGGCGTGTGACCGGCTCAGATAGTTTTTTCCCTTTATCATTTTTAATTTCTGCTTTGCCGTCAACCTGTACAGCCACCTTTTCCACTCCCTGCTGTTCGGTTAAGGAAAGCACAATGGTATCTAGCAAGGATTGTGAAACTTCCTTTTTATCGAAACTGTCATAAATATTCTTATTGAAGTTCAAAGTAACGACTCCATCTTTATATTTTGGTGCCTCAAGCAGTTTTGCGTCATTGACAAACTCGGATACTAGCGTTGATTTTGCGCTAGGCCCTTTAATCAGTTCATTTACGACCGCAGCATATTGATCCTTCTCGGTATTGCTGATCCGGCGAGTGACCGGAACATAGTAGTATGAGTCCTCCTCACCGCCAATATAATAGACAGTGACCGGCTTCGTATTGGCAATATCGACGACATCATTTGTATCAATATTAATCCCTGTTGCTCTTGATAGATTTTGGCTAATCGGGGTGCCATTAACAGGCATTTCCGTCAGTTCATGGCCGTTCATTTGCAGCTTGACAGTTTTTACATTATCAAATTGCGTCAACGTCCAGGTGACCGATTGAAGAATTTTTGCCTCATCTTCCGGCTTGTAATCCTTAAATTCTTTTGAAAAATTAACCGTCGCAACGCCTGTTTCTTTTTTTATGTCAACAGAAAGGGTCGTATCCTCAGGAAGGACAGCTCTAAAGCCATTAGGAATCATGTCTGTCCCTTGACCATTGGCGACTAAATATTCAAGTGCTTGTTTGGCAACTGAAGTTGTTTTCGGCAGGTTTAATGTTTGCGGCACGACATAGCCATCTTTATCAATTAAGTAAAGTTCCGTCTTTATTACGTTTTCCACCTTGCTTTTTTCTTTTGCCGTCGTTTCTTTACTTACCGGTTTATTTGTAACAGTCACACTTTTTGGCGGATCAATTTTCTTTTGCGTTTCACCGCCAAACAATCCACATCCGGAAAGCAGCACGGCTGAACCAAGCATGGTTACACCCAGGATTTTTGCTTTATTTTTAGACACATTAATTCCCCCCTAAGACAGTTTGTACTATCATGTATACGAGCCTTTTCTAAAATTAGACCGCTTTGGAGAGAAAAAAGAACAAATTTTTAAGAGATAAAAAAAAGCCCTATCAAATCGATAGGAGCCTCACTTCATAGTTTTATTTTTTTAACATTGTCCACTGGGATGCCCAGCCACTGCGAGGCAATTTTTGAAAAGAGAGACTTTGAGCCTGTCGTGTAAAATTCATGCTCCGGCTCAACCTCTGATTCGTCTAGTTGCCCGCTGTATTGAAGAATCGCGCTAATTTCACGGGCTGTTTCATCACCTGAACTAATGACATGTACGTTTTCACCCATTACCTTTTTTACAAGCGGTTCAAGCAATGGGTAATGGGTGCAGCCCAAAATTAATGTATCTAAATTTTGATCCAATATTGGTGTCAATGCTTCGTCCACAATCCTCTCAGCAATCGGTCCATTATATTCACCGCTCTCCACTAGAGGGACAAACTTGGGACAAGCATGACTTGTGACAAAAAGCCGGCTGTTTAGCGATTTCAAGGCTTTTTCGTACGCACCACTTTTTACTGTACCTAAAGTGCCGATAATACCAACCCGATAATTCTTCGTCCGCTTGATGGCGGCACGTGCCCCTGGATTAATAACTCCTAGAACAGGGATGGACAATTCCTTACGAATTTCATCAAGGGCGGCCGCAGTTGCCGTATTACAGGCGATAACAAGCATTTTGATATTTTTTTTCAATAAAAAATCGGTCAATTCCCAAGTAAATTTCTTCACTTCATTTTTTGATCTTGGACCATATGGGCAGCGGGCCGTATCTCCCAAATAAATGATTCTTTCATTCGGAAGCTGCCTAATAATCTCTTTGGCTACGGTTAATCCACCGACACCAGAATCTATAACGCCTATTGGTTGTTTCAAACTACTCGCCTCTTTTAACGCATTTCCTGATGCAGTTTCATCAAGCTGGTTTGAAGAAGTTCAACTTCTCCCATAGAGAAATTTTTTAACACTTCCTCCAAGTATACCTGACGTTTTTTTATCACTTCATCTATGATTCTTTTACCTTCTTCGAGCAAATGAATTCGCACTACTCGACGATCACTCGAATCTTTCACCCGCTCAACAAGGAGATTTTTCTCCATCCGGTCGACAAGATCGGTGGTCGTGCTGCAGGCCAAATACATTTTATTCGAAAGCTCGCCGATTGTCATATCACCATCTTCGAACAGCCATTGCAAGGCCACGAATTGGGGAGGCGTAATCTTATAATTACTTAACAATTCTCTTCCTTTTTGCTTGATGATTCCGGAAATGTAGCGTAAATCCTTTTCAATATTGGCAAAAATATCCCCAGTAACTTTTTGCGGATTTTCGAGTTCCATTTATTTAACACTCCTAATTTTAGCTTCTCCTCAAGACCAACAATACTAAGTAAATGATAGTAAGCTTTTCCTTATTTTCACCTTTTTTCGCTAAAATTTCAAGCCGAAAAAAATCCCTGCTGGCCGGAGGAAGAAATTTCGCTTCCCAAAATTCAATCTTCGAAAGACAAGAATCAAATTAGTTTCGCATTCTTTGGAGATATTATAGAATGAATGAACAAACAAAAATCAGTGTTAATACACAACAAAGGTGAGAAAAACATGGTCATCAACATCAGCGATGCGGCATTAAAGTGGTTTCAGGAGGAAGTGGAGTTAACAAAAGGGGATAAAGTAAGATTCTATACGCAAATTTACGGCAGCAGCCCGATCCAAGAAAGTTTTGCCCTTGGGTTTACAGTCGATAACGAACCGATTGATATGTCAGTTAAAACCGAAGTAGAAGGAATTACCTTTTTTATAGAAGGCACAGATCTATGGTTCTTTAATGGACATGATTTGCATGTTGATTACAATCAACAAAAGGATGAAGTGGAGTATAGTTATACAAAATCAGAGTAAATGTTAAAAAGCATCGGTAGTGCACTGTAAACCGATGCTTTTTTAATAGCTACTAAAAAGTGAAACCACTATACCTCTACATACTGTGCAGTTGGCAAAATCACTTCAATCATCGTCCCCTTTTGATCACTCCAAAAATGGATGGTGCCATCATGGTTTTCGACGATTTGTTTAGAGATCATGATTCCGAGTCCAGTACCTTCCTCCTTGGTAGTGAAAAAAGGCTCCCCCAGTCGTCTTAGGATATGTACCGGCATACCGTTGCCAGTGTCTTTAATGAGGAGTTTCACCTTATTAAAACTGTGTTTTTTCAGCTCGATTGTGACGATGCCGCCTTTTGGCATTGCTTCAATGGCATTTTTTAAAATATTGATAAATACTTGTTTTAATTGATTTTTATCACATTTAATCGTGAAATTTTTAGCATTATAGAGCCTTTCAATATGAACCCCATTCATATTCGCCTGGGTATCAAGTAACGTTTTGACACTATCAATAAGCGAAACTAAATCAACTGTTTCAATCTTTAACTCCTGTGGTTTGGCAAGCACCAATAGCTCGCTTAAAATAAGTTCAATTCGATCCATCTCTGACTGGATTATCTCAAAGTACGGTTTATCACTTTCTGCCTGTGCCTCCATTAACTGAAGAAACCCTTTAATTGCCGTTAGGGGATTCCGAACCTCATGAGCAATCCCTGCTGCCAACTGGCCAGCCACACTTAATTTTTCTGAGTTTAGTAAAAGTTCTTGTGTCTTTTTCCGTTCTGTAATATCCCTAATAATAATATGCCTTGCTGGTTTGTTTTGAAAAATAGTAGGAATCCCTTTCACTTCAGCGAAAAAAGTTGTCCCATCCAAACGGATGAGTTTGTATTCATAAAATTCTGTTGCCTCACCATTCGTTACTAGCCTAATTCTTTTTTTGGCAATCTCGTGATAATCCAGATGGATAAGTTCTGAAAGTTCTTTAGTTAATAGATCCTGTTTCGTTGCTGCTCCAAATACTCTTGTACCTGTTTCATTAATAAAAAGAATCTCATTTTCTCTAGCGATTATGACAGCATCAGGGGAATACTCAACAATATCGCGATAGGTCTCTTCCCGTTTTTTCGCTTCTTCTTCTACTCTCGTTCGTTCTGAAATATCTCTAAACACACTGACCACTTCTAAAACATGAAGGGTATCGGAGGCAATAATTGGTTTACATAGAGACTCCATCCAAATAAAAGTCCCATTCTTTTTGCGAATACGGTAGCAGTCCCTTCTATCTTCATGATGACTGAGAGCCTCTTTTCGAATGATAAAAGTCCTTTCGGCATCATCGGGATGGACAAAGGATAGGAAATTTTGTTTGATGACTTCATCGGAAGAATAGCCAAGAATATATTCACAAGAGGGGGAGACATAGATAATTTCTCCCTGCAAATTCGTACTAATAATGAGATCCAATAGGTTGTCCGTTAATACACGCTGCATTTCTTCTATTTTTCTTACTTCTTCTTTCTTTCTTTTCAATTCGGTAATATCCCTTGCAACAGCACAAACCCCTACAATTTGGTCATTTACACAAATGGGGATATTCGTAATATTTAGGTCAACAAGCCCCCCAATTTTGTTTGCCATTTTACAATCAAAGTTTTGGAACTGGCCTAATACGGCTTGATGAAAATGATGGAATACCTTATTGACCTGATCAATCGGAAAAAGAAATTGAAGCTTTAATTGTGTTGCTTCCTCCTCAGCATATCCTGAAATTTTTTCGAATGCCGGATTCCCTTGTACAAGATGTCCTTCAATGTCCATTGTAAAGATGCCGTCTTGGTTAAACGTGAACAATGTTTCATACCTGCTCTTATTTTCATTTAAATAATTGATTAAAAGCATTCTCTTCTCACTTTTTATTGCTTCCACAGGACCGTTCATCTCTCTCTATCAGTTCCTTCCCCCAACGATATTAGTGAAAAAATAAAAAGCCAAGATGAGTAAGACTCCCATCTTGGCTTGTGTCTAGCTCACTACCGCATCAATGTGTTGTTTCCGCTAAAAAATAAGATTCTTTATCTTATAGTTTATTTTAAATATTACTTATAAAACTTTCAAGGGATTTCTACTATTTTCCATAAACTTAAGTAACTTATCGAATTTTGTTTTTAATATGGTTTGGATTTTATGGAAAATTTACTCCATTTACCTTTTACCAAAAAAGATGAACCGGCCTCCAAAAAAGGATGCCGGCCATCATTAAAGTTCTAGTTCTCCCATACGAAGGAGCTCTACAACTGCTTGTGAACGCCCCTTTACACCAAGCTTTTGCATAGCATTTGAAATGTGATTCCTAACTGTTTTTTCGCTTATAAATAATTCACCAGCGATTTCTTTCGTTGTTTTATCTTGTACTAGTAGCTCGAATACTTCTCTTTCCCGTTTGGTGAGTAGCGGCTTGTGATTATAATCATTCTCCTTCAAGTATTGTAACCCTCCTTGCCTTCGCCAGTAATGAATCGTGGGGTGGGTATATATTTAGTCACCATATCTTATGTGAACAATATAAATGAAGTGACTATATTTCCTTGAAGGAGAACGATTTTATAAAAAAAATGCAATTTTTTTCTGATCTTTTGGTAAAGCGAAGCAAAAATTTTATGAAGATTTAAGTTTTGCATAAATAATATACCGTTTTGGGGCATTTCCGACATAGCGGAACGGATAGCAAGTGGTGACAATTAATTCTTCTTGCTGATTTTGTAATGTTATGATGCTTGTATCATCAGACTTCACAATTTTTGTTTTCGTAATTTCGTAAGTGAAGTTCCCATACGGCATTTGCATTTTTAATGAATCACCGATATTTAGCTCACCTAATTTACGAAACACCGTGTCTCGATGACCCGATAAAACAATCTGTCCCTGATCGCCCGGAAAATAGGAGCCTTTGTAATGCCCAACACCCTTTTCAAGATCATCCGGATTGGTTCCTTCAACGATCGCCAGTTCAGACTTAATCTTCGGAATGGTTAGAAGGCCTACCGTGTCCCCCATACTTGGAGGCGGACTGTTTTCAGCTTTCTTTGTTGGCGGTTCTGCCTGCTGTTCGGCGATCATTTCCTTTGCTTGTTTAACAGATGCTTTTGTTTGAAATTTCATATCTGCAAATTGCCAGAGTCCTACACCTAATAAAATGAGCCCTACAAAAATAATCAATAGCGGAAGCTTCGATTTCACTTTTAAAAACCTAACCTTTCGGAAACGACATTATGTTTAAGTATACCAAAGGGATATTTATAGGACTATTGTAAATCATTATAAAAACAGAAAAAACCTTCTTTTCTTAGTAGAAAAGAAGGCTTTTAAGGTTCGCTTTTCCATGTCTAGCTGCAGCGACTAGGCGCTTCCGCTTTTCGATTAATCGCGGTCGCTTCCGAAGAAGTTTCTGAATGCCTGCATGGTAGCATCACGGTTAATGGCAGCGATGGATGTTGTAATTGGAATCCCTTTCGGACATGCTTGTACGCAGTTTTGCGAGTTACCACAGCCCTGCATGCCGCCATCGTCCATGAAAGCATTTAAACGCTCTGCTTTATTCATTGCACCTGTTGGGTGGGCATTAAATAAACGAACTTGGTTAAAGACAGCCGGTCCCATAAAGTTGGTTTTGCTGTTTACGTTTGGACATGCTTCTAGACAGACACCGCATGTCATACATTTAGAAAGCTCATATGCCCATTGACGTTTATTCTCAGGCATACGCGGCCCAGGCCCTAAATCATAGGTTCCATCAATTGGAATCCAAGCCTTAACCTTTTTCAAGGAATCAAACATTCTGCTGCGATCTACTTGAAGGTCACGAACAACCGGGAACGTACGCATTGGTTCTAAACGGATTGGCTGTTCTAATTGATCAACGAGTGCCGAACAGGCTTGACGCGGTTTGCCGTTAATCACCATTGAACATGCACCGCAAACCTCTTCAAGACAGTTCATATCCCAAGCAATTGGGGTAGTGGATTGCCCTTTTCCATTAACAGGATTTTTCCGAATTTCCATTAACGCCGAAATAACATTCATATTCGGACGATAATCAACTTCAAATTCCTCCTCAAAAGGGGCAGAATCTGTGTTATCTTGACGCATGATTTTAAATTTTACTGTTTTCTTTTCAGACATTCTTTCCTACTCCCCTCTCCATTAATGTTTTTTAGTATAATCGCGCTCACGCGGTTTTAGTAACGATGTATCGACATCCGCATAATGGAATTCAGGGGCAGTCTTCGCATCAACAAATTTAGCCATTGTTGTTTTTAAGAATTCCTCATCGTTCCGTTTAGGGAAATCAGGCTTATAATGGGCACCGCGGCTTTCATTCCTATTGTATGCACCAATAGTAATAACGCGGGCTAATTGCAGCATATTTTGTAATTGACGTGTGAATGCTGCCCCTTGGTTGCTCCATTTAGACGTATCATTAATGTTAATGTTTTGGTAACGTTCCAAAAGTTCCTGAATCTTTTCATCTGTTTTTAACAGCTGATCGTTGTAGCGGACAACCGTTACGTTATCTGTCATCCATTCCCCAAGCTCTTTGTGAAGAACATAAGCATTTTCTGTACCACTTAGAGACATAATTCCGTTCCATTTTTCTTCCTGTTCTTTCACATGACGGTCAAACACAGAAGATGATACTGCCTCAGAAGTCTTCTCAAGACCATCAACATAGTTAACTGCGTTTGGTCCTGCGACCATTCCGCCGTAAACAGCAGAAAGCAATGAGTTTGCCCCAAGTCGGTTTGCACCATGCTGGGAATAATCACACTCACCAGCGGCAAAGAGACCTGGAATAGTTGTCATTTGGTCATAATCAACCCATAGTCCGCCCATAGAATAGTGAACCGCTGGGAATATTTTCATCGGAACTTTACGTGGATTATCACCCATGAATTTTTCATAAATTTCGATAATACCACCAAGTTTTACATCCAATTCATGCGGATCCTTGTGTGATAAATCAAGGAATACCATGTTTTCTCCATTAATTCCAAGTTTTTGACGAACGCACACATCAAAAATCTCACGTGTCGCAATATCACGCGGTACAAGGTTTCCGTAAGCAGGATATTTTTCTTCTAAGAAGTACCATGGCTTTCCATCTTTATACGTCCAAATCCGGCCGCCTTCACCACGTGCTGATTCACTCATTAAGCGCAGCTTATCATCACCAGGGATAGCAGTAGGATGAATTTGGATCATCTCACCATTCGCGTAAGTAGCCCCTTGCTGATAAACGATTGATGCAGCAGAGCCTGTATTAATAACAGAGTTGGTTGACTTACCGAAAATAATCCCAGGACCGCCTGTTGCCATGATGACAGCATCAGCAGCGAACGACTTAATTTCCATCGTTTTAAGGTTTTGAACTACAACTCCGCGGCAAACGCCATCATCATCAACAACGGCACCAAGAAATTCCCAGCCCTCATACTTTGTAACCAAACCATCTACCTCAAATCGGCGTACCTGCTCGTCCAATGCATAAAGCAATTGCTGACCAGTTGTAGCACCAGCAAATGCTGTACGGTGATGCTGCGTTCCGCCAAAGCGACGGAAGTCTAGTAATCCTTCAGGAGTACGGTTAAACATAACTCCCATCCGGTCAAATAAATTGATAATAAATGGTGCAGCGTCGCACATCGCCTTAACTGGAGGCTGATTCGCTAAGAAGTCTCCACCATAAACGGTATCGTCAAAGTGAATCCACGGGGAATCCCCTTCACCTTTTGTATTTACAGCTCCATTAATACCGCCTTGGGCACAAACAGAGTGAGAACGTTTTACCGGAACAAGAGAAAATAGCTCTACCGGTGTTCCTGTTTCTGCAACTTTGATGGTAGCCATTAAGCCAGCTAAGCCGCCGCCGACTACGATCACTTTACCTTTACTCATTCGTGACTCACTCCTCAATCCAAAAATACATATTTTTCCGACCCTTAATTATACTAAACAAATGCAACTAGTGTTTGAACGGCAACAATTGCTAGAACCACAAAAACACCAATTGTCACGTATGTAGAAATGACTTGTGAACGAGGTGACACAGTGATCCCCCAGCTAACTAAGAATGACCATAAACCATTTGCAAAGTGGAAAATAGTTGATAGAACCCCCACTAAATAGAAAACGAACATAAATGGTGATGATAGAATATCATGCATCATATCATAGGAAACCTCGGCACCAAACGCTGCTGCTATACGTGTTTGCCATACGTGCCACGCGATAAAAATCAATGTAATAACACCTGATATACGCTGTAATATGTACATCCAGTTTCTGTATGTACCAAACCTGTTGACATTGCTATTAGCGGTAAAAGCAATATAAAGTCCATAGATTGCATGAAAAAGTATTGGTAAATAAATTACTACCGTTTCCAGAACAATCCGGAAAGGCAGATTTCCCATAAAACCTGCGGCCTTATTGAAAGACTCCGGCCCTCCTGTGACAAAATGGTTGACTACAAGGTGCTGCACCAGGAATAATCCGATTGGAATAACGCCTAGGAGCGAATGTAATCTGCGACTAACAAACTCTCGATTACCCGCCATTTTTTTACCCCCCTTTAATTTTTAAAAAATGATGTTAAGCTTCTTCCCTTTTTAAAACCCCTTAAAAGAATTCATAACCTAGCATCACTGTGACAATAATGTGACATGTCCATTTTACTCCCAACAACATAGAGCGTCAAGAAAACGGATACACAATCTTTACTAAAAGCGAAAATTTTTTAAATATATTGATATTATATTAAACTGAAATAATAGGCACTATTAAATTTATTTTTTTCAAACATTTACTTTAATTTCCAACATCTAACTGTGGATTTTTCCGTCCGAAAGGACATGATAATTATGATGATAAATATAGATTTGCTATATCAAAAAAATAATTCCCCTTCAGAATCTGTTTTCTAGAAATCAGTTCTAAAACTTAATCAAAATTGTATATAATAGAATGATAGAAAGAGGGGAAATATGTGAAAGATAGTACAGTCGTCGATGTAAATGTTAATGCACCTGAAGCGCGAACCATTTCAATATTCGGTTACGAGTTAATCAGAGAAATCCTTTTGCCTGAGATTTTAGGAAAAGATACCCCGGAAATCCTCTACTGGGCAGGTAAACGCTTGGCACGGAAATTTCCTTTAGATGATTTTGATCAAGTCATTGAGTTTTTCGCTAATGCCTCATGGGGTCAGCTTGATCTAACAAAAGAAACGAGAGATGAAATCGAAATTGAACTAACAAGTCCTCTCATTGTGTCACGAGTGAAATCAAAGGCAGAGTACTTTTTCCAGCTTGAAGCCGGCTTTCTTGCCCAGCAGATTGAGCTTCAAAAAGAAGCCATCGCCGAAGCCTTCGAGCACCCAGTCAAAAAAGCAAACAAAGTTCACTTCACCATCAAATGGGACACAAAAGACCCCATCAAATAAAGTTCGTATCATTCATTTCCACTATTTTTATCTTATGAAGGGTGTCAGGCACCGTAAGGGTGCCTGACACCCTTTTTACTGTCCAGCTGCAGCGCCTAGGGGCTCGGGGTCATAAGCCAATCAGTCAAGAAGGTAAAGTGCAACCTTCTCGCCTGCTCGTCTTATGCCTGTCGCCCCTGGGCAAGGCGCTTCCGCTTTTCTAACTATTCGCCTAGTTCAAATGCTGCGTGTAGTGCCTCTACTGCTCCAAGCATATGTTTTTCTTCGACGACGGCGGAAACTTTAATTTCAGAGGTGCTGACCATTTTAATTTGGATGTTGTTTGCGGCTAATATTTCAAACATTTTTGCTGCCACCCCTGGATTGGAGACCATGCCGGAACCAACAATTGATACCTTTGCTAATTTATTTTCCGCATCGAGCTGATCATAGCCCAGCACTTCTTTATTGTCTTCTAGTACCTTTAGTGTTTCTAACAAATCATTTGTATGTATCGAGAAAGACAGATTCGCCGTTCCACCCTCTGTTGTACTTTGAATGATAATATCAACATTGAGATGATTCTCCGCTAATGTTGTAAAAATCGTTGATAGGCTTGTTAGTGAATTAGTAAGACCTAAAACCGTGACCCTAGTGATCTCATCTTCAAAGGCAACTCCGCGCACTACTAAATTTTGTTCCATTGTTGCTTCCCCCTCAATGATTGTTCCTTCTGTTTTCTCCATACTTGAACGTACCTCAAGCCGAACTTGATAGTTCTTTGCAAACTCTACGGCTCTTGGATGCAAGACACCTGCACCTAAATTAGCGAGTTCCAGCATTTCATCATACGAAATAGATAATAATTTGCGTGCCGCTTTTACATACCTTGGATCCGTGGTGAACACCCCGGTTACATCGGTATAAATATCACACTTATCCGCTTTAAGCGCAGCTGCTAACGCTACTGCCGTCGTATCAGAACCGCCGCGGCCAAGCGTGGTAATTTCACCGTCCTCTGTGATTCCCTGGAACCCGGCAACAATAACCACCTTACCAGCTGCTATCTGCGTCTGGATTGCCTCCGTATTAATGTTCGAGATTCTGGCGTTTCCATGAACAGGTTCTGTAACGATTCCTGCCTGCCAGCCTGTGAAGGAAACAGCATTAAGTCCTTGTTGATTTAAGGCCATCGACAGTAAGGAAATAGTCACCTGTTCTCCCGTGGATAACAACATATCCATTTCCCGCTTATTAGGCTGCGCGGAAATTTCCTTTGCCAAACTAACAAGGTGATCTGTTGATTTCCCCATAGCCGAAACGACGACAACGACATTATTGCCTCGTTCCGTCTCCTCTTTCACACATGCTGCCACATTTAAAATTCTTTCCGGACTGCCAACGGAGGTTCCCCCGAATTTTTGTACAATAAGCCCCATGATTTTCTTCCCCTTCTTTTAAGTAATACTCTTAATTTTCCCCTTAAACGCAAAAAAGCAATGAGAAGGGCATCTCATTGCTTTAAGAACACGAAAATATAAATTTCCGTACACACAATGTAAGATAGCTCTCCAAGACTAAGGTCTTGACAATCCTGCATTTATTCAATACAGAACCAGCAAAGAAAGAAATGAGACTTCCTTCACTTCGGCGAGCATCCCCTTTCATGATTCTTCCTCGAAGCTCATCCTTCTCAGAACCATTACTATTGAAGCTCGCACCTCTACCTTCACTTTAATACGTAAAAGTGATAGTAAATTAAATTTTCACTCATTATAGCATGTTCTATTTTTTCTGACAATCCTTATGACCGAAGTTTATTAATTAATTCTTCTGCGACATTCACTGGAATTCCAAGGGCTCGAAACTCCTCTAACGTTGCTTCCTTCATTTTCTTAACAGAGCCGAATTCCTTTAACAATTGCTTTTTCCGCTTTTGACCAATTCCCGGAATATCGTCAAGTACCGATTGAAAGGCCGACTTCCCGCGGATTTGACGGTGAAAGGTAATCGCAAAGCGGTGAACCTCATCTTGAATCCTTTGCAATAAATAAAATTCTTGGCTGTTTCGTGGAAGGGGGACGATTTCCAATGGATTACCGTAAAGAAGCTGCGATGTTCGGTGTTTGTCATCCTTTACCAGCCCAGCAAGCGGGATATCCAGCCCTAATTCATTTTCAAGCACATCTCTTACTGTCTCCACATGCCCTTTTCCACCATCAATGATGATCAAATCTGGGAGCGGCAACTCATCCTTCAAGGCCCTGGTATATCTTCTTCTCGTGACTTCGCGCATTGATTCGTAATCATCGGGACCTTTAACAGATTTAATTTTATATTTACGGTATTCCCGTTTGGTTGCCTTACCATCAATAAAAACGACCATTGCCGATACGGGATCCGTCCCTTGGATGTTGGAGTTATCAAATGACTCAATCCGGTGCGGGGTGTAAATCCCTAGTAATTCTCCAAGGTTTTCTACTGCTTTTATGGTTCGTTCTTCATCTTTTTCAATCAGGGAGAATTTTTCATTTAGAGCAATTTTAGCATTTTTAATCGCCATTTTGACGAGATCCTTTTTTTGTCCGCGCTGCGGCTGCAGTACCTTCACATCTTCAAGCAGCTGCTCCGCCATTGTTAGATCCACTTCATCCTGAATCAAAATCTCCTTCGGCTTGAAGTGATTGGCTTTTGTGTAAAATTGCCCAAGGAACGTTAAGATTTCTTCCTCGGGTTCATTGTAGATTGGGAACATGGAAACATCCCGCTCAATGAGTTTTCCTTGGCGGACAAAGAAGACCTGAACACACATCCAGCCTTTGTCTACCGCATAGCCAAAGACATCACGGTCGGTAAAATCGGTCATCGTGATTTTTTGCTTTTCCATAATCGTTTCAATATGAACGATTTTATCACGGTATTCCTTTGCTCGTTCAAAATCTAACTCCTCGGCCGCTGCGGTCATTCTTTCCGTTAACTCTTTTTTTATTTCTTTATAGCCGCCGTTTAAAAAGCGCGCTATTTCATCGGTTATTTGTTTATATTGTTCCTCACTTACCTCATTAACGCATGGTGCCAGGCATTGCCCTAAATGGTAATATAGGCAGACTCGATCCGGAAGGGTAGAACATTTGCGTAACGGATAAATCCGATCAAGAAGCTTTTTGGTTTCGTTGGCAGCTGTTACATTTGGGTACGGCCCAAAGTATTTACCTTTATCTTTTTTTACTTTTCTTGTAATAATAAGCTTCGGATGTCTTTCAGCGGTCAATTTAATAAAAGGATAGCTTTTGTCATCCTTCAGCATGATATTGTATTTGGGATCGTATTTCTTGATAAGGTTTAATTCGAGTAAAAGTGCCTCTATATTTGAAGAAGTAACAATATATTCAAAGTCCTCTATTTCATTAACGAGCCTTAGGGTCTTCCCATCGTGTGACCCGGTGAAATACGAACGGACGCGATTCTTTAATACTTTTGCTTTCCCCACATAAATAATTGTTCCCTGACGGTCTTTCATTAAGTAGCAGCCAGGCTGATCAGGCAGCAGTGTCAGTTTTTGATTGATGATTTCATTCATTTCCGGCCACTCCCATCCGTCTCTTTTTTTCTATCTTATAAAATAGTAATGCAAATGGCTCATAAAGGGAAGTGGGATGTTTTTCTTAAAAAATAAAAAACCTTAACCGGTACAAGCCCAGCTAAGGTTAAATTTTGCATATTCGAAAACTTAAACGTGCTTTTCTAATACACTTGCTAATGCTTCTTTAGGTTGGAAGCCGACTACTTTGTCAACAACTTCTCCATTTTTCATGACCAACAATGTTGGAATGCTCATAACTCCGAAGTTAGCTGCTGTTTGTGGATTGTCATCCACATCAAGCTTTGTGATTTTTACTTTATCGCCCATGTCTGCGTCAAGTTCTTCAAGAACTGGAGCAATCATTTTACAAGGTCCGCACCACGGTGCCCAGAAATCTACAAGGACAAGCCCTGAACCTGTTTCAGCTGTAAAAGTTTGGTCTGTTACATGTGAAATAGCCATTTTTATTTACCCCCTAATAAATACTGAAATACTACCCAGAGTATAACATCGATTGGAATAACACGCTAATAAATTGCTCTACTTGTTATCTTCCCTTATTTTAGGCAAAGTATGCCTAAAAAATATAGAAGCGAGCAGAACTTCCTGCTCGCCCCACGTTTATTATGAATGAACCTTAAGCTTTTTAAACTCTTCTGTTAATAATGGCACCACTTCAAAAAGGTCGCCAACGATACCGTAATCTGCTACTTTAAAGATGTTTGCTTCAGGGTCTTTGTTGATCGCAACAATCACCTTAGAGTTGGACATACCGGCTAAATGCTGAATGGCACCGGAAATTCCACAGGCAATATAAAGATCTGGTGTGACCACTTTACCAGTTTGTCCAATTTGTAAAGAGTAATCACAATAGTCGGCATCACAAGCACCACGTGAAGCACCTACTGCACCGCCTAAAGTTTTAGCCAATTCCTTCAATGGTTCAAATCCATCAGCACTCTTTACGCCGCGGCCTCCAGAAATAACCACTTTTGCTTCACTTAAGTCAACACCTTCACTTGCTTTTCTTACCACTTCTTTAATGATCGCACGAAGGTCTTTGATGTCTACAGAAAGGGAGGAAACTTCGCCAGTTCTGCTTCCATCCTTTTCTAATGGGGCAATGTTATTTGGACGAACCGTTGCAAAAATTAATCCGCTGGTTACAATTTTCTTTTCAAATGCTTTACCTGAATAAATTGGTCTTGTAAAGACGATATTTCCGCCAGCTGCTTCAACAGCAGTTGCGTCGGAAATGAGACCTGATGATAGTTTCCCGGCAATTCTTGGTGCTAAGTCCTTACCAAGTGCTGTATGACCTAAAATAAGTCCTTCCGGTTTTTCTTGGTCAATGACAGCAAGTAATGCTTGGGCATATCCATCAGATGTATATTGTTTTAATTTCTCATCTTCAACAACGACAACGCGGTCTGCTCCGTTTTGGACTAGCTCAGCACCTAAAGCGCTTACAGTTTCGCCAACTAATACACCAACAACTTCTCCGCCCTCTGCAACTGTTTTTGCTGCAGCAATTGCTTCGAAAGAAACATTACGTAATGATCCGTCACGAACTTCTCCTAATACCAATACTTTTCTTGACATGTAAGTTTACCTCCTGAAAAAACAATTTTTATGTGAATTCGATTAAATTACTTTTGCTTCAGTATGAAGTAGGTGAACAAGTTCTTTAACCTGATCATTTAAATCGCCGGATAAAACTTTTCCTGCTTCTTTTTTAGCTGGCAGATAAATTTCAATGGTTTTTGTTTTTGCTTCCACATCATCTTCTTCAAGGTCAAGGTCATCTAATTCTAATTCTTCAAGCGGCTTCTTCTTCGCTTTCATAATTCCTGGTAATGAAGGGTAGCGCGGCTCATTAAGACCTTGTTGTGCTGTAACTAAAAGCGGCAGGCTTGTCCCGATGACTTCAGCATCACCTTCAACATCACGGGTAACGGTTACATTTGTTCCGTCAATTTCAAGCTTGGTAATTGTGGTTACGTAAGGAATGTTAAGCAGCTCGGCAACACGCGGGCCAACTTGTCCTGAACCACCATCGATTGCAACGTTTCCACCGATAATCAAATCTGCATCTTTATCTTTTAAGTATTCACCAAGGATTTTGGCGGTTGTAAATTGATCGCCATTCTCCACATCATCTTCAGTATTGATTAGAACTGCTTTATCTGCACCCATTGCTAGAGCGGTACGCAATTGCTTTTCTGTTTCTTCATTGCCAACAGAAATAACAGTTACTTCGCCGCCATTTGCATCGCGGACTTGAATGGCTTCTTCAATCGCATATTCATCATAAGGATTGATGATAAATTCGGCACCATCCTCATTGATTTTTCCTCCAGAAATTGAAATCTTTTCTTCCGTATCAAAGGTTCTTTTCATTAATACATAAATGTTCATGCTAAAGGTCCCCTCCTACTTAAATTTCGAGCATTCGCTCAGTTTGAAAGATTAAGAAAATTTTTTAGAAAAAATTTTATAAAAACTTCTTAAACAGGAGTCCTGTTTAAGGAAGTTACTCACCATTAAAGTTTGGTTCTCTTTTTTCAAGGAAGGCTTGAATTCCTTCTTTGGCATCGTTAGAAATAAATACTTTTCCAAACAATTCCGCCTCTTTTTTTGTCCCCTCGTAAAACTCTTCTGTTTTTGCATAGTTTAATAATTGAATAGCAGCGCCAATGGAGACAGGGCTTTTCTTCGCAATTTTTCCAGCTAACTTATAAGCCTGTTCTAATACCTCGGTTTCAGGAAAAGCACGATTAGCCAACCCGTATTCCACTGCCTCTAAACCTGTGATAGGCTCAGATGTGAACAGCATTTCTGCCGCACGGGCAACCCCAATATATTTTGGTAAGCGCTGTGTGCCGGCAAACCCAGGGATTAAACCAAGCTGCAGCTCCGGAAGGCCAAGTTTAGCAGTTTCGCTGACATAACGGATATGACAAGCCATGGCAAGTTCCAGTCCGCCGCCAAGGGCCGCGCCATGGATTGCGGCGATAATCGGTTTTGGAAACTTTTCCATGCGGTCAAATAAATCTTGACCAAATTTACCAAGGCTTTCAAACCCTTCTGAAGATGTAACCGTGGTAAATTCTTTAATATCCGCACCAGCAGAGAAAAAGCGTCCTTCACCATGGATGACAATGACACGAATCTCACGGTTTGGTTCAATTTCATCCAGTACCACCGACAATTCCCTTAAGAGTCCTGATGAAAGGGCATTTGCCGGAGGACGCTGAATGGTGATCGTGGCAATACTATCTTGATACGACCATTTTAAATATTCCAAGATTTCTCCCCCTATTCTACTACACCTCTGAATCCGCAGCCATTAATTAAAAGATGATGAACCGGTGAAGCCAATTTAAGCAAATTATACTTTTCCTCGTTCATCACCCATGAGGTAGCGGCTTCATCAATGGTCCCAAAAATCATTTGCCTTGCTAGTCGAACATCGAGATCAGGTGAAAACTCTCCCGTTTCTATGCCTTCTATTATAATTTTATCAATCACCTGCAAATACCCTTTTAAAACATTATTAATGCGGTGCCGCAAATCCTTGTTGGATTGGCGCAATTCCAGTTGGGTCACAATGGCAAGGTGATGATCCTCATAAAGCAAACTGAAATGGGCTTCAATCATCTTTAATAACTTCGACGCCGCCGTCCCTTTTCCTGCTATCATTTGATCTATTTTTTCAATGAAGTTTCCCATTTTTTCTTCAAAGAGTGAGATGAGGATGTCTTCTTTATTTTTAAAATAAAGATAAATCGTGCCATCTGCTACTCCTGCCTGCTTCGCAATTTTCGAAACTTGGGCTTGGTGGTAGCCATTTTCAGCGATGGCAATGACCGCAGCATCAATAATTTGCATGTATTTCGGCTTATTTTTTTTCACATCTATCCCCCCTTTGACAGAAAAGCGGAAGCGCCTTGGCGCTGTAGCTGGACAATTCCCAAAGTTCAATTATGTTAAAATGAAAAATATGAATGAATAATCATTCATATTTTTATAATAGAATTTATCTTCACTTCTGTCAAGAATTTATGCCAGAAACTTCAGCAACCTACTATACTATAGCAGACAAGCCTATATATTCAAAAAAAATTTCCTTAATTAGGCGTGTTTTTGATCTTCTTCCTCTATTTTTCGCTTTTCCTCTTCAACAAGCATTCTTCGTAAAATTTTTCCAACTGCAGTTTTCGGTAATTCATCTCTAAATTCATATAGTCGTGGCGCCTTATATGCAGCTAGATATTTCCTGGCATACTGGTTCATTTCATCTCCTGTGACTGTTGAACCTTCTTTTAAAACAATATACGCTTTGACGGTTTCGCCGCGATAAGGATCCGGAATACCTGCCGCAACTGCCTCGAGCACATCCGGATGTTCATATAAAACCTCTTCAATCTCACGAGGGTAAATATTGTAGCCCCCAGCAATGATCATATCTTTTTTACGGTCGACGACATAAAAATATCCTTGCTCATTCATATAGCCCAAGTCACCTGTATAAAGCCATCCATCATGCAGGACTTCCTTCGTTTCCTCAGGACGATTCCAATAGCCTTTCATAATTTGCGGGCCTTTTATGATAATTTCACCAATTTCTCCTACAGGCATTTCTTCACCTGTTTCAATGGACACAATTTTTACATCCGTATCAGGGTATGGAACACCGATACTTCCCTTTACACGTTCCACGTCCCATAAAAAATTGGAATGGGTGACGGGCGATGCTTCCGATAAACCGTAGCCTTCGACGAGTTTTCCTCCGGTCACTTCCTCAAATTTCTCCTGCACTTCAAGCGGTAGCGCTGCTGAGCCGCTGATGCATGCCTCAATCGAAGATAAATCATACTTTTTTAAATCAGGATGGTTTAATAAACCAATATAAATTGTGGGTGCACCAGGAAATAGGGTTGGACGCTGTTTATGAATCGTTTTTAATGTAGTTAGTGCATCAAATTTCGGTAGTAAAATCATTTTGCATGCCATTTTAATGGATAAGATCATGCAGACGGTCATCCCATAGACATGGAAAAAAGGGACGATTCCCAGCATCGATTCTTCCCCTGGCTTCGCTTTGTATAACCACGCCTCACTCATCAAAGTGTTTGAAAGTAAGTTTTTATGGGTTAACATAACACCTTTTGGCGAGCCTGTTGTACCGCCAGTATATTGCAATAGGGCAATATCTTCATCTGGATTGAATTTGTATTTAGTTAGCTTTTTTGGACTTTCCTTTAAAATTTCCGTCAGTAAATGGGACGATCCCTCGTGTTTTACATTAACGACAATTCCATATTGCTTTTTCTGGATGTAAGGATAGACGAGATTCTTTGGAAATGGCAAGTGGTCTTTGATAGCGGTTACAATAATATGTTGTAAATCCGTTTGCGGCATTACTTTTGAGACTCTTGGGTAGAGGATGTCTAGGGTGATAATGGCTTTGGCTCCGGAGTCCTTCATTTGATACTCAAGTTCACGTTCGGTATATAATGGGTTGGTTTGGACGACAATTCCGCCCGCCATTAAAATACCAAAATAGCTAATAACTGCTTGCGGTGTGTTGGGCAGCATAATCGCGATTCGATCGTCTTTTTTAATTCCCATATTACCCTGCAGGTAACTGGCAAAACGCAATACATCTTCATAAAGATGTTTGTAGGTCATATCTTTGCCCATAAAATGGATCGCAATTTTCTCAGGAAACTTTCTTGCTGCATCTGCTAAGTATTCTTGTACTGGTTCTGAGGAGTATTCAAGTGTGGCAGGAATTTCTTTCGGATAAAGCTCCAACCATGGTTTAGACTCCAACATACATAACCTCCATCTTTTTTGTCTATATAATTATAAAAATTCAAAACTCACTTTTATTATAGTACAGTATTTCACAATAGACAATGAAGAAAAGCGGTAGCAAATTAATGTAAAAAAATGCACCGCTGAATGCATTTCAGCGATGCTTTTTTAAAATTTAAAACACAAAATAGATAATACCAAGCAGCACAAATAAGCCGCATAATCCGATAAGTACCTTTGCTAAAGTTTCCACTTTCATTCTCCCCTTACGATATTCCAGCACCAATCACATATGACAATCCAACTGAGATAATCAGTGAAATCAACCCTACTGCACGGTTATCATTTTGAATTTCTTCATCAATCTTAAATTTTGGCGTTAAAAATTCAAAGATAAAATAGCCGGCAAGTAACAGCACAAAACCGTAAATCCCCCAACCAACCATTTCTAGTAAAGAATTGTGCTCTTCAACCGAAGCGCGGAAAATATTGGCCACACCAAATATTTTCCCCCCAGTTGCCATCGCCACTGCTAAATTTCCCTTTTTAATTTCTTCCCAATTTTTATATTTCGTTACCGCTTCAAATATTGCTAAAAAGACAACCATGCAAAGGATAACCACACTATAATAGGCGGCAATTTGAATATATTCGTTCTCCCAAAACTGATCCATTTTTCGCTTCTCCCCGACCTTATTTAAACTCTACGATGGTTACCCCTGAACCACCCTCCCCAGCTTCTCCAAAGCGAATTTTCTTGACGGAACGATGGTTTCGTAAATATTCCTGAACACCCTGCCTTAAGGCGCCAGTCCCTTTCCCGTGGATAATCGATACACGAGGATAACTGGATAGAAGGGCATCATCAATATATTTTTCCACTTTCAATAGGGCATTTTCATACCGTTCCCCGCGAAGATCTAATTCCAGTTTAACAACTGATTCCCGCCCTTGGACAATAGCCATTGGTCTTGTTTCCACCTGTTTGGGCGTACCCATATATTCCATGTCTTTCTCTTTTACCTTCATTTTCAAAATACCGATTTGAACCTGCCACTCATTCGCTGAAACTTTTTCAAGGAGCGTCCCTTTTTGGTCAAATGTTAAGACTTTTACTTCATCACCAGGCATGTAGGTGTGCATTTTATTTTTCTTATTAGCAAGATTGACGGATTTCTTAATTTCCGGTGCTGCGTCTTGGAGACGACGTTTGGCATCAATTAATTCATGTTCCTTAATTTCCGCATGTTTTTCGGTTCTCATTTTGCGAAGATCACGAATGACCTGCTCTGCTTCTTGTTTTGCCTCATCGACGATGTCTGCGGCTTTTTCTGCCGCTTTTTCTAGCATTGAATCTTTTTTCTCGTAAAATTCGATCATTTGTTTTTGCAAGTCCAGGTGAAGCTTTTCCGCCTGCTTCAAATAATCCCTTGCTTCCATCTGCTCCTCTTCAGCCTGCCGTTTACTGCTTTCTAAGGAAGCAATCATCTTATCGATTTGATTCGTATCTTCGCTAACATGCGAGCGGGCTGCTTGAATCACCCAGTCACTTAACCCAAGGCGTTTCGAGATTTCAAAGGCGTTACTCCGGCCCGGCACTCCGAGCAGTAATTTATAGGTCGGGCTTAAGGTTTCGACATCAAATTCAACACTGGCATTCAACACACCCTCACGATTATAGCCGTACGCCTTTAATTCCGGGTAATGGGTTGTAGCAATGACCCTTGCCCCTCGTTTGTGCACCTCGTCAAGGATCGAAATGGCCAAGGCGGCGCCTTCCTGGGGATCCGTTCCAGCTCCAAGCTCGTCAAATAACACCAGACTGTTAAAATCAACACTATTAAGGATGTCAACGATATTGACCATATGCGAGGAAAAGGTACTTAAGCTCTGTTCAATTGACTGTTCGTCTCCAATATCAGCGTATACCGCATCAAAGACGGCCAGCTCAGACCCGTCCAGTGCAGGTACCTGTAATCCTGCTTGCGCCATTAAGGAGCATAGGCCAAGGGTTTTTAACGTGACCGTTTTTCCCCCAGTGTTAGGCCCGGTAATAACAATAGTAGTAAATTCATTCCCTAGCATGATGTCGTTAGCCACCACTTCATCGATGGGAATTAACGGATGCCTTGCTTTATATAAGGAAATTCTTCCCTCATTATTCATCAGTGGCTTCGAAGCTTTTATTTTTTTTCCGAATCTAGCTTTTGCAAAAATAAAATCTAAATTAGCTAGGATTTCCACAATGACCTTGAGCTCGTTCTCATACTCAGCCACGTTTGCGGAAAGCTCCGTCAGGATCCGGTCAATTTCAAGCTGTTCCTTCACGCGAATATCCTGCAATTGATTATTTAGTTGAACGATGACCTGTGGCTCAATAAATAGCGTTTGGCCGGATGCGCTTTGGTCATGAATAATCCCGCCATAGTGGCCGCGGTATTCTTGTTTTACCGGAATAACAAAACGGTCATTACGAATCGTTACAATCGCATCAGACAGCATTTTTGAGGCATTTGATGAACGAATCATACTTTCTAGTTTTTCCCGAACGCGCGATTCATTTGACCTTAGTTGGTGTCTTAAGGTGCGCAGCAAGTCACTCGCGCTATCTAACACCTCGCCACTTTCGTCAATAGCGTGTTTAATTTCCTGCTCCAAGTCTGTAAGCGGAATAATTCGCTCTACTTGTTCCATTAAAATGGACAGTTCTGTTCTTTCCGCTGCAATGTCTTCAATGAACCTCTTCATCTGGCGGCTGGCATGAATCGTACTTGCGATTTGATTTAATTCATGCGGGCTGAGGACACCGCCGATCACCGAACGTTTTATATGGGCGCGAATATCATGAGTCCCTGATAACGGGACATTTCCTTTAATACGCAAAACCGTTGCTGCTTCATCTGTTTCTGTTTGAAGTCTAACTACTTCTTCAAAATCAGTCGATGGCATGAGGCTTTTTATTTTATCTCTACCAAGTGAAGAGGCCGCGTGTTCTAACAGGAGCTCTCTTACCTTAGTAAATTCTAATACCTTTAAGGCTCTTTCTTGCATGGAGTGTATCCTCCTTTATCTATTATGCAAAAATTCTAGTAAGTCATTTTTATCAAGTGCGTTGATCACGGTTGATTTTCGAATCCAGCCCTTTTTCGCTGCGGAAACACCGATTTTCATATGTTCTAATGTGTCCATTTTATGGGCATCCGTATTGATGAGAATCTTTACACCGGCATCCTGCGCTTTTCGTAAATATTCTGCCGCTAAGTCGAGCCGGTTTGGATTGGCATTTAATTCTAAGGCTGTATTGGTTTCCTTCGCCAGCTGGATTAATAGATCGATATCAACATCGTAGCCCGCGCGGCGGCCAATTTTTCTGCCGGTTGGATGGGCAATTAAATCGACATGAGCATTTTCAAGAGCGTTTTTGAGTCGCTCCATGATTTTTTCTCTTGGCTGCGAAAAAGCAGAATGAATCGATGCAATGACGAAATCCATTTCAGAGAGAAGTTCATCATCATAGTCCAACGTGCCATCTGGAAGGATATCCATTTCTACCCCGGAAAGGATGAGAAAATCCTCGTATTTTTCATTTAATTTCTTAATTTCCTCTTTTTGCTTTACTAACCGTTCGCGGGTGAGACCATTCGCTACTTTTAGATATTGTGAATGGTCGGTGATCGCCATGTATTGATAGCCTCTCTTGCGGCAGGCTTCTACCATTTCTTCTATCGAATGGGCGCCATCACTCCAGGTGGTGTGCATATGGAGATCACCTTTGATATCTTCGAGCTCGATTAACTCTTCATCGGCAGTGAAAGTTTCCACTTCCTTGCCGTCCTCTCTAATTTCCGGAGGGATGAACGGAAGATCAAAATGCTTGAAAAATTCTTCTTCAGAAGAGAAGGTGCGGATTTCTCCTGTTTCCACGTTTTCTACACCATATTCACTGATTTTCTCACCACGTTCTTTTGCCAGCTGGCGCATACGGACGTTATGATCCTTGGAACCAGTAAAATGATGTAAGGTCGTAATAAATTCCTTAGGTTTCACCAGGCGAAAATCGGCGGAAATATCATAATCTAACGCAAAAACGACTGAAACCTTTGTATCCCCTGCACCAATGACTTCTTTTATCTTCGGCAAGTTTAACAGATGCTCACGGACAATTTCCGGTTGGTTTGTGGCAATGATAAAATCAAGATCTTTTATTGTCTCTCTCATTCTTCTTAAACTTCCCGCTCTTGAAAAACGGTCAATCGCAGGCAGCTCCGCAAGTTTCGCCTCAATCTGCTCAGCAATTGGAAGCATGTAGGCAAGCGGTAGCCTCTCCGGTCTTGTCCCAACATTCGCGATGGCGCTTAAGATTTTTTCCTCTGTTTTTTTTCCAAAACCAGCAAGAGCTTGGACTTTCCCTGCTTCACAGGCTTCCTTTAAACTGGAAACATCTATTATGCCTAACTCTTTGTACAGCTTGGCTATTTTCTTTCCGCCAATGCCTGGGAGCTGCAATAAGGGGATTAGCCCTGAAGGCACTTCTTCTTTCAGTTCTTTTAATACAGAGGAAGAACCCTCTTTTATGTATTCATCAATTACGGCCGCAGTACCTTTGCCAATACCGGCGATTGCCGTATAGTCTTCAATCTCCGTGAGGGTGCGTTCATCCGTTTCAAGTGCAGTTGCTGCCTTGCGAAAGGCCGACACTTTAAACGGGTTCTCCCCTTTTAATTCCATATAAATCGCAATCATTTCTAATAAACGAATGATTTCCTTTTTAGTTATTTCCATCACATCCACCTGCCCTCTAATTTAGCATC
This sequence comes from Neobacillus bataviensis LMG 21833, assembly GCF_000307875.1. GTDB lineage: Bacteria > Bacillota > Bacilli > Bacillales > Cytobacillaceae > Neobacillus > Neobacillus bataviensis. Next base: position 45,037 of record NZ_AJLS01000138.1, read on the forward strand.
TTCATTTTAACTTATTTTACGGGAGAAAAGAAAAACTTCTCTGCTATAGAGAAGTCGAAGCAGCTGTATATTCAATCCACAGACTCTTGATTTGCTGTGAAAGGATCGGTGTGTGATTCACAATAGTGCTAGCCAAAATAGAGTGATCCAATTGATTTTGAATCAGTTCTATTGGTATTAAGGCACTAATGTATAATAAAATAAAGATAATTAAATAGACTTCACAAAAACCGAGAATGCCGCCTGCAAATACATTAAGCTGCTTCAGGACAGGCAAATGAGCAATAAAGTCAAGCATTGACCCAACAATTTGGAATAATACTTTTACAGCAAAAAAGATAATCACAAAGGCAATAGCACGATAGAACGCTGTGTCCATATCGCTTGAGTCCGTTAAAATTTTTAATGTCGTCCCTTCACCAAAATGTGGATATGGGATCCATAGCGTTAATTTGGGAGCTAACTCGTCATAGTATGAATAGGCCGCAATGTATGCAATAATAAATCCTATGAAATGAACAAGCTGGAGGATTAAGCCCCGTTTAAGACCGACAAAGAATCCTATTATTAAAAAAATGATAATGGCTAAATCTAACATAATTAGTAGTCCTTTTCCTTTTGTAGTTCCGTTTGCAGCCGCTCTAATTGATCTTTTATTTTAATATAATCATTGACTGCATTGACAGCTGTTAAAACTGCAAGTTTGTTCACGTCTAAATTAGGATTCTTCGAATGTATTTCGCGCATTTTATCGTCAACTAACGATCCCACAAGTCGAATGTGACTTGGGCTTTCCGTTCCCATTATGACGTATTGCTGCCCGTAAATATCAACGGTTGTTCGGTGTTTTTGTGTATTTGACAACGTTACTGCCTCCATTCCAGAATCCTACTCTATACTATAACATGAAGTACTTGAAATCGAAAAGTCAAACAATTTTAGAAATGTGGTGTTTTTCCATGGGCAATGTTGTTTTAAATTTGGAAATGTCCAAGATAAGTGAAATGAAAAGCTATTATGGGAAGCAGCTTTTAGATAAAAACATACCTGGAAGTTTGTTTGCCGCGAAAACTCCTTCATGTATGATTACAGCATATAAATCCGGAAAGGTTTTGTTTCAAGGGAATGATTGCGAAAAAGAAGCCGGAAAGTGGAGTGCCTCTGTTTCCGCTAGTGCCCCTGGGAAAAAGCCAGCCGCCGCTAAAGGAAAATCAGTGGCTAAAGGTGACCTTCCCGCTGGAATTGGCGGGATGTCTGCCATCGGCTCAGATGAAGTCGGCACGGGCGACTTTTTCGGCCCGATTACCGTTGTAGCTGCATATGTAAGGAAGGAAGATATTCCGTTATTAAAGGAATTAGGAGTGCGTGATTCCAAGGATTTAAATGATGAAAAGATCATTGCAATTGCCAAGGTCATCAAAGATGTCGTTCCGTTCAGCCTAATGACATTGAAAAATGAAAAATACAATCAGGTGCAAAAGTCAGGCATGTCCCAAGGGAAGATGAAGGCACTTCTACACAATCAAGCAATTTTAAATGTGCAGGAAAAAATAGCCCCTGTGAAACCGGAAGCGATTCTGATTGACCAATTCGTGCAGCCAAGTACTTATTTCCAACATATAAAAGGACAAAAAGCAATTGCCAAGGAAAATGTTTATTTCAGTACGAAAGCGGAAGGAATTCATCTGGCAGTTGCTGCCGCCAGCATTCTTGCTCGCTACGCCTTTATTCAATATATCGATAAGCTTAGTGAGGCCGCAGGATTTAAGATTCCAAAAGGTGCCGGTGCGCAGGTTGATGTGGCAGCCGCTAAGCTGATTATGAGTAAAGGCCATGATATTTTGCCTTCATATGTGAAGCTTCACTTTGCGAATACCGACAAAGCAATGGCGATAGTAAATAAAAAGCGGGGCTGAGGAATAAATATAAGGTAAATAGTGTTTGAAGGGGTGGTTTAATGGCGAAAAGACTTACTTTAACAGAAATTGATGACTCTCTAGCAGAATTATCCGGCTGGAAACTAGACGGCAAATTTATTGTGAAAAAGTATCGTTTTCAAGAGTTTTTAAAAGGGGTTGCATTCGTAAACGAAATCGCAGCGTTATCGGAGGAAAAAAATCATCACCCGTTCATGGCGATTGACTATAAATTAGTCACATTGCGGCTGACTTCCTGGAATGCGGGAGGATTAACCGATTTAGACGTTACCTTGGCGAAAAACTATGATGTTATTTATGGAAAAATGTAATTGAAAGAGGCTGCCTTGCAAAATAATTGCGAGACAGCCTGTTTTTTTTATAAAATCTTACTATTTTAATTTATATCGGCGCTTTTGTGTGATTTATCGGCGAATTCGGAGCATATATCGGCGAATTTTCTATTTTATCGGCGAATCGGAAATTTAGCACAAAAAAAGGGCCAGCTCGAAAGATTTCGAACCAGCCTCTATAAAATTAACCTCTCAATACTGCGCCTGCCTTTTCCTTCAAGGCTTCCAACACACGCTCATGAACCTTTGTAACCTCTTCATCCGTCAACGTACGTTCCGGATTAGCATATTTAAGAGCGAAAGCAATCGACTTCTTACCTGCCTCCATCTTATCACCCTCATACAAATCAAACACCTGCGCCTCTTTCAACAGCGGTGCTCCGGCTTCAATGATAATGTTTTTCATGGTGCCTGACACCGTTTCTTTGTTTACCACAAGGGCAATATCTCTTGTGATGGATGGGAAGCGTGGTATTGCTTCGTATTGTAATACTGGTGCGTTTGCTTCTAGTACTGCTTTTAATGATAGTTCAAATACGTAGGTATCTTTTAGATCAAGTTCTTTTTGGACGCTTGGGTGTACTTGGCCGATGAAGCCGATTTTTTCACCATTCAAGCGGATTTCTGCTGTACGGCCAGGGTGCATACCGTCTACCTGTGCCTGAACATATTCTACTTGCTCAGAAAGTCCCAGCTTAGCAAACATGCCTTCTAAAATTCCCTTTACAACGAAGAAGTCAACCGGCTTCTTTTCACCCTGCCATAAATGGCTGTGCCATAAACCAGTAACCACTGCAGCTACATGCTCTTTTTCTTCTGGCAGTACTTCCGCCCCATTCGCTAAGAATACGGCACCTGTTTCATAAACGGCTAAGCTGTCATTTTGGCGTGCACTGTTGTATTTTACTACTTCTAAAAGCTGCGGCAATATGCTAAGGCGAAGGATACTGCGCTCCTCGCTCATTGGCATTGCAAGACGGATCGTATCGCGTTTCTCTAAAGCAAATTGTGCCGCTTTTTCCTCACTTGTTAAGGAATAGGTTACCGCTTGGTACAACCCTGCACCTTCAAGATACTGGCGAACTTCACGGCGTTTCTTTTGGTACTCGGACAATTTCCCGGGTGTTGAGGAACCAATTGGTAATGTTTTAGGAATGTTGTCATATCCATAAAGACGGGCAACTTCTTCCACTAAATCTTCTTCGATTCTGATGTCGCCGCGGCGCGTTGGTGCCGTTACCGTAATCAAATCACCTTCGATACTAACGGTAAATTGCAGGCGGTCGAAGATTTCTTTTACATCCCTCATCTGTAACTCTGTCCCAAGAACACGATTAATTTTTTCCAAGGTAATCGAAACGACTGCTGGCTCAACTGTAAGTGTATCAGTTTCAGCAGCACCATCTAAAACTTCACCGCCAGCGTACTTCGCCATTAAATATGCAGCACGTTCTCCCGCTGCACGAACGCGGTTAGGATCAACACCTTTTTCAAAACGAGCACTTGCTTCACTTCTTAAGCCATGATCCTTGGAAGCCTTTCTAACAGTTCCACCGTTAAAATAAGCGGACTCCAATAAAACGGTCGTTGTATCTGAAGTTACCTCTGAATTCGCGCCACCCATCACACCTGCAAGGGCAACTGGCTCTGTTCCATTTGTAATCACAAGATGTTCTGCAGTTAATGTCCGTTCTACATTATCAAGGGTAACAAACTTCTCCCCATCTACAGCACGGCGGACAAGGATTTCCTTAGATCCTAAACGGTCATAATCAAATGCATGGAGCGGCTGACCATATTCTAATAAAATATAGTTCGTAATATCGACAACGTTATTATGCGGACGAATCCCCGCAGACATTAAGCGCGCCTGCATCCAAAGCGGTGATGGGCCGATTTTTACATTTTTGATCATTTTTGCTACATATAGAGGGTTATCCTCCTGCGCATCAACGACTATTTTTACATAATCAGTTGCTTTTTCAGCTGTCGGTTCCTGGTTTGTTTCTGGAAACTTAACCTCTCTGTCAAGAATCGCTGCCACTTCATAGGCAACCCCAAGCATGCTCAAGCAATCAGCACGGTTCGGCGTCAAGCTTAGTTCTAAGACCTCATCGTCCCTGCCTAATAATGCAAGAGCATCGGTACCAACTTCAGCATCTGCTGGAAAAACAAAGATCCCCTCAGAATATTCCTTTGGAACAACTTTTCCTTCCATGCCTAACTCAGTTAGAGAACAAATCATACCGTTCGATTCTTCGCCGCGAAGCTTCGCCCGTTTAATTTTAAAATTGCCAGGTAAAACGGCACCAACTTTTGCTACGGCAACCTTTTGGCCTTGTGCTACATTAGGTGCGCCACAAATAATTTGCACAGGCTGTTCTTCCCCGACATCAACAAGACATTTGCTTAATTTATCAGCATTTGGATGCTGCTCACGTTCTAGTACGTGACCGATAACAACACCTTTAATACCTTCGTTTAATACGTCCACGCCTTCAACTTCGATACCGCTTTTGGTAATTTTCTCAGCTAACTCATCTGCTGATACTCCAGTTAAATCGATATAATCTTGGAGCCATTTATATGAAACGAACATGTCGTCATCTCCTCCTATTCATGTTTAGAAAACTGTTTTAAGAAACGAACATCATTTGTATAAAAATGTCTGATGTCATCAACGCCATATTTCAGCATCGCGATCCGCTCAGGTCCCATCCCGAAGGCGAATCCAGTATATTTTTTAGAATCGTAGCCAGCCATTTCAAGGACGTTTGGATGAACCATGCCAGCACCAAGAATTTCAATCCAGCCGGTTTGTTTACATACACTGCAGCCAGAACCGCCGCAAATTTTACAAGAAATATCCATTTCAACAGATGGCTCTGTGAATGGGAAGAAACTTGGTCTTAAGCGGATTTCACGGTCATCCCCGAACATTTTTTTCGCAAAAACCTCTAATGTTCCTTTAAGGTCGCTCATGCGGATGTTTTCGCCAACTACTAGGCCTTCTATTTGCATGAATTGGTGTGAGTGTGTCGCATCGTCATTGTCACGGCGATAAACTTTACCTGGGCAAATAATTTTGATTGGCCCCTTACCTTGATGTTTCTCCATTGTCCGTGCTTGGACTGGAGATGTATGAGTTCGCATCAAAATCTCTTCCGTGATATAGAATGAGTCCTGCATGTCGCGGGCAGGGTGACCTTTAGGTAAATTAAGTGCTTCGAAGTTATAATAATCTTGCTCAACCTCTGGCCCTTCAGCAACTTGATAGCCCATGCCAATAAATAAGTCTTCAATTTCTTCAATGATTCTTGTTAGTGGATGGTGGTTTCCTAGCCTAACTGGGCTTCCTGGAAGGGTAACATCAATGCTTTCAGAAGCTAACTTTTCTAGGACAGCCGCCTCTTCTAATCCCTTTTGTTTTGCTTCGATTTTTACCGCAATCGCCTCACGGACTTCATTCGCGAGTGCCCCCATCACCGGACGTTCTTCAGCAGATAGCTTGCCCATCCCGCGCAGCACTTCAGTAATTGGACCTTTTTTCCCTAAATAGGCAACTCGGATGTCATTTAACTCTTTCAAGCTTGCAGACTGCTCAACTTTTTGAATAGCCTCTTCCTGCAATTCCTTTAAACGTTCTTGCATGGTCAATTCCTCCTTAATTTTAATCGGTTAGATTGGTGTCATAGATTGGTGTCAGGCACCCTTACTAATACATTGGCAGTAAAAAGGGTGTCAGGCACCATTTCTAATACATTGGCAGTAGAAAGGGTGTCAGGCACCGCGAAAGACAAAAAAACCCCATCCCTGGAAAGGGACGAGGTTTGTTTTCGCGGTACCACCCTTGTAAACACGATATGTATGGAAACATTGTGTTCGCTTCATTCGGATAACGGCATGTGCCGGTGCATCTTTACATTTCTTTCGCAAAAAATGGTCCCGATGCCAACTCGGGAGGTGAACTTCTCAAGCCCCGAACCATAAAAGTGCTTTCAGTCACGGCACTTTCTCCCTACATGGTCAACAGACAAGATACTTTTCTCCGTCATCGTTTTTATAATAATCAATTGTTCACTATTATATAATAATTTCCCTCAAAAGGTCAAACCTGTTTGCACCTATTTTTTCAAATAATAGAGCAGAATCCCTGTTGCTACGGCAACATTTAGCGACTCGCTTTTTCCGTAAATCGGTATATAGAGATTGGCAGTCGTACTTGCAAGGATATCCTGACTCACACCATTTCCTTCGTTTCCAACAACCAGGGCAAACGAATCACTCTTTGAAACTTTAGTATATTCAGAAGCCCCTTCTAATGCCGTACCGTAAACAGGAATATTCTCCCCCTGAAGTTTGTTGATCCATTCATGCAGGTCACCTTTAATAATCGGAAGATGAAAGTGGCTTCCCTGTGCAGATCTAAGCACCTTTGAGTTAAAAATATCTACACTTCCACGGCCGACAACCACAGCATCGATTCCAGCGGCATCGGCTGTCCGAATCATCGTTCCGAAATTCCCCGGGTCTTGGACAGCATCGATGAATAGGAAGGTTTTTGCCTCACCGACTTCAGAAACAGTCTGGCGGCAAACGGCATAAATTCCTTGCGGCGCTTCCGTCTCTGATAAAGAATTCGAAATTTCTTCGGTGACCAAGGTGACAGGCGTACCAGCTGGATCCCAGCGCGGCGGCAAGTCCACTTTTTCCGAAACAATCACTTCCAAAATTTGCTCACCCTGTTTTAGTGCCTCTTCCACTAAATGAAAGCCTTCAATTAAAAATGTTCCCGACTTATCGCGCTCTTTTTTTGTTAAAAGTTTTTTCCATTGTTTTACCTTAGGATTATTGACAGATTCTATATATTTCAAAACTCGTTCTCCTTTAAAAAATCTCATGTAATTATAACAATAATACATAATTAAACCAAAAATAGAAAACATATTAAAGAAATACAGGTTAAAAAAGGAGTGTTTAGTTATGAACTTAAACCTAAGAAACGCTATTATTCACAATGTTTCAGGCAACACGCAAGATCAATTAGAGGATACAATCGTCGATGCGATTCAAAATGGGGAAGAAAAGATGCTCCCAGGACTTGGCGTTTTATTTGAAGTCATTTGGAAAAATTCATCTGAAGAAGAAAAAAAGGAAATGCTTACTGTCCTTGAAAGCGGACTTAAGTAACCCTCCCACCCATGCTGCCAAATTCACCCCGGCAGCTTTTTCTATATAAAAAACCCCCGGCCAAAACCTACAGCCGAGGACCCAAACCTTTATTCAAATGTAATTTTATCAACCGTCTCACGGTCTAAGCGTTTAATTACTTCAACGATTAATTTAACCGCATTTTCATAATCATCGCGGTGAAGCATTGCTGCATGTGAATGGATGTAACGAGTAGCAATGGTAATGGCCAGTGCCGGGACGCCATTATGTGTCAAATGGATGGAGCCTGCATCCGTACCGCCGCCAGGGATGGATTCGAATTGATAAGGGATATTCATTTCATCCGCTGTATCCGTAACTAAGTCACGCAAGCCTTTATGGGCTACCATCGATGCATCATAGACAACTACTTGGGGCCCTTTACCCATTTTACTCATCGCTTCTTTTTCAGAAATTCCAGGTGTGTCACCGGCAATACCGACATCAACTGCAAAGCCAATATCCGGCTCGATTTTATACGTTGCCGTTTTAGCGCCGCGTAATCCAACCTCTTCTTGCACTGCCCCAACACCATAAACCTCGTTAGGATGCTCGATATCCTTTAGTTGCCTCAATACATCAATCGCAATCGCACAGCCAATCCGATTATCCCACGCCTTCGCCAACAGCATTTTCTCATTGTTCATGACTGTAAATTCGAAGTATGGCACAACCATATCTCCGGGACGGACACCCCACTCGCTCGCTTCCTCACGACTGGATGCACCGATATCAATAAACATATCTTTAATTTCAACCGGCTTTTTGCGCGCTTCGGCAGACAGAATATGCGGAGGTTTAGAACCAATAACACCTGTTACATCGCCCTTCCTCGTAACGATGGTGACGCGCTGTGCGAGCATCACCTGACCCCACCAGCCGCCGACCGGTTGGAAACGCAGAAAGCCTTTATCATCGATTTGGGTAATCATGAACCCGACTTCATCTAAGTGGCCGGCCACCATGATTTTCGGGCCGCCTGCTACCCCGACCTTTTTAGCAATTAAACTGCCAAGGCCGTCCGTTGTTAATTCATCAGCAAATGGTTCTATGTATTTCTTCATCACTTCGCGGACTTCACGCTCATTGCCAGCAATCCCTTTGGCATTGGTCAAGTCTTTTAACATCGTTAATGTTGCGTCTAATTGCACCATTAAAAAGCCCCCTTTTATGTATTTACTGCACTCTTAATTATACAGAAGGAGTCTGCAAATTCACAAATTTCCTGCTAATAGTTATTTTGCTGTCTTTGATAATTTACTTCGTTTTTTTCAAAATATGCCTGTTCGATTTCCTCGTCTTGGAAGCCAAGCAGTAATGCAAGCTGCAAATACGATCCGAATAATTGTCTATAATCATCTAGACCCTTGCTCTTTTGAAAAATAGTGATTCCCTCGTAAACGCATAGAAACTGCTCCGTCACACCCAAAACAGATTCACCGACATTTAGTTCCATTTGCTGGCGGTCAAAGCCGCACTCAATGCCAAGCGACAAAATAAAATGAATCCCATCGACAAATTCTTCTAAAATCACTTCTTTTGCGGAAGAAGGTCTCACGCTCCAAAACTTAAAACAGCGGGTTTCATTTGCCAATTCACCGACTTCCACAAGCAATGCAAGAACTTTCCTTTCAAATAAATCTTCTTCCTTCAGCTGGTGTTTTTCCTCAATGTGGGTATCTAACGCCGCTTGCATCTTAAACAGTTTTTCAAGTTGCATCCTGATCATCACTCCTTATGGAAAAATTATAGCAAAGTGTGAAATAATTGAAACCTTTTTGCAGCCTGAGTCGTATTAGAAAGAAAATAGGTGTAGGGGGCTTAGCCATGATTTGGTTACTGCGCTTTGTATTGTTAATTTTCATCGTCTTTTTTGTTTACATGGGAGTCAAATTACTCTTTCAATCGTCCCGAAAGCTTGAATCGGCACGTAAACATAAACGTTTTTTACTCATTGACCATGATGATGTGAGGAGGAATTTTCAGCTCACCTATAAAGGTGCGGTGTTTGCTGGTGAAAAATATATGGGAACCGCCAATAATACCTTTGACGTTGTTTCCATCTCTATTTGGCCGGAGAACACTGCCTCGTTAAAAGGGATGGTAAAAGATGATTTTTACTATTTGGATCAAAAAATTCTCGAACACTATCCAAATGCCGAAATTAGTTGGAAAAGTCCGGTAAAGGAATTTTTACAATAAAAGCCGCCATGAAAGCGGCTTTTTATAATATTATTTTTATTAAAAGAGCTAACTCGATGATCGCAAGGACAGGGAAGCCAATTTTAAATGAAACATGCTTCGTTTTGTGACGATACAGCTGCATCCCAGCCGTCGTACCGATTGCACCCCCAAATAAAGCCACAAGCCATAATGTCCGTTCACTTATTCTATATTGATGTTTTCTTGCCCGCTTTTTATCCTCTCCCATAATGAACAGGCCAGCGATATTCATGACAACAAAGATTGCTAACATAATCGTCATACACTAAATCCCCTTTATAGAAAAAGCCATCCTCATCAAAGAGAATGGCATTTATAAATTACTTATTGTTTTGTTGCTTTGCAACATTAGCTAATTCAGCAAATGCGTTTGCATCGCTAACTGCTAATTCAGCAAGCATCTTGCGGTTTACTTCGATACCAGCAAGCTTTAAACCGTGCATTAAACGGCTATAAGAAAGACCGTTCATACGAGCTGCTGCATTGATACGAGTAATCCAAAGTTTGCGGAAGTCGCGCTTTTTCTGGCGACGGTCGCGGAATGCATACATTAAAGATTTCATAACCTGTTGGTTAGCAACTTTATATAATGTATGTTTTGAACCGTAATAACCTTTTGCTAATTTAAGAACTTTTTTACGACGCTTGCGCGTAACTGTACCGCCTTTAACACGTGGCATGTAATTTCCCTCCTATATATCGATCACTGATTACTTCATGTAAGTTAATAATTGACGAATGCGTTTGAAATCGCCTTTAGAAACAAGAGTTCCTTTGCGAAGTTTACGTTTAGCTTTTGTTGATTTGTTCGCAAATAAGTGGCTTGTATAAGCGTGGTCACGTTTTAATTGACCAGAACCTGTTTTCTTGAAACGCTTTGCAGCGCCGCGGTGAGTTTTCATTTTAGGCATTGTGATTGTCCTCCTTATTACTTCTCTTGTTTTGGTGCTAAAACTAGGAACATGCTGCGTCCATCCATTTTAGGATGTGACTCAATCGTTGCAACTTCCTTGCACGCTTCGGAAAAACGGTCTAACACACGCTGACCGATTTCTTTATGTGTAATCGCCCGACCCTTGAAACGGATTGAAGCTTTTACCTTGTCGCCTTTTTCCAAAAACTTAATGGCATTGCGAAGCTTTGTATTAAAGTCATGCTCATCAATCGTTGGGCTGAGACGTACTTCTTTTGTCGTAATAATTTTTTGATTCTTTCGAGCCTCTTTTTCTTTCTTTTGATTCTCGAATTTAAATTTGCCATAGTCCATAATACGGGCAACTGGAGGCTTTGCATTTGGTGCTACAAGTACCAAATCAAGATTCACTCTTCCAGCAATTTCTAACGCTTCAAATTTAGTTTTAATTCCTAATTGCTCGCCGTTTTGATCAATTAAGCGAACTTCGCGAGCGCGAATGCCCTCATTTAACAACATGTCTTTGCTAATAGTTAGCCACCTCCAAGGATTTATCACGAATACAACTTCCGGGTCAAGACACCATACTTGAATCGACAGGTTTGAAAAACTTTTTGCTAGTGTTACACAAATAAAAAAGTGCGGATGAATACACCCACACTTTACGAAACAAAAGTAATAAAGAAAGTTCACGTAAAACCTGCCAACTGCCAATTGCGTCAATCAGGTGAGAAGCGGGTGCTTCTTCTTTTCCCAAAAATAATATTCAATTTTCACTTTAGTAACTATACCATAAACAAAGACGCGATGTCAAACGAACTATTTCCTTGATGACAACGAAATTTATTGTAGCAAGAAACCAAATATTATTCAATAGTTTTTTTCAAAAGAAAAGAGAGGCGGACCTCTCTTTCATTATCTTATCCTCTTTTCACTTCAGCATTAAGTGCTGCAAGAAAGTCAGTGAATGGCTTTGTTTCTGAGTTTTGTTCACCATATTTGCGGACGTTGACCGCTTGATCCTCAACCTCTTTGTCACCGACAACAAGCATATATGGTATTTTTTGCATTTGCGCTTCGCGGATCTTGTAGCCGATTTTTTCATCACGGCCATCCAATTCAACACGGAAGCCCTCGTTTTGCAGCTGCTCCTGCACTTGCTTCGCATAATCATAATGCGCTCCAGGTGATACAGGGATGACTTGAACTTGCACCGGAGCGAGCCATGTAGGGAATGCCCCTTTGTATTCTTCAATTAAGAAGGCTACAAATCGTTCCATTGTCGACACGACACCACGGTGGATAACAACTGGACGATGCTGTTTGCCGTCTTCACCGACATAATTTAAATCAAAGCGCTCTGGAAGTAGGAAGTCTAATTGAACAGTAGATAAAGTTTCCTCTTTACCTAGTGCCGTTTTCACCTGAACATCAAGCTTTGGACCGTAAAAAGCAGCTTCCCCTTCTGCCTCATAATAATCAAGTCCAAGGTCATCCATTGCTTCTTTCAGCATGCCTTGCGCTTTTTCCCACATCGCATCATCGTCAAAATACTTTTCAGTATCCTCGGGGTCACGGTAGGAAAGACGGAAAGAATAATCAGTAAGGTTAAAATCCTTATAGACGGCTAAAACAAGGTTCACAACCCGTTTGAATTCATCCTTAATTTGATCTGGACGAACAAAAATGTGAGCGTCATTTAACGTCATGCCGCGAACACGCTGTAATCCGGATAATGCTCCTGACATTTCATAGCGGTGCATCGTACCAAGTTCCGCAATCCGAATTGGCAGTTCACGATAGCTGTGAATGCTGTTTTTATACACCATCATGTGGTGCGGGCAGTTCATCGGACGAAGGACTAATTGCTCATTGTCCATGTCCATGACTGGGAACATGTCTTCTTGATAATGATCCCAGTGGCCAGAAGTTTTATAAAGGTCAACACTACCCATCACTGGAGTATAAACATGGTCATAACCAAGGCGAACTTCTTTATCAACAATATAGCGCTCTACAATACGGCGGATGGTTGCACCCTTAGGAAGCCATAACGGTAGTCCTTGCCCAACTAATTGGGAATTGGTGAACAGGCTCAATTCTTTGCCAATTTTACGGTGATCACGCTCTTTCGCTTCTTCAAGCAAACGAAGGTGCTCTGCTAAATCCTCTTTTTTGAAAAAAGCAGTTCCATACACACGCTGCAGCATCTTATTGTCACTATTGCCGCGCCAATAAGCACCGGCAATGCTCAATAATTTAAATTCTTTAATTTTCCCAGTAGAAGGAACATGGATTCCACGGCACAGGTCAACGAATTCACCTTGCTGATAAAGTGTTACTGTTTCTCCATCTGGAATCGCTTCGATTAATTCAAGCTTATAGGGATCATCCATTTCTTTAAATAGCTGAACTGCCTCATCCCTGCTTACTTCTTTGCGGATAATTTCAAGATTTTCATTAACAATTTTCGCCATTTCCTTTTCAATCTTCGGAAGATCCTCTGGTGTTAAGGAAACCTCAAGATCCATATCATAATAAAATCCGCCTTCAATGACAGGACCTACACCAAGATTTACATCAGGATAAAGTCTATTGACCGCTTGAGCCATTAAATGTGCTGTACTATGGCGCAAAACTTCCAACGCGTCACTTGATTCAGGTGTAACAATTTCTATAGATCCGTCTTCGTTGATCGGACGGCGAAGATCAAACAATTGACCATTCCATTTGCCCGCAATTGCTTTTTTCTTTAGGCCCGGGCTGATGGAAGCGGCAATATCTTCCGTTGTTGTTCCCCGCGCGAACTCCTTTACTGCCCCATCAGGAAACGAAATCTTAACAACGTCTGACATAACAATTCCTCCTTTTAATTTAAAGTGTCCAGCTTCAGCGCCTAGGGGCTCGGGGTCATAAGCCAATCCGTCCTGAAGGTTAAAAAACAACCTTCATGCCGGCTCGTCTTATGCCTGTCGCCCCTGAGCAAGGCGCTTCCGCTTTTCTAATAAAAAATAAAAAAACCCGCCCCTGGAATAGGGACGAGTTTTGAAAACACGTGGTTCCACCCAATTTTTTATTTTCAGCATGCTCCACTGAAAATGACTTTGGTCAGGTAACGGCTGTAGACCGTCAACCATTAATTACTCCATCAAACATGAAGCGTTCACAGTTGAAGTTTAAAGGTGGTAAGTATCTTTTCCGTGTTAGGAGATTTTCAGCCGGTGATCTCCCTCTCTAAAAAACCGTAAAGAAATACTGTTGTCCTTATCATTACTTTTACTATAATAAATGCTATGTACGTTATTATAATCAGAACAAAATAAAAAATCAAGGTACACAAAACTAACTATTGCCATAATTTTATTTTTTATGCATGATTTTCGGTGGATTTATAATCCGCTGCCGATTTCCTCAACTCACGGAGTGCCGCAAAGGTTTTAAAGGTTACCCGTTCTTCAAAGATATTTTTGATGGTTCTTACAAGCGGGTCGTTCGGGTCTTTTGTGTAAATAAAAATAGAGGTCGGTGCCAGCGATAAAAGTGGCGCAATCGAGGCAGAGTCGACATAAACAGGATGATTCACTAATAATTTGCGATCAATCATTTTTGTTAATTCTCCTCTTTTGATCTCCATTAACTGCTCATTGAAAAAAGTAACTTCCTCATCAAATAATAAATGAAGACTCTCCATTTTCGGTTCCCGATTCATCAAAAAATCTCTTAGCATTTGCACAAACATTTGATATTCCTGCTCCATTTTATACTCATCAATGGCAAGCTCCACATAGCCTTCAAGCATTTGAAGATAGGGACGCAAACGAAATTTATGAAACGAATCAAATGATAAAGAAACATGATCCTGAAATACATGGCTGATGGCAGCTTTAATCATATCAAGCTCCTCGCTTGTTTCTTTTAAAAAAATGGCTAGGTCTTCTCTTTGACCCTCAAGTATAGAATAAATGATTTCCATGATTTGCTGTTGCTCTTCTAGATCCTCATAATAAAAATGATCCTTGATAATCTCTCTAAACCAGTCATTTCGTTTTGTTTTTGTAATAAAATCATAAAAGGCCGTTTTCAGTGCTTCGAAAATATCAACGGATAATTCGCTATCTTTAATTTTTACTATATGTCGATCTTCAATTAGAAGAATAGTTTCGTTTTCTGGATTATATGGTACATACTTCAGCAAGTGGCTATAAAATCTTTGTGCATCCAGCTTGCCTTGGAAGATGATTTCCGCCAACCAAATCCCCCCTTTTTGTCAAATCTCTGTTTTAAATATATATGGGGGACAAGGCCAAAATAGAAGTTAGCAGACCAAGGCTTTTTCATTAAAATAAAAAAAGGATCGCCGTTTTAGTACGACAATCCTAAACATAGTTTATTATCTACGATTTTTGCCATCTACGAGCACAGGCTCGCTTAAGGTTCGGATTCGCTCCATAATTCGCATGGCCTTCATCTTTTCTTCTTCACCGCGCTGGCTGTATGTTAAGTGATGCTCAAGCCCCTTAAAATCAAAATTAGAGGTAAAAAAGGTCGGCAGGCTTTCAAGCATCCGGAACTGCAAAATTGGGCCGAGAATTTCATCCCGTGTCCAGCTCGACATGGCTTCAGCACCAATGTCATCAAGCATTAAAATAGGTTCTTTTTTCAATGCTTCAATTTTTTCATTTAGTGTTGAGTCGGCTATGGAGCTTTTCATTTCCCGCAGTAATTCCGGAACATAGACAATCATCGATGAAATTTGTTTTCTAGCCAGTTCATTGGCGATTGCCCCTAATATATACGATTTACCAACACCGAATTTCCCGTATAAATAGAGACCTTTCGCTTTTTTACCTTCTTCATAATTCATTAAAAAAGTTGCGGCCCTATCGCCCGCATCAAGCCGGCCTGTGTCCCCTTCAAAGTCCTCAAATGTCGCCTCGAGAATATCCCGTGGGACATAAAGACTTTTGATGAGCTTTTCATTTTTCTTTTTCTCATCTGCCATGACTTTTCGCTTACACCGCTTATAGACTGCATCAATCGAATTTCGCGATAGAACTAATTCAGGATGATATCCCTTCATATAGTTAATACATTTTTCAAGACTTTCACAGCGGTCACAATCATGGCTTTGGTTCGTGTACTCGTATAATTTACTCATGCTTTTTTCAACTATTTCCTGCGTTATATCATCTTCATGCTCAGTTAAAAATACTTGAATCCCCCGATTTTGCAAGACTTTCTGTCGTTGCTCCTCGTAGCGCTTTTGAAAATTCTGATTCGAGGCAAGCCGCTGTAAGGTTTTATTTATCTTTTCCATACGATTCACATCCTACTTCCTAAAAGCTTTTAATTTCTCTTCAATCGCCCGCTTTTTCTCTTCGTCTTCGGTCTTGTTTTCGTGGGAAGGATCTTTAACCGGTGTATTCGGACTTTCTTCAAACCATTCGGGGATTAACTCAGTTCGAATTGGCTTTTTATTCCCTCTTGTTCTAGCCTTCTTGCTTTCACTCTGAGCGGTTTCATTATTTTTGGCGAGCTCCATTGCTTCCTTCACCGTTTTTATTTGCAGCCGCGCCCAAGTGCTGGCGACGGCATCCACATAGTTTTTTGAAAATTGCATTTTTGTCTTTCTCATGACAAAATCAATTAAAACATTTACCACACCCGGTGGAAGTTTGTATTTAATCATAACTTCTTCCAAAACTTTTAAATTAGCATCAGACGGTTCTACACCACCTGAGATCTCTTTAAAAACGGTTAGCGGTGAGGTTGTTTCATATGATCGAATTAGATTTTCCTCAGGTGTTTTCGGTTCGGTCAATTGGGTTTGAAGAGCGGCCGGCTGGGTACGGTTAATAAGACTCGGCAACTGGTCATAATTCTCAAATTGATACCAATCACGAGCACCTTTTCTTAAGTCTTCAATATCAATTTCATCATTCGGATTTATCGCACCTAATATAAAATTTTTCATTTCAATGGGATCAATATTATATAGAAATGCAAGATTGCTAATCACATTCTTTACTTTTGATGTTAGTGCTTTTTTAGGGACTAGGGATTCATTTAGACCCGCTTCTAACAAATCAAAATCAAACGAACCCTTATCAATTTGAATAGGATTTGATTCATTCCGGCCAATAAACTGACTATTTTCCCCTGCCTCTTCAATATTTTCTGAAACATCCTGAAGGTATTGCAGACTCCCTGGCGCAGCCGATGCAAACACATCCTGAAAAGCCCTCGTCACATCATGGTATTCTTTTTCCTCCGGTTTTTGCTGGACAGTAAAGAACCGTTTTAACCGGGCAAAATGGTTTTTGCCAATCTTCCTGTAAAGGTATATATTTAACATCCCATCTAAAAAGAATTGCTCAGGATTTAATGGAGGATTAAGCTCGTAAATAAAGGAACGATCCCCATCATCCGTTTTTACATAGGTCTTTAATAAACCAATGCCCTCTAATTTTAATCGTGCTTCATGTATATCCTTTAAATTCATTTCCATTACGTTCATCAATAGATGATGTGTGGAAGATTCAGACCAGAGCCGGTTTTCCTCAAGCTCCGCCCAAAGAGTCATATACAAACTAAAACAAGTTGACCCTATCAAGGGCTGATATAAAAACGTCAGCACTTTACGGTCATACTCATGTAAGAGCCCATTGGCCGCTACAATATACCGGTCGATAGGAAGAATTTCCTGCCAATGCTGCGCCATATCATTCCAACACTCCCTCGTTAGTGAAAAAAGAGCCAAAGACAGACCCTTTAGCTCGGTTAAGATTTTTCCTTTTTGATTAATTCTTTTAATTCATCTATAAATACATTAATATCCTTAAATTGACGATAAACTGAGGCGAATCTCACATATGCGACTTCATCAACATGTGCCAGCCTGTCCATCACCATTTCGCCGACAGCATCACTTTTGATTTCAGAAATCCCCTGACTGCGAAGGTCCTTCTCGACACCGTGGGTAATATCTTCTAACTCCTTTAAAGCCACAGGACGTTTTTCACACGCCTTAATCAAGCCCCTGAGTATTTTATCACGGCTGAATTCTTCTCTCGTACCTTCTTTTTTCACCACAATTAAGGGAATCTCTTCTATCTTCTCAAAAGTGGTAAAACGATATCCGCATTCTTCGCATTCTCGCCTTCTCCGTGTGGCACGTCCTTCATCAACAGGCCGGGAATCAAGGACACGTGTACCATAGTTTTGACATGAAGGGCATTTCATTGTTTAATCAGCTCCAAATCCGACAAAATCCTTATCATTATCTTATAAAAAAGCAGCCCTTTGTACAAGTAGAAGTGTTACGAGTTTTTTTTAATTCCAATAAGATTATGTAATTGGCCAATCCGCTTGTAATAAGCGGTAATACGTGTTTTCAAAACGGGATTTATGCCTACCAATGAAAATTTCTCCGATGAAATATTAAAATCAACTGCTGTTTCCATCGATTTAACTGAAACAACCGTTATAATCAAGAAACACGGGATTGGTTTTTTAACTTCCACAGCAATTTCTCCATGATCCTTAGATACGGTTATGACCTGACAATCAGCATCATCATGGAAAATCTTTTCTACCGATTGAAATAATTGATTAAAAGTCGCTTTATAATAATGCGTTTTCAAGGAATCGTCCGTGTTTTGGTCTGATGTTTCAATTTGCTTTTTAAACCGCGTAAAAATACCCATAATACCCCTCCAAATATCTCTTATATCTTATTTTACTACAGTTCCCGTAAAATATAAAAAGAGGTGTACAATTGGTACACCTCTAAGCTAATTTTTTTAATATTATAGTACTTTTGCCTGCTTTACATGTACAGGACCCATTCCACGTGGAATCTCGATATTTTCACGTGTTTCGGCATTTAATGCTTCAGCAATATAGTCCGCTGCCACATTCGGGTTTAAATCACCGCATGTATACACATCAATGCTGGCATAACCATGTTCAGGAAAGCTGTGGATGGTTAGGTGTGATTCAGAAATAATGACAACACCGCTGACACCTTGTGGAGCAAATTTATGAAATGCTACCTCGCGAACTTCCGCACCTGATTTAAGAGCTGCTTCGACAAAAGTTGTTTCAATAAAATCCATATCATTCAATTTTTCAAAGTCGCAACCCCAAAGTTCTGAGATTACGTGACGTCCCATTGTTTCCATATTCATTTTTCCCCCTTTAACCTTTTATGATGGTTTCTTGAAATCCTGTTATTGACGGTATCTTCTAACTACCACGGGGGAAAGTTAGTCCAAAGAGGTCCTAACCCTTTAAGTAATTAATCGCTACCTAATTTCAAGAAGTTCACGATGACTAGTATACTTTGTTTATATTTTTTTTGCAACCTATCAAAATAGTTTTTTCACTTGATTCATTCGTAACAACCGCTCATGGACATTTTCATTATATTTTGCGATAAATGATTCTTTCGCTAAGACTATATTATGCGCAAAAGCCCTTAATGGTACAACCCGGTTCATAAAAAAAAGCTGTTCAATTTAACAGCTTTTTTTCGATGACTTTTGACATTATCCAACCTTTACCTTTGAGGCATTCGCAATTTCCTCACCAACATATAAGGCCAGCTCGACAACACGTGATGAATAACCCCACTCATTGTCGTACCAGGCTAAAACTTTCACTTTCCTTGTTCCCATTAACATGGTGGAAAGTCCATCGATAATCGCAGAATGTTCATTTGTATTAAAATCAACAGAAACCAATGGTTCCATTGTCAAATCTAGAATACCTTGTAACGGTCCATTAGACGCTTCAATAAATGCGTGATTAATTTCATCAACAGTTACATCTTGTTTTAGATCAACTACTAAGTCTACAAGTGAAACGTTCGGAGTAGGTACTCGAAGTGACATTCCATGTAATTTTCCTTTCAACTGCGGCAGCACAAGTGATAACGCTTTCGCAGCGCCTGTTGTGGTAGGAATAATAGATTGTCCACATGCACGAGCTCTCCGTAAATCTTTATGCGGGTTATCAATGTTCTTTTGATCATTTGTATACGCGTGAATGGTGGTCATTAACCCGCACTCAATTCCAAACTTTTCATCTAACACCTTTGCAACAGGTGCAAGGCAGTTAGTTGTACATGATGCATTGGAAATAATATCATGCTTTGTAATATCCAGCATTTCGTCATTAACACCCATAACAATTGTAATATCTTCATTTTTCCCTGGCGCAGTCAAGAGTACCTTTTTGGCTCCAGCTACCAGGTGCAGGGCTGCTTTTTCTTTATCATTAAACTTTCCTGTTGCCTCAATGACAATATCAATCCCAAGCTCTTTCCAAGGAAGCTCTTCTGGATTCCGCTTACTTATTAGTTTAATTCTTTTCCCATTCACGACTAGTTCATCATCTAAAGGAATGACATCGCCCTGAAATGGCCCATGGTTCGTATCATACTTAAGTAAATGTGCTAATGTTTCTGCTGGATAGCTCGCATTTATAGCTACAATCTCCATTTTATTTTCAAGGATTGCTTTTCGAAAAACCATCCTTCCAATTCTCCCAAATCCATTAATCGCAATTCTCGCCTTCATTTTACGGCCCCTTCCGCATTAGTGTTATACTGTTAACTTGTATTATTGCAATTAGTATAACATATTTAGGTTTAATTGTGATGAATAAATAGCGGATTTTAAAATATTTAATAATTCTGATAACTAAAGGATAAAAAAAGAAGAGTCCCCTAAGGTAACCCTTCTCATATTTCGATTATTTCACTTCAATTTCCCAATTTATTAAAACTTCAATGAGCTGTTTCCTAGTATCGCCGATTGTTCCATTATTATTAATTACCACATCTGCGAGCATCACTTTTTCAGATAGTGGCATCTGGGAACGGATTCTTGCTTCAGCATCCTCAACTGTTAAGTTATTTCTCTCGATTAATCTTTGCAATTGTGTTTCATTGTCTACAAATACAAGAATGGTTTTATCTACCATACCCGTTAGTTTACTTTCAAATAATAAAGGAATATCGAGTACTACCACATCTTCATTTTTCTTTGTTGCATTGTCTATTTGATTTCTCATTCTTTTCCGGACTTCTGGGTGGGTAATTTCATTTAAGAGCTGTCTTTTCTCTGCTTGATGGAAAATAATCGAGCCGAGTTTTGGACGGTCGATTTCCCCGTCCTCCATTAGGATTCCCGTGCCAAATTCAGCAATGATTTTATTGTATGCAGGTTCTCCTTTTTTCACCGCAAGGCGTGCTTCGACATCTGCATCGACCACTGTAATATCCATTTCTTTAAACATGTTTGAAACTGTGCTTTTTCCACTTGCAATTCCGCCTGTTAAACCAATAACTAGTGACATGGTTGTTTCCTTTCAGTCGATTAAATTTTCCAGATTCCAATTATTATTAATAAGATCCCTGGTAAAAAAGTAAATTTTTGAATCCATTCAAACTTATGAAAGAAGGTTCCGCTTTTGATCCCAAAGAGAACAAATAACGAACTCATAATTGCAACAGTAATGGCTAAATAAAATGGTGAGTAACCAAGCATCGCTGCGCCAATTCCTGCTCCAAATGAGTCTAACGATAAGGCAAATCCCAGCATTAGTGCTTCAATCCCTGTAATCGTACCTGATTGGTCAAAATCAGCAGACATTGGCTTTTTCAGGATATTAATGGCGATTCCAAGGGAGCGTATTTCAAAATTCACAATTGTTTTTTCATGTTTTAAAATTTCTTTTTCTTTTTCGGGACGGAAAAATTGGTACAATACCCAGGCGCCAAGGGCGATTAGAATGAATCCTCCGAGGCTTGCGGTAACAGCCGGCGAGAGCACCCTTTCTAGTCCGTGTCCAATTGACACAGCTATCATTAAAGAGACGGCCGAGCATGTTGCAATAATCAAAATTGACTTAATCGGCATGACCATTTTCCTCAATCCATAGGTAAACCCGACACTAAAGCTGTCAAGACTGAGTGCAAAAGCTAATACGAGTAGCGAGAACAAGTGAACCATATGATCTCTGACTCCTTCCTCCAAAATCACTATGATAGTATATGGAAGGAGCCCATCCAAAGTTAATAAGAATCTACTTTGGTTTCATTAAAGCTTTTGACATGTTGGACAATAATGTGTTCCTCTGCCCCCAACAGTCATTTTTTCAAGAGGAGTGCCGCATTTTTTACAGGCCTCCCCTTTTCGTCCGTAAGCATATAATTCAAGTTGAAACATGCCGATTTCTCCTTGAGAATTCACATAGGAGCGAATCGTGCTGCCGCCTTTTTTCACCGCTTCGCTTAATGTTGCGACAATTTCTCGATGAAGGCCGGTAATTTCCTTTTCATTTAGCGTATTTGCTAAACGTTCAGGGTGGATTCCAGCCCGAAAAAGTGCCTCATCCACATAAATATTACCCAGCCCAACAAAGAGCTTCTGATCAAGTAACGCAGGTTTGACTTTCCTCGATGTCTTTTTAAGCTTCTCAGCCAAATATTCTTCAGTAAATTCCTTTGAAAAAGGTTCCGGTCCAAGATCAATCAACGGCGGCTTTATAAATTCCTCGCCCTTCTTATATAGGTGCATCGTTCCGAATTTCCGGACATCCCGATATCTTAATTCCGTATCATCCGTAAAATGGAAAATCACATGTGTATGTTTATCAAACGGTTCCGTCTTTGAATGAAGCCCATATTTGCCTTCCATTCGCAAGTGAGAGACTAATGCATAATTTCCCGTATAAATAATTAAAAACTTCCCTCTTCTGCCGACATCAACAATGGTTTCCCCTTTTAAAGCGTCAATAAATTGCTCAACCTCTAAGGGGTTTTTTATGATTTTTGGCCAGTAAACGGTTATGTTTTCAATTGTTTTAGAAACAACTAATTTCTTCAATGTTTTTCGAACTGTTTCAACCTCAGGAAGTTCTGGCAAAACCAGCATCCCCCTTTGCTGTATTTTATTTCGCGTCAAACCATGTTGGACCATAGGAGTAGTCTACTTTTAATGGCACCTTCAATTCAAGCGCATTCTCCATTACGTCAGGGACTAATTTTTTGAGGATCTCCACTTCCTCTTCAGGCGCTTCAAAAATCAATTCATCGTGTACTTGAAGCAATAGGCGCGTTTTTAAGCCCTTGTCCTTTAACGCTTCGTCCATATCAATCATGGCCTTTTTTATGATGTCAGCAGCACTGCCTTGAATAGGTGTGTTCATTGCCGTTCTTTCGGCAAAACTTCTGATGTTAAAATTACGGCTCGTAATCTCAGGAATATATCTTCTTCTGTGCAATAAAGTTGAGACGTATCCTTTTTGCCTTGCCGAGTGAATGATGTCATCCATGTATTCCTTTACACCAGGATAGCTATTAAGGTATCGGTCAATGAATTGACCGGCTTCTTTCCTAGTGATTCCTAATGATTGAGAAAGACCATAATCGCTTATACCATATACGATCCCAAAATTAACTGCCTTGGCATGGCGTCTCATATTTGAGGTTATCTCATCCTTATCAACGTGGAAGACTTCCATCGCTGTTTTCGTATGAATATCCATGTCATCCTTAAAGGCCTGTATCAATTTTTCATCACCGGCAATATCCGCAAGCACACGAAGTTCAATTTGCGAATAGTCCGCTGCAAAAATCACCCAGCCTTTTTCTGATGGAACAAAGGCCTGGCGAATCTTTCGTCCTTCTTCAAGGCGAATTGGGATGTTTTGCAGGTTCGGATCAATTGAACTTAATCTGCCTGTTGCAGTTAAGGTTTGTTGGTACCTTGTATGAACTTTTCCTGTTTTAGGATCAATTACTTTTAACAGCCCCTCAATGTAGGTGGACTGAAGCTTTCCAAGCTGCCTGTACAGTAGAATATGTTCAATGATTTCGTGATCATCGGCTAATTTTTCTAATACATCCGCGGATGTTGAATGGCCTGTTTTTGTTTTCTTAAAGGAATGCAGGCCCAATTTTTCAAATAAAATAACTCCCAGCTGTTTCGGGGAATTGATATTAAATTTTTCACCAGCTAATTCACATATTTTCTCTTCAATTTCGATAAGACGGTCATTCAGTTCTTTCCCCATCATCTGGAGTCGTTCCTGCTCTACTTTAATACCACATGATTCCATATCAGCCAATATAAGTGATAACGGCATTTCCAGCTCTGTAAACAATTCATATTGTTCATTTTTTCTTAACTCATCTTCCAGTTTTTCTTTCAGGTCATACATTGCAAGACCTTTACGAACAAGATGCTCGGCAAGTCTAGACGTCTCCGGAACCTTCCGTTTGGCTCCTTTGCCATAAAATGATTCATCTGATTGGATATTGTGGATATTATATCTTTTCGCAATTGCAGCTAAATCCTCAATATTTTCCGATGGGTTAATAAGGTAGGAAGCCATTAATATATCAAAGTTAGAGCCTTTTAAATGGATGTCCCGTCTCCTTAAGGAAACTTCAGATCGTTTTGCATCGTAAACGATTTTCTTTTTCCCCTCATCTTCCGCCCATTTTTTAAAGGCTGCAGATTGGATTGCTAGTTCTGTCGGCAAGTAATAATGCCCTATTTCATTTATAAGCGAAAAACCGATAATTTCGGCAAAATGATAATTATCATCGAGCATTTCTACATATAAATAATTGGTGTCAGCAAAAATATCGTCCGTTATTTCATCCGGAATCACATATTCAACCTCTTCCAGTGCTTGCTCTTCGATTACAGATGTATCTTCACCAAGCCTATCTAATAAGGAATGAAACCCTAATTCTTTAAATATGCCAACTAATTTTTCTCTTGTAAAGCCTTCGTAGGCAATCGTTTCTAAATCCACTTCCACCGGCGCTTGGCGCTCAATTGTGGCAAGTTCTTTGCTCATTAGGGCCTGATCTTTAAATTCTGTGAGCTTTTCCTTTAGTTTGTTTCCACTAACTTGATCAATTGATTTGAGCAGATTTTCTAAGGTGGAAAACTCTTTTAACAGTTTGATTGCGGTTTTTTCCCCCACCCCCGGAACACCGGGAATATTATCAGAGGAGTCCCCCATTAACCCCTTCATATCGATAATTTGTTCTGGGGTAAGTCCGTATTTTTCAGCCACATGATCTGGTGTATATTCTTCAATATCGGTAATCCCTTTCCGAGTAATCCCGACTGTTGTAGTCGAAGATGAGAGCTGGGTTAAATCCTTGTCCCCGGAAATCACTTTTACCTCATAGCCATCCTTTTCCGCTGTCAATGATAGGGTGCCAATAATATCATCAGCCTCATAGTTCTCAAGCTCGTATCTTGAAATACCGTAAGCGTCTAATAATTCGCGAATGAATGGAAATTGCTCTGATAATTCAGGCGGTGTTTTTTGTCTGCCACCTTTGTATTCTGTAAAAGTTTTATGACGAAAGGTAGTTTTCCCAGCATCAAAGGCAACAAGCATATGTGTCGGCTTTTCATCCTCTAAAATTTTCATCAGCATCATCGTAAAACCGTATACCGCATTCGTATGGATCCCTTTATCATTATTAAGCAGGGGTAAGGCAAAAAAAGCACGGTAGGCAATACTATTCCCGTCAATCAGTACAAGCTTTTTTTTCTCCAATATCTTCACCATCCAAAAAATTAATTCTTTTGCAGTTCAATAATAAATTCACTGCCTTCGCCCACAGTGCTTCTGACGCTTATATTCCCGTGATGCGCTTCGATTATATGTTTCACGATCGCTAAACCTAAACCTGTCCCGCCTGAATTCCGGCTTCTTGCACGGTCAACCCGGTAAAAACGTTCAAAGATTCGCGGGATTTCTTCTTCCTCAATACCAACGCCCGAGTCCTTTACATGAATCCGAACATTTTTTCCATTTTCTAAGAGAATGATTTTCACATCCCCCTCAACTGGTGTATAGGTTATGGCATTGCCTATTAAGTTGATAAATACTTGTTTTAGGCGATCTGTATCACCGTTTATGATCACTTGGTTTCGGTTGCTATAAAATTCAAAATGGATATTTTTCTCTTCTGCTTTCCCGGTAAGGAGTGTAATTACATCTTCTAGGAGCGTACGCAGCTCAACTTCTTGCAGATTTAATTGAAAGCCTTGCTGCTCTATTTTTGAAAGATCGAGCAAATCCTGAATCAGTGTTTGAAGTCGGTCGCTTTCTTTTAAAATGATCGAAAGGAATGCTTCTAATGTTTCTTGATTATCCATTGCCCCATCCAATAGGGTTTCAGTAAACCCTTTAATCGACGTAACCGGGGTTTTTAGTTCATGCGAAACATTAGCCACAAAATCCTTGCGTATTTGCTCCAGTCTTTTTAATTCCGTAATATCGTGAAATACGAGCACTACTCCTTTCCAAACCTTGTTTGTTCCAATAATCGGCACACCGTAAACAACAAAATATCTACGTTCAATCAAAAAAGGAAGAAGTAATTGTTTACTTGCGTTTTGCTCAGTCCGGAATACTTCTGCAACTAACCGACAAATTTCCTCATTTTCAATGACTTCATAATAAAGTTTATTTAAGTAATCTTTCGAATTCACATGAAAGATCTCAATATAGCCTTTATTGATGAGATTTATGTACCCGCGGCTATCGATTAACACCAACCCGGCTCCCATGTTTTCAATCAAAACACTTAAGCGGTCTTGCTGAATTTCATGTTCTTTTGTAAGCTTTTGAAGGTTTTCTGCAAGCATATTAATTGATGTTCCAAGCATTCCCGCATCATCAAAACGATCCACTCTTGTTCTGGCCCGGTAGTTTCCATGTGCAAGTTCTATGGCTACTTCCGTAGCCGCTTTTATTGGCTTCGTATACCTTGTGGTAATCCGGAGGCCAAGAACGATGATGACAATCACCGCAATTCCTAGTCCGATAGTAAGAATCCACCACATTTCTACTTTAATTTGTTCATTAAGTGAGTCTAAAAAATCATATTTAAATAACTGCCCAAGCAATATTCCTAATCCAACTAAAACGATAATCATTAAAAAAATTAAAATAATAAATATCCTTGTGCGAAACTTTGTCATTCTCCTTTAGGTTCCTCCAATTTGTAACCAAGGCCGCGAATGGTTTTGATATAAACAGGCTTTTTTGTTTCTTCTTCTATTTTTTCTCGAAGATGTGAAATATGTACGTCCACAATTCTAGTATCGCCAGCAAAGTCATAATTCCAAACAGCGCTAAGTAATTGATCCCGTGTTAACACCCGGCCTTTATTTTGTGCAAGGTAGAGAAGCAATTCAAATTCCTTTAGTGTTAATTCAAGATGATTTTCTTTAAAGAAAGCCTCATATTTTTCAGGGAAGATCGTTAATTTCCCAATTTGGATTTGCCCTCCAGTGGTATCATTTTCCTCGGCTGTTTCCGTTTGTACTTGCGTTCTTCTTAAAATAGCTTTCACACGGGCTATGACTTCACGCGGGCTGAATGGTTTTACCATGTAGTCGTCTGCTCCAAGCTCAAGACCCAATATTTTATCAAGTTCATCATCTTTTGCCGTCAACATTAAAATGGGCGTCATGATATTTTTTTGGCGAAGCTGCTTGCATACTTCCATTCCATCTAAACTTGGCAGCATTAAATCTAAAACGATGATGTCAGGCGCATCAGTTTCAGCTAATTGTTTCCCCTCCATACCATCCATTGCGGTTAAAACTTCAAATCCTGCTTGTTCCAAATTATATTGCAGTAACGTAACAATCGACTGTTCATCATCCACAACAAGTATTTTACTTTTCATAATATTCCACACCCTTGCCCTTCGTAGTTACCTTCATTATATAGGTAAGGAATAAAGAATATCTAGTTTTATGGGCTGCTCACTTTTTGTAAAAGTTAACAAAATAGACATGTTTCTGTTCGGATGGCAGATGCATGCGGGGGTGTGGAAAGTATTGAAGATGCGGTAATGAGGAATGTAAAGGAGATTTTATAAACCGAAGAGTGGAGATTCTCAACTCTTCGGGATTTATGAACCACTCTATTATTATTAAAAATTTTCCAATGCCTTCCCATGAATTTCTTCTAACTTGTGCGGCGGGCATACTTTGATTTTCCCATTAATCACTGTTTCCTTTTTTTCATTGGAACCTTCGACACTCACCACCACGATATGATCATGATGATTCACGTCAATGACTTCGAGCAACAACTCGACCGTTCCGTAATGATAGACTGGTTTTGGGAACTCTAAATTTTGACTTATGATATGGCTGCCTGGCCCTGGTAAATATTTTGAGATGGCAGAAGTGATCATCCCTGTTAGCATAATATTAGGAACAATCGGTTTTTCGAATGGAGTTTGTGACGCATAATCATGTTGAATATAGAGAGGATTAGCATCATCTGTTAATCCTAGATAGAGAAGAAGATCCTTATCTTCAATTTTCTCCGTTAATGATAATTTTTCACCAACGGTAATTTCTTCAATTCTTCGCCCTTGCTTTCTCTTTTTTCCTAAAAGCATAAAATTTCACCTCACCTTTGTAAGCGATTACACCAAAAAAGATAGAGAAAATCGGGGACATCACATAGACGCCCCCGAATTTCCATAGCATAGTACTATGCCAATACTTGCATTACATTCCGAACAGATTCTACAGATTTATCTAATGCAGCTTTTTCGTCTGCTGTAAGATCTAATTCGATTATTTTTTCGATACCATTTGCACCAAGGATGGTTGGAACACCAAGATAGATACCTTCGTAGCCAAATTCCCCTTCAAGATATGCAATGGATGGTAATACACGGCGTTGGTCTTTAAGGATCGCTTCACACATCTCAACTAAAGAAGCTGCAGGGGCATAATAGGCACTGCCGTTACCTAGAAGGTTAACGATCTCGCCGCCGCCTTTACGAGTGCGCTCAACAATTGCCTCAAGACGATCTTTAGAAATTAAAGTTTCAAGCGGGATTCCACCAGCATAGGAGTAACGTACAAGCGGTACCATATCATCACCATGACCACCAAGGACAAAGCCAGTGACATCTTTCACAGAAAGATTTAATTCTTGCGCCACAAATGTACGGAAACGAGCAGTATCAAGAACACCTGATTGACCAATTACACGATTTTTAGGGAAACCTGATTCTTTAAAAACAGTGTATGTCATGGCATCAACAGGGTTTGTTAATACAACAATTGTGCAGTTCGGAGAATATTTCACAATCTCCTGCGTTACACTTTTCATTACCTTTTGATTTGTTTGCACTAAATCGTCACGGCTCATGCCAGGCTTACGGGCAATACCGGCCGTAATGACAACAATATCAGAATCACGAGTATCTTCGTAATTAGAAGTACCAGTGATATTCGCATCAAATCCTTGTACAGGACTGGCTTCAAGCATATCTAACGCTTTACCTTTTGTAGGGTTTTCCATTGGAGCGATATCAACTAAAACAACGTCTCCAAGTTCTTTTTGAGCAAGTAAAAATGCAGTTGTAGCACCAGTGAATCCGCCGCCGATTACAGAAACCTTTTTACGTTTTAATGACATTTTAAGCTCTCCCCTTTTATGTAAACTCATACTTGAGCTGTCTCGAGAACAAACAGCCCAAGTACCACTTCAGCGCTATGCGCATCCGCTTAAAGCTTTTATTTCATATTTTTGATTAATTCATTAGCAAATTCGGATGTTTTAACTTCTGTTGCACCTTCCATCAAGCGCGCGAAGTCATATGTGACAACTTTAGAAGCAATTGTTTCTTCAACTGATTTAATCACCATAGTTGCAGCTTCATTCCAGCCTAAGTGTTCAAGCAATAAAACACCGGATAAAATGACAGAAGATGGGTTCACTTTATCAAGACCTGCATATTTAGGTGCAGTACCATGTGTTGCTTCAAAGATGGCATGTCCTGTTTCATAGTTGATATTAGCTCCTGGAGCGATTCCGATACCGCCTACTTGCGCTGCAAGTGCATCCGAAATGAAGTCACCGTTTAGGTTCATTGTAGCCACTACATCGAACTCACGTGGGCGAGTAAGGATTTGTTGTAAGAAAATATCAGCAATCGCATCTTTTACGATGATTTTTCCAGTAGCTTCTGCATCGGATTGTGCCTTATTCGCAGCATCTGACCCTTGCTCAGCTTTAATGCGATCATATTGAGCCCAAGTAAAGACTTTATCGCCAAATTCCTTTTCTGCAAGCTCATAGCCCCAGTTTTTAAACGCGCCTTCAGTAAATTTCATGATATTTCCTTTATGCACGAGTGTAACGGATTTACGGCCTTCTTTGATTGCATAATTAATGGCAGCTCGCACAAGACGAGTTGTACCTTCTTCAGAAACAGGCTTAATACCGATACCTGAAGTTTCAGGGAATCTGATCTTCTTAACACCCATTTCGTTCTGTAAGAAATCAATTACCTTTTTAGCTGCTTCAGTACCTTTTTCATACTCGATTCCGGCATAAATATCTTCAGTATTTTCACGGAAGATGACCATATCGGTATCTTGTGGACGCTTAACTGGTGATGGAACGCCTTCAAACCATCTTACAGGGCGTAAGCAGACAAATAAATCTAATTCTTGGCGAAGTGCCACGTTCAAGGAACGAATACCGCCGCCGACAGGGGTTGTTAAAGGTCCTTTGATAGCAATCAAATATTCATTGATTACATCAAGAGTTTCAGACGGAAGCCATTCACCTGTTTGGTTAAAAGCTTTTTCTCCAGCTAAAACTTCTTTCCATACTAATTTACGCTCGCCTTTATAGGCTTTTTCAACTGCTGCATTTAAAACTCTTTCAGAAGCAGCCCAAATATCTGGCCCGATACCGTCCCCTTCAATAAATGGGATAATTGGATTGTTTGGTACTTGTAATACTCCGTCTTTAACCGTGATTTTTTCGCCTAGCATAGTTGTTCCCCCTCCTATTATGTAAAAAACTTGTTCGTAGTATATCAAAAGACTGAATCAAAGGTTAGTGAGCAGGACCCCTAACCTTTACATTCTATCTTATTGAAACAATTTTTCGAATAAAAGTAAACTATTATCCTCTTTGCTCGATTGGAACATATTTTTGCATTCCAGGACCAGTATATTCAGCCCGTGGACGGATTAAACGATTGTTTTCATATTGTTCTAAAATATGTGCAAGCCATCCAGATACACGGCTAATTGCAAAGATTGGTGTCATTAGGTCATGGTCAATACCTAAGCTGTGATATACAGAGGCAGAATAGAAATCCACGTTTGGCGGTAGATTCTTTTCACCAGTCACGATGTCTTGAATCTTGACAGACATATCGTACCAATGTGGTTCGCCAGTTAGCTCGGTTAATTTTTGGGACATTGCTTTTAAATGCTTAGCTCGAGGATCCCCTTTACGGTATACTCTGTGACCAAAGCCCATGATTTTTTCTTTGTTTTCAAGCTTCCCGCGAATATATGGATCCACATTTTCAAGTGTGCCAATTTCGGTAAGCATTTTCATTACTGCCTCGTTTGCACCACCGTGTAATGGTCCTTTTAATGCGCCAATCGCGGCTGTTACACCGGAGTATACATCAGAAAGCGTTGCTACACACACACGTGCAGTAAATGTTGATGCATTTAATTCATGATCTGCATGTAATACAAGTGCCTTGTTCATTGCTTCAATAGCAATTGCATCCGGCTCTTTACCTGTTAGCATGTATAAGAAATTCGCAGCAAAGCTTAAATCCTGTCTTGGCGCGATTGGATCAAGTCCTTTTCTGACACGTGCAAAGGTTGTTACAATCGCTGGCATTTTTGCTTGAAGACGAACTGCTTTACGATAATTGGCTGCCTCGTCCATTAAATCCGCTTCGTCATCATATAATCCTAGCAGAGAAACTGCTGAACGGAGTGCCGCCATCGGATGCACTTTTTTAATTGGGTACATCTTAAAGTGTTCAATCACTTCTTGTGGCAATGCGTAGTTTTCAGCCAGTTCTTGTTTCAATTCAACTAATTGTTCTGCGTTTGGCAATTTGCGATGCCAAAGTAAATAGATTACCTCTTCAAAGCTAGCATTTACAGCTAAATCATCAATATCATAGCCAACGTATGTTAGCGTATCATCAATAATTGAGCTAATGGAGGAAGTTGTTGCCACTATTCCTTCTAGTCCTTGTTTTACTGCCATCATAAATCTCTCCTTTACTTTCTAAATTCCCCAATATTCTTTTTGCAATCAAGAAAAATTGCTAACTAGCGATATTCCTATAAAAATGACTGAGCGATTGCTCGGGAGATCCACAAACAGTGTGAATGCCTTTCATTCACCATTAAAAAGTATTTTACAATTAATTACGCATATATATATGGTTTATGTAAAAAAGGATACGCTTACAAGCCTATTATAAACAATTATCAAATTTTTGTGAACGAAAAGAAGTATAAAAATACAAAAAAAATATTATTTTACAAAAAATCTAGCTAAAAAAACTAAAAATTCTCATGGCTGTATAGGCGATTCCCGCTCCAATTAGTGGCCCAACCGCCACTCCCTTAAAAATAGAAACAGAAAGAATAGTTCCTAGCACTAATGCCGTTGTAATTTGCGGGTCATCGGCAAGAAGTTTTACCCCACCCTTCGCAAGCATAGCAACTAACATTCCGGAAATAAGGGCTATCCACGCAAATGGTGTTTTAAAAGCACCCGATAAATCTTTAAATCCTATTTCGCCGCTGGCAATTGGAACTAGAACAGCAATGGTGATCACGGTGACTCCCCAATTTATTCCCCTTGATTGTAAAAATGAAAAAGATTTTGCATCCAATCCACCGACTTTCAATACAAGTAATACCCCGATAGCAACCATTAATGAACTATTTTTGGCAATTAAGCCTATCACTAATAATAGTAATAGAAATAATATTGGCTCACTTTGCAACCTTTTCACCATCCTTGTCAAAAATTATCGTACCATAATATATTATTTCATAATAAAAATAGCGTTAACCACTGAATAAATGAACCTTTATCCATCCAGTGTTAGTAATAATAATTAAAGGCATAAAATTGGAAAATTATGCAGTTTCACTCATAAAATGTTAAACTAAGACTATTAATTTTATATGAAGGAGGGCTGCTTTTGAATCCTAAGTACATATACCAAACCTTACGATTCTTACTTGTCATTGGGGCAGTTGTTTTGTCACTCTACCTATTTTACTTTTTGTCAACCATAACCTATCCATTTTTAATTGGACTTATTATTGCCTTTATGATTAACCCGCTAGTAAACTTTCTTGAAAAAAGGGCAAAAATGCCGCGTGTGCTCTCTGTTCTTATCGCACTTGTCATTATCTTTGCTTTGTTTGCAGGGTTAGTGACGCTATTAGTCGCGGAAATTGTCTCCGGCACAGCCTATATAGCAAAAGTCGTTCCAGAACATCTTAATACTTTAATTAATTATATCGAGGATTATTTTACGGCTCAAATCATCCCCTTATACAATCAATTAACAAGTGTATTTAATAAGCTTGATGCCGGTCAGAAGGATACCATCATCGGAAATATTCAAAACGTTGGGACAAGAGTTGGCACAACGATTGGAACATTTATTAAAAATCTATTTGGGAATATTCCCAATATCTTATCTTGGTTTCCAAATGCTGCGACGGTTCTTATCTTTTCGTTATTAGCCACCTTTTTTATCAGTAAAGATTGGTATCGCCTATCGGCGATGGGAGGAAGACTTTTACCCGAAAAGGCAAAAAGGAGCGGCAGAACCGTTTTTATTGACCTAAAAAAGGCATTATTCGGTTTTATTAAAGCACAAGTTACGCTCATTTCAATTACAACTGTGATTATCCTAATTGGTCTTTTGATTTTAAGAGTTGATTATGCAATTACCATCGCATTAGCAACAGGTATTGTCGATATTATTCCATACCTTGGTACTGGTGCTGTGTTTGTCCCTTGGATTATTTATGCAGCTATTAGCGGCAATACAGGCCTTGCATTAGGATTAGGTGTTCTGTATATCATTGTCCTCGTTCAACGGCAAATCATGGAGCCAAAAATCCTTTCATCAAATATCGGCCTCGATCCATTGGCGACACTTATTTCCTTATTTGTCGGATTTAAATTGATCGGTTTTTTAGGCCTAATTATTGGCCCCGTTACGCTCGTTGTAATCAGTACTCTTTACCGGGCAAATGTCTTTCACGATGTTTGGGCATTTATTAAAGGAAAAGAGGCATAGAAAAACGTCAGCTCTCATTCGGAGCTGACGTTTTTCTTATAGTACACTAGCATGGCCGTTATAAATAATGCCTCTCGCTGCATCTACTGTAATTTCTTGACCCTCTTTAAACAATTCTAAAGCATTGTCTACGCCAACAATCACTGGAATGCTGAGGTTTAGACCAACTACTGCCGCATGGCTTGTTAAACCGCCTTCTTGTGT
This sequence comes from Neobacillus bataviensis LMG 21833, assembly GCF_000307875.1. Classification (GTDB taxonomy): domain Bacteria; phylum Bacillota; class Bacilli; order Bacillales; family Cytobacillaceae; genus Neobacillus; species Neobacillus bataviensis. The sequence goes on from NZ_AJLS01000138.1 coordinate 79,045, forward strand.
AATAAGGGCAGCACATTTTTCAATTGCAGGTACCATATCACGATCTGAACCAATCGTCACAAGAATCGAACCCGGCTTTACTTTTTCCAAAGCCTCTTTGGCATCATGGGCAAGCACCACTTTTCCAAATGCAGATCTGCGGCCAATTCCTTGTGCCTTAGCAAGGATATCACCGACAACATGAATCTTCATTAAATTAGTTGTGCCTGCTTCACCCACAGGAACACCTGCTGTGATGACAACCAAGTCGCCGTGCTTCACAATCCCGCTATTTAAGCTCTCTTCAACAGCGATATCAAGCATTTCATCAGTTGTTGTACAAATTCTCCCAAGCTGCGGATATACACCCCAAACAAGCTGTAGACGGCGGCAGACATGTTCATTTGCTGTCACTGCCACAATCGCTGCCTTCGGGCGATACTTAGAAATCATTCTTGCCGTATGACCGCTTTCAGTTGGTGTAATAATTGATTTTACTTCAAGATTTAATGCTGTGTGGGCAACAGATTGACCAATTGCATCCGTAAGATTATGGTCTGTATCTTTGCGGCGGCTTGATAAAATCTCTTTATGATCTAAAGCCTGTTCAGCTCTTGAAGCGATATTATGCATCGTTTGTACGGCTTCCATAGGGTAAAGACCAGCAGCCGTTTCACCTGAAAGCATGATCGCATCTGTACCATCAAAAATGGCATTGGCGACATCGCTCGCCTCAGCACGAGTTGGTCTTGGATTGCGCTGCATCGAATCAAGCATTTGAGTTGCCGTTATGACAGGTTTTCCAAGTGAATTACATTTCTTAATTAACATCTTCTGCACAAGTGGAACCTCTTCAGCCGGGATTTCTACACCAAGGTCTCCGCGGGCAACCATCAGACCATCAGAAATTTCAAGAATTTCATCGATGTTATCCACGCCTTCTTGATTTTCAATTTTAGGGATAATATGGATATAGGTTGCATTGTTTTCTTCTAAAAGCTGACGGATTTCTAAAACATCTTTTGCACGGCGGACAAAAGAGGCGGCGATGAAATCAACCCTCTGTTCTATACCAAACAGAATATCTTGTCTGTCCTTTTCGGTAATCCCCGGTAAATTAACCGATACACCCGGAACGTTCACACCTTTTTTATTTTTCAAGGTGCCAGTGTTTAATATTTTCGTGTGAATTTCATTTGCTAACTTATCTATTTCCGTGACTTCAAGTCCAATTAATCCATCATCCAAAAGAATTTTGGAGCCTACATGGACATCATCAATCAATTCATTGTATGTAACAGAGAATTTCTGAGTGGTTCCTTCCACCTCAGTCATGGATACAATCACATTTTCTCCGGCTTTCAGCTCAATCGCACCGTTTTCCATGTTATTTGTCCGAATTTCTGGTCCTTTAGTATCGAGCAGAATCGCTACCGTTTTTCCAGTTAACTTTGCTGCTTCACGAATATTTTGAATCCGTGCACCATGCTCTTCAAAATCCCCGTGGGAAAAATTTAAACGGGCAACGTTCATTCCCGAATTGATTAATTCAGTTAATTTTTCTACGCTTTCACTAGCAGGACCAATAGTACAAACGATTTTTGTTTTACGTAACATCCTTTTTTTCCTCCAATTTTAGAAAAGACAAAACACAATTTCTTATATTGATAATTCTTTGGATAGATTATATAGGTCAAGGTCAAATGTGTGCTTTTTGTCTAGTATTTCAATAATATCGTAATCAACAAGCTTATTTTTTTCAATTCCTACGGCACGACCGCCTTTACCCTCGATTAGGATTTCTACTGCTCTTGCTCCTAATCTACTGGCAAGCACCCTGTCTGCCGCAGTTGGCGAGCCGCCGCGCTGCATATGTCCTAATACAGATACTCTAGTATCCATTTTTGTTTCTTCTTGCAGCTTACGAGCAACTTCGTATCCGCTGCATACTCCCTCGGCAACCACAATAATACTATGCTTTTTCCCGCGCTCTTGACCGCTTCGCAATCGATCGGCCACTTCATTCATATCATAATTTTCCTCTGGAATTAAAATCGTTTCTGCTCCGCCCGCAAGTCCGGCCCATAAAGCAATATCTCCGGCATCACGCCCCATTACTTCAATCACGAATGTTCTTTCATGCGATGTAGCAGTGTCACGGATTTTATCGATTGCATCAATGACCGTATTTAAAGCTGTATCAAATCCAATCGTTTGTTCTGTTCCCGGAATATCATTATCAATCGTGCCGGGGACACCAACACATGGGAATCCTAGCTCTGTTAATGCCTTTGCCCCACGGTATGAACCATCACCACCAATGACAACCAGCCCTTCAATCCCATGCGCTTTCAGCTGCTCAATTCCTTTTAGCTGTACTTCTTTTTCTTTAAATTCCGGACAGCGTGCTGACTGCAGCATCGTTCCTCCACGATGAATAATATCGCCAACAGAACCAAGCTCAAGCTTTTTTATTTTTCCAGAAATTAATCCAGAGTATCCGCCATAAATACCATAAACCTCTACATTATGAAAAATCGCCTTCCGAACAACAGCCCGAATCGCCGGATTCATCCCAGGGGAATCCCCACCGCTGGTTAGTACTCCAATTTTTTTCATTCTTTTCACCCCAATCATTGATTAAGAAGCCCCTATGTACCTTCCTTTATTAGTAAATTAAATCAACTTGCTAATACTTCTCTTATTATTTACATAAAACCGTTGAATATTAATAAAATACCATGAAGAAATGCCCTTAACAACCGATTCATATGAGTATTGATAATAGACGGAATAGTTAATTAACTGAAAGCGATTTATCAGTTACTGAAAGCGCAAACATCACTTTTTTAATGAATTTTTTGTGAACACCATAAAAAAAGTGCTCAACCTGAGCACAATCTCTTAATTCACTCCAATATAATCCTTTATTACCGTAAATTCTCCAATTGTCCTAAATCGATTATAACGGTCAGCTATTAATTCATCCTCTGAAAGTTTAAGCAACTGTTGAAGGGACTCTTTTAGCACCTTTTCAATGTTCTCCGCTTGCTTTTTCACATCTTTATGAGCCCCACCTTTGATTTCGGGAATAATCGCATCGATGATCCCTAGTTCCTTTAAGTCTGGGGCAGTAATTTTCATTGTTTCAGCTGCATTTTTGGCTAGAGCTGCATCTTTCCACAAAATAGCTGCCGCTCCTTCAGGAGAAATAACAGAGTAAGTAGAGTTTTCGAGCATGTAGATGCGGTTTCCAACACCAAGTGCCAGGGCACCACCGCTTCCTCCCTCACCAATCACAATACAAATGACTGGAACCTTGAGACCCGCCATTTCAAAAAGATTGCGGGCAATCGCTTCACTTTGGCCCCGCTCTTCGGCCGCTTTACCGGGATAGGCACCTTTCGTATCGATAAAACAAATAATTGGGCGCTTAAACTTATCAGCCTGTTTCATTAAGCGTAATGCCTTGCGGTATCCTTCAGGATGGGGCATCCCAAAGTTACGTCGAATATTTTCTTTCGTATCTTTTCCCCGCTGATGGCCAATCACGGTAACAGGAAGCCCCTTAAATTTAGCCACACCACCAACGATGGCCTCATCATCTGCAAACGTTCGGTCACCATGGCATTCAAAGAAACCTTCAAAAAGGAAAGAAATATAATCAAGTGTTGTCGGTCTATTCGCAAGACGTGCAATTTGAACGCGATCCCATGGCTTTATATTTTCATATATTTCCTGCTCCAGCTTAATGAGCCTAGTCTCTAATTTAACAATTTCAGCACTTAAATCGACATCAGCTGTTTTTGTGAACTCTTTTAATTCAGCAATTTTCTTTCTTAATTCCACAATTGGACGTTCGAATTCTAATTCCCCTGCCATTCGAGTTCACCTCCCGGATTATGAATATCTAAAATGTTCGTAATTTTTTCCACCAATTCTATACGTGAGATAATCGCATCAAGCTGACCGTGTTTTAACAGAAACTCTGCTGTTTGAAAATCCTCCGGCAATTCCTCACGAATCGATTGCTCAATGACCCTGCGGCCGGCAAAAGCAATGAGGGCTCCAGGTTCAGCAAAGTTGTAGTCACCCAATGAAGCGAAGCTAGCAGAAACTCCTCCAGTTGTCGGGTGTGTCATAATGGAAATAATTAAGCCACCATTATTACTAAACCTTTTTAACGCAACACTTGTTTTAGCCATTTGCATTAGGCTCAAGGCGCCCTCCTGCATTCTGGCACCACCTGAAGCGGTGAAGATGATGAATGGAAGCGAGAGTTCATCTGCCTTTTCAATTGCAAGGGTAATTTTCTCACCCACGACAGAGCCCATGCTCCCCATACGAAAAGAAGCATCCATGATCGCCAGGACAATTTTTTGGCCATTAACCGTCCCCATTCCAGTGACGACTGCCTCATTTAACTTACTTTTTTGCCGATCCTTTTCTAGTTTTTCCAGGTAGTCAGGAAAATTTAGTGGATTTTTAGATACCATATTTTCATTGATTTCTACAAAACTGCCCTCATCAATAAAGCTGTCAATTCGCTCTTTTGCATTCATCTGGAAATGATAATCGCAATGTAGGCAGACCTTTGCATTTTTCACTAATTCCTTTGTGTACATGATTTTCTTACATGAAGGGCATTTTGTCATAATCCCTTCTGGAACGTCATTTTTAGCAGTGTCATTTGGTATGGTTGCATATTTTTTCTTTTTCGGCTGATTTTTTGAAAAAAGATCTTTAAGCGCCAAATTAAAACCTCCCTAGTGTAACGCACCCCGCCAAACGGCAGGATTCTCCATCTTTTGCTATTCAAAAGTCTTTCTCTCCAAAGGTAACTTCATACCTCGAAACTCCTAAAAGTGGTCAGACCACTGGGAGATTAAAAATACCCATTTTTCTTGGGCTTGTATAACTACCACTATAAAATAAAAAAAATTCAAAATCTGTTAGTATTTGTCGATAAAGTCAGACAAATTTCGTAGTTTGCCATAGGCCGAAAGTGTCTTTTCTATACTCTTTTCTGCTAATGCTCCCAATAATGCAAGATAGTCTTCCTGCTGATAGTCTTCCGAATAATCCTCTAGTGAATAATAATATTCTTTTAAAATTAACCACATTCTTAAGAATAAGTGGTTACCAGAAATCTCGATAATCCGTTGAAAAAACTCATCATCCGTAAAACTATCTGTGTTGGTTACCCATTCCCGCATCGATTCAGTCTGCCGTTTGTCTATTCTTTTCAGTGCTAATCGGAGGCAGTCCATCTCAATATAGTTTTTTGTTTCGAATACATCCTGCTTTGCTTTTTCATCCTGCAAAATAAAGGTACTGAGAAGCTGGACCAATTGATGACCGCGAAAGTCTCTAATAAATGTCCCTTCACCGCGCCTTGTTTCAATTAAGCCAAGCAGTTCCAGTGCTCTTAGAGCTTCGCGAACGGAAGAGCGCCCGAAATTCAGGCGCTCTGACAATTCCCGTTCTGAAGGAATCTTATCTCCAGTCTTCAGTCCATCACTGGTAATCATTTCTCGTAACTGCTTAACAATCTCTAAATATACCTTAGTATTTGTCACTGCCTCAATCACTCACTTTTGCCAATGATCGCGAGCCTTTGCGTTTTTTCCTTAATATCCTCAGGATCTACCTTAATACGGGCTACACCTGTTTCCATAGCTGCTTTTGCGACAGCAGCCGCTACATTTGGTGCTACCCTTGGATCAAATGGCGCAGGAATGACGTAATCGGCATGAAGCTCTTCATCACTGATTAGGCCGGCAATAGCTTCCACTGCAGCTACTTTCATTTTTTCGTTAATATGCGTCGCGCGAACATCAAGTGCTCCGCGGAAAATTCCTGGGAAGGCAAGGACATTGTTGACTTGGTTTGGAAAATCGGAACGACCGGTTCCAACTACTTTTGCCCCAGCAGCTTTTGCGTCATCAGGCATGATTTCAGGGTCGGGATTTGCCATGGCAAAAATAATCGCATCAGGATTCATCGATGCCACCATTTCTTTTGTCAGTGCTCCTGCAACAGATACCCCAATAAATACATCGGCTCCCTTAATCACATCTGCGAGACTGCCTGTTAAATTATCGCGATTGGTAAATTTGGCTACTTCCGCTTTGACCGCATTCATTCCCTGCGGGCGGCCTTCGTAAATCGCGCCTTTTGTGTCACACATAATAATATCTCTTACACCATAGCTATATAGCAATTTAATAATAGCAATTCCGGCAGCACCGGCACCACTTGCCACTATTTTAATTTCAGTCATTTTCTTTCCAATTAATTTAAGGGCATTGACAAGACCTGCAACCGTAACAATGGCTGTGCCATGCTGGTCATCATGAAAAACCGGAATATTTGCTTCCTTCTTCAATCTTTCCTCAATGACAAAACAATTTGGAGCGGCGATATCTTCGAGATTGACTCCCCCGAAAGTTGGTTCAAGGAGCTTGACTGTTTCAATAATTTTCTCCACATCCGTTGTATTTAAACAAATGGGAAACGCATCAACACCGGCAAAGCTTTTAAACAGAACGGCCTTGCCTTCCATAACGGGAAGTGCTGCTTCAGGTCCAATATTACCAAGTCCGAGGACAGCTGTACCATCGGATACCACAGCAACCATGTTTCCTTTCATGGTATAATCGTATACCGTTTCAGGTTTTTCATAAATATCTTTACATGGCTCCGCCACACCCGGTGAATAGGCTAAACTTAAATCATGTGCATTTCTAACTGGAACTTTTGATTTCGACTCTAATTTCCCCTTATTAATCCGATGCATATGTAATGCTTCTTCACGTAAAGTCAAGATCCGTCACCCCTCATATTTATAAAAACATTCCGCTATAGTGGTCAGACCACACAAGTCTCTTTACCAATATAACATATCTTCAAAAGTTGTAAAGAATTAATCTTTTAGAACAACATTTTTTTCTCCAAGTAAATTTCTAAACTGCTGAATGACTTCCGGGGTTGGATTGACATTGTTTTCTGCTCCTAATTTCACTGTCTTTTTAGTCTCTTCATCATGTAAAATAACCCCAGCATCCCCTTTACTTTCTTGTAAAAGCTGATTAATTTTTGGCAATACCTGAGTATCTTGCTGGCTGGAGGAAATTTTAATATATAAAACAGGCTGGTTTACAGTTTTTGATTGTAACCATTGCTCTAAATCTGACATCTGCTGAATGATAAATTGCCGTTTTTCATCCCGATCTTCTATTTTCCCCTCTATCAGTAGAAAGTTCCCTTGCCGTAATAATGACTGGAACCTCTTATATACAGTAGGAAATACCACTGCCTCCATTTCACCGCTGGCATCGCTAACCGTTAAAAATGCCATCGATTCTCCCTTTTTGGTACGAATCGATTTCAGCGTTGAAAGATACACACCTGCGACAGCCCTTTTATTATCGCTTCTTAGTTGATATAACAAAGATGCCCCGCCCCGTGTAAGATCTTTTTCATAAATAGAAATAGGATGATTTGAGAGGTAAAGGCCAAGTGCTTCCTTTTCAAATATCAGCTTATTTTCTAAACTTATCGGGTCAACTAGAACATATTTCGGTTTCGGGATCATTTCATCATCAAATAGGTCAAATTGGTTTGAATCATCTGGTTTGAAAATTTGAGCATGTTCGATGGCTACATCCAAGCTGGCGAGCAGAGTGGCACGATCTTCACCAAATTCATCAAAACATCCGGAGTGGACAAGAAATTCAAGTGTCTTGCGATTAATCGCCTTCTGAGAAACCCTAATACAAAAATCAAAAAGGTCATCAAATTTCTTACGTTTCCTCGATTGAAAAATTTCCTTTAAGGCGGCGCCCCCAACACTTTTGATGGCGGCTAGACTATAGCGGATAGCACACGCTTTTTCTACATGGAATGAGTACGTACTGTAATTAATGGATGGAGGCAGTACAACGATTTCCTTTTGCTTCGTTTCCATAATGTATTGAGCAATTTTTGTGTCATTACCGATTGCCGATGTTAAAAGTCCCGACATGAAATGAACCGTAAAATTGGCTTTTAAATAGGCGAGCTGATAGGCAATCATACTATAGGCAACCGCATGACTCCGGTTAAAACCATAGTTTGCAAATCTGACAATCAGGTCGTATATTTCATTTGCAAGTCCTTGTTCGTATCCCTTTTTCAGAGCCCCTTGGACGAAATGATTTCGCTCTTTGTCAAGGACTTCCTTTTGTTTTTTTCCAACCGCCCGTCGTAAAAGGTCTGCTTCACCAAGTGAGAATCCAGCCATTTTCGAAGCAATTTGGATGATTTGCTCTTGGTAGACAATAACCCCATATGTATTCTCTAGAATGGACTCTAAATCAGGGTGTGGATATTCTACCGCCTCTCGACCATGTTTTCGTTCAATAAAGAGCGGGATATTTTCCATTGGGCCAGGACGGTACAAAGCATTGACGGCTACAATATCCTCAAAACGCGACGGCTTTAATCGTGTTAATACCTTCCGCATTCCTTCCGATTCCAGCTGAAAAATACCTGTTGTTTCCCCTTTAGCCAGTATTTCAAATGTCTTTGGATCATCTAATGGAACCCGTCCGATATCTACTTTTCTTCCGGTATTTCGGTAAATGGAAGAAAGGATGGTTTCAATAAGTGATAAATTTCTCAGTCCAAGGAAATCCATTTTTAAAAGCCCAATTTCTTCGAGGTATTCCATCGAGTATTGCGTTAAGAAAACATGGTTGGATCCGCGTTGAATCGGGATCAAATCAATGAGCTGCTTCTCACTTATGACCACACCGGCAGCATGCGTGGAGGTATGCCGCGGCAAACCTTCGAGCTTTAACGCGGTGTCAAAAAGCTTACGGTTTAGCGGCGTCTCATTGACAAACCTTCTTAACGGTTCAGATTCTTTATAGGCTCCTTGCAGGTCTATACCTAGATGAGATGGGATCATTCTTGATAATTGCTCAAGTTCCTTTGAATTTAACCCAAAGGTCCTGCCGACATCTCTCAGAGCTGCCTTTGCCGCAAGTGTTCCAAAGGTAACAATTTGCGCAACATGGAGTTCACCGTATTTCTGTGCCACATATTCAATTACTTCATCACGGCGGTGGTCAGGAAAATCGATATCGATATCAGGCATCGATATCCGCTCAGGATTTAAAAATCGTTCAAACAATAAGTTATGTTCGATTGGGTCGACATCGGTAATATATAAAACATAGGCAACTAGCGAACCTGCCGCTGAGCCCCGACCCGGCCCTGTCAAAATCCCCTGTGCACGCGCATATCTCATAAAATCCCAAACAATTAAAAAGTAGTTACTAAATTTCATTCTCTTGATGACTGTTAATTCAAAGGATAACCTGTCAAGATATTCCCTGTTTGGCGTAGGAATGCGTTCACGAAGACCCTTTTCACATAACATCTCGAGATATTCCTCTGCCGGCCTCTTGTTTTCGGTCGGGAAGGTAGGTAAATACGTTTTATTTAATTCGATATTTACGTTGCATCTACCTGCAATCCGCAGCGTATTTTCTAGTGCATCTGGAACTTCGGAAAAGCAATCATTCATTTCTGCTGCCTTTTTCAAATAAAATTGATCACTGCCCAGTTTTTCGCGATGTTCATCCTGCAATTTGTCGCCATTCTTGATGGCCACTAAACATTCATGCGCAAACGTATCTTCCTTTTCCAAATAATGTACCCTATTAGTTGCCACAACGGGAACCTGTAACTCGTTTGAAATCGCGAGAAACTGTTTTCTAAGGGTCGCTTCCTCTTCAATCTGATGGTGTTGAAGCGAGAGAAAAAAGCTGCCATTACCGAAAATGGCGTCTAATTTTCTAATCAGCTTTCTGGCCATCTCCTCGTTTCCGTTTAACACGGACTGTTCAATTTCCCCTTCAAGCCCAGGTGTTAAGGCAATCAGACCCTCTGCGTAATGTTTCAGCCATTTTAGCGGGATTCCATGATCAGCCTTAGTTTGAACGGCACTAGAAATTTTCAAAAGGTTTCTAAAGCCGCTCTCATTTTCAGCCAGCAGGACTAGTGGGTAGGATTCATTTGGGGTGATTTCACTTTCTACATCAACCGTTAGCCCCATAATCGGTTTCAGATTATTTTTTTTACAAAGCTTATAAAATTCAATCGTTCCATACATGACATTTCTGTCGGTTAAGGCGATCGCCGAAAAACCTTTGCTCTTTGCATTTTCGATTAAATCCGGAACAGACGCCGTACTTGTCAACAAACTATAGGCACTATATACATGAAGGTGAATAAAAGACATTTGCCTCACCATTCCTTAAACTTATTATCTATTATTTATTATAAATCTTAATCGCAAAAAAAGAAAATATGTTCTCGTTTTTAACAATTGCCTTTGTAAAAAACATAATCCCGAACCTTTGTCCATATAAATGAATAGAGATCATGTATGAAGGCGGTTGAAGGTATGAAAGAAATTGGTTTTTTTCCAGCTTTTATCGAAAGCTATTTTATTGCCTTAGGCGTCCTGCTTGGAGGTTCATTAATTGGCGGAATTGCCTCCTTCTTAACTGGACAACCACCGCTTACGACAGTCTATCGTATATCAACAGATCTTAGAATCTGGGCCATTGTGGCGGCGATTGGCGGGACATTTGATACCGTTTATACGTTTGAAAAAGGCCTTATGGATGCGGGCACAAAAGACCTTTTTAAACACTTATTATTAATTCTTTCTGCCTTAGGCGGTGCACAGACAGGTGCGCTCATCATTAATTGGCTGACTCAGGAGTATATTTCTTCATGAGAATTCCGCCATTGTACCGCAGACCTGCATGGCAGCGTTTCTTTGCCGGGATGGCTGTTGGCGGCGCCATCAGCTGGTGTATCTTTTTATATATTTATGGTGTCTGGCAGGAGAGGAATACAAAATTGATTCGCAAGCAACAGGAAGCGATTGTTGATTTAAACAATGAGAAAAAGATTTGGCAGGAAGAGTATAAGGAATTGAACAAGCGGAATATTGAACAGCTGACCGTCCAAAAAATTAATATAAAAATTACAAACTCAGAAAAATATAAGCTGGATTCATTAAGCGTTCTTGAAAAGGAAAACGCTGTAAAAGATGATCTCAGTGAGATGCTTGCAAAGGATTTAGAAACCGTCTATCAAAGCAGGGATCTGCTAAAAAAAATCATCGAAAACAAACCGATAAAAATCCATGAAAAAAGGTATAAATTAAAAATAAAAGAAATGATTATTTACACTACCGTATCGATAGAGCTTGAATTACAGTTTGAATAAGAAGTGGAACGACCCTTTTATAGGCCGTTCCGCTCTTTCTATTTTGAATGCTGTTTACATACCTCGTCTAATTCCCGTAGGACATCATTCACTGTCTCCCAAGAGTAAATCGATGCACCTGATGCAAGCGGATGGCCGCCGCCATTAAACTTTCTAGCAACCACGTTAATAACAGGCCCTTTTGAGCGCAGCCGCACCCGTATTTGATCATCTTCCTCGATGAAAAAGACCCAAGCAATTATTCCTTTTACATCTCCTAAAATTCCAACAAGAAGGGATGCCTCGGCAGGTCGCGCATCATATTCTTTTAATAATTCCTTCGTAAGTTTGACGGAAGCAACACCGTTTGGCTGAAGCTCAAAATTTTGCAGGACATATCCCTTTAACTTAATGATATTTGGTTCTAATTCATACATCCTATCAAATAGTTCAGTGCGTGAAAAATGATAGTGAATCAATTCCCCTGCATAGGCGAATGTTTTATCTGTCGAACTAGGAAATAGAAATCTTCCCGTATCGCCGACAATTCCTCCAAACAATAGTCTTGCCGCTTCATCATTCATTTTAAGGCCTTTATTTTTCCCTTTTAAGTAGAATTCATAGATCATTTCGCTACAAGAGCTTGCCGTTGTGTCAACCCATAATAAGTCTCCGTATGGATCCTCGTTTGGATGATGATCAATTTTTATCAGCTTATCTCCCAGGTTGTAGCGCCTGTCACATATTCTTTCTTCATTAGCGGTATCACATACAATGACCAATGCCCCATTGTATTCCACATCCTCAATCACATCTAATCTGCGCATGTAATGTAATGTCGGCTCTTCCTTTCCAACAGCATATATCTTTTTTTCCGGAAAGGATTCTTGCAGGATTGCAACCAAACCCCCTTGTGAGCCATAGGCATCCGGGTCTGGACGGACGTGACGATGAACAATGATGGTATCATATTGTTCGATTTCTGCGATAATTTGCTCAATCATGGACAATGCTCCTTATGTACCAATAATGGCTTTTTTTTAAAATACAGGTTAAAATAGTAGAAGATTTTTAGAAAACTTGGAGGAACCAATTATGTTTGTACTTGTTGTATTAATTGTCGTTTTATTTGCTTTCTATTTATTTTATAAAACAAAATACATTAGAAGCAACCGTCAAGTTGAAAAGAAATGGCTTTCTGCCAAATCAAATATTGCCCTTGGCCTTTTTGTCTGTCTTTTTGGTATGAATCATTTACTATTTATATCAGAATCGACCGTTTCCTTTATTGTGGCTGCCATATTTTGTATTTACGGAGCTGTGTTTAGCTGGATTGGTTTCAAAAAATATAAACACTACCTTCCATTTGCAATTGAAGAAGCCCATATGCTAGAAGCCCAAAAATAATAGGAAGCCGTTTCTCATTGAGAAGCGGCTTTTTTTAACTAAAATGAATTAGTTTCTATCAATAAGCTGGCACATCATCATGGCTTTACCAACTAAGATTCCCTCATTGAAAACTTCCACATCAACCTTCCCAAATTTACGCCCTACTTCCAGTATTTTGGGGAAGATTTCTAATGTACTCTCCATTTGAACCGGTTTAATAAAGTAAATCGACATATTTTCCACGACTAGGTCGCCTTTTTTATAGCTGCGCAAGATCCTGTTCGCTGCATCCGCGACAATTGTTGTAAAAACGCCATACGAAATAGTTCCAAGATGATTGGTCATTTGCGGTGTCACTTCACAGGAATAAACTTCTTCTCCTTTTGGTTTACCCTGCATTAATACCATTTGATTGGTCACGATGTCATCAATCGTTTCGCCAACCTGAGGCTGCCTTTGGTTCATTTGCAACGCTTTAAGCACATCCTGCCTGCTGATAATCCCTTCTAAACGGTTCGCGTCATTGGCAACTGGAAGAACTTCAATCCCTTCCCAGACCATCGTATGGGCGGTGGATGCAACACTTGTTTTTCCATTTACCGTCATTGGATGTTTCGTCATAATCTTATCGATAGAGACTTCCATATTCTGGCCTAAAATGTCCTTACTTGTGACCATCCCCTGGATTTTCAAGTTTTGATCTACTACGGGGTAACGGCTGTGTGTTGTTTTTTGATTAAATTCATGCCATTTTGACACCTTATCAGATGTTTTTAAATAATAGGTATCTGCGAGAGGTGTTAAAATATCCTCGACTAAAATAATTTCCTTTTTAATTAATTGGTCATAGATAGCCCGGTTAATCATTGTGGCGACAGTAAATGTGTCATAGCTTGTTGAAATAACGGGCAGTTCTAATTTATCTGCCAGCTTTTTTACATGCTCTTCCGAATCAAATCCCCCGGTAATCAGCACCGCTGCACCTGCTTTTAAGGCTAACTCATGCGCCTGAGTCCGGTTCCCAACAATTAATAGATTCCCCGCTTCTGTATACCGCATCATGGCTTCTAGTTTCATCGCACCGATCACAAATTTATTGAGGGTTTTATGCAAGCCCGTCCGTCCGCCTAAGACCTGCCCATCCACGATATTGACCACTTCTGCAAAGGTTAGCTTTTCAATATTTTCTTTCTTCTTCCGTTCAATTCGTATGGTGCCTACTCGTTCGATCGTACTGACATAGCCTTTATTTTCAGCCTCTTTAATTGCCCGGTAGGCTGTCCCTTCACTCACGGTCATCGCCTTGGCGATTTGCCGCACTGATATTTTTTCCCCAATTGGAAGCTTATCAATGTATTGCAATATTTGTTCATGCTTAGTAGCCAAGACCTTCACCCTTTATAGTTCGAATTCCTAGTTATTTAGTCAGGTTAATTTATTCCCTAAATTCTATTATAAAGTTTAAAAGTCCTTGATTCAACGAAGTACTATAGATTATCGTGCAATTCTTATTAATATGACCGGGTTTTCCTCTTTGCACTCTGCGGCTGAGACCTTTTTACCAATTTTTTCGGACTATAGAGAAGTCCGGTAAGATTTCCGGCAATCACAATCAAGGCGAATGAAAGCCATGCGATGGCGAACAGTCCTTGTGTTCCGTCTGCCGTTACTGATAATTTTGGTACTGCAAAATAAAGCATAAATCCACAAAGCAACAAGCAAAGTACATACCTGTTCTTTTTCACCTTCTTTTTCCCCCTTTTTAAAAAATACTGCTTGTTTCATCTTTATGCATACAGGAGGAAAAAAAGTATGTGAAACCACTAAAACAGCTAAATTTCTATTGCCTCGCCTGGAACGAGTACTTTCCCATTTTTACTTTCCAACATGTCAATAAATTGATATGGATCCTGTTTAATTGGCGGAAATGTATTAAAATGAATCGGTATCACCGTCTTTGCATTTAGCAGTTTGGCTGCATAGGCAGCGTCTTCCGGCCCCATTGTAAAATTATCACCTATCGGCAGGAAGGCTACATCAATCGGATGCCGTTCACCAATCAGCTTCATATCGGAAAACACCCCTGTATCACCGGCATGATAGATCGTTTTGCCTTCATTACTGAACAAAATCCCCGTCGGCATTCCGCAATATACAATTTCATTTTTATCTGTGGCATAACCAGAGCCGTGAAAGGCCTGAGTGAGTTTAACTCTTCCAAAATCAAATTGATAGGAGCCGCCAATATTCATTCCGTGCGTTTTGACACCCTGCCAGCTAAGAAAAGTGGTGAGGTCTGCATTCGCAACCACAAGAGCGTCGTTTCTTTTCGCTATTGCGACAGTATCTCCGACATGATCGTTATGACCGTGCGTTAAAATTATCACATCTGCTTTTACTTCCTCAGCCTTCAAATCTGTTAATCCATTGCCTGTAATAAACGGATCAATTAAGATCGTTTTTCCATTTGTTTGAATTTGAACAACTGAATGACCATGATATGAAATCTTCATCATCCCAACTCCTTTTAAATTGTTATATTATGTACTTCAATAAAACATGTAGAAATCCTTCTACATTTATGCCCATAATGCAGTAGATTTAGCAGACGGCAATGTCAGATAGTTTACTTTCCTTTTTAATATTGTTACTCTCAAATAGGATTTTATTTTACTAAAAGGGGGAGCCCTACATATGAATCAGCGATTACTAAAGCTTCAAACATGGATGAAGGAAAACGGAATTGAGGTTAGCTTTCTTACCTCTACCGAAAATGTCTTTTATTTAAGCGGCTATTATACTGACCCGCATGAGAGATTGCTGGCGCTAGCTGTTTTTCAAGAGGAAGAACCATTCCTTGTCTGCCCGGCGATGGAAGTGCCTGATGCCAAGCGATCCAGCTGGGGTCATGATATCATCGGCTATAGCGACATCGAAAACCCATGGGAAATGATTCTTACCACCATTAATAAAAGAATTAACGGGGTTTCAAAAGTTGCCATTGAAAAAGAACATATGAATGTCGAACGCTATGAGCATCTTACACAGTTATTCCCTAAGGCATCATTTGTTTCTGCAGAAGAAAAATTACGACTGCTGCGCATGATCAAGGATGCCAAAGAATTAAAAACAATCGAAGAGGCTTGTGCCCTTGCCGATTATGCTGTTGAATTCGGTGCAAGTGAAATAAAGGAAGGCAAAACGGAGCTGGAAGTCCTAAATGCCCTAGAGTACGCCCTAAAGCAAAAGGGTGTGACCGAAATGTCATTTTCGACCATGGTGCTAACTGGCGCTAACGCGGCTTCTCCTCATGGCAACCCAGGGGAGACGAAAATTCGTAAAGGCGATCTAGTGTTGTTCGATTTAGGCGTGGTTGTCGACCGCTATTGTTCTGATATTACCAGAACGGTTGCCTATGGGGACATTAATGATAAGCAAAAAGAAATATATGATACAGTTTTAAAGGCACAGCTTGCTGCCATTGAGGCAAGTAAACCTGGCGTTACGGCTGCAGAAGTTGATCTTACAGCAAGGCGGATTATTGCTGAAACCGGATATGGCGACTATTTTCCACATCGTTTAGGCCACGGGCTTGGAATTGGTGTACATGAATATCCTTCCATGACTGAAACAAACCAGCTGGTTATAGAAGAAGGGATGGTCTATACTATAGAGCCTGGTATCTATGTACCTGATGTTGCTGGTGTCCGCATTGAAGATGATATTTACATTACTGCTGACGGGGCAAAAATTTTAACCAAATTCCCAAAGGAATTACAAATAATTAAATAAGGTTTTACACTTTTTTACATTGAACTCTCTATGAATTTGATGTAATATACAAATACAGGCTGCGTTGTACGTAATCATAATAAAGTTTTAACCTTTAAGCTGTAATAGGGAGTTTAACCATCGAAGCCGGAATGACAAGCCTCTGTCTATAAGACATGGAGGACACGCAGAATGGTTTCTGAGAACACCCACTTTGAGGAGTGGTGGTTTAAAACTTTCTTATATCACTACGGCAAATGCGGCTTTATAGTAAGTAGTTCAAACCAGCTTCTTTTTGGAAGCTGGTTTTTATTTTCGCTAACAAAAAAGAAGAGGAACCGAATCCTCTTCTTTTTGCTTTTCATTATTGTGTTAATAATGTTTTTGTATCTTTAAATTCGACTCCATGTGCTTCTGCAACTGCTTGATAGGTTACATAGCCGTCAAGAGTATTGATTCCTTTTAACAATGCTTCATTTTCTAAACATGCCTTTTGGTAGCCTTTATTGGCAATTTGAACCGCATACGGAACGGTCACATTTGTTAAGGCAATCGTAGAGGTTCTCGGTACGGCACCAGGCATATTGGCGACAGCATAATGGACAACACCATGCTTCACATATGTGGGATTATCATGCGTGGTAATCTGGTCGGTGGTTTCAAAAATCCCACCCTGGTCAATTGCGATATCCACCACAACACTGCCCGGCTTCATTGATTGAATCATTTCTTCACTGACAAGTCTTGGCGCCCTCGCCCCGGGAATTAAAACAGCACCAATAACTAAATCAGATTCCTTAACGGCTTCAGCAATATTATAAGGATTAGACATTAATGTCGTCACATCAGATCCGAATATATCATCTAATTGGCGAAGACGATCCGGGTTTAAATCAATGATGGTAACCTTTGCGCCTAAACCGATTGCCATTTTTGCTGCATTAGTTCCTGCAACACCACCACCAATAATCGTAACGACTCCTCTATGCACACCTGGGACACCAGAGAGAAGAATACCCTTACCGCCGTAAACCTTTTCTAAGAATTGAGCACCAACCTGTGCAGCCATCCTCCCAGCCACTTCACTCATTGGGGTCAACAACGGCAGACTTTTATTCGCTAATTGAACGGTTTCATAGGCAATTCCAATTATCTTTTTATCAATCAATGCCTTCGTTAATTCGGGCTCAGGTGCAAGATGTAAATATGTAAATAAAATTAAACCCTCTCGGAAGTACTGGTATTCGCTTGGCAGTGGTTCTTTTACCTTCATGACCATCTCCATGGACCATGCTTCATTAGCAGTTTCCACTAGCATCGCACCTGCAGCGGAATAATCTTCATCCAAAAACCCAGAGCCAAGTCCTGCTCCTTTTTCAATAAAAACCTCATGGCCAAATTTAACCAGGTTCACGACTCCGGCTGGTGTCATCGCTACACGGTTTTCGTTATTTTTAACCTCTTTTGGTACCCCAATCCGCATGTACTTACCTCCAATTAAAATAATAAATTCAAAAACATATATACTTTTATTATATCCGTTATCAACAGGAAAATGAAACATTGGGGCATCTTTATGAAAGCATCATCAGTAGAGCTTTACCCGGTGTCCATCGGTTCAAAAGGGAAAGACTGCCCCATGTGTACAGGACAGTCTTTCCCTTTTGTTAAAATACACCTATTCCTCTGCTGCTGCAAAATCCTCACTGTCAGCTAGAGCAGTTCCTTCTCCCATAAAACCACTATTATAGGAATTCATAATTTGTTCACTTACTTCATTTAAACCTTGTTCATCATATTCAAAAGAAAATTTGTTATTTGGATCGCGCTTTTCCATCTTGCCCCAACCCCTTTCATGGTAAGTTACTCCATTATTGTTCGAAAAGTTGCAACAGTTATACGTTGTTAAATATTGTATAATCAAGGTAAGGAGATGATAATCATGGGGCTTAAATACCAAAATATTTTAGTCGCAATTGATGGATCGAAGGAAGCAGATTGGGCATTTCAAAAAGGGATTGAAATCGCCAAACGAAATCAAGCAAGCCTTTTATTAGTTCATGTGATTGACACAAGGTCGTTTGCCTTAATAGAGGCCTACGACACCGTCATTGGTGATCGGGCAGAAAAACTGGCAAAGGATATGCTTGAAAATTATCATAAGCAAGCTGTGGATGCAGGCTTAACAAATGTCCAATACGAAATTGAATTTGGCTCTCCGAAAATACGAATTCCAAGAGATTTAGCTAAAAAACACAAGGTTGATTTAATTCTCTGCGGTGCGACAGGAATGAATGTAGTCGAAAGGTTTTTTATCGGAAGTGTATCAGAACATATCGTTCGATATGCACCATGTGACGTTCTGATTGTTCGGACAGAGAAGGATATAGAGGAAAAATAGAATGCTGATTCATGCGCGGAGCCTAATGCTCCGTGCATTTTATTTTATATAAAAGTAGGTTTGTCGTGTATGGTTTACCAAACTATAGTAAAATAAAGCAATAATACGGCATGGAGGCTTTCGAATGATAGAGTATTTTTCTTTTGATCACCGTCTTGGTATTGCAATTCCTGATTTGACTAAAGAATGGGACGAATATAGCAAAGAAACACAGCAGGAGATTCTATTAACTTGGGAGCAAACCCGCGGCTCCATTCCTGACCGCATTGCAGGGCTCGAGGATGAAATCAACGATAAACAAGCACAGCTTTCAGATGAAAGTGATTTCCCCCGCTCATGTCGATTAAACTCTGAAATAGCTGAACTTGCTTCTATTATCAATGATTTATGGCTATGGTACCGGGCAAACCAGTCAGTTTCCAGCAAGGTACATCAATAAGAAAAACTCCCTAACGCAGGGAGTTTTCGTTATTTATAAATCCTTTTTAATTTCCCTTACCACATGTCCAAGCTCAGGCAGGATTAACTTGTTCATTGCTAGCTTGACCGCTCCAGTTGAACCTGGAGTGGCGAACACGGCCTTATTTTTAACGACTCCGGCAATCGCCCTCGAAAGGATCGCGCTTGAGCCGATATCCTCTTGATAGCTTAGCATCCTGAACAATTCTCCAAAGCCGACGATTTCTTTTTCGAGAAGACTTTGTACCGTTTCAATCGTTACATCACGCTTGGCAATTCCAGTGCCGCCATTTGTCAGGATAACATCAATATCCCCTCTGTCGCAGCCTTTTAAAATTTCATTTTGAATCGGTGTTGCTTCGTCCTTCACAATGACGTAATCAGCAATCATATGCCCGGCTTCTTCAAGCAGTGCAATCATTAGCTTACCGCTTTTGTCCGTTTCTTTATCTCTTGTATCACTAACTGTTATGATTTTACAGGAAACGGTCTTTGGTGCTTCTTTTTTATGTTCTTGCGTATTCATCGTTAAAACTCCTCTTTTTCCTCAAGATAGCGAAGTTGATAATATTTATGGGCTACATCCGTTACTTTTCTCGTTAATTGATAATTGGCCCCTGCTCCTATTGCCATGCTTACAAGCGGAATCCCCTGAATGACTTTCTTCCGAAACAAGGCAATGACCATCGCTTTTATTAGTTGCTGAACGGGCTGTTCCAGCCAAGTGATATCAGTTATCTTTTCGTTCCCTTGATAAAAATAATGCTCATCATTTCCGGCCAAATCCTCCATTAACGAGTTCCATCCCTCTTTTTGGATTCTTGGCGGTAATGTCGCCGTATGGAATACTTTTAATGATGTCATCATTTCGTATGGGGTATTCACTTCAAAACCGTAGGTCATCGCGATTAATTGAACAATCCTTAAATTGATGACTGCCATCGCAGGAATATCAGTGCCTAAGAGCAGCGTGCCTCCTGTTCCTGCAAGTCCCCCTTGGGCAAACGAATATAAACGGTGCCTCGCTATTTGCTGCTCTGCTATGTATTGTAATTGATCAATCGTTAATTTTTTTATGTCGGCTATTTTTTCTATATCTTTACTAAAAATTCGTCCCGAAGTTAGAATTCTTTCCTTTGCATCCATTTGAAGCTGTGAGCCTTGAATCATCCCATGCAAATGAAATAACCATGTATCAATCAGTGAAAAAAATTGTTGTTGCACCTTTTCTGGTAGTAACAAAAAAGAACGTTCCAAATATTTTTCATACGTTAATTGTAAGTCATTTACCTCGTAATTTAGTAAATTTTCTTCCCATAGCCGTATTTCATTTAAAACGCTTGTTTCGCGGTCTGTCAATGTCATCTATTTCTGACCTCCTCCTGTTACATTTCTTTTTCCAGTATATCACAAAAAATTGGACATAAAAAAAAGCAAAAGCCATTTAAATAGCTTTTGCCTTTTTGGAATTATGAATGTGATCCAGCTAAACGAACGACGTCACGTGCAATCATGACTTCCTCATTTGTTGGAATGATGATAACTTTAACTGGTGAGTGCGGGTAGTTAATGAATGCTTCCTCGCCTCTCACCTTATTTAGTGCGGGATCCCAATAAACGCCCATAAATTCAAGACCTTTTAAAACATTTTCTCTAATTGTGTCACTATTTTCACCAATACCGGCTGTGAAAATAATCGCGTCTACTCCGAACATACGTGATGCATAAGAACCAATATACTTATGGATTCGGTTTGCAAACACATCCAATGCCAGTTGTGCTCGTTCATTACCCTTTTTCGCTTCTATTTCAATATCCCGAAGATCGCTTGAGAAACCGGAAACGGCTAACATCCCACTCTTTTTATTTAACACATCTAGAACTTCATCAGCAGTTTTGCCGGTCTTTTCCATGATATATGGAATAAGTGCAGGGTCAATATTACCTGAGCGGGTACCCATTGTTACCCCTGCAAGTGGTGTAAAGCCCATAGAAGTATCAATTGATTTTCCGCCCTCGATTGCCGCAATACTTGCACCATTCCCTAAGTGACAGGAGATTAAACGAAGCTGTTCAACAGGGCGACCCAATAGTTCTGCTGCACGCTGGGAAACATATTTATGGCTTGTGCCATGGAAACCATATTTCCGGATGCCATATTCTTTATAATATTCAAATGGTAGACTGTATAAAAAAGAACTTTCAGGCATGGTTTGATGAAAGGCTGTATCAAAAACAGCGATTGCTGGAACATTCGGCAGTACACGCATAAAAGCCTTAATGCCCGTAGCATTAGCCGGGTTGTGCAATGGAGCTAATTCTGATAATTCGTCAATTTTGGCTAACACCTCATCCGTAATTACAACAGAATCAGTAAAGGTTTCTCCCCCGTGCACTACACGATGGCCAATTCCTTCAATCTCATTTAATGACTCAATAATTCCTAAAGTAGTTAATTTATCTAATAACATTTTTACTGCGACTTCATGGTCTGGAATATCTATAATTTCCTGAATCTTTTCCCCATTGGCCGTTATAGTAAAAATTGAATCATTAAGGCCAATTCTTTCAATCAGCCCTTTTGTAATAACTTCTTCACTTGGCATTTCAAATAATTGAAACTTCAAAGAAGAACTACCCGCATTAATTGCAATGATCTTTGCCATTTTGCTACCGCTCCTTTTATATAACAACATCGATTCATGATGAAATTTGAATAGTACACCTTATTTTGTGCAAACCGACCTTGTTTATTTCCCTCAATTCCTCATTTAATCATTGAAAATCGGACTTTTCAAGGGATAAATCCATTGGCAACGGTTCCAACTCAAATGTTCATTTATTCACAAATTTCTAATATTATTAAACAAAAACAAAAAGGATAAAACCGGTAATTAAAACCAGCATTATCCTTTATTATCCTGAAACCATTTTTCAATTTTAGTTAATATTTTGTCCATTGCAACGGCATTTGAAAGACTCGGTAAATTTACGAGTAATGCTTCCTTTGGCGGCTGGACGCCTTCCCCTTTTTTCTGTAATACCAAAATACTCTTGGCCGATTGTTTATTTTTAAACATGGTTGGCGGTAATTGAAGCAAGCCCTGAATGATCACATTTTCCTTGATAAATTCATGAAGCTGTGGTGCTTGTTCACTTTCAAACAGGCCGTTTGGAATGAGGAAAAATAAATATCCCCCGGGTTTGGTATGTTTGACGCTTTGTTCGATAAATAAATGATGGGAAAACGAGTGACCCTTCGAAGCTTTTAACTGATAATCCGCCGCTCTAATATCATTGGGATAGTAGCCAATCGGTAAATCAGCAATAACAGCATCAACCGGATCGATAAATAAAGGCTCTAGACTATCTTGATTGAAAAACTCAACAGGATGCTCTTGCAGATTCGCATTTACATAAGCAAGCTTGATTAAAATATCGTCAACCTCTGCGCCTATTGCAGTGATTTCTTTATGTACGTGATTTAAAACGGTTGTTACTAAATTTCCTGTTCCAACGGCAGGGTCGAGGAGACGGAAGGCTGGCTGCTTCACAAATCGTTCCACTAAATAGCCCATCAACATCCCTATAGAATCTGGGGTCATTTGATGGTTAGGCTGGACATTTTCCTTCATCCCTTTTAAGATCACAAGCTGATAAGCTTTGCGAATATCCTCATTCGAATATTTGACCAAGTGGGTCTCTTCATATACCTTCTTAAGCCTTTTCAGTGTCAGCTCACTTAGCTCATCCTGAAGGATAGCGCCCTGAAATAGATTTTCCCCTGTTTCGGCAAGTGCCTCAAGGTAGCTGCAGGATAATTCCTCTTGTAAAATAACCGCTGTTTCATTAAATAGTGTAAATAGCTGTTCAACCGGAGAAAGTTTCATTTGTTTCCCCTCCAATCCTAAATTTCCTTATTCATTTTATACGAGTTTATGTTTTTTAAACAAGTAAAAAGGCCTCGCTTTAGAGACGAGGCCTTTCTGTTTCAATTATTTTGCCGCTTTTGCAGCCTCAATTGCAGCTTCGTAGTTTGGATGGTTTGTTGCTTCACTAACATACTCTACATATGTCACTGTATCATTTGAGTCAACAACGAAAACAGCACGAGCTAGTAAGCGTAATTCTTGGATTGCAACCCCAAATGCTTCTCCAAAAGATAAATCACGGTGATCAGAAAGTGTTTGAACATTTTCAATTCCTGCTGCAGCACACCAGCGTTTTTGTGCAAATGGTAAGTCTACGCTCACAGTTAAAATTTTAACGTTTCCTAAGCTGTTTGCTTCTTCATTGAAACGGCGTGTTTCTGCATCACAAACACCTGTGTCTAAAGAAGGTACAGAAGTGATTAAACGAACCTGCCCTTTTGTATTTTCTAGGGTTACTTCTGATAGGTCATTTGCCAATACTGTAAAGTTTGGAGCCTTGTCCCCAACCTTCACTTCACTTCCCATCAAGGTAATTTCTTTTCCTTTAAATGTTACATTTGCCATTCTCTTCATCCTCCTTTGTCGTTTTAAAGTCAATACCTATTAGATACATTGACTTTAATATGTACAGTGTAAATATATCTTTTCAACACTATTTTTGCAATTTTTTTGGACTATCATTAAAAAAGTTAACCTTCCTTTGATGAGGAAGATTAACCTTCTTCTTATAACTCAAGGTCAACTTTTGGCTGCTGTTGCCCGCTTTGTTGTTGATTATTGGTATCCTTTTTCGAGAACATTTGCTGAATTTTATCGACCGCTTGTGGGGCAAGTTCCAAAATCTTTTCATATAAATGGGTACTTTCATCAAGATGCAGCATTTTGACACCTTGTGAATTTACAATTAAAAAGGCAATTGGAGTGATAGAAACACCGCCTCCGCTTCCGCCACCAAATGGAAGGGACGGTTTCCCAGCACTTTGACTTTGCCCTTGACTCCCGCTTTGTCCGCCTTGTGATTGGGAGCTGTCGACTTTAAATTCACTCCCTCCGGCTGCAAATCCAAATCCTACCTTCGATACTGTTAAAATAACACTTCCGTCAGGGGTTTCAACAGGGTCCCCGATGATAGTATTTACATCAATCATTTCTTTCAAGCTTTCCATTGCTGTCGTCATCAAACCTTGAATTGGGTGGTCAGACATGGCTATTTCCTCCTCTTTCAAACGGATTTCGTTTTTTCATTTTTAAAATTACTACGCGGTTTCCCGCCTTTCCAGAATTTAATCATCTTTAATCCTGCGAGAATAGCATACCCGATTCGAAACTGAAACATACACGTTAACTGGGTTTGAATGACAGCAGCTTGAAAATGGGGCGTAACAGATAAATGGGGCATTTCCTTTAAGCGAAAATAATGACTAAGAATACTGACAATGCTCCCTTTTATTGCCCATATCGCCCCTGTCAACATTCCTGTATGCGCCGCATCGCCAACCCCCATCAGTGTTTGCCATTCAAAATTTTTTATGGTAACCCTTTTAAAAAATTTCCTCACAATCACATGCAAATCAATAACTCTTTCTAAAAGTTCTTTTGTTTTTTCAAAGCTGCTCACTACGTCATTTTGGGTAATTTGGTTCACCGTATTTTCTGGATTTTCAGCTGCCGAGTCCCCCATATGTGAATGACTTTTTACCACTAGACTTGGTGAATTATCATCAATTTTTATCAATGGAACATTTAGCTTATATTTAATGAGTCCAAACCATATCTTAAACTCTACCTTTAAATCATCATTGTCATTATGATGATAATAATTTAAAAGAATCGTTATTTTCGTAAAAATAATTAAAATGAATAAGAACAAGAGTATTGATAAAGAAAGCCAAAGCCAAAACAATTTATTCACAACCTTTCAGCCTTTTATTATTTACTTTTAGGAAAAAAATAAACCTGCCAACTTGAAGTTGACAGGCTTGTTTTAATCCCTTATCTTTCTACATGTATTACCGTAGTATCCGTAAAGATGTCGTGCAGCCCTTGCTTTTTAGGTAAAAAGGCAACAATGATATAGCCAATGATGACCGTTGCCGAGATAAAGCGTCCAATCCATTCACGATAAATAATTGTTCCCCACGACATTTCATCATTTTTTAAGTCTATTACTTTTAAACCGAATACCATTTTTCCAAGCGTTTGCCTAAAATATTTCGTCATCAACACAAAATATAAATAAAAGATGACCGCAGATGCAATCGAAATAGGCGCAAACATATTAAATTCCGATAGAGAAATATCAAGTGCTCGAAAGAACGGGTTTATTAGCAGTCGTTCGATACTCCCCACAACAATTAAATCAAGCAGATAGGCCCAAAAACGCATCCAGAAGCCTGCATAACGAATAGGGGATTCCTGTAAACCAGGTTCATTCGATTCCATTCCACTTTCCCCCTTATTCCGCATATAGGTACATTAAGCGTGGTGAATTGGGCTTGGAAAGGATTTTCATGAGTCCCGCCATTTCCACATTATCACCGAATAATTTATTTGCCTGGAACTTAAATAGTGAGCCAAAACCGAGATCGTCCGAATAGCGGACTACCTTTGCCCCTTTAAGCTTCTCCTGCTTTTTCATTTGATCAATGACATCTTCTAGGTAGCCAAAATCATCAATTAGTTTAATTTCTTTTGCCTGGCGGCCATCATACACCCGTCCATCTGCTATCTGCTTCACGTCATCAACACTCATATGGCGGCCCTCTGAAATGACTTTTACAAACCCTTCATAGGAATTATCAATCATCTTTTGTAAAATTTGCCGCTCGTCTTCCGTCATTTCTCTGGTTGGGCTCATGATGTCTTTATACTTACCACTTTTAATCGTGACAAAATCGACACCATATTTATCTGCCAAGCCCTTATAATTATATCCTTCCATAATCACTCCAAGCGACCCCGTCAATGTTTCGGGGCTGGCAAAGATCTTTTTCGCTGCCGTTGAAATATAATACCCCCCTGAAGCAGCCATCGAACCCATCGATATATATACCGGTTTTTTACTATCCTTTTGGATATCAACGAGCTTGTCATGTATTTCTGCACTCTCGACAACACCACCGCCAGGTGAGTTTACTCTAATAATTACTCCCTTCACCGTATCATCCTCTTGCAAATAGGTTAACTTTTTCATAAAGTCCTGATGATTATAACCCGAACTTTGCAGGAAAGACCCTGCATCGCCGGTATCTTGGATAACACCGTCGACATCGAGAATAACTATTTTCTTTAATTCGCTGCCGTCCTTAACGACTTCCTCCGTAAATGGCTGTTCGGCAGTCTCCATAAAATCAGTAAAATCTGTTTTGATCCCTTTAAAAGCAAATGCCGACAAAAAGTTAATAACAATCGAAACAAAAAATAATGCGGCGGCAATTCCCAAGGCGGCCCAACGTTTTCCATTCATATGTATCTCCCTCACTTTCTTTTGTTTAGCAACGCCCTTCCTTTCATATTGTTTCAAAAAAGTGCTAAACTAATTTCAGAGTATTATTATTTTATCAAAGATATATTTCCAATTATTGCATTTTTTAAAAGTACCCAATAGGAGGAGTAGTTAATGGAACTTAGACGAAATATTTATTACTATCACAAGCGGGATGCGGACATGCTTTCGGAAATGGCTCCCTTACTAGAATTGGCTGAACGGTATGGATTTACAATTGTTAATGATTATCGTAAGGCTAATATTATAGCCAGTGTTGGGGATGATGGTACATTTCTGCAGGCTGTAAGGAAAACTGGATTCCGCGATGATTGTCTTTACTTAGGAATTTCAACTCAAAATAATTTAAGCATGTATTGCGACTTTCGAATTAATGATACTTCAAAAATGATTGAGGCAATGACCACAACTGAACATATAGAAGTCCGCCGTTATCCATTGATTGAAGTAAATGTCGATGGGAAGGGGACATTCCCGTGCTTGAACGAATTCAGCATCCGTTCGTCTATTATTAAAACACTTGTCATCGATGTATTCGTTGACCAACTCCATTTAGAAACATTCCGTGGCGACGGCCTGATTGTGGCGACACCAACCGGAAGTACCGCTTATAATAAATCGGTAAATGGTTCGATTGTTGACCCGCTCCTATCCTGTATGCAGGTTAGTGAGGTTGCATCTGTGAATACGAACCGTTACCGCACACTTGGCGCTTCTTTTATCGTTGGCAGCGAGCGCACTCTTACTCTTAAGGTCGTCTCTGAGGGAAATGACCATCCGACAATGGGTATGGACAATGAAGCCTTAAGTATCCGTTATACGGATAACATCCAAATTAAAATTAGTGATAAAAAAATTAAAACCTTAAAGTTAAAAGACAATTCTTTCTGGGATAAAGTGAAACGAACCTTTTTATAATCATGAAAAAACCTTATCCATTGGGATAAGGTTTTTTTCACTATAGCGTTGCCCGTTTTTCTTTTCTCCATTTCATTTCGGACAACAGCTTTGTTTTTGATAGAGAATAAAGCGTAAGTGCCGTCCAAATAAACAAAAAGGCTATTAATTGTGTTTTGGAAAAATGCTCTTGATAGACAAAAACTCCTAAAATAAGTGTTATAGTTGGTGCAATATATTGCAGGAGGCCAAGTAATGAGAGCGGAATTTTTTGTGCCCCTTTAGCAAAATAAAGAAGTGGCACGGCAGTCGCAACACCTGCCCCCATTAATAATAAATCAGTTCCCACACTAGCTGATAAAAAGGAATTCGACCCTTGTAAAAATAAATATACCATATAAATAGCAGCGATTGGCGAAACGACAAGGGTCTCTAATGTCAACCCCACTTCAGAATTTACATTAATCAGCTTTTTCGCTAATCCGTATAATCCAAAGGAAAGGGCCAGTGAAATCGCAATCCAAGGAAATATGCCATGGGAAACGGTAACGATAATTACGCCAACAGCTGCCAAAATGAAGGAGGCGTATTGGTAGATTGACAACCTTTCCTTTAGCACAACCATTCCCAATAGAATACTGACTAGGGGATTAATATAATAGCCAAGACTGGCTTCAATCATATGTCCGCTATTTACTGCCCAAATATAAACAAACCAATTTATACTAATTAATAGCGAGGCAATCGTCAGTGCAAACATTTGCTTTTTATTTTGGGCAAATCCTTTTAAAGTTCTAACAAATAATCCCCATTTTTTCGTAAAGAAAAGAATAATCAGCATAAAAATAAACGACCAAAATATCCGATTTGCGAGAATCTCCTCGGCATTTACATGATTTAATAATTTCCAATAGATTGGCAATAGTCCCCAAATAAAATAAGAAAAGCCGGCGTAAATGGCCCCCATCTGTGTGTCTGTCTTTTTCATATGTTTTCCCGATCCCCTATTCTTTCTAGTTTCGAAATATATTCATTATAACGTGAAACTTAAAAAGAAGGGGATTTTTTTCTTAACAAACTATTCTTTTTCAAACACAATCTCCTCACCAATGACAGTCATCATGACTGGAACCTCAGGAATTTCAGAATGGGGAATGTTATAAATATTTTGTTCCAGCACAGTAAAATCTGCTAAATACCCCTCCTTAATCATTCCGCGGTTATGTTCATGACAAGCGGCATAGGCACTGCCCTTTGTGAATAAACAGACGGCCTCATAAACACTTAATGCTTGTTCTTTTCCATAAATAATTCCTTTTGGATCATTTCGATTCGTTCTTGTTACCGCAGCATGGATACCAAACAATGGATTTGGCATTTCAATCGGTGCATCGGAACCACCGGCACAGCTAAGACCTGCATGTAAGAGGGTTTTCCATGCATAACAATAGTCCATATTTTCGCTGCCAATCCGATTCATTACCCACGGAAAATCTGAAGCAAGGAAAACGGGCTGGATGTCAATAATGACAGGGAGCTTCTTCGCCCTGTCAATTAGATCTTGGCGTACAATTTGAGCGTGAATTAGCCGGTCTCTACCTGATCCGACGAGTGGATGGGCTTCAACAGCGTTTAATACATATTGAAACGCCAAATCCCCAATCGCATGAACAGCCACAGGGAGATTGTAAGTACGTGCCTTTGCGACTAGAGCATTTAATTCCTCTTGATTAAATATGGCTACACCGTTTGTATCCGGTGCATCATGATAAGGATGGCTTAGAAGTGCAGTCCTTCCGCCAAGCGCTCCATCAGCAAAAATCTTCATCGCCCCAAACTCAACCCACTCGTTACCGGTTAAGAAGCTCGCGCCCTCGTTCACCATGTCATCGACAACCTCGTGATGAGCAAGTAAATGGGAACGGAATTTATATCCCTCCTCTTCGATTACCTTTTTAAACGTCTTATATGTACGATGGAATCCCCCGTAATAGTTTAGATCCTCTGTGTGAGCCCCTGTAATCCCCAGCCGATATAAATCCTTAATGGCTGCTTTCAACGCTTTTTGTAAATATTCTTCTGAAACTGAAGGTACTGCTGTGTTGATGAGATCCTGTGCTGTATCCTTTAAAAGTCCTGTTAAACCAGTCATCCCATCTTTTTCAATGACCCCTCCGGGAGGACAAACTGTTTTCTCAGATACTCCAGCCAGTTCAAGTGCTTTCGTGTTAACAACCATCGCATGACGGCAAATACGTTTTAACAAGACTGGATTTTCAGGTGAAATTTCGTCTATTTCCTTTCGATGAATTATTTCCGACCGCACCCAAAGGTTCTCATTCCAGCCTTCGCCAATAATCCATTCGCCTTTTTGGGAATGTCTAACATTTTCTTTGACAGCGGCCAAAACTTCTTCTTTCGACTTCATTTTTGAAAGATCAAGCCGGATTAATGTTTCCCCATGACCGATTAAATGGATATGGCTATCGACAAATCCGGGAAACATGGTACCGCCTTTCAGGTCAACCCATTCGGTAATCCTATCGTTAAACATTTCTTCTAATTGCTTTTTTTCACCTATTTGAACGATTCGATTTCCTTCTGTGAAAATAGCTTCTACCCTTGATTCTTCATTTTCAAGCGTATAGATTGTTCCCCCATACCATAACTTTCCCATTTCCTTATCAACTCCCAATTCTAAAAATAAACAAGCAGACGATAAAACACCGCCTGCCATTCGTTTCTAAAAATTATACCTGTTTCGGTGATTCCATTTCTTTTTGACGAAGCTCAATCCGGCGAATTTTTCCTGAGGTTGTTTTCGGAAGCTCTGTCAAATACTCAATTTTTCTAGGATATTTATATGGAGCTGTAAGTGTTTTTACATGCTCCTGTAAGGTTTTGGTTAACTCCGGATCGGCCGGGTTGACATCATCCTGTAAAACAACAAACGCCTTAACAATAAATCCGCGAATTTCATCAGGACTTGCAACAACTGCACATTCCTTGACAAACGGATGTTTCACGAGCGCATCCTCCACTTCAAACGGCCCAATTGTATAGCCTGAGCTGATAATAATATCATCGCTGCGGCCTTCGAACCAGAAATAGCCTTCTTCATCCATTTTGGCTCTATCACCCGTTACATAATAATCGCCTCTGAACTGCATTGCCGTTCTTTCAGGATCTTTATAATATTTTTTAAATAAGGCCGGGGTTTCAACATGGACAGCAATATCACCAACTTCCCCGACTGCGCAAACCTGACCTTCGTCATTAATGATTTCTACGCGGTTTCCAGGTGTCGGTTTACCCATTGAGCCTGGCTTAAGTTCCATCCCTTTTGTAACCCCGACAAGCAATGTATTTTCCGTTTGGCCATAGCCGTCACGAACATCAATACCAAAGTATTTTCTAAAAGTATCAATAACCTCACGATTTAACGGTTCACCAGCAGAGACCGCGCTATGAAGGTTTCGTAATTGATAGTCAGCCAAATTGTCAACCTTTGCCATTAAGCGATATTCTGTTGGTGTGCAGCAAAGAACATTGACATCATATTTTTGCAACAGGCTTAAATATTTCTTCGGCTCAAATTTTCCGTTATACACTAAACCGGTGCCTCCTGAACCAAGAACAGAAAGGAACGGGCTCCAAATCCATTTTTGCCAGCCTGGGCCAGCTGTTGCCCAAACGGTATCGCCATCTTCAATACAAAGCCACTTGGATGCTGCTGTTTTTAAGTGAGCAAATGCCCAGCCGTGTGTGTGGACCACACCTTTTGGATTTCCAGTTGTTCCGGATGTATAGGATAAAAAGGCCATATCGTCCCGAAGAGTTTCGGCAATCGCAAATTCATCACTCGCTTTTTCCATTTCAGCATCCAGATGAATCCAGCCATCTTCCTTTGCACCTAGTGTGAATTTCACAAGCGGTTGTGTTTCGGTAATTTGTTCAAATTGATCGACATAAGGGTAATAACTGATAATCGCCTTGACATCACCGTGTGAAACTCTGTATTGCAAATCTTTTTCCCGAAGCATTTCAGAGCTAGGAATTACTACCATCCCCGCTTTTAATGCTGCTAAATAAACAACGTATGCTTCAATCAGACGAGGGACAATAACGAGAACAACGTCACCTTTCGTTAAACCATTCTGGGTAAACACATTCGCCGCTTGGTTCACTTGTTTCATTAATTGCTCATATGTAGCTTGCTTTGTTTCTCCTAAATCATTTTCCCACTTTAAAGCGATTCTTTGCGGTTCTGTAGCAAAACGCTCCATTTCTGAAACAAGGTTATACTGTTCTGGTGCAATTAGATCTTCCCTCTTCATGACTTCTCCTCCTAAAATAATTTTCTTATATAATAATTATACAGAAATAAATAAAGATTTGGATATATTAATTAATTTTTATTTACTCCTAGTACCTGATACTAATTATATACTTTTTATCTAAAAGTGAAAATAAAAAAGAGAGCGGGAGTTATCCTCCACACTCTCTGTAGCCATTGTATTTATTTTTGATTAACGAGAAAATCCGCCGCCTAATTGTTGTTCAGCCATTGCTACTAGACGTTTTGTGATTTCACCACCAACGGAACCGTTAGCACGTGAAGTAGTTTCTGCTCCAAGATTTACACCAAACTCGTTCGCAATTTCAAATTTCATTTGGTCAAGAGCTTGTTCAACACCAGGAACTAATAATTGATTTGAATTGTTGCTTGCCATGTGATATCACCTCCTTGTGAGTATAGAATGTGTAAAACTAATTAGCTTCATTCTATAATCTAGTTGGTAATTGTTCACAAGATGTTCATATTTTACCTTTAAAATAATGATTTAAATTCAGATTGCTGATCATCCGCAGGTTTAACGATAATAGTCTCAACTTCATTGACTGCTTCCTGAATCAACGGTTCAAAATCAAAAAAGCTTTCAAAATGCTGTACTTTTTCCTTTTTCGGCTTTGTTTTCGGTGAGGATGGCACAAAAATCGTGCAGCAATCTTCAAACGGTCTGTTGGAAATTTCCAGTGTATCAATATCTTGAGCAAGTTTAATGATATCCGTTTTATCCATCGTAATCAAAGGTCGTAATATAGGTGTATTTGTCACTTCATTAATCGCAAACATACTTTCTACTGTTTGGCTGGCTACTTGTCCAAGGCTTTCACCGGTAACGATAGCTAGACCTTCCCTCTTTTGTCTAATTCCATCTGTAATCCGCAGCATCATTCTTCTTGTCGTTGTCATTGAGTAATTTTCTGGAATTTGCTCGCGAATCGCCTGTTGAACAGCAGTAAAGGGCACAATAATTAGTGTAATGGCACCGTAAATCTCAGCCAGCTTCCGCGATAAATCAATCACTTTTTCCTTAGAACGCTCACTTGTGAATGGTGGACTAAAAAAATGGACTGCTTCAATTTCTAATCCCCGCTTCATTGCTAAATAGCCGGCAACAGGACTGTCAATCCCGCCAGATAACATGAGCATCGCCTTGCCGCTAGAACCCATCGGAAGGCCGCCAGCACCTTGGATTGTTTCGCAGGATAGATAAATAGCTTCTTTTCTGACCTCAATTCGCAAATTAATATCTGGTTTTTTTACATCCACTTTGAGTCCCGGAATGGATTGCAGCAAATGGCCGCCAATTGTCTGATTGATTCCATCTGAATTCAACTCATACGTTTTATCCGACCGTTTAGGCGTGACTTTGAAAGTCTGACCTTCCTTGTAAAGAGACGAAACTAAATCTAGTGATGCCTGTTTTAATACTTCAACATCTCTATCCACCTTAATGGCCGGACTGAAGGATTGAATCCCAAATATATTCTTTAATTTTTCGATGATTTCTATTCCATCTTCACCATTTAATAACACATACATTCGATCGCGACTTGATTCAATTTTTATATTTGGAAAGGGGGCGAGGGCAATCCTGACACTCTTTCTTAGCTTATCGACAAATTTATTGCGGTTTCGTCCCTTTGTTGAAATTTCTCCATAGCGGATGAGTATACGATCATATTTCATTTAATTCATAACCTTTCGTAATTGGTTTGCTGTATTTTTCATAGCTAAGATAGCGGTTTTTGCTTCCTCTTCCGTATTTTCAAAGGAAAGGCTAATTCTTATAGCACTTTCAGCTAAGCTTTCGGGAATGCCCATAGCAAGTAAGGTTTTACTTGGTGATTTCCTTTTGGAGGAACAGGCGCTAGTCGTTGAAACGAAAACTCCCTGCTGCTCAAGAGCATGGATAAAAACTTCTGATTTCATACCGTTAAGGGAAAAATTAACAATATGAGGCGCTGAATTTTCGATTGGTGTATGGATGACTACGCCTTCTATTTCGCGAAGCCCTGTTCTTAGGATTGTCTGAATTTTTTTCATTCGCCGGGTCCCGCTATCACTTTTATCCATTGTCATTCGTAGGGCTTTTGCCATCGCCACAGCACCGGCGACATTTTCCGTGCCGCTGCGCATCATCCGCTCTTGATTACCTCCTGAAAATAACGGAGCAAGTCTTGCCCCTTCACGAATAAATAGGGCACCTGTCCCTTTTAAACCGTGGAATTTATGTGCAGAAAGGGAGCAAAGATCTACATTGCTGTTATATAGTGACAGAGGAACTTTTCCGATCCCCTGAACTGTATCAACATGAAATAAGATTGCGGGATGATTTTTGAGCATTTCGCCAATTTCTTTAATTGGCTGAACAGTCCCCACCTCATTGTTGACCTGCATGATGGAAATTAAAATAGTATCTTTCCGAATTGCTTTTTCGACATCCTCGACACGAATTCTGCCATTTTCGTTTACCGGCAGATAGGTGATTTCGAAGCCTTCTTGCCCAAGCTGCTCCATTGCAGCATGTACTGATGCATGCTCTACACTAGAGGTTATGATATGGCGCCCTTTATTCCGGTTCATTATTACCGCACCTTTTATGGCGATATTGTTACTTTCAGTCCCACCGGAGGTAAAATAAATCTCCGCAGCTTTTACCTTTAAAAGTTTTGCCACCTGTTCCCTCGCCTGT
The DNA here is from genome assembly GCF_000307875.1 of Neobacillus bataviensis LMG 21833. GTDB lineage: Bacteria > Bacillota > Bacilli > Bacillales > Cytobacillaceae > Neobacillus > Neobacillus bataviensis. The sequence continues at coordinate 113,692 of NZ_AJLS01000138.1, forward strand.
GATAAGAGTTTCTCAGCCTGCCCCCCCATACTATGAAGTGAGGATGGATTGCCAAAATATTCACTTGAAACCGTTAGAAAGGAATCTAATGCTTCTTTATATGGTCTTGTTGTTGCACTATTATCAAAATAAATCATCTTAATCTCCTCCGTACAAATGTAAATCTTATCATAAAGATCATAAATTTAAAAAGAAAAACCGATTTGACCATTGGGAGGTCGAATCGGTTCAAAAATCTATTCGTTAACAATTGTTGCCTTTATTTTTTTCAAGGCCTCAGGGTCAATTCCTTCAAGCGATGCCGCAACCTGCTCTAATGCCTCTTGATAATCGTATTGTCTGAATGCCATTTCTGCATCCGTTAACCCCTTAGAAATTGATGGATAATGACTTCTATAGCGATTTCCGTACTGAATTGCTCTCTCAGCCAACGTCACATTTTCAATTAATTCATAGGTTGTATTAACAAGTTTCTCAACTGTTAAAACGGCAACCTCTAAATACTGATTAAGAGCAGAAATATTAAGCGGCTTTTCATCAAGCTGGTAACGAACGTTTTGAATACTCTCGTTTGTGTCTTCGAATAAATAATGATAGTCTGCCGGCACTCCCGGAACATTATTTTTCTTCACGAGGCGTACAGTATCGCCAACCATTTTCGTTAATTCCATGATTTTTTCTCTTGCTTCAAGTTCATCTTTCCTAAGTGCCTGGAGTTTAACAGCAAATAACTGCTGCTCTTCAAGGATGATATCGAGTTGATCTTTAATATCACTTAATTCTTCACTGAGCACCGTTTGTGCTGTTCCGTTTAGCTTTAACTTTTCAACTAAAATTTCATAGTGCTTATAAACGTTTGCAAGTTCCTTTTCAAGATTCCTTTGTGTTTCAAGATCGCTTTCAGATACTTGGTAACTTTGCTGAACCTGCTGCACCTCATTGGAAAGAGCATTATTTTCTCTTTGTGCCGTTGCCAGAAGTTCATAGGCTGCCTTTTCATTTTTTTGGACGTAATGCTTGGCGTGAACTTCCTTTTCTAAAAGATCAAAGAGGATATCGATACGATCTTTTACTTCTTTTACGCCTTCTTCAGCTTTATCAATTTCAGTTGCTTCAATTAATGCCAGGTTTTCAGCTAGTTTTTCCTCCAGGCGCTTAATTTCCTGCACGACATTAATATGTTCTAGATAATAGTCCTGTTCAGTCATTTCCCTTTGTCCTTCTAAACAATCGGAAAGCTGGTTTGGAAGCAGTGATTGGCACTCAATTAGCAGCTGTGGAATGACATCCATATGCCGTTTAATGGTTCCAAGCTGTCCTTGCATCTGTAAGACTACTTCTCTAGCCTCAAGGTAATTGCCAAGTTCCGTTTTTTCATCAAATTCCTGAAATTTTTGCGCTGTATCATTAAGCTTCAATTCTAAGTGCTTTTCAGCAATCCCAAAGCTGTGCCGGTGGGCGAGCAGCGTTTTCTTCGCTTCTCGATATAACTCTTTTAACTCCTCAATTTCAACTCTGTTTTTTTCTTCACTGCCGACAAGCTCATGCAACTCTTCCAAAATCTTTTTTATCTGATTTTCGGTTTCTTGCAATCTTGAATCAATTGCTTGTTGAACCTCTTTGGCTTTTTTGAATCGGTACTTGTCTATGTACTCTTCCGCATCAAACAGCATTTCCTCTAAGTTAGGAAGCTTTACTGTTACGACATCATCCCACTCGCTCCGCCAGCCTTCGAAAAGCTCTTCCGTTTGTCCTGTCATGTTTAACTGTTTTACCTTGGACATTTCATCCGGAATTGGTCGATTTAATAAATCAATTTTCCATGCTTCCAATCGATCCATTTCTTTAAAATACTTTTTCTTTATTAAATATCCTATTACAAATAAGGCCAGTAATAGGATGAAAAGTCCAATGAAATATTTCACAAGTAAGCCTCCTAATTCGAAACACGTAATTCTACATAACACATCTATATAAAAAAACTCTTCCTATTCTATTCAATGCTTTTATGATACCATGTAAACGACAATTTTTGACTATAATTTTCAATTTTTTTGTAAAAAGAAAAAAAATAGCGATTTCCGCTATTTTATGACTGCACCCTTTTTTATGGGAATATCCGAACATAATGTTTTATCAATCCAAAAATGAATATCCTTTAAATATTTTTGTTCAAAAAACGGTTCATTTGGAAAGATATACAATACCTCTCGCATATAGTGAGTATTCATATAGGGCATCATCAATAAACTTTTTAGTTGGATGATTAAATAAGGAATCGAATGGGGCCGAAATTCATTCCATTCAAAGCCTCTTTCAAAAATCTGCTGGAAGTAATATTTTTCTTTAAGTGAATAGGTTGACATGATTTCTCTTACCACTTGCGAATCCATGGACATTTCTCGATAAATAAAACTAGTAAGATGATTATTTTCAGATTGAAAGTGGAGCAGGTCTGCTGCAATTCTCTTTAAGCACTCCTTAGCCCCGCGGTCAATCGATGCATATGCTTCCTCAATTTTACTCATGTACTGTTCAAAAAAATGCGTAAAGCAATATTCTAAGAGGCCTGGTTTATTATGGAAGTGATATGCTATCGCTGCCGTATTAACTTTTGCAAGACTAGCAATATCCCTGATTGACGTTCCCGCATACCCATTTGTATTAAACAACGATATAGCAGCCTTCACAATCGCATCTTTTGCATTTTTCTTCATTCCTTCTCCCCCTTCAGGATCCCCTTACATAATGATTCTTGATGTCACACTGGATTCCTTTATGAAAATATCGACAAAGTCTGCTCTTTTTCTTTTAATTTTGATAAAATAAATAGTAAATCTTAATAGAAAAAGGTGAAATAACTTGTTTAACGTCGAAATGTACACCGGCAATCGTGAAGAAAATTATGAACTAGTTAAAAAGCAGCTGCATGCTCTGCTTCATGATGAGCCAAATCAAATAGCTAATCTTAGTAATGCCTCTGCCCTATTAAACCAATTTCTTGACCGTGTCAACTGGGTTGGATTTTACCTAATGGACACCAATGGGGAACTCGTGCTGGGGCCATTTCAAGGGTTACCAGCCTGTATCCGGATTCCACTTGGCAAAGGAGTTTGCGGTACGGCAGCCTTGAAAAAGGAAACTATCCGTGTGAAGGATGTTAATCAATTTCCCGGCCATATTGCTTGCGATTCCGCATCGCAATCGGAAATTGTCATTCCCCTTCTTAAAGGGGATCAATTAATTGGGGTATTAGATATTGATTCTCCTGAAACTGATCGCTTTGATGGGCTAGACCAAGAAAAACTAGAAGAATTTGTTGACGTATTAATGAGGCATATATAAAAAAACTCGCCGTGCAGCTCATGCCGGCGAGTTTTTCAAATTTTCTGAAATGCCTGTTCCAAATCTACTTTACCCTACTATGATCGCCCCTGAATCACTACTTTGTTCTTTCCAGTCTCTTTTGCCGTATATAACGCCTCATCTGCCCTTTTAAATAAGTATTGATAAGAATCCTGACTTTCTTTATTCCAGTAGGAAATACCACACGACACTGTAATATGAGGCTCAGAACTTTCTGCTACCTTTTTTACTAACCGACTGGCTATTGCCGCTCCTGTTTCTAGCGGAACTTTAGGGAGATAGATGGCGAGTTCCTCCCCCCCCCAACGAGCGCCAATATCATGTTCACGCATGTTTCCTCTAATAAGATTGGCGACCTGAATTAACACTTCATCACCAATTTGATGTCCATATGTATCATTTATTTCTTTAAAATTATCAATATCAAGTAGAATAAAAGTCCCTTCCCCATCATTCTTCATGGAGGACTGTATTTTTTCATCCAAAAACTTTCGCGAATGAAGCTTTGTCAGATGATCAGTCGTAACCAATACTTTCAATTCTTCTCTTAACATGGAGTTCGTTAACGCCAATGATGAATGATGTACCAGTGATTGGAGGAGCGTAAAGGACTCAAAGGAAAAGAAATATGGGCATCGATGCATGATCATGCAAAAGCCTCTTAATTTTTCGCTGACAACAACCGGCACAGCCATAATGGAATGAAAGCTTGTTCCATGATTTTTATCAGAAAGAGTAAAATCCCCTATAAAAAGCGGTTCGTTTTCCTTTAGTAATTTTTCTTTTATGTAGTCAACGTAGATGCGGGCCTGCCTTGTGAAAAAGTAAGGAGTGGATCCCGGAAGTACCTTTGCTTTTGTTAGTTGATGGGAAAATAGAAAAAAACCTACCTCATTCGCTTCAAAAGATGCCTTAATTTGTGTTGACATAAATTCGAAAGTCTCAGCCAGCGGCCGGTTAGAATTGAGTTGGTGTGAGGTTTCATTAATTAATTTCAGGTCAGAAATAGTTCGTAGTGATTGTTGATATAACTGGGCATTTTCCAATGCTCCTCCCGCACAGCCTGAAAATAAAGTAATAAACTCTACTTCATTTATTGGAAATTCTTTCGTATCCGGTGCAATCACCTGTAATACCCCAAAGATCTCCCGCTTCCCTTTTAGAGGTGCATAAAGGATGGCATGTCCCATTTGAGTATTCTCGAATTGAACATTACCAGATTCAAAGGCCTGAATGGCGGCAATATTATCATTATCGTATTCAAGGTCAATAATCGGAAGGTCGCTATGACTATGCGTATCCATTGAAAGAAGTAAATGATATGAAAAGTTTGGATAAATATCTTTTAATGCAATGAATATTTCCCCTAATAAGACATCTATATTAAGGGTTGAATGAAGCTTTTCAGCTATTTGAAATAATTTTTTATATTTCCCATCATCTAATAGTAAATCTCCTTCAAAATCAAACATTCAAATCTCACCCATTTTGAATTCCAGATATATACATTGTAACCTAATTATAGTTAATATTGGGATACTTTTGTAATGTTTTTTTGAATAATTTATTAATTTTTTAAAAACTATTTTCCAAATATAATATTTCTTCATAAAAATAAACTTGACTGAAAAGGAATTAAAGTTATATAATACTCTTTGTGTAAAATATTGCAGCCTATAAGAATAAACTTAATTGTTTCATTTTGTTCCTCACACCTTTGTGATGGTGCATCGAGTAACCCTCCGCTGCTAGGGCGATGGTGCATGAAAACAAAATGACTGTTATTGTGTTTCTTAACGGTTTTTATTTTACCAAAATAAAAACACGAAGGAGGAGTCATTCATGGCTCGTTATACTGGCTCTAGCTGGAAAATATCCCGTCGTCTTGGAATCTCTCTAAGCGGCACAGGTAAAGAATTAGAAAAGCGTCCTTACGCTCCTGGACAACATGGTCCAAACCAACGCAAAAAGCTTTCTGAATACGGATTGCAATTACAAGAGAAGCAAAAGCTTCGTCATATGTATGGAGTAACTGAGCGTCAATTCCGCAATCTTTTCGTTAAAGCTGGCAAAATGAGCGGCGTTCACGGCGAAAACTTCATGATTCTTCTTGAATCACGCCTTGACAACCTAGTTTACCGTTTAGGTCTTGCTCGCACTCGTCGTGCAGCACGTCAATTAGTTAACCACGGACACATTATGGTTGATGGTTCTCGCGTAGATATCCCATCATACCGTGTAGCTCCTGGTCAAACAATCAGCGTTCGTGAAAAATCACGTAACCTTGACGTCATCAAAGAAGCAATCGAAGTTACAAACTTCATTCCTGATTACTTAACTTTTGATGCAGACAAATTAGAAGGCACATTCACTCGCTTACCAGAGCGTTCTGAACTTGCTGCTGAAATTAACGAAACATTCATCGTTGAGTTCTACTCACGTTAATTGATTTGCTTATTAAATAGCAATCACAAAAACCCTAGAAACCTTGTTAAATCAATGGTTCTAGGGTTTTTTATTTTTACTCTGCTTAGTAGAATTTTGTATTCTCCTCCAAAGAAGTATAATCTAAAAGAACACTGGGAGTGCCATTTTTTTACCGTATGCTTTACACTTGTCTCTCCTAGCTAATCAAACTCCCTTTTAACCAGGCGCGGGGACGGTATGGACCGACCGGGATTTGGATTAGGCTTGTTTTTTCTTTCGAATCGATCCCATAAAGTCCATCACATCGGTTCGCGTCAAATCCTAATAGCGGGTGCCCTCCCATTCCTAAAGCACACGATACCAAGAGCAATCGTTGCAAGAGTATGCCCGCTTCCATTTGTTGAATGCGGTATCCTCTATATCCCAATTCCTTTTTGAGGTGTTCCCTGTCTCCAACAACATGCAGACAGAGCGGAACTTGAAACAGATTTACATTGGGCATTGTTAATCCATTTTGTAAAAACTCTCGAAAATCCCCCTGTGTTATTCTTCGAAGTGCATGAGTGGCATTGTCATAAGAATAGGCACCATTTGGAACTCCTTCCACGTTGTAAAAACTGCCATATAAAGCAACACGACTCTCCACATTCCCATGTGTACCATCAAGGTCATTTTGATACAAGGAGGAAAATGTCTCTTTTAACAAAGTGGATAGCTGCGTTTGACTGACTTGCCCCATCAAAAAATCAATATCAGGAGAATGCCGCTCTCTAAAAACGGATGCAAGATCGTATGAAAAGTGCTCAGCAAAGGGAAGGAAGATCATTTCCGAATCTAAGGAAAGTTTCACACTACTATCTTTCTTTATCTTCACAAACGACTCTGTTGTATCAAACATTGATGCTTCATTAAATTTTCTCAAGCTAGGATAATCTATAACCCTTTTTGAACGGTTGTAGGAAACATGCTCCAACAGTGGCACTTCCCGGCACAATTCAGTGGCAGAAACAATTTCCACTCTATTATGATTGTTGCGTACACTATTGACGTTTTGATTAACAGATAAAGGAATAACCGCATATACACTTTCATCCTGATCAGACAGCCCAAGCAAATGATTAATAGACCTATCAAGAAATTGGTAGCATACCCGAGTTGAAAACCCTATTCGTTTGGCCACTTCTAAAGATTGCCCAATTAACACACCTGCATCTAACCCTTGGAGCCTGTAGGAAAAATTATTGTATTTATAAAAATTTTTCCAAAATAGCGTCGAGACAAAAACAGTACAGAAACAGTCAGAAAGATCACAGCTATTTCCAAGACTTCTTGATAAGTATGAATCGTAATTTCCTTCTCGCAGCAAGAGGAGGCGATGGTGAGCCGCATCATAATGGTAAATTCCCATTGGTGTGTCCTTCAGCTTCACATACACATATAATTCATTGGGATATAATGCTCCGCCAGAAGGTACAAATCTGCGTAATAACTGGGCATAGCTCACAGCACCTTTTTCCTCGGTGTCCTCGATTAAAGCGATTTGCGAGTATTGAGTAAGGCCGTATACATACCATAAGAAATGACCTAGCTCCTCCCGGCTAGGTTCTGTCTTAGCTTCCCGTCCGCTGAGTGTTAACGGTACATCTGCGTTCAGCGGAATCTCTGGCAAGCCCCGGTACAGTTTATAGGGAAGTGGTGCATTCTCCCAATCCACTTGCCAATCTGGAGGAGCAACTTTTTCCGTATCAAAGTGAAGGTGATGTATAAATGTTTCTAGCTCCAATCTGAAACCTCCTACTTTTCAATTATGGGAATGGGTGGGGATCGGGATTTAGCTGTTCATACGATATTGGCTGTTTCATAAATCCAAGTTTCATTGGCACTCTAAGGACCCTCTCCAGCCCTTTTACACGGGTCAGGTGATGTCCGAATGTCATCGGTAACATACCAGGTATCAATACTTTCACACAGAATAATCCATTCCGTTTGGTTATCGGTGTCGTTTGGTCCACCACAATGACCTCAAGATCTAACCGTTGGAACCTCTGAAGAATATCCAGAAGATCTTCCTTCAAATCAATATTTGCGGGCGGCTCCTTGAATTGTTCTGCAAACGTACGTAATGGACGTTGATCATCCAGTAAAAAATTCAGCCGTTCCTCTGCTTCCCGCAGCCCGTAGAGCAAACCATGGTCCTCCATCGTACGTACTGCGAACGGATTCTGTAACATATGTTGATATTTCTGCTCGTTTGCCTCCAATTTTTCGTCATGCACCATCATTCCCGCAAGCTCGTAAATTGCGCTTTTTACAGCCCTTACAGGATCCGGGTTAGCTCCAGCTGCACAAATGAGGTTTACACCCTTGGATCTTCTGTTTTTGGCTACTGCCCACACGCTTGGAATTCCATGTTCCATCGTCGAATTGAAAAAATGAAGGTCATATCCCGCCACCTCACGTAAACGTTCGACCATCAGCTGTAATTCTTTATCGTTAGCTGAACTAAGGTCAAGACGCGGCAGGGGGAGTTTTGCATACCAGGTTAACAAGAATGAATCTCGCTCGACAACCTCCATAATGGCATGGAAAATAGCTTCTTCTAAACTACCCCCTAATGCACATCCATTGGAGGTTTCATAAACAAAGCCCTCCCCCTGGCCCAAACTGTAATAGGCGAGTAACTCCGGAACTAGTATAGGACGTTCTTGTAAAAACGAATAGCCCCAGACCCAATTCATTGGCTCATCAGGATGAAACGGTTTAAACGGAAATTGAGGCTTTGTATATTGTTCCTTTTCATGCAAACCTACTCTTTCAGGGTTTAGTGCATTTTGCTGTAAATTATGATAACTATCACGAACTACCGTCCTTTTGCCTCGAGGCTCGATCCCGCAATATCGTTCCAACCCCTCTAAAATCGCAGTTAGCTCACTCATTTCATAAGAATTAGACCGGCCAGCGACTCCCTCGTCCGCTTCAAATAACGGCATGTTCACTAAAACATCAGCAAATGGCAGTGTGAAATCTTGGATTTTTCCATTCATGACACCAGTACGGTAATCCAGATAGTCTTTAACTAGTACTGTTTTAAATTCATCCATCGAACGGGAGCGATAACCTTGACCATTAAGTTTAGGGCTAGATTCTAACCTAATTTGGGCTAATTCTGGTGTATCATCAGGTATTGGCCTGCAAATCGGGCACAAGGGATTAGGTAAGAAAAGGTGACTAGCATTCGTTAACGTTCTCAGGTTCATAATGAACACTCTTTCTTCTAAATTGCTGGGTTCTCTTTTAAGAACACTCTCCACTTCGTTACATATCAATGCTGCCATTTGTGATAGTCCTGTTCTTGATGCCCAAGCATCTTGGATTACACCTTCAACTGCTGCCATCCTTAGCTGTAGCTGCCACATTTCTTTCCGATCGGATCCAGCTATCAAGCGCCGTATGTCAGCGCAGCAAGAACATCCCGGTGTATCAGGGCGAACTAAAGGACCAATAATTCCCTCCCCAAATGAAACGAAACCTCGCAGCCATGGAATACCTGTGTTCCTGTATTTTTCCTCCGCTTTTTGATGAATGGCTGGATTCCAGGCATCGTGCAACACCAGAGCTATTTCTGTTTCTTCGGTAACCTCTTCTAATAGGCTTTGACGCCTTACGAGATAATTGCCGGACAATTGATCAAAGACATAATCCGCTAATAAACCCTCTCCGTCAATGAGAATATGGGCGGCCACTAGGATTCCTCCTCTCGAACCTTCACACCATACACCCCTGCCAATTCCTGTTTTAAAAAAGGTTCGAACGCAAGATCATAAACGAATAGGCGTTTGCTGTTTTGGTTCAAAACCTGAATGGAAGATTGTAATAGCTCCAATTGTGTTATTTCTTCACAAGAAGGGATTCCGAGTTTAAATTCCTTTTCTTTCAAAAAAACAGCTGACTCCGATATCCTTTCGGTTGCATGCACCTGATTTTGTTTATCCAAAAGCGCTTGTTGTAATGCACTCCGTAAAGCCAAGGTTGTATTTAACCCGGTACTAGTGTACCGCCGTCCCTGCGACTTTACCCATATTACTGGGAAGCCTAGTATTTCATTTTCTAAACCGATGGTCGGTGCACCATTTAAGGAAGTCAGGGCATTTAAATAAAATCTGCAGCGTTGATCTTCAATTTCTCCCAGTTGAACGCGAAAAACAGGATTCAGTAGATCGTCCTTTTTATTTCTCAATTCTTTCTCTAAATAGGCTTGCAAGCCGCGACAAACTGCCTCTTCAACTGTCTCCCCTGCCCCAATGCCGATTGAACCCCCTGGTATGTTTTCACCAGCCTTATCTTTTTGATCACCACATTCCTTGAACATTTGTGAAGCATACATTTCAATCCCAGTCAGTCCCGCTTCCCTCTTTGCCTCCTCATGTGTAAAACCCGAACAGACAATTTCTGGCAGAAGGTCTGCTGGTCCCTCTGACACTGGATTAGCCGCTTGAACATAGCACTGCGAAAGTGGAAGCTGTTTCAAGTTTCGCTCCTCCCAGGTATGGAAAATTCCTGTTTCTTCCGAAGTTAATAAACTGAAATATTCCAAGAGGTTATTCGAAGGTTCGTTTTTACTCTTTTCTTGCTTTATCCTTACATCAAAATCTTCCACCAGTCTTGACGAGACACTTTTATTTGTAACCAATGGATGTGTGATGAATGAAATCCAGTCTCCTTCCAGCGTTTCAAGATCAAGTTTGTAAATTTGGTTACTCTGATTTGACCCTGCAATTCCTGTAGCCTTCTTAAAAAATTCGAATACGGTAACATTGGCAAGAATGGCTCCGGCAGTTGTAGAGAAAGATTGCGGCTGCCGATCTACTTGCAATGAAGATTGATGGGTTCGGCGCCATGCTGACTCCCAGCATCCCTCTGATTCCGGATGAACCAATGGACCAGCAAGCCCCACTTGGTCTAAACATATGGCAGGAAAAAACCCTTTCCTTTTCTCTTTGCAAGCCATATTCAGATCCTTTAGTTCTTTTACATTTCCATCCTGAGAGACATATAGAATCCAATCATATGGATGCAAAGCTTCTTGCCAAAAACTCCTTCCGTCCCTTTTTTCAAATGGTACCTGCAGGGCCTCCACTTCAGGGTCAGCAATGTAGGCATCGCGTACTAACTCATTTATCCGCAATTGATTTGTAGGTACTGAATCGGTCAACATGAAATAAAATTTGGGAAGACCCGATTCAATTAATGCAGCAGCCAATGAAACCATAAAGGATCCAGAACCGATAGCCAGAACTTTAGCTTGACGGTATTCTTGAAAACGGCACGCACCAGAATCTACAAAATTCTCGATAAATTCAATTTGTGAAGCATACTTTTCTAGGACTTTTGGGTTTAAATCATGTGTCCTATCTTGGCTGACATCTCGAACAAAGCCGTTCTTGTACAAGGTTTCTCCTATCTCATATACCCTGTTGCGATATGGCGCCGTTAATCCCTCTGTTAAATCTCCCAATGATTGCTCCCCGTTAAACATTGGCACTAATTTTTCAATCCATTGGTAAATCGTATTTCCTTCCATTCGGAATGAACTTAAGTTATTTCTAAAATACACACCACCCTTTGGATCTGGTAGATAAAATGAATCCCTTTTGACCTTCAAACGTGTGGACGAGTTAAGTTTTGTCATTCGCTCCTCCTTAAATCAAATTAGTCCTAATTATGCACTATTATTTTATGTTCTTTTATTTGTCCATTATGATTAACCAAAAAAGAAGTGCCTCCTGCGGCACATGTCCATGCAGGGGGCACTTCTTTTCTAACATAACTATTTTTTTCTGAGACTCCAAAACAACTAAATAAAACCGATACCGAAACAGCTGAAACCGATACCGAAACAGCTAAAACCAAAGCAACCGCCACAGCCGCCACAGCCTCCACAACCGCCAAAACCGCCACAACCAAATCCTCCGCAACGACCAAATCCTCCGCAGCGACCAAATCCTCCACAGCGACCGAAGCCTCCACAGCGCATACCAAACACACGCAGATCTTGGCTCTGAGGATCCATAGGAATTAATTGACCAACTTGGTAATGATCCATTCCCAAACCTTGAAGATCATTTTGAAAATTATGCATTTCTTCCTCCCCTTTATATTTAATAATCAGGGAAATCCATCTCCTGACTTGAGAATAAAGTGAAATGAATTTGTGGGTTTTATGAGATGAAACCATCAGAAAATACGTTTACTCTCTTCAACAAAATATGATTCTTTTTAGGTGGTTGTTACTGATTTAAGAGCCTATTTTATATACGCTTGCCCCCATCTTGATTGGCCAGCGGATACCTGTAAAAGTCATTGCAGAACGATTGGGAAACACTCAGCAAATGATTCTGGGCATTTACGGGCACTCCTATAAAGCGCTGGAAGAGGAATCGGTCATCGCTTTCGAAAAGGCATTACATTTCTTATTTTGAGGGAGGCTTTTAAAACATACCATGTCTTTCATACAACAAAAGAGGACCCTGGAAATCCAAAGGGCCCAAACTCAGTTAATATTTAATTAACGTGTACTTCTTTTTCCCTCTTCTAATAATCGTAAATTGCCCTTCTATCCGATCATTTTCATTAAGGACATAATTTGTATCTGTTATTTTCTCTCCGTTTATCGTAACAGCACCATTTGTAATATCCTCACGTGCCTGGCGCTTTGAAGGAGAGATCTTTGCCGCTACAAGCAAATCAACAAGGTTCCCTTCGGAATCGCGTGCATCAAAAGAAGGAACATCCTTAAATCCTTGTTTTATTTCCGCAGCGGATAAATTTTTCACATCCCCGCTAAACAAAGCTTGCGAAATTTTAATCGCTTGCTGCAATGCTTCCTCACCGTGGATGAGATGAGTCATCTCTTCTGCTAATGCCTTTTGCGCTTTACGAAGATGCGGTTCTGCCTCAACAGATCTATCCAATTGCTCAATTTCTTCATGTGTTAGGAAGGTGAAGAATTTAAGGTATTTGACAACATCGGCATCAGCAGCGTTAATCCAGAATTGGTAGAACTCGTATGGAGTTGTCTTCTCCGGGTCAAGCCAAACAGCGCCGCTTTCAGTCTTTCCAAACTTTGTCCCATCTGCTTTCGTAACAAGCGGAATCGTTAAACCAAATGCCTTAGCACCCTCTGGCTGCATTTTCCTAATTAATTCCAAACCGGAGGTAATGTTGCCCCACTGATCACTGCCGCCAATTTGCAATTTACAATTATTATGCTCATACAAATGGTTGAAATCCATTGCTTGTAATATGGTGTACGTGAATTCAGTAAAAGAGATACCTGTTTCTAGACGTGAAGCAATGGTATCCTTTGCCAGCATGTAATTAACCCCGATATGCTTGCCGATATCACGTAAAAACGAAACAATATCCATAGCGCTGGTCCAATCATAGTTATTCACCATAATAGCACCACTTTCACCTTCAAAATCAAAGATTTCCTCTAGCTGTTTTTTAATACCTGCTACATTTTCTTGTACGGTTTCCAATGTTAAAAGTTTCCGTTCTTCACTTTTGAAACTTGGATCACCAATCATCCCTGTAGCACCGCCAACCAACACGATAGGACGATGGCCATGCTGCTGAAATCTTCTCAGTGTTAGAAACGCAACTAAGTGCCCAATATGCAGGCTATTTGCAGTTGGGTCTACCCCACAATAAAGTGAAATACTTTCCTTGCTTAATACATCTTTTAGTCCTTCTTCATCTGACTGTTGGTAAATAATCCCTCTCCATGTTAAATCCTCTAATAAATTCATTTAAAATCCCTCCGTTTAAAAAATAAAAACGCCCCTGCAAATATGCAGGGACGTAAAATACGCGGTACCACCCAGCTTGAGGAAAAAACTCCTCCAACTTAAAAAAATTAACGGTTTTGACCGTTTTCCGCTACTCACCATTGGTTTCACAGAAAAAGCTCAAGGAGGTAATTCATTCTTCTATATGTATCAGCTTACACCACCGCTGACTCTCTACGAACAGGGATAGAAGAACTACAGTTGTTTCCCATCACAGCTTCAAAATTATTTATTTGTTATTGTTTTTTTAACATATTTCACCCGTCCTGTCAAATAACAACTGGAAATTTCAGAAAAATGTAGAAGCTTGTCAGTTTTTACCCTTCTGTATGCTATAATGGAGGGGATTTTATAATGAGGTGATGCTCTAAATGAATGAAAAAATGCAAGTGTGGATGGAAAAAGCAAAATCCGCACTTACCTTGATAACCCATAGAAAAACAGTAAAAAGTGCCCGAATCACCTATCAGGTTTTTTGGAACCTGTTTCTCCTTGTGCTGACAGTCGTCATCCTCGGAGGATCCTTTGCAACAGGAGTGGGTGCTGGCTATTTTGCCTCACTTGTTAAGGATGAACCCGTTCGTTCGTACGATAGTATGAAGAAAGATATTTATAATTACACGGAAACATCGGATTTATATTTTGCCAATGATGTCTATCTTGGCAGGCTTAGAACCGACCTTGTGCGCGAAGAAGTAAAGCTTGATCATGTTTCCAAGGATTTGTCCAATGCCGTTATTGCAACAGAAGACGAATACTTCTATCAACATAAGGGTGTTGTGCCAAAAGCCGTTTTCCGTGCTCTCTTTCAAGAGGTGACAAACTCCGCTGTTCAATCTGGCGGGAGTACTTTAACCCAGCAATTAATTAAAAATCAAATTTTAACAAACGAAGTTTCATTCCAGCGGAAAGCAAATGAAATATTACTAGCCCTTCGACTAGAGAAATTTTTCGATAAAAAAGAAATTCTTGAAGCCTACCTGAATGTTTCAACGTTTGGGAGGAATTCTTCCGGTCAGAATATTGCCGGTGTTCAGGCTGCAGCAAAGGGAATCTTCGGTAAAAGTGCCAGTGAATTGTCTCTGCCACAGGCAGCTTTCATTGCCGGCCTTCCGCAAAGTCCGTTTGGTTATACACCTTTTACAAGGGAAGGTACAGTGAAGAATAACCTTGAGCCAGGTCTGGCACGCATGAAAACAGTATTGAAAAGAATGTTTGATGGTGGATACATCAATCAACAGCAATATGCGGAAGCTTCCGCTTACGATATTACAAAGGATTTTACTCCTCCTGTTGCGAATCCGCTTGAAAACTATCCGTGGCTTACGTTTGAAATTGAAAAGCGTGCCATTGAGGTTCTTACAACTGTACTGGCCGAAAAAGATGGGCACACAGAAAAAGACTTAAAAAATGATGATAATCTTTATTACAAATATAAAACATTAGCCAGCCATGATTTACATCAAAATGGTTATCAGATTCATTCGACTATTGACAAAGATATTTATGATGCAATGCAAGTGGTAAAGGATAATTATAAAAACTATGGCCCTGATAAACCTCAGGAAAAAGAGGATCCAGAAACTGGTGAAAAGATAACTGTAATGGAGCCCGTCGAAGTAGGGGCAGAACTGATTGAAAATAAGACGGGGAAAATTATCAGCTTCGTTGCCGGAAGAGATTATGATAAACAAAAGCTCAACCATGCAACAAGCGCAGTCAGACAAAACGGCTCAACCATGAAACCGCTGCTTGTTTACGGCCCAGCAATTGAATTAGGTAAAGCCGCACCGGGAACACCACTGCCAGACGTAGCATTAAGTTTGGCTCCAGGCAGAAGCACACCATGGCCGCGGAACTACGATTTAAGGTATAGCGGGATTGTCTCTGCACGTTATGCCTTGGCAAAATCATATAACGTTCCTGCTGTTAAATTATACAAGGATATCGTTGATCAGCAACCGGCTAAATACCTGGAAAAGATGGGCTTTACTTCGCTTATTAAACCGGATTTTGAAAACCTTGCAACATCTATCGGCTCGTTGGAAAAAGGTGTTACAATTGAAGAAAACACCAATGCATTTAGCACATTTGCAAACGGCGGAAAATTTATCGACGCGTATATGATTGATAAAATTGTCGATAAAGACGGCAAGGTTATTTATCAACACGAAGTGAAACCGGTTGATGTATTTAAGCCTCAAACTGCTTATTTAACACTTGATATGATGCGCGATGTTATTAAGACAGGTGGTACTGCCGCGGGAGTGAACAGCAAATTAAACTTTAGGACTGACTGGGCCGGTAAAACTGGTACAGGGAATGAATATATTGATTCTTGGTTCGTTGCAACAAACCCTAATGTTACCTTCGGGATTTGGACTGGCTATGATACACCAAAATCGCTTAAGACTCCCGGCTTGTCCTATAGCCTAAGAACAAATAACCTTTGGGCAGAATTACTCAACTCCGCTTATAGCATTAAGCCGGATTTAGTGGCACCAAAAGAATCCTTTCAAATGCCTGATGGAATTGTAAAACGTTCCTATTGCGTTGTGTCCGGAATGCTGCCATCTTCAGCATGTTCGAAAGCCGGCTTAATCGAAAGTGATTATTTTAATGTAAATGATGTTCCTTCAAAAGTAGATGATAGTTTGCTGGAAAGTAAATTTGTCACTGTTGGGGGTAAAAAATATTTAGCCTTGGATTCGACCCCACAAGAGTTTGCCCAGCTTGGTCTGATATTAAACCCGGCCTTTATTGAAAGAATGGTTGGAAAGAATTTTAAAAATTACAGTCAGCTAATTCCGCAGAAGGATCGATGGGGAAAAGTACTTGTCACTACTGCAAAAATGGTTGATAACGGGAAAAATCCGGATGGAGTAAATCTTGCCGTTTCCGGTAATACCTTAACATGGAACTCCTCACCGGATAATGATGTCGTCGGTTATCGAGTCTATCAAGGTGGCTCTAAGGTAGCGAGCATTGTTAACGGCTCTAGTCTTTCCTTTACAGCTGGCAACGGTGCCTATTACGTAACAGCCGTTGATATCGCCGGTAAAGAATCCGCACCATCGAATCATGTTGAGATTGGGGCAATTCCAGAAGCACCACCAACAGAAGCACCACCAACTACGCCTTAACACATAATAAACCGCACCGAATACATTTCGGTGCGGTTTTACTATTTTTTAATCCTCCATAGTAGATAAATCACCTGTCGGTAAATTTAGTTCCCATGCCTTCAAGACACGTCTCATTATTTTACCGCTTCTTGTTTTTGGCAGCTTATCACGGAAATCAATTTCCCTTGGAGCCGCGTGAGCAGCGAGACCCTTTTTCACAAACTGCCTGATTTCTTCTTTTAATTCATCAGTAGCTTCATAGCCATCTCGAAGTGCAACAAAAGCTTTAATAATTTCCCCGCGAACAGGGTCTGGTTTTCCAATAACACCTGCTTCCGCTACTGCTGGATGCTCGACAAGCTTGCTTTCAACTTCAAATGGGCCAACGCGCTCTCCTGATGTCATAATGACGTCATCTACCCTGCCTTGGAACCAGAAATAGCCGTCCTCATCCATGTACGCAGAATCCCCTGATACGTACCAGTCACCCGGCATAAAGTAGGATTCATACTTCTCCGGATTATTCCAAATGGTGTGCATCATCGAAGGCCAGCCTTTTTTAATCGCAAGATTCCCCATACGATATGGCGGCAGCTCATTCCCCTGGTTATCGACAATTGCAGCCTCTACACCCGGAATTGGTTTCCCCATTGAACCAGGCTTAATGGTCATGCTTGGATAGTTACTAATAAGCTGTGCACCTGTTTCTGTCATCCACCAGTTATCATGAATGCGCTTATTAAATACCTTTGAACCCCATTTAACCACTTCCGGATTTAACGGCTCACCAACACTTAATACATGGCGAAGGCTGCTTAGGTCGAATTTCTTTACCAGCTCATCACCTGCACCCATCAGCATCCGGAATGCAGTAGGGGCACTGTACCAAACCGTTACACCGAAATCTTCTATCATTTGGTACCATGATTCAGGGCTGAAACGGCCGCCAATAATGACGTTGGACGTTCCCGTTAACCATGGCCCAAAAATTCCGTAAGATGTCCCTGTAACCCATCCTGGGTCGGCTGTACACCAGTATACGTCATCCTCTTTTAAATCAAGTACCCATTTTGCTGTTTGATAATGTTGAATCATGGCATTATGTACGTGCAGTACCCCTTTTGGTTTTCCTGTAGAGCCAGATGTATAATGCAAGATTAGACCGTCAGTGCGATCCACCCATTCAATTTTAAGGTCTTTGCTGGCTGATTCAAATTTCTCCAAAAAGTCAATATACTGGCTATTTTCTTCGACATTTTTTCCGATAAGGAAAATATGCTTCAAATGAGGTAATTCATGAACAGGTACACGTTCCAACAATTCAGGTGTTGTCACTAATACCTTTGCTTCACTGTCTTGAAGACGGTCTCTTACAGCCCCTTCCATAAATGCTTCAAATAATGGCCCCACGATGGCACCAAGTTTAATCGCACCTAAAACAGTAAAATAAAGCTCTGGAGACCTTGGCATAAAAATAAATACACGATCGCCTTTTTCGACATCCCCGTAATTTTTTAACACATTCCCCGCCTTATTCGATAGTTCTTTCATTTCCTTAAACGTATATTTCTCATTTCTTGAACCATCACGATAGTATAGAGCAATCTTATTTTTTCGGTGGGTTTTCGCATGACGGTCAATGGCTTCATAGGCCAAATTAACAAGTCCTGTTTCACTCCAAGAGAATTCCTTTTCTGTTTCCTTCCAGTCAAAATGCTTGTACATCTCATCATAGTTGCTTAGATTATGCTCCCCTTGCACAACTGGCAGCGCTTCCACTTTCATTTCCATCTCCCCCTCTTGGCTAATATGAGATTATTATAGTACAAATAGTAACTATTCACAATTTTAAAAATAATATTTAAGAAAATTTTGTTAACAATATAACTTTATATAAAGCAGAAAATTTTGTGAAATCGCTTTCTATCGAACAATTTTATGTATAATAGAATTAATACTAACGATCTCTCAGGTAGGTGACCGTATGGAACACAAAAAGATATACAACGCTAAACAATTAAAAACTCCTCAGGGAACCCTTATTATTGAAGGCCCCATTAATTCAGATAAACTAGCAGGCTATGAATTCCATGAGGATCTTGTTGCATTCCGGCCGCCTGAACAGCAGCATCATGCTTTAATTGGTATTGCTGAGCTCCCGGAAGGGCGAATTATTATTGCCAGACATCGGAACACGATTGTAGGCTATGTAACCTATCTTTACCCAGATCCGCTTGAACGCTGGTCAGAAGGGAAAATGGATAATTTAATCGAATTGGGTGCAATTGAAGTAATTCCTGAATTTCGGGGCTGTTCAGTTGGTAAAAACCTCTTAATCGTTTCAATGATGGATGATGCGATGGAAGATTATATTACAATCACAACGGAGTATTATTGGCATTGGGATTTAAAAGGGACCAAATTAAATGTATGGGATTATCGCAAGGTCATGGAAAAGATGATGTCTGCCGGAGGACTCGAGTGGTATGCCACGGATGACCCGGAAATTTGCTCGCATCCCGCCAATTGTCTGATGGCGCGGATGGGGAAAAGAGTTGATTTGGAGTCCATTCAAAGGTTTGACCGTTTACGATTTATGAACAGATTTATGTATTAAACATTTTCCTGACATTACTCAGGATAGAGGGTGATTTCTCATGATAGTAGAAGAAATTATGAAAACTGATGTAGCAACGCTATTTCCAACTGATACAATTGCAGATGCCATGAATGTAATGGAAGCAAGAAAAATCCGTCACATCCCAATCGTTAATATTGAAGGACATTTAGTCGGGCTGGTTACAGTGGCAAAAATTAGGGAAGCCACCCCGTCCATTTTTCATGCCAATGAACATCCTGAAGATTTGAAAAAATCACTGGAGACAATAATGGAGCGAACTGTCATCACAGGACATCCGCTTGATTTTGTGGAAGAGGTGGCAGGGCTTTTCTATGAACACAAGATCAGCTGCATTCCCATCATTAATGACCGGAAACTGGTGGGAATTGTAACCGAAACGGATTTGCTGCGCACAATGGTTGAGTTAACGGGTGCACATCAGCCGGGTTCACAAATCGAAATTAAGGTGCCAAATCTTGCCGGTGTACTTAGTGATATTACTACTGTTATCAAAAAACGGAAAGCGAACATTCTTAGTGTACTCGTTTATCCCGATAAAACGGATGATCATTTTAAAATTCTAGTGATTAGGGTGCAAACAATGGATCCGACAGCACTTATTCAGGAACTTAAACAAGCGGGACATCATGTTCTATGGCCAAACCTTCCGGGGATTTCCCTATGAGTGACAACTGCTCCTTTGTTTTTTCAGAAGAACTGCTGAATTATAAATTCAGCAGTCATCATCCCTTTAATCAATTCCGGCTTAAACTAACAGTAGACTTACTAAATAAAATAAATGCACTGGATCCTGATCATGTGATCGCTCCAAAAATGGCATCTGAAGAAGAGCTATCCCTTATTCATGACAGTAGTTACATAGAAGCGGTGAAAAAAGCAGGACATGGACAGCTTCAGCAGGAAATAGCTGAAAACTATGGGTTGGGTACAGAAGATACCCCTATATTCCCAAATATGCATGAAGCTAGTTCCTTATTGGTTGGCGGTACATTAACGGCAGTTGATCAAGTGATGACAGGCCAGTCTCTCCATGCTCTACATCTTGGCGGGGGATTGCATCACGGCTTTCGCGGCAAAGCATCCGGATTTTGCATTTATAATGATAGTTCAGTAGCAATTAAATATTTACAGGAAAAATACCATGCACGCGTGTTATATGTTGATACGGATGCCCATCACGGTGATGGTGTTCAATGGTCATTTTATGATGATCCTAATGTATGTACCTTATCGATTCATGAGACTGGTAGATATTTGTTCCCGGGAACAGGAAATATTAATGAGCGAGGACAAGGAAAAGGCTATGGCTATTCCTTTAATATCCCTGTCGATGCCTTTACTGAAGATGAGTCATGGCTCCAAGCTTACACACAATCCATTAAGGATGTAGCTGAGTTCTTTAGACCAGATGTGATCCTCACTCAGAATGGCGCCGATTCGCATTATTTAGATCCGTTAACACACTTATCGGCAACAATGAAAATCTATCGGGAAATACCAAAAATCGCCCATCAAATTGCCCATCAATACTGCAATGGAAAGTGGATTGCTGTAGGCGGGGGCGGATACGACATCTGGAGAGTCGTTCCAAGAGCTTGGGCACTCATTTGGCTCGAGATGACGGAAAACTCAAATTGTTATGGCAGATTACCGGAGGCTTGGCTCAATCAGTGGCAAAAGGAATCACCAGTTCCATTGCCAAAAGAATGGGATGACCCTGATGATTTGTATACTCCGATCCCTAGAAAAGCAGAGATCACGGAAAAGAATTTACTTACGCTTGAAAAAGCACTATATCCGATTCGTAATCAGCAAAAAAGTGAATCCATGTAAAAAAGGCTGCCGTATTGGCAGCCTTTTTTGAAGTGATAAGAAAAGCATATATTTCTATTTTGAGAATTGTCCAGCTCCAGCACCCTAGCGGCTAGTGTCCTTCGCTCTCCGCCCTACGATAAGTCAACATCG
>NZ_AJLS01000139.1 GCF_000307875.1 Neobacillus bataviensis LMG 21833
ACTTATCGTAGGGCGGAGCGCGAAGGACACTAGCCGCTAGGGCGCCGGAGCTGGACAATTCTCAAAGTCAAAATTAATACTTTCCTTCAAAAAAAGCCTCGGGGTCGTTACTCCCCAAAGCCAATTTCCGCAAACACCATGCGATCCTTGCCATTTATATCATTCACGATTTCAACCTTCACATCTTTAAATGCCTTTTGAAAAAGCTCCGCTACCGCTTCGCCCTGACCGGCCCCAATCTCAAAACATACCAGCCCGCACGGTGCAAGTACTTTTGGCAGCTCCACCATAAAACGACGGTAAAAATCCAGTCCATCCTCGCCCGCAAACAAAGCCCGATGCGGTTCGTGCTCTGTCACCACCTCGGACATCGTCGTCTGATCCCCAAGCGGAATATACGGCGGATTCGAGATAACGACATCGAACGCCCCGCCAATAAACGGCGTTAATAAATCTCCCTGGACAAATTCAACCTCAGCCTGAAGGCGGCGGGCGTTTTCCCTCGCCACCTTCAAAGATTCCTCCGCAATATCAGAGGCAAACACTGTCAGCGACGGCTGTTCAGCATTGGTGCCTGTCACCCTTTTTACTACATCAATAGTGGAATTGGTGTCAGGCACCATACTTGATTCCCATTCGAGCTTTACACTAATGGCAATTGCACCGCTGCCTGTGCCGATGTCAACGAGTTTGATATCCCGGTCGTCTCCTCCAAAAATCTGCTTCATCCTTCTAAGAGCACCGTCAACTAGTTCCTCCGTTTCCGGCCTCGGTATCAACACCTCTTCATTGACGATAAACGTCCGGCCGTAAAATTCCTCCGAGCCGATGAGATACTGCACTGGCACACCCTTCGCATGCTCAAATACCGCACGCTCAAAATCGACCCAAACTTCAGGCGGTAACTCCTCACGCATCTCAGAAAACAACTGCGCCCGCGACAACCCGGTGAAATGCCGCAGCAGCAGTTCCCCTGCATTCTCATCCCGATTCGCCTCTAGTAAAAAAGAAGAAGCCCATTTCAGAGCTTCAAATACTTTTTTACTCATTAGATGCCTCTTCCAGTCTTCTCGCCTGGTCATCCATCACCAATGCATCAATAATTTCATCCAGCTTGCCTTCGATGATTTGATCCAGTTTTTGAATCGTTAAGCCAATGCGGTGATCCGTCACTCGGTTTTGCGGGAAGTTGTACGTGCGAATCCGTTCCGAACGGTCACCGGTACCAACTGCGGATTTACGGACCTGATCATATTCGGCCTGCGCTTCCTGCTGGAACTTGTCATACACACGCGCACGCAATACCTTCATCGCCTTATCCCTGTTTTTATGCTGGGATTTTTCATCCTGAATCGATACCATAATACCTGTTGGAATGTGCGTCAAACGAACGGCCGACATCGTCGTGTTAACGGATTGCCCGCCCGCACCGCTTGAAGCGAACGTATCAAAACGGATATCCTTATCATGAATCTCATACTCAAATTCTTCCGCTTCCGGCAAACAAACAACCGTTGCTGTCGACGTATGAATGCGCCCGCCAGATTCCGTTTCCGGAACACGCTGCACCCGGTGCGCCCCGTTTTCAAATTTCAATTTCGAGTAGGCACCGGAACCATTAATCATAAAACTAATTTCCTTGTAGCCGCCAAGTCCAGTTGGGCTTGCATCGATTAGATCTGTTTTCCATCCCTGCGCCTCCGCATAGCGGCTGTACATCCGATAAAGTGAACCAGCAAACAAAGCAGCCTCATCCCCGCCGGCCGCACCGCGGATTTCAAAGATAACGTTTTTATCATCATTCGGATCCTTTGGAACAAGAAGAATTTTCATCTTTTCTTCCAAATCCGCGATTTGCACCTCCAGCTCATGGACTTCTTCTTTCACCATTTCACGCATTTCAGCATCGAGCTTCTCATCAAGCATCGCCCTTGCATCCTGAAACTGCTCTTTCGCCTCTTTATATTGGCGGTACGTTTGCACGGTTTCTTGTATATCAGCTTGTTCTTTTGAAAATTCACGAAGTTTTTTTGTATCATTAATAATTTCGGGGTCGCTCAAAAGTTCATTTAACCTTTCATAGCGATCCTCCACTGATTGTAGACGATCAAACACAGTCATTCACCTCAAGTTTTAGTCCATAACATTCTAATTATAGTATAGGTGAAAACCAGCGTCAAAACCAAATTGCAGGAGAATTTTTTTGTGGGATATATTGGAGGGTTTTATTTTTTAAAAAATCCCTGCTGTCATAAAAAAAACATGCTCTAAAAATCAGAGCATGCTACCTGCGGTCTTCCTTCACCCGCACTTCAATATTGTATCTTGGCAAGGCCTGAATGAGTTTCTTATGAAGGCGTGCTTCGGCAGCTACTTTCCCCTGGTCAGAAAGCATCCCTTTTTTATAAACAGACACCCACATCCGATCGCCGTTGATCCAGACAGAATCAGTGACATATTCATTCGTATCCGCAATCACTTGTTTAGCCTTGTCGATATCAGTTCCGTGATTTCCGGCTCCTGCTTCGCCGCCGCTTCCCGTATGCTTCAGGTCAAGAAAGTTCGGATTTTGATTGGTAATATCATCTTCGACATAATGCTGCTCGTTCTTGCCACGATTATCGTTGGTCATATTTTTGGGAATATTTTTGCCATTCCCGCGGTCTGACATGTAATTAGGAGCTGTGCGGTCGGAACGCAGGTCGTAGGCTTTCTCATCCGCACTTCGATTATTTTGACATCCGCTAGCGGATAGGACGAACAGCGAGATCACCGAGAAAAACATCCACTTTTTCAGCATATTACACCCCCTATAACTATCATGCCCGTCAGGAGGCCGACCTTGCCGAGAGAAATATTTCCATGACTTCATGTATTGGAAGGGGAATTCCGCCAGTTATTGGATGATTCTGCCAAAATAGGCAGCAATTCCGCTAAACTCCGGAATAATTCCGCCAAATTAAGGCTCATTTCCGCCAACCTTCACCACAATCCCGCAAAACCCCATTCCCAACACAAAAAAAACTGCCCCAGAGAACCAACTCCAAGACAGTGTTTACATTATTAACGGTGTCAGGCACCAATAACTGCTTTCGTACAGTGTTTATACCGCTAACGGTGTCAGGCACCATTACAAAGCACGCCAGCACCTATCGAACGGTGACGGGTGCGGTTTTTGGGATTTCGTGGTGGTGGCGGCAACGGGGCTCGTAGGCCTCGGAAGCGCCGACCAGAATGACCGGGTCATGATAAGATGCCGGACGGCCGTCAATCAGGCGCTGTGTCCTGCTTGATGGAGACCCGCATACCGTGCAGACAGCCTGAAGCTTCGTCACCGACTCAGCAATCGCCATCAACATCGGCATTTGCCCGAACGGCTCACCGCGGAAATCCATATCAAGGCCGGCACAAATCACGCGATGCCCGCTATCCGCCAACTGCTGAACCACCCGGACAATCCCCTCATCAAAAAATTGAATTTCATCAATCGCAATAATATCCATATCCGCTTCAACATGATGAAGAATCTCGATTGAATGGGAAATGGGCTTCGCATGAAAGGAAGATCCATTATGGGAAACTACAGACTGCTCGTGATAGCGATTATCAATTTTCGGCTTAAAAACAGCTATTTTTTGTTTCGCAAATTGAGCTCGTCTGACGCGGCGAATCAATTCCTCCGACTTTCCAGAAAACATACTGCCGCAGATAACCTCAACCCATCCGCTTTGCTTCATTAAGTACATAAAACGGTATCTCCTTCCTAGCTAACCCTTTAAGATCTATCTTATTAAATAAAAAACAGGCAAGCGACTTACTTCTTGCCTGTACGTTTGACGATTATTGTTGTTGCTGTGGAGTCTTAATGCCATATTTTTTGTTGAAACGGTCAACACGTCCGCCAGCTTCAGCGAATTTTTGACGACCAGTATAGAATGGATGACATTCTGAACAAGTTTCAACACGAATTTCCTTCTTCACTGAACCAGTTTCAAAAGTATTTCCGCAAGCACAAGTCACCTGTACCATTTTATAATTTGGATGAATTCCTGCTTTCATTCTTTTCATCTCCTTCCGCCCTGAATCATTCGAAACAGAGTTATCATAAATGCTTGTCAAAAACCAAGCAGTAATATACTTAAAACACACTGCTAACATTATAACAAGGTCAACTTATTTTGGCAAGTTGGGATTTGCTGGTTTTTTTAAAAAAAGGAACCTTAGTTTCCCACCCAACTCGGGCAGTCCCCGGAATAATCCCCTAGGAACGCCGTGACTTCAATTCTTCCCCAAGCTGGGCAAAGAATTCCTCATTCGACTTCGTTTGACGTAATTTTTTCAAGAAGCGTTCGGCAAAGTCTGGTGAGTCTGACATCGATTTCCGAATCGCCCATAATTTATCCAAATGATCCTTCGGAATCAGCAATTCTTCCTTACGTGTGCCGGAACGGCGAATATCAAGCGCAGGGAAAATCCGGCGCTCAGCAAGCTGGCGGTCAAGATGCAGCTCCATATTACCTGTCCCTTTAAATTCCTCATAAATGACATCGTCCATCCGGGAACCGGTATCAACCAATGCTGTTGCGAGGATTGTCAAGCTGCCGCCCTCTTCAATATTACGCGCCGCACCGAAGAAACGCTTTGGACGGTGGAACGCCGCCGGGTCAATCCCCCCGGAAAGTGTCCGTCCGCTTGGCGGAATCACAAGGTTATAGGCACGCGCAAGACGGGTAATGCTGTCCATCAAAATGACGACATCGCGTTTGTGTTCAACAAGGCGCATCGCTCGGTCAAGCACAAGCTCAGCCACTTTAATATGGTTTTCAGGCACCTCATCAAACGTGGAGCTGACAACATCACCAGCAACAGAACGCTCAATGTCGGTTACCTCCTCCGGACGTTCATCGATAAGGAGCACGATTAGCTCGACATCAGGGTGATTCGTTGTAATACTGTTGGCAATCTCCTTCAACAGCATCGTTTTACCAGCCTTTGGCGGTGCGACAATCAGACCCCTTTGGCCAAAACCAACCGGTGCTACGACATCCATAATCCGCGTTGAAAGATGCTTCTGCATCGTTTCCAGCTTCATCATTCTATTTGGATAAAGCGCTGTTAATGCTGGGAAGTAGACACGTTCCTTCGCGGATTCCGGATCTTCACCGTTTACTGCTTCAACGTGCAACAATCCGTAATAGCGTTCATTTTCCTTTGGTGGACGAACCTTACCAGAGACCTTGTCCCCATTACGAAGATCGAAACGTCGGATTTGCGATGCCGAAATATAAATATCCTCTGAGCTCGGCGAATAGTTGATTGGGCGCAAGAATCCGAAACCTTCCGATTGGATGATTTCAAGAACACCTTCCATGAAGAAATAACCCTGCTGTTCAGCACGAGATTTTAAAATCGCAAAAATTAATTCTTTTTTTGTTAATTTGCTGTAATAGGTCACTTTAAATTCGCGAGCAAGCTCATAAAGTTCCTTCAGCTTCATATTTTCTAAACTAGATATTGTTAAGTCCATTTGTGCACCACACTTTAAAATTTTTCCATCAAACCGCTTATTTTTAGGCAGCGGGAGATTGTAAGTAAAATAAAAATTAAGAGATTAGAGGAATTGAATTGGAAGTAGAAAAGAAATGAATAGAATGGCAGAAATAACACTTACTATTTTACCCTCTGTACAAAAAATTAATCAACTACAATTATAAATATTATTTATTGGAAATTATTGGTGCCTGACACCCTTTGCACTATCTCCGTGCAGTTATCGGTGTCAGGCACCATTTGCATCATTTGCATTGTCTACGTGTTACTTAATTACTAAATTTGGTTTTTTCTTTAGGCTGTGGCGTCCTTCGATGAAGCGTACGGTGCCTGATTTGGCGCGCATGACGACGGAGTGCGTGGAGCCGTATGAGCCTTTGAATTGCACGCCGCGTAATAGTTCACCGTCTGTCACACCTGTTGCGGCAAAGATCGCGTCATCGCCTTTCACTAGGTCTTCCATTCGTAATACGCGGTTCACGTCCAAGCCCATCTTAATGCAGCGCTCAAGCTCCGCATCACTTTGCGGCAATAATTTACCCATGATCTCGCCGCCAAGACATTTAAGCGCAACGGCCGAAAGGACACCCTCTGGTGCACCGCCTGAGCCGAACAGAATATCGACGCCCGTGTTATCGAACGCAGTATTGATAGCGCCGGCGACATCGCCGTCATTGATCAATTTAATCCGCGCTCCTGCATCACGAAGCTGAGCAATAATATGTTCATGGCGTTCACGATTTAAGACAGTTGCCACAACATCTTGGATATCTTTGTTTTTCGCCTTCGCCACTGCTTTAAGGTTGTCCAAAACAGATGCATTAATATCAACACAGCCAACGGCTTCAGGGCCAACAGCGATTTTCTCCATGTACATATCCGGTGCATGCAGCAAATTACCATGATCGGCAACGGCAAGAACGGCTAAGGCATTCCAGCCGCCCGATGCTAAAATATTGGTTCCTTCTAACGGGTCAACGGCAACATCCACGCGCGGGCCATAGCCTGTGCCAAGCTTTTCCCCAATATAGAGCATGGGTGCTTCGTCCATTTCCCCTTCACCAATCACAACTGTCCCCTTCATCGGAACTGTATCGAATACATCACGCATCGCTGATGTTGCAGCGCCATCCGCTTCATCCTTCAGCCCACGACCCATCCAGCGGGCACAAGCAAGGGCAGCTCCTTCAGTAACACGAACAAGTTCCATCGTTAAACTTCTTTCCATCGGTTCCATCTCCCATTTCCTCTTTTGTCTATCTACGCAGAGTCAATCAAAGCTACGTGTTTTTAAGGTGTTCTACTTCTTCCTTTGTTAAGGCTTCACGCCAAACCGTGGCACCCAGGCCGTTTAATTTTTCAACGAGGTTACTGTAGCCTCGGTCGATATGCTCAAGACCTGTGACCTCCGTAACTCCCTCGGCAATCAGCCCGGCAATGACGAGCGCCGCCCCTGCCCTAAGGTCGCTTGCTTTCACTTTCGCACCTTGGAGCTGAATCGGGCCATTAATGATGGCAGAACGCCCTTCCACCTTAATATTCGCATTCATTCTTCTCAGTTCATCAATATGTTTAAAACGGGCACCATAAATCGTATCGGTGACAACGCTTGAACCTGTTGCTTTCGTTAAAAGAGTCGTAAATGGCTGCTGCAGGTCTGTTGGGAATCCCGGATACACGAGCGTTTTAATATCAACCGCTTTCAATTTAACCGAGCCATCGACAAATACTTGGTCATCACCAGATTCAATGAATACACCCATCTCACGGAGCTTGGCGATTAGCGATTCTAAATGCTGCGGGATGACATTATCGATTAAGACGCCTTCACCAACAGCGGCACCTAAAATCATATATGTCCCTGCTTCAATTCGGTCAGGAATTATCGTGTGGCGGCAGCCATGCAGTGTGTCCACACCATCAATCCTAATCACGTCCGTACCGGCGCCTTTAATTTTTGCCCCCATGTTGGTTAACAATGTGGCAACATCAATAATTTCTGGCTCTTTCGCGGCATTTTCAATGACCGTACGCCCTTTTGCCCGAACAGCGGCAAGCATAATATTGATCGTCGCACCAACGCTGACAACATCAAGGTAAATGCGGGCACCGCGCAGTTCATCCGCACGCAAATAAATCGCACCCTGCTCATTCGTGATTTGAGCACCAAGCGCTTCGAACCCTTTTATATGCTGGTCAATCGGTCTTGGCCCAAGATGGCAGCCGCCAGGCAGTCCGATGACAGCCTTTTTAAAACGTCCGAGCATGGCCCCCATTAAATAATAGGATGCGCGCAGCTTTTTCACTTTACCGTTTGGCAGCGGCATCGAAATCATCTCAGAAGGGTCGACCGTCATTTCCTCATCCGTCATTTCCACTTTCCCGCCAATTTCCTCAAGCAGGTCTTTCAAAATTTCGACATCAGAAATATGCGGTAATCCTTCGATTGTTACTGGTGATTCTGCTAAAATAGTCGCTGGAATTAAGGCAACGGCACTATTCTTTGCTCCACTGATGCGAACCGTTCCCTTTAACGGATATCCGCCCGCAATTTTAAGTTTTTCCATTTTCGACTCCCTTCTAAGCCTATGTAAGTCATGACTGCTGGTTGGGATGGGGTCCCTATTTTTCAAAAAAATAAAAGACCCCAAGTACCAAAATTGGCTTTAGGTATATTTTTCCAACAATAAAAGTCAAATTCCGACAGCTTGTCTATTCTTTAGTTTACACGAAAATTCTATTTTCATGTATCGAAATTAAAAAAATTTACATCGAAATGGAAAAACCGTGGAATTATTATGCGTTTGTGTGGGCATTCCAGTCATTTAGGAAGCCTTCCATTCCTTTGTCGGTCAATGGATGCTTGGTTAACTGCTCAATGACTTTGTAAGGAATTGTGGCAATATGGGCACCAGCCAACGCTACACGTGTTACGTGGTCAGGATGGCGAACAGATGCCGCAATGATTTGTGCATCCAAGTTGTGAATACGGAATAATTCAGCAATTTTCGCTACTAATAGGACACCATCTTCAGAAATATCATCAAGACGGCCTAAGAATGGAGAAACATAGCTTGCACCTGCGCGGGCTGCTAATAGCGCTTGGTTCACAGTGAAGATTAATGTTACATTGACTTTAACGCCTTTTTTCGCAAGATAACGAGTAGTCTCTAAGCCAGCCACTGTCATAGGAACCTTGATCGTAACTTTTTCATCGCCGCCATTGATTTTGATTAGTTCTTCTGCTTCCGCAATCATTTGTTCAGCTGTTTCGGCATATGGAGAAACCTCTGCAGATACAGATTCCACTTCAGGAACTGCTTGTAAAATTTCCTCGATGCGATCCTCAAATTTCACGCCTTCTTTAGCAACTAACGAAGGATTTGTTGTTACACCGGACAAAACGCCCATTTTATAAGCTTTTTTAATATCAACTAGATTTGCTGTATCGATAAAGAATTTCATGTTGTTCCCTCCAAATTTCGACTAAATTTTCAGTTTTCCATTTACACATTGAAACCGCCCTCTTGCCAAGGGCGGTTATTATTTTAAAAAAATGCCTTTGATTACGCCCTGTTTGATGAACCGAATTCGCGCATTTTACCAATAACGGTTTCTTTAATGGCATCACGAGCTGGGCCCAAGTATTTACGTGGATCGTATTCATTTGGTTTTGCCGCTAATGTTTCGCGGACTGCTTTTGCAGATGCGATTTGGTTTTCGGTGTTCACGTTGATCTTAGCTGTTCCAAGTGAAACAGATTTTTGGATATCCTTTGTTGGGATTCCTGTACCGCCATGAAGTACTAATGGCATATTAGTAAGCTTGCCAATTTCCTCCATTTCAGCAAAACCAAGGTTTGGCTCGCCTTTGTAAGGGCCGTGGACAGAACCTAATGCAGGTGCAAGACAGTCGATGCCAGTGCGCTTTACAAGCTCCACACATTCCTGTGGATCCGCATAAATAACGCCTTCAGCTACAACATCATCCTCTTGTCCGCCGACAGTTCCTAATTCTGCCTCAACAGAAACACCTTTTGAATGCGCATATTCTACTACTTTAGAAGTAATTTCAATATTCTCTTCAAATGGATGGTGGGAAGCATCAATCATAACAGATGTGAAGCCGGCATCAATCGCCTCTTTACATTTGTCAAAGCTTGAACCGTGGTCAAGGTGGATCGCCACTGGAACGGTAATTTTATAATCTTCTAATAAGCCTTCAACCATTTTTACAACCGTTTTGAATCCGCCGATATAACGTCCTGCACCTTCAGAAACACCTAGAATAACAGGTGAATTTTCTGCTTGTGCCGCTTGAAGAATTGCTTGCGTAAATTCCAAGTTATTAATGTTAAATTGCCCAACAGCGTAGCCTTCCGCCTTCGCTTTATTAAGCATGTCTTTCATGGATACTAAAGGCATTTCTCTTCCTCCTTAAATTAGGTTGCTGCCATTCGAAAACAGGGTCTTCCCTAACAGGTTTTCCCGCTGAATTGACGATTATGTATAAATCGAAATGATAGCCAGCCTGTATAAAAGTTCATATGTATCATAACAAAACAAAGGAGGAAATACCATCAATCAAACCCAGTTTTTTAAACTGTCATAATGAAAGCGCACCCATTGATAGACATGCTTTTTTTCAAAAAAAAGCACCGAAAAAAAGGCTATTATGCCCCTCTTTAATTCGCATTTTGGGGAATATGTTTGCGCACAGCCGCCCTAATATCATCAATATCAAAAGGTTTAGCGAAATGGGTAATCGCCCCAAGATCCCTGGCTTCCTGAATCATATCCAATTCGCCGTAGGCAGTCATGATAATGACACGAATATCCGGATCAATGACTTTCATTCGTTTTAAAATTTCAATTCCGTCCATTCCCGGTATTTTCATATCGAGCAGCACAAGATCCGGGTCATGCTTGGTGACAATATCCAGTGCCTGAACCCCATTTGCCGCCTGAAAGGTTTGATACCCTTCCTTTTGGAACACCTCATTTAGCAAAATACGAATGCCAAATTGATCGTCGACAATTAAAATTTTTTCCTTCATTAATTCCACCTCTTCCTTAATGATTTTTAAATGATGAATAGATATCACTTGTAATAGTTCTACTTTGTGTGGGAAATTTCCTGCCTGTTTTTTTACTACAATAGTGTTATTTTGTGGAAATTGGCTTTTATTTTTGCCTTTTTGCGAAAAAGCTTATAATAGGATGGTGATAAGGAGGGTTTTTATGTTAAAAATGTTTGCTACCCAATTAACAGGCATTTTCAAAAAAATAGATGAAAAAGAGGAATTTTCGTTTGAAGATGGGGCGCGCTTGCTTGCTCAAGCTCCTGTTGGGGACGGTTCCATCTATCTTTTTGGAACAAAGGAAATGAGGGCCGTCGAATATGAGGCGCTAGAAGGTGCCGAGCCATTTCTAGAGGCAAAGCTGCTATCTGCGACAAGTGTGGAGCAACTTAGCGATGCCGATCGTGTCGTGATTTTCACACGGACTGCCGGTGATGAAGAAGCGGTCGCACTGGGGAGGCAACTCCGCGAAAGAGACATTCCCTTTGTCGCGGTTTCGACCGTGATGGAGCATGATACGGAGGGCGATTTGGCGGAACTAGCAGATGTCCATATTGATTTGCGGTTGACAAGAGGCTTACTTCCAGACGATATGGGAAATCGCTATGGCTATCCCTCTTCAATGGCGGCATTGTTCGTCTATTATGGCTTAAAATTTACGATTGAAGAGATGTTGGCGGAATATGAAGAGTAAATGCGGCCCTTTAATGGGTCGTTTTTTTGAAAAATCAGTTTTACTCGCGGGTTTGGGGATTTTACTCGCCACTTTTGTGGATTTACTCGCGGGATTTCGAATTTTACTCGCCACTTTTGTGGATTTACTCGCGGGATTTCGAATTTTACTCGCCACTTTCGTGGATTTACTCGCGGGATTTCGAATTTTACTCGCCACTTTCGCCACTTTACTCGCCACTTCACCCGTTTTACTATCAAAATAAGACCAGCCCCCCGAAAAACGGAGAACTGGTCCACCAAAAGGTTTATTTTTGAATTGAAGCCTGGATAAAATCCCGGAACAACGGCTGCGGGCGCGTTGGTCTTGAGACAAATTCAGGATGGAACTGGGACGCCACAAACCATGGATGATCCGCAAGCTCAATAATTTCAACCAAACGGCCATCAGGGCTTGTCCCGGAGAAAATAAACCCGCGGGCTTCCATTTCTTGGCGATAATGATTGTTAAATTCATAACGATGACGGTGACGCTCGTATACCACTTCATCATCATAGGCAGCAAATGCCTTCGTTCCTTCAATCAAACGGCAAGGGTATAACCCTAAGCGCAATGTACCGCCCAAATCCTCGATATCCTTCTGCTCTGGAAGTAAATCAATAATTGGATGTGCTGTCGTTGGGACAAATTCTGCTGAGTGGGCATCTGAATACCCAAGCACATTACGGGCAAATTCAATCGTTGCCAGCTGCATCCCTAAACAAATGCCAAGGAATGGCTTCTTCGTTTCACGCGCATAGCGGGTTGCTTCAATTTTCCCTTCAATCCCGCGGTCACCAAAGCCGCCAGGAACGAGCACTCCATCCACATCGTCAAGCAATTCTGCTACATTTTCTCTTGTCACTTCTTCTGAATTAATCCATTTAATTTCCACATCGGTATCAAAAGCATAACCGGCATGCTTCATGGCTTCGACAACAGAAATATAGGCATCTTGGAGCTCAACATATTTTCCGACAAGACCGATACGCGTCTTATTGGAAAGGTTCTTCACGCGGTCCACTAACGCCTTCCACTCAGTCATCTCCGCTATATTAGTATTTAATTTCAGATGGTCGCAGACAATTTGATCCATATTTTGCTCTTGCAGTGCCAGTGGAATTGAATAAAGGGTATCCGCATCCTGACATTCGATGACCGCTTTCGCATCAATATCACAAAACAGGGCAATTTTATCCTTCATATCCTGTGAAACGGGCATTTCCGTACGAACAACAATAATATTTGGCTGAATCCCAAGGCTGCGAAGCTCTTTTACACTGTGCTGTGTCGGTTTCGTCTTCATTTCACCGGCCGCTTTTATGTACGGAATCAGCGTACAGTGAATGTACATGACATTTTCACTGCCAATATCGCTTTTCATTTGACGGATGGCTTCTAAAAATGGCAGTGATTCGATATCCCCAACCGTGCCGCCGATTTCCGTGATAACGACATCCGCATTGGTTTCATTGCCGGCACGGACGCAGCGCTCCTTAATTTCGTTGGTAATGTGCGGAATAACCTGTACAGTTGCACCCAAATAATCGCCGCGGCGCTCTTTACGTAATACAGTTGAATAGATTTTTCCGGTTGTTACGTTTGAATACTTGTTTAAATTGATATCAATAAAACGCTCATAGTGGCCAAGGTCTAGATCCGTTTCCGCGCCGTCACCGGTTACAAACACTTCACCATGCTGGTACGGACTCATCGTTCCCGGGTCGACGTTAATGTACGGGTCAAATTTTTGAATGGTGACACTCAGTCCCCGATTTTTCAACAAGCGGCCTAATGAGGCAGCGGTAATCCCTTTTCCAAGTGAGGATACAACCCCACCGGTTACAAAAATATACTTTGTCATACATGTTCCCCCTTAATTACAGTGTGTACATTATGCAGGTAGTTTAAGGATTTTTTAAAAAATTATGTCCCTATTGCTCCAACAAAACGAAAAAACTCCTATCAACCGGAGTTTTTTTAAATAAAAAGCGCTCCATCTCGCATTTGCAAGGGAGCGCATATTCGTAAATAATCATTCGTCCTTTTTTAAGGAGCCCAAAAAAGATATTACAAGGGCGGGAATAAAAAGTCAAGCTGTTTCGTTTGGGAAAACCCTGGCCGAAACGAGATACTAGTCTTCTTTTTCCTCGTCATCCTCGAACTCTTCCTCTTCTTCTTCGAGTTCATCTTCATCATCAAGGACTTCTTCTTCATCAAGCTCGAATTCTTCATCGTCCTCAAGGACTTCCTCATCGTCATCTTCATCAAATTCATCCACTTCATCAAGATCAATCTCTTCTTCATCATCAAGGAGATCATCTTCATCGGTGAAATCATCAAGATCATCATAATCTTCGTCCTCGACTTCATCGAAATCATCGAGTTCCTCTTCATCGACAACCTTCTTCGCCTTTTTCTTCTTCGGTTTAACGACGGTCATCACTTCTTCCTCCGCCGTATCGACAGGATACCAAACGCGGAGTCCCCAGCGGTTGTCACCTAATGAACGGAACCGGCCATCGATGTTAATATCAGTATAAAACTGTGCCAGACGGGATTTGATTTCATCGTTGGAAATTCCGGCAGAGGTCTGGATCTCTTTCACTAATTCATGAAAGGAGATTGGCTGTTTGCTATTTTTTAAAAATTCATAAGCCATTTCGAGGAGGGATAATTCTTTCAATTCCTCTTTTGAGTATTGTGCTAAACTCATTTTTGGCACTTCCTTTCTCTATTTAACACTCTTTAAATCGAGTAGTTAAGGGCATTTCTACCATGTATGACCCGGAGCGCCTAGGCGCTTCAGCTTTTCTATAAAAATACATATTCTTCATTATAAACAAATTCTTCCCGTTTATGCTAGTTCAAGTTGGACAATCACTTGATTTTTTCATTCGGGGGTTCATTCTTATCCTCTTCCTTCAGCTTTTTCATCTCCTTTATGGAAATGACAAGAAAAAAGATCGCTAGTAATAGAAAGGAAATGGCGCCTAATTGGCGTTGATAGAGATAGTTTAATGGCCAGGCAAAAATGATTAAAACAATAATTATGTGACTAACCTTCATCTGTACACACCCGCCCATAAGCCCTAGAAGTTTGAATGCTCTTTTGATTATATAAGATAAATGCTTATTTTAATATCTCCTCGAATAATAAAATTACTAAAAAAATACAATGGCCTAAAAAACAGCCATTGTATTTGTGGTGCCTGACACCATTAACCACATTTCCATGCTTTCAATGATGGCGGCTCATAAAATGGTGTCAGGCACCATTTTCCTTCTTTTTACATATTGCGGCGATACTGCCCGCCGACTTCGTATAATGCGCGAGTGATTTGTCCTAGGCTTGCGACTTGGACGGTTTCCATTAGAGCATCAAAAATGTTGCCGCCGCTCACCGCCGCTTCCTTCAAGCGTTTCAAGGCATCCGCTGACTCCCCGGCATGCACTTCCTGAAAGGCACGTAAATTGTGAATCTGTAATTCCTTTTCCTCAGTTGTTGCCCTGGCTAGTTCCATATTATTGACGTCTTCCTCTGAAGGAGGATTCGGATTCAAATACGTATTAACGCCGATAATTGGCAATTCACCCGTATGTTTTTTCATTTCATAGTACATCGACTCATCCTGAATCTTGCCGCGCTGGTACTGCGTCTCCATCGAACCAAGCACCCCTCCGCGATCGTTCAGCCGTTCAAATTCCTGCAGCACCGCTTCCTCGACAAGCTCCGTCAGCTCTTCTACCACAAAAGATCCCTGCAGCGGATTCTCATTTTTCGCCAATCCATGTTCTTTTGTGATAATCATCTGAATCGCCATCGCCCGGCGCACCGATTCCTCAGTTGGTGTCGTAATCGCCTCATCATAGGCATTCGTGTGCAGCGAATTACAGTTATCCTGCAAAGCCATCAGAGCCTGCAAGGTCGTGCGGATATCATTGAAATCAATTTCCTGTGCATGCAGTGATCTCCCTGATGTCTGAACATGGTATTTTAATTTCTGGCTACGTTCATTCGCACCATACTTATCACGCATCACCGTTGCCCAAATCCGGCGCGCCACCCGGCCAATCACCGTATACTCCGGATCCAAGCCATTACTAAAGAAAAACGACAGATTCGGCGCAAAATCATCAATCTTCATCCCGCGGCTCAAATAATACTCCACATACGTAAATCCGTTTGACAGCGTGAACGCCAGCTGCGAAATCGGATTCGCACCAGCTTCAGCAATATGATAGCCGGAAATCGACACCGAATAGTAGTTGCGCACTTGATGATCAATGAAATATTGCTGAATATCGCCCATCATTCGTAAGGCAAATTCTGTTGAAAAAATACACGTATTCTGGCCTTGGTCTTCTTTTAAAATATCGGCCTGCACCGTACCGCGCACCGTCCGAAGCGTAAAGCTACGAACCTCCGCAAACTCTTCAACCGTCAACACGCGCCCAAGCTCGGCTTCTTTCTTCTGCACCTGCTGGTCAATCGCCGTGTTCATAAACATCGCTAAAATAATCGGCGCTGGGCCATTAATCGTCATCGAAACCGATGTCGACGGGTGACATAAATCAAAACCGTCATACAACTTTTTCATATCATCTAAGGTACAAATGCTGACACCGCTCTCGCCGACCTTACCGTAAATATCAGGGCGGTAATCCGGGTCTTCCCCGTATAATGTCACCGAATCAAATGCGGTACTTAAACGTTTCGCATCATCGTCCTTCGATAAATAATGGAAACGGCGATTTGTCCGCTCCGGTGTGCCTTCGCCGGCAAACTGGCGTTTCGGATCTTCCCCCTCACGCTTGAACGGGAATACCCCGGCCGTATACGGGAATGAGCCCGGAACATTTTCCTGGTACACCCAGCGTAGAATTTCCCCGTAATCCTTATAACGCGGCAACACTACTTTCGGTATATCGAGCCCAGATAAGCTTTTTGATTTTAACACCGTGATAATCTCTTTATCACGAATACGCGTAACGAATTGATCACTAGCATAAGCGGCTTTCGTCTCAGCCCACGTAGAAAGGATTTTCCTTGATTCCGGCGTCAACTTCTCCTCTGTTTCCTGCTTCACCACTTCAAGAGCTGCGACTACCTCAGGCTGCCCTGCCATCGCCTCCAAAGCCCCTTCAAGCTGGAATAATTTCCGGGCAATATTCGCTTGCTCCTCCGCCTTCCGATGATATCCGCGCACCGTTTCCGAAATCTCACGCAAATAATACCGGCGATCCGTTGGAATAATCATGTTTTGTTTTTCCACGACAACGCCATTCTTGCTAAATGACGTCACCCAATCCGTTGCCATGGCAGCATTAATTTTTTCCACTAATGCCGCAAACAAGGCGTTCGTACCAGGGTCATGGAACTGGCTGGCAATCGTACCGTACACCGGCATTTCCTCAATTTGCATCTCAAACAGCATATGATTGCGCTGATACTGCTTTTGCACCTGCCGCTTTGCATCCTCCGAGCCCTTGCGCTCGAATTTATTGATGACAATCAAATCAGCAAAATCAAGCATATCAATCTTTTCAAGCTGTGACGGCGCCCCAAATTCACTCGTCATCACGTACATGGAGACATCACAAATTTCCGTGATTTCCGCATCCCCCTGGCCGATGCCGCTCGTTTCAACAATCACGAGGTCAAACCCAGCTGCCTTCGTGACCGCCACCGCATCTTTAATCGCCAGCGACAACTCATTTTTCGAACGTCGTGTTGCCAGACTGCGCATATACACATTCGGCGAGAAAATTGCATTCATCCGGATCCGGTCGCCTAATAAAGCCCCGCCCGTTTTTTGCTTCGTCGGATCAACCGAAAGAATCGCGACCCGTTTTTCCGGGAATTCATTGATAAAACGGCGGATCAATTCGTCCGTTAACGAACTTTTTCCAGCGCCGCCCGTTCCTGTAATCCCGACCACAGGAATCCCCTTCTCAAGGGACTTCACTTGTTCCAGCACCTGCTCCGCTGTTGCCGCCGCCTCGTTACTTTTATCCACATGCAGCTCAGCTAAAGTAATCAGCTTGGCAATACTGTTAACCTCGCCCGAAGGCAATTTTTCAATATGCTCGGAAACTTCCTCTGTTGCCACCGTAGAAAAGTCACATTCCTGGATCATCCGGTCAATCATGCCCTGCAGGCCAAGCTTCCGGCCGTCTTCAGGCGAGAAAATCCACGCAATCCCATATTGATGCAGCTCATCGATTTCGCGGGGAATAATCACCCCGCCGCCGCCACCGTAAATGCGGATATTGGGCGCGCCCTTTTCCTTTAACAGGTCATACATATATTTAAAGTATTCAACGTGCCCGCCTTGATATGACGAAATCGCAATCCCCTGCACATCCTCCTGAATCGCGGCATTCACGACCTCCTCCACCGAACGGTTGTGGCCAAGATGAATGACCTCCGCCCCGCTCGCCTGAAGAATCCGGCGCATAATATTAATTGAAGCATCATGACCGTCAAACAAACTCGACGCCGTCACAAAACGGATATGATGCTTTGGCTGATAAGTACCCATCGTGCTAGCTCCCCCTTTTTGTAAAAATGAACCTAGTCCAACACTCGCTGCCTTTATTCACTTTTCGGAACAGTGCCAGTTGCCGAGACCTCTGCACTAATCCCCGATAATAAGAGCTCCGTCTGCAGCTCAATGTATTCCTCGAGCGTAAATAACTTCCGTAACGCCCAGCGGCGAAAGCCCCACATTTGCCCCTGGACAAAAATGTTATGGGCAATCATCGCCACCTGTTTCTTCGACAGGTGCAGCTCCCCGTTTTCCACACATCTCGAAAGCAAGTTCTCAAACATGCCGACCATTTCCATTTCTTTTTTCAAGACATATGGCAATGCATCCTTTGAGAGCGACTTCACTTCCTGATACATCACGAGCACTTCCGCCTGCATCTCATCCATGACTTGAAAAAAGTTGGCGATTCCAAGCTTCAAGCTGTCCAATGTCCCCTTTTTCAAGGCAAGATCCTGCTGCAGGCGCTCGCTGACATGATCATAAATACTGTCGCAAACAAGGTACAGCACGTCTTCCTTTGTACGAATATATTCATACAGCGTCCCGATGCTAAACCCGGCCGCCTTGGCAATTTCCCTTGTTGTCGTCCGGTGAAACCCCTTTTGTTTAAAAAGGGCAACAGCCCCTTTAATCATTTGGTCGCGCCGTTTTTGCACGAGGCGCTCATCCTTGACCGAAGCCTGTACTTCCCGCTTATTCATCTCTCTAACCGCCTTTGATCGATTTGGGCGATCTATGATTACCGCCTTTCTCTTGTCTAGCTGCAGCGCCTAGGGGCTCGGGGTCATAAGCCAATCCGTCCAGAAGGTTAAAGAGCAACCTTCTAGCC
The DNA here is from genome assembly GCF_000307875.1 of Neobacillus bataviensis LMG 21833. Classification (GTDB taxonomy): domain Bacteria; phylum Bacillota; class Bacilli; order Bacillales; family Cytobacillaceae; genus Neobacillus; species Neobacillus bataviensis. The sequence goes on from NZ_AJLS01000139.1 coordinate 18,726, forward strand.
GGCTCGTCTTATGCCTGTCGCCCCTGTGCAAGGCGCTTCCGCTTTTCTAGTTATTTTGTTAACATCCGTGAAATAACGAGGCGCTGAATTTCCTGTGTTCCCTCATAAATCTGGGTGATTTTCGCATCACGCATGAAACGCTCCACCGGATAATCCTTCGTATAGCCATAACCGCCGAACACTTGAACGGCTTCCGTTGTCACCTTCATCGCCGTGTCACCGGCAAATAATTTCGACATTGCTGATTCTTTTCCGTATGGTAAGCCGTTGGATTCCAACCACGCCGCTTGATAGGTTAATAGTCTTGAAGCCTCAATATTCGTCGCCATATCGGCTAATTTAAAGCTGATGCCTTGGTTTGCCACAATTGGTTTCCCGAACTGATGGCGTTCCTTCGCATAGTCGACTGCTGCATCAAGTGCCCCTTGCGCAATCCCCACTGCCTGCGCGGCGATGCCATTGCGGCCGCCATCAAGTGTCATCATCGCCACTTTAAAGCCGTCGCCTTCTTCGCCAAGTCGGTTGGCAACAGGTACCTTACAATCTTCAAAAATAATTTCCGTTGTCGGTGATGAACGAATGCCGAGTTTCTTTTCCTTTTTCCCAACAGAGAAGCCCAGGAAGTCGCTCTCCACGATAAACGCAGTCGTACCTTTATGCTTGCTGGTTGGATCTGTTACGGCAAAGACAACATAAATTTCGGCTTCTCCACCGTTAGTGATGAAAATTTTTGAACCATTTAGAACATAATGGTCGCCCTCGAGACGTGCTGTCGTTCTCATTCCGCCAGCATCCGAGCCGCTGCCTGGCTCCGTTAAGCCATACGCGCCAATTTTCTTGCCTTCTGCCATTGGACGAAGGTATTTTTGCTTTTGCTCTTCATTGCCAAATTTGTATATTGGCCAGCCGGCAAGGGAGGTGTGGGCGGATAGCATAACGCCTGTTGACGCATCAACGCGGGACAGCTCCTCCACTGCAATACAATACGCAAGAAAATCGCTGCCAATGCCGCCGTACTCTTCCGGCCACGGAATCCCCGTTAAGCCAAGCTCCGCCATCTTGTCAAAAATTTCGCGGTCAAAGCGCTCTTCCTCATCGCGCTCCGCTGCTGTTGGTGCCACTTCATTCCGCGCAAAATCGCGTACCATTTTACGAATCATTTCATGCTCTTCCGATAATTTAAATTGCATTTTTACGTCCTCCTAGGGTTAAATTTGGAAAGTATCAACAAAATTTTGGAATATATGAACAAAAATCAGGCAGTTATGAACAAATCACTCTTTCACACATCAAAAACCGGCCATTTAAAGATATTTACTAATCACAATCCGCTGAATCTCGCTCGTACCTTCGTAAATCTCCGTCACCTTTGCATCACGGAAATAGCGCTCCACCGGATAATCTTCCGTATAGCCGTAGCCGCCAAATACTTGAATCGCTTCCGTCGTTACCTCAACCGCTGTCTTCGTCGCAAACAGCTTCGCCATCGAAGCCTCCATGCCGCATTTCAAACCTTTGCTGCGCAAATCCGCAGCACGATAGACTAATAGTTTGGCTGCCTCGACACTTGTTGCCATGTCGGCAAGCTTAAAGGCAATCCCTTGCTGGGCAGCAATCGGCTTGCCAAATTGTTCGCGCTCCTTCGCGTAGGCGGTTGCGGCAGACAGTGCGGCCTCAGCAATTCCAAGTGCCTGGGTGGCAATCCCAATGCGGCCGACATCAAGGTTGGCCATTGCAATTTTAAAGCCTTCACTTTCGTTGCCGAGAAGATTTTCCACCGGAACATGCATGTCTTCAAACGTCAGCTGAACCGTTCGTGAGCCGTGCAAGCCCATTTTCTTCTCATCCTTGCCTATAACAAGGCCAGGGGTATCCTTTTCCACAATAAAAGCAGCAATGCCTTTTGTACCTAATCTCGCGTCGGTATTCGCAAAGACAATATAAATATCGGCCTCACCGCCGTTAGTAATAAACATTTTTGAGCCATTGAGAACATAATGGCCGCCCTTCTTGACTGCCCGGGTCTTTAAGCTCGCAGCATCCGACCCTGAGCTTGGCTCGGTTAAGCAAAAGGCACCCAAATACTCCCCAGAGGCAAGCTTCGGCACGTACTTTTGCTTCTGTTCCTCTGTGCCAAAATAAACAATCGGGTTGGTGCCTACTGAGGTATGCACAGAAAGGATGACACCGAGCGTTGCGCTCACCCTGGAAATCTCGTTAATCGCAATGATATAAGAGGTGAAATCCATTTCAGCCCCGCCGTATTTTTCCGGAACCGGTATCCCCATCAGGCCTAGTTCGCCCATTTTTCGAAGGATCTCACGCGGGAATTCCCCTTTTTCCATGTTTTCAATGAATGGGGCAATTTCGTTCTCGGCAAAATCACGAACCATTTTTCGCATCATTTCTTGTTCGGCTGTAAACGTCAGATTCACTGTGATCTCCCCTTAGAGGATAAATTAGTCGTACGTGTAAAACCCGCGTCCCGTTTTCTTACCGAGCCAGCCAGCTTTTACATATTTGCGCAGTAGCGGACATGGGCGGTATTTATCATCGCCAAAGCCATCGTGAAGCGTTTCCATAATGTACAGGCATGTATCCAAACCGATAAAATCAGCCAAGGTTAATGGCCCCATCGGGTGGTTCATCCCAAGCTTCATCACGTCATCAATCGCTTCCTTCGTAGCAACGCCCTCATACAATGTAAAAATGGCTTCATTAATCATCGGCATCAGCACGCGATTGGAGACGAATCCAGGATAGTCATTGACTTCGACAGGCACCTTGCTCAAGGTTTTTGTCATATCTTCAATCACTTGGTACACTTCATCAGCTGTTGCCAAACCTCGGATAATTTCCACAAGCTTCATGACCGGCACTGGATTCATAAAATGCATGCCGATGACTTTTTCCGGACGCTTCGTGGCCGCCGCAATTTCTGTAATCGGCAGCGAAGAGGTATTGCTTGCTAAGATTGCATGCGCTGGGGCAATTTCATCTAACTGGGCAAATATTTTTGCCTTAATTTCCATATTTTCAACGGCTGCCTCAATAACAAGATCAACGCCGCTTGCATCGTTCAAATCGGTTGATGCAGTCAGCCTTGCCAAAACCTCTTGCTTTTGTTCCTCTGTCATCCTGCCTTTATCAACGTTGCGCGATAGATTTTTGTTAATGCCCGCTAAGCCGCGCTCCACGAATTCCGGTTTTAAATCGTTTAATAAGACCTTATATCCCGCCTGGGCACAAACTTGAGCAATTCCTGATCCCATTTGCCCTGCCCCGATTACCATTACATTTGAAACTTGCATGTTTTCCCCTCCAATTTTTCTAAAATAGAACTATGCGACAGTAAAAGCCGCTTATCCGCCAGTTACTTCGCCTTATCCGACAGTAACTCCACCTCATCCGACAGTTACTCCGCTTTATCCGACAGTAACCCGTTAGCAAAATCCACTTTACCCCCGCGGCACCTCGATTATCACGGCATCGCCCTGGCCGCCGCCTGAGCAAATCGCGGCAATCCCGATTCCGCCGCCGCGGCGTTTTAATTCATTCATCAAGGTGATGATGATCCGTGCCCCGCTTGCGCCGATTGGGTGCCCTAATGCAACCGCACCGCCATTGACATTGACCTTTTCCGGATCAAGGCCGGCGATTTTTTCGCTTGCCAATGCCACTGCGGCAAAGGCTTCATTAATTTCAAACAAATCGACTTCATCCAAGTTCCGTCCTGTTTTTCGTAAAAGTTCATTAATGACAAGTCCCGGTGTTTGCGGGAAATCCTTCGCTTCTACCGCAATCGCAGCATGACCGAGAATGACAGCCCCTACTTCACGGCCTTCACGAACTGCACGCTCTTCACTCATGAGCACAAGGGCGGCCGCACCGTCATTGACCCCAGGGGCATTGCCTGCGGTGATCGTTCCCGTGGAATTAAAGACAGGTGCCAATTTTGTTAACCGTTCTAAAGAAGTATCCTTCCGCGGGCCCTCATCCTCTGAAACAACGACCGGTGCACCTTTTCGCTGCGGCACTTCAACAGGCACAATTTCCTCCGCCAAATTCCCGCTCTCCATCGCAGCAATTGCCCGGACATGGCTGCGCAATGCCCACTCATCCTGCGCCGCGCGAGAAATCTCTAGCTCTTCCGCCGCCCCGTTGCCGTATGTGCCCATGTGAACGCCGGTAAAGCTGCAGCTCAAGCCGTCATGGATCATTAAATCCTTCACGGAAGAATCACCCATTCTGAAGCCCCATCTTGCTTTTGGTAAAATATACGGCGCGTTGCTCATTGATTCCATGCCACCTGCAACAATCACTTCCTCATCGCCGGCGCGAATGATTTGATCAGCCAACGTCACACTGCGCATCCCCGAGGCACAAACCTTATTAATTGTTTCTGTTTTCACTTCCCATGGCAGACCAGCGTGCCTTGCTGCTTGGCGGGACGGGATTTGCCCCTGTCCCCCTTGTAAAACCGTCCCAAGAATGACTTCCCCCACCTCTTCAGGCTTCACACCAGCGCGTACCAATGCCTCTTTCACAGCAATTCCTCCAAGCTGTGAAGCAGTTAGGCTGCTCAATCCTCCGCCTAATTTACCAAATGGCGTTCTAACCCCGCTTAAAATAACCGTTTTCCCCATCTAAAACACTCCCCTTTTCCCAATATTCAGTCATGTATTTTTAAAAAAATTTTTCGCATTGACTGAACGCTCGCTCAATATTTAGCGAAAAATGAAACGCCAGCTTCCTGCCAACGCCCTTTAAACAAAAGAGTGAATGTAAGCGTTTTAATCCCTACATCCTATTTTACATAAAAAATAGCAGAAGTTGATATGTTTTACACAAAATTTTAAAATTTTATGAAAAATCTCAACCTCCGCTAATGTCAATTTTTTAAGAAGCCACAACCTCAGGGACACCGCAAACTGCTTTTTCAAGTAATTCAGCCACATCGTAGGTTGAAACCTTTTCCTCAACTTCTTTTGCCTTTGTTCCGTCTGACAGCATCGTTAAGCAGTACGGACATGCCGAGCTGATGACGCTGGAGTTTGTTTCAAGCGCTTGTTCTGTACGAGCCACATTGATCCGCGAACCTGTGTCTTCTTCCATCCACATCAAACCACCGCCTGCGCCACAGCACATCGCCTTATCACGGTTCCGTTCCATTTCCACAAGCTTCACGCCTGGAATCGCCTTTAAAATCTCCCGCGGCGGATCGTACACATCATTGTAGCGGCCTAAGTAACAAGAATCATGGAAGGTAATCGTTTCGTTTACCGCATGCTTCGGAACAAGCATGCCACCCTTAACCAACTCATACAGAATTTCCGTATGGTGGAACACTTCGACACCCTCCAAGCCGAAATCAGGGTATTCATTTTTAAAAATATTGTAGGCATGCGGGTCGGTCGTGATAATTTTCTTCACGCCGGCCTTCTCAAATTCCTCAATATTTTTCACCGCTAGATCCTGGAATAAGAATTCGTTTCCGAGACGGCGGGCCGTATCTCCAGAGTTCTTTTCCTTGTTACCAAGGATGGCAAACTTCACGCCGGCTTCATTCATCAATTTTGCAAAAGAAAGGGCGATCTTCTGGCTGCGGTTGTCGTAAGAACCCATCGCACCAACCCAGAATAAGTATTCGAACTCTTCTCCTGCCTTGTTCATTTCCTTCACAGTTGGTACATGAACGTCCTCGCGAAGCTCACGCCAGTTTTCGCGCTCCTTGCGGTTTAAGCCCCATGGATTGCCTTGGCGCTCAATATTGGTCATCGCCCGCTGTGCATCTGGATTCATTTTTCCTTCGGTTAACACTAGGTAACGGCGAAGATCGATAATTTTTTCCACATGCTCATTCATCACCGGACATTGGTCTTCACAGTTACGGCACGTTGTACATGCCCAAATTTCTTCTTCCGTAATAACGTCGCCAATTAGGCTTGGACTATATGCAGACGCTGCAGCAGATTCCTGTGCACCCTGCCCGGCAGCAGCTAACGCAATTTGATTTCCTTTTGTGTTCGCAAATGCAAATGTCGGTACCCATGGCTGTTTCGAGGTAACCGAAGCACCGTAATGTGTCAGATGGTCACGCATTTTTACGATTAAATCCATTGGTGACAGCATTTTTCCTGTTCCGGAAGCTGGACACATGTTAGTACAGCGGCCGCATTCCACGCAGGCGTAGAAATCAACCATTTGCAGCTGGGTGAAGTCTTCAATTTTTCCAACCCCGAAGGATTCTTGCGATTCATCTTCAAAATCAATTTTGGAGAGTTTGCCCGGTTTTTCTAAACGGTTTAGGTAGACGTTTGCCGGCCCGGCGATTAAGTGGGCGTGCTTTCCTTGCGGCACATACACTAAGAAGGACAGCAAGAATAGTAAGTGCATCCACCAAGCAACATAGAACACAGTAATGGAGGCGGTTTCATTTATCCATGAAAATGCGAGCGAAATAACGGATGCCACCGGCTCTGACCAGGTTGGATCTTCTCCGTGCCAGATGATGCCCATGCCATTTCCGAGTAAGACGGAAATCATTAAGCCGCCGATAAAAATTAACACAAGGCCAGATTTAAAGCCGCGCTTTAAGCGGACAAGTTTTTCAATGTAACGGCGGTAGAATGCCCAAACTACTGCTACTAAGATGGTTAAGGTGACAATCTCCTGGAAAAAAGTAAACGCTGGATACAGCGGTCCAAGCGGCAGGTGTGCCCCTGGTTTAATCCCTTTAATAATGAAATCAATGGCACCAAATTGAACGAGCAGGAAGCCATAAAAGAACATAACGTGGATTGCGCCACTCTTTTTATCCTTTAACAGCTTTTTTTGCCCAAATACCATTACCCAAATTTTACCCAGTCGTTCTTTCACATTGTTGTCAAAGTCAGTCTTTTTCCCGAGTTTGATAAATTGGATCCGTGTTTTCACAACATACACAAACAGACTGACAGCGTAAGCGGTTACAGCTAAAAACGCAATGAGGTTAACCCATAGAAGACCATTCATTTAAAAACGCCCCTTTCCTTGTTCTCCAAACCCCTTTTTTGTAAGTTGTAGAAAATAATAAATTTTCTGACTTATACTTATCTCTATTATATAATGAATGAGCATTCAGTCAACCAATTTTTTATAAGAATCGTTCGACTTATAGAAATAGCAGGTCTCGGTAACACTAACAAAACTGAATGGGGGAAAAACTGGCAATGAAATGGGTACTCATTTTGGGCGGACTTGTCCTTCTCATCATTATATGGCTTGTGATTGATTTTAGATTGGGACGAAAGAAGCATCTTTCAGTGGCGGACAGCAAGGAAACCCCCATCCTCCACGGCGAATTTGAAATTTTTACGCACGGCAAGGAATTATTCCACGATTATTTCAGCACAATCCGGGGAGCAAAGAGACATATCCATGTACTCTTTTACATTGTGAAGGATGATGCGATCAGCCAGGAATTCTTCGCCCTTTTAAAAGAAAAGGCGCGGGAAGGAATCGAAGTTCGGCTCTTGCTCGACCGGCTTGGCAGCTGGAAGATTAAGAAGCAGGTGGTAGCGGCATTACGGGAAGCGGGCATCCAATTTGCGTTTAGTAATCGAATTAAGCTTCCTTTCCCCTTTTATTCCGCGCAGGTACGAAACCACCGCAAAATTTCGATTATTGACGGGGAAATCGGCTACCTCGGCGGCTATAATATCGGCAAAGAGTATATTGACGGGGATCCATTGCTTAGCCCGTGGCGTGATTATCATGTAAGAATTACCGGTGAGAGCGTGAATTTTTTGCAGAGTATATTTTTGATTGATTGGAACGAGTATGCGGGGGAGGAGTTGATGGGGCGGCCAGTTTATTTTCCGAAATTGCCAAAGGGTGTGGTTCGCCATCGATTTATTGCGACAGAGGCGGGGCAGCTTGAGGAGAATTTTATAAGACTTATTCGGAATGCTGAACATTCGATCCTCATTGGCACCCCTTACTTTATTCCTAGTGCGGCTATTTTTACAGAACTGCTGGCGGTGCGGCGGCGCGGTGTCAGTGTCACCGTCATTGTCCCTTTTACGGCGGACCACCTTCTGGTTCAGGAGGCTTCATTTCGCTATTTACGAAGGCTCCTTGCGGCTGGCGCGGCGGTTTACCAATATAAAAAAGGTTTTTATCATGCCAAAACCATCGTGATTGATGATAAAGTTTGCGATATAGGTACCGCCAATTTTGACCGGCGCAGCTTATTTTTAAACAAAGAAATCAATTGCTACATCTATGACCCTGCCCTCATTGAACGCGTTAAGGCCGTAATTGAAAAAGACATCCTCGACTCAGAGCCGCTGTCATTGGCGGAATTGAATAAACCAAACATTGGCAGGTCAATGAAAGAAGGCATCGCAGCAGCTGTTTCAAATTTCCTATAAACCGCTCGTGTCCACTCAGGGCGGACACTGTCCACGAAGGGTGTCAGGCACCATGTGAAAATTTCACATGGTGCCTGACACCCAATAGAAAAGAGTCCCCGAACCTTTTCGGAGACTCTTTTCTATTCTTCTATTAAGTTAAGTACGGGAACGTCGTGTTCATTCTCCGGGTCCTTCTTAGCATAAATCCGCGCCATTTTTGTGGCTTCATCCACGTGTTGAATAATCACAGGGGTACCATCATACGTGACATTAATGATTTCAGCGGATTCGGCGATTTCCTTTGCTCTTCCTACGTTCATCCGATCGGCTCACTCCTCACTTCAATATCTATCATTACTATTTGTATTTTTTTAGATGATATTCATTTTTAAGGACTGTTTTTGCAAAAAATAGATACCCACCATTCTCTTTCCACCCTAACTAGAAAACCCCCTTTTCATTAAAAGGGGGGAAAGCCAATGTGTTACATTTTTTCCGGAGCGGAAACGCCAATCAACGCCAAGGCGTTCTTTAACGAAATCTGTACTGTTTTCACTAGCCCGAGGCGCGCCTTAGTCCGTTCCGGCTGCTCAGGGTCTAACACTTTTTCCGCATTGTAAAAACTATGGAAGGTTGAGGCTAATTCAAAAATATAATTGGTAATCCGGTGCGGCACACGCTTCACGGCAGCCTCACCAACCGCCGACGGGAACTCACCCAGCTTTTTCAATAAGTCAATTTCCTTTTCAGTCAATGCCGCTAATGAAAAATCAGCCCCGGCATCTACCTTCAACCCTTGCTCTTCACCGGCACGCAAAATACTGCAAATCCGGGCATGGGCGTACTGGGCATAATAAACCGGATTCTCATTCGATTCCGACACCGCCAAATCCAAATCAAAATCCATATGCGTATCAGATGATCGCATGGCGAAGAAATAACGGGTCGCATCGAGGCCAACCTCATCGACCAAATCACGCATCGTGACGGCCTTTCCAGTCCGCTTACTCATCTTCATCTTCTCGCCATTTTTATAAAGATGAACCAGCTGGATAATCTCCACCTCAAGCGCCTCGCGGTCATACCCAAGGGCCTGAATCGCCGCCTTCATCCGTGGAATATAGCCATGGTGATCGGCACCCCAAATATTAATCAACTTTTCAAAGCCGCGCTCCAGCTTGTCCTTGTGGTAGGCGATATCCGGTGTCAAATACGTATATGACCCATCCTGTTTAATCAGCACGCGGTCTTTATCGTCGCCAAAATCCGTCGAACGCAGCCACGTCGCGCCGTCCAACTCATACACATAGCCGCTCGCACGTAGTGCCGCCAACGCCTCATCAATTTTTCCATTTTTATAAAGCGAGGTTTCCGAATACCAGATATCAAAACCGACACGGAAATCTTCAAGATCCCGCTTTAATTTTTCCATTTCAACTTTCAACCCGTACTCACGGAAAAATTCAAACCGCTCCACGTCCGGCACTTTCACATACTGATCGCCATACTCCTCGGCCAGCGTTTTTCCAATGCCGATAATATCGGCCCCATGATAGCCATCCTCCGGCATGTCTTTCTCCATTCCAAGTGCTTGGAAATAACGAGCCTCAACCGACAATGCCAAGTTATTAATCTGATTCCCAGCATCATTAATATAGTACTCGCGGGAAACATCATAGCCCGCCTTCGCTAAAATATTACTGAGTGAATCGCCGACCGCCGCACCGCGGGCATGGCCTAGGTGCAGGTCACCGGTCGGATTGGCCGACACAAACTCAATCTGGATTTTCTGGCCGCCGCCAACAGTTGTCGAGCCATACTGATCCCCAGCATCCAGGATGGTCGGAATCAAGTCGGTCAGGTAACTATTATTCATATAAAAATTAATGAACCCCGGCCCGGCCAGCTCAATTTTTTCTATTGATGCCTTGGAGCGATCGAATTTTTCTACCAACGCCTCTGCAATCATCCTCGGTGCCTTCTTCGCCACCCGTGCCAGCTGCATCGCCATATTTGTAGAGTAGTCACCGTGTGCCTTCTCCTTCGGTGTCTCTAAGATGACATCGGGAATCTGCTCCTCAGCCGCAAGTCCCGCCTTCAATACCGCAGCACGGATTTCTTCCTTTATTTTCGTTTGAACCTGTTCCACTATATTCATTTATGATCCTCCTGAAAGCTAATTTCTAAATGATATGTACCGCTAGGCGAGCCCTTCATCGTAAAGTCGTAGACAATGTCTATTAGACCCTCTGACTGCGTGATCCTGTGCGCATGCGTCATTGTTTCGAACGTACCAAACGGCATTTCATAGCTGCCTTGCTGCATTTTATGTAAACGAAACGGGAGCCGCATTTTCACCGCGCCGCCCCGTAAGATCAGCGCCTCATCCTTTGCTACCTTTACAATCGTACGAACCGTTCCTTCCTCGAGGACCTCCTCATATTGAAGAAACGAAGCTTGATTCTTTTGATAGTATCGTCCAAACACGACGAGTTCAAATGTCTCATCATCATTTATTGTCGTTTTTACGTTAATTTTCACCGGTATTTCATGGTTTGCCAAGCAGTATTGCACTTCCTTTTTCATTTCCTTTTCACGCATACTTTTTCTATTATAAACATAGTTACGATGCAAATCAAAAGATGCCCGCCCCACAATGGGACAGGCATTTTACAACATACCAATAGTACAAAGGGTGTCAGGCACCAATTTCCTATTTTACCCAGCCAAGGAGCATTTCACGTAACAGTTTGCTTGCGGTGTTGGCTGTTTGTTCGGATGGGTCGTAAATTGGTGCTACTTCGACTAGGTCGCCGCCAACTACGTTTACCTCTGAACGAGCAATCGCATGAATCGATGCAAGCAGCTCTTTTGACGTAATGCCGCCGCAATCGACTGTACCTGTTCCTGGCGCATGGGCCGGGTCAAGGACGTCGATATCGATCGTTACATATACCGGACGACCGGCAAGCGTTGGCAGGATTTCCTTTAATGGCTCCAGTACTTCAAATTTTGAAATATGCATGCCATTTTCCTTTGCCCACTGGAATTCTTCCTTCATCCCTGAACGAATTCCGAAAGAATAGACATTTTCAGGGCCAATATGCTCAGCAATTTTGCGAATCGGTGTCGAGTGTGACAACGGCTCACCTTCATAGTTCTCACGCAAATCGGTATGCGCATCAAAATGAATAATTGCTAAATCCGGATATTTTTTAAAAACGGACTTCATGACAGGCCAGGATACGAGATGCTCGCCACCCATGCCAAGCGGAAACTTGCCAGCTGCCAGAATTTGATCAACAAACTCCTCGATTAAATCGAGGCTGCGCTGCGCATTTCCGAATGGCAGCGGAATATCACCGGCATCGAAATATTTAACCTCTTCCAGTTCACGGTCAAGGTAGGCACTGTACTCCTCAAGTCCAATCGACACCTCGCGGATCCGTGCTGGGCCAAATCGTGATCCCGGGCGGTAGCTCACCGTCCAATCCATTGGCATCCCGTACAACACAACCTGACTCTCTTCAAAATTCGGGTGGCTCTTAATAAACACATTCCCCGAATATGCCTCATCAAAACGCATCCATATTTCCCCTTTCGTTCACGGGGTCTGACCCCCATTAAAAATTACTTCACTAAATCGCCAACAAACTTCGGCAATACGAAAGCTGCTTTGTGAAGTTCTTTTGTGTAGTATTTTGTTTCAATTTCGTGGAAACGGTCTTCCTCAACTGCTAATGGATCGTATTTTTTCGAACCGATTGTGAATGCCCATAAGCCACTTGGATATGTTGGAATATTAGCTACATACAAACGGGTAATCGGAAAAATTTCCTTCACGTCGCGCTGCACATTGCGAATTAAATCCGCTTTAAACCATGGGTTGTCCGACTGGGCAACGAAAATGCCGTCCTCTTTTAATGCTTTAGAAATCCCCGCATAAAAGCCCTTTGTAAAAAGATTAACCGCAGGACCCACCGGTTCAGTAGAATCAACCATGATCACATCATACTGATTGTCGCTCTCCGCAATATGCATGAAGCCATCGCCCACCTGCACGTCCACACGCTCGTCCTCAAGCCAGCCGGCAATTTCTGGTAAAAATTTCTTCGAATACTCGATTACTTTTCCATCAATATCCACAAGTGTCGCCTTTTTCACACTTGGGTGCTTTAACACTTCACGAATCACGCCGCCGTCACCACCGCCGACAACAAGGACATTCTCAGGGTTCGGGTGCGTGAATAACGGTACATGCGCCACCATTTCATGGTAAACGAACTCATCTTTAACAGATGTCATGACCATGTCGTCCAATAACAGCATGTTTCCCCACTCTTCTGTTTCAATCATATCCAGCTTTTGAAATTCCGTTTGCTCTGTATGTAAGGTTTTATTTACTTTCATTGTAATCCCAAAATTTTCGGTTTGTTTTTCTGTAAACCAAATTGTCATCTTGCATCTTCCTTCCTTTTTTAGGGGTCAGTTCCCCATTGCTTTAACGCGCTGTCCTATCGGGGGTCTGACCCCCAAAGGTTTTTCATTTTTATACTACCCAACCTATTGAAATACAACCAGAAAAAAAAGTCTAGCAAAATTTTTTAATTACGTTTAAAAAGACTCTATTTTTTCAATACTATTACTATCTATTTTTTTAAAAACTGGAAAAACTGGGTGGTGAATATAGTGGAAATCATGACTGATCAAGGGTTTCGGAAGACCGTTAAATATTTGCGTGCGATTATTATCATCAGTTTGATAGGCATGATTTGTATGCTCATTCTCCTCGGCGGCATTCTCGGCTATGCCAAAATTCTGGGCGCCCCGCCGCTTGCCGTGCCGCAATCGACCCTATTTTTTGCCGACGATGGCACCTTGATGGGCGAGAGTAATAGCGGGCAAAAGCGCTATTGGGTCGGACTCAAGGATATTTCACCGGATTTGGTGAATGCGACCGTCTCGATCGAAGATAAAAATTTTTACGAGCATCATGGCTTTGATTATAAACGAATTGCCGGTGCGGTTATTGCCGATGTGAAAGCCTTGGCCAAAGTTCAAGGGGCCAGCACGATCACCCAGCAATACGCGCGAAACCTGTTTCTCGAACACGACAAAACGTGGAAACGAAAGCTGACTGAGGCCTTTTATACGATCCGTCTTGAAATGAACTATTCAAAGCAGGAAATTCTCGAAGGCTATATAAATACTATCTACTATGGCAACGGTGCTTACGGTGTCGAAGCAGCCAGCCAATATTATTTTGGAAAAAAAGCAGCCGACTTAACCCTCGCCGAAGCGAGTATGCTTGCAGGCATTCCGAAGGGGCCTGGCATTTATTCACCGCTTGCATCGATGGAAAAAGCAAAAACTCGTCAGGCGATTATTTTACAAACCATGGTGAAAAACGGCTATATTAGCAAAAAAGACGCACAAACCGCCGCCAATAAGCCGCTTACTTTAGTGGGTGTCCACACAACACAAAGGGTAAAAGTAGCACCGTATTTTCAAGATGCAGTAAAAAATGCGCTGAAAAATCAATTACATTTGGATGACCGCACGATTGCCCTCGGCGGTTTAAAGGTTTTTACAACACTTAACCTAAAACAGCAGGAAGCAGCGGAACACCAGGTCAATAACTATGTCGACGACTCCTCGGAAATTCAAGCCGGCATGGTGGCAATGGATCCGAAAAACGGCTATGTCAAAGCCATGGTCGGCGGCCGGGACTATGATAAAAGTCCGTTTAACCGCGCTGTTCAGGCGATTAGGCAGCCGGGCTCGACCATCAAGCCCTTGCTGTATTACGCTGCCCTTGAGCAAGGCTTTACCCCGTCATCGACGATGCGAAGCGAATTCACGACCTTTCATTTTGACGACGGCCAAGCTGATTATACACCGCATAACTTTAACAACAAGTATGCTGACGGCGAGGTGACACTCGCCCAGGCACTTGCCGTTTCCGATAATATTTTCGCCGTCAAAACGCATTTATTTTTAGGAGAAGAAGCGTTAATTGAAACAGCGAAGAAATTTGGCCTTTCCACCAAAATGGCCAAGGTTCCGTCGCTGGCACTGGGAACTTCCGGTGTGCGCGTAATTGAAATGGCGGGTGCCTACAGCCTTTTAGCCAACGGCGGGAAACGGGTCAACCCAACATTAATTACAAGAGTAGAAGACTATAATGGCAAAATTATTTTTGAAAAAGAAAATGCTGCGAAAAAGGTGCTGGACCCGGCGAAGGCATTTGTGATGACGCAAATGCTGACAGGGGTTTTCGATTCGAAGCTAAATGGCTATGCCAAGGTGACCGGAAGCACGATTATGAAGGATATTACCCGTCCATACGCAGGCAAATCAGGCTCAACAGAAACGGATAGCTGGATGATCGGCTACTCACCGCAGCTCGTGACCGCGGTTTGGGCGGGCTATGATATGGGAAAACCACTTGAAGTGACGGCGGAAAAAACGTACGCCAAGAAAATTTGGGTCAATTTTATGGAGGAAGCGCTGCAAGGGAAACCCGTCAAGGCATTTAAACCGCCGAAAGTCGGGGTTGTCGGCGTGTACGTGAATCCGGCAAATGGCAAGCTAGCGACAAAAGATTGCCCTGTCCGCCGGCAAACCTATTTTGTTGCCGGTACCGAACCTACAGAATATTGCACCGACCACTTAATGAATACCAATCAATCCCCGGCAAAACATCGGGATTCTAAAAAGGTACCTTGGTATAAGAAAATTATGCCTTGGGGCTAGAAAAGTGCAAGCGCCCTGGTCAGCGGCGTATGGCCTCCTCGAAAAAGCTAACGCTTTTTCTTCGTGCGATGCATATGCTGCCGAAGCTTTCCTTGTGGAGCGCTCCAACTGAGATAAAGGAAACACGGTGAGCGTAACGAACCGATGTTGACTTATCGTAGGGCGGAGTGCGAAGGACACTAGCCGCTAGGGCGCTGAAGCTGGACAATTCTCATTAAAATGGAAAAAGCTCCGGATTGCTCCGGAGCCTTTTCCTGTCCTAGTTTTACAGTGTTCTCACACTGAATATAATACTACCTATTTTTCAAAAAAACTACAAGTGATTCTACACTTTATTTTTTCAAAAAAACTTTATTGCTTCGGACTCCGGTTCATTTATTCCGCCAATAACCCTTTTTTCAATTCATCCGTGGAATTATTCCATAGTGTTTCATTATGCCCACGTAAGAATGCGGCCAGCACCTTTTTCGACTTTGCATCCATTTCCTCGACGATAATATGGCGCTTCAGTGATTTATCCATGCGGTTGACGTGCTCCGGCAGCGATTTGTAGCCGCGGCGAATCTCACGGTCGACCGTCATATAACAGGCAGTCACACCGGCATAATAAGGGCCTTCCGGTTTGCGGTCAATTGTTACCCACACGAGCCAATACGGTTTCCCATTTGGAACCTCTTCTTTTGTTTTTAAAAATTTGATTCCTTTTTCGACGACACTGCGGGCATGCATTGCCCCGACATCAATTTCCGCTTCCCCGGCATCGACATCAATAATTACCGGAGAGACATTGTCAAGGCTGAGTACCCCCTTGCCATACCCTTTGTGGCCATCAGTCGGGTCACTTTTTATAATATTAAAACCAAGTTTTTTCTTCTTTTCTTCCATTGATGGTGCAGGCCTCCTTTAAAAAAATAAATTATAAACGAAATCACCAATTAATTTCCAAATCCAAGGAATGACGACCTGGAACATAGGCTGGATGGTGAAGCGGCTTAATGGTGTAATCACTATAATAAGAAAGATTAACGTCCCATATTGTTCAAATTGCGTCATTTTTGCCCGAAGACGATTGGGGGCCAAATCTTCAACAATCCTGTAGCCGTCAAGCGGCGGGAGCGGAAGCAGGTTGAAAATAAACAACACAATATTGAGCTGGATAAATATTTCCAGAAAATCATAAAAATTGTCTGATGCCGTGACACCGAACCGGGTTAATCCGTAGGCAACACTGAAGCCAATGACCGACAAAACGAGATTGCTCAGCGGCCCGGCAACGGAAACAAGGATACCGGCTAAGCGCGGCTTTTTAAAAAGGAAACGATTGACCGGCACCGGACGGGCCCAGCCAAAACCGGCGATCAGAATTAAAATCGTTCCGAACGGATCCAAATGCTTGATAGGATTTAACGTTAACCGCCCTTGTTTTTTCGCTGTATCATCACCGAATTTATAAGCAACATAGGCATGGGCAAATTCGTGGAATGTAAACGCAAAAATCAGCGTAATCGCAACATAGGGAATCATCCTTAGCGGATAGGCAAGAAATTGTTCCAATGGCGTTTCTCCTCTCATAAAAGGGGGGTCAAGACAAAACCGACTCTATCTCTAATTCCTTATAGTATACATGAAACCTCTCCTAAAAAGAAAATCAAATGTGCTTTCCGCGGCATCGGTATTGCACTTTTCATTTGTTTATGGAAAACTAACATGTAGTTATGTTAAAAGGAGGAAATTGGACATGCCATATGTAACAGTAAAAATGCTTGAGGGACGTTCTGAAGAACAAAAGCGGGCATTAGTAGAGAAAGTAACTACCGCCGTCAGCGAAACAACAGGAGCGCCGGAAGCAAACATCACCGTCTTCATCGAAGAAATGAGCAAAAACCACTACGCCGTAGGCGGCATCCGCGCCAGCGACAAATAAACATCTAAATGGTGGAAATGGTGTTAATAGTGTTAATAGTGTTAATAGTGTCAACGGTGTCAGGCACCATGTGAATTCTTCACATGGTGCCTGACACCGTTTCTACGTTTTCCATGTTAGAATCTTATTTCATCTTTTGGCTGGTCGATTTTTATTTTTTCTAGTTCTAGTTTCATTTTTTCGGTTTCGATTAAATAGTTTTGGTGTTTTAGTTTTTCCAGCTCAATTTGATCTTTAATCATTTCGTTCTTTATTTTAGACTGTTTCTCTAAATGAGTCGTAATAATTCCGGCTAAGGGTATGATTAAAAAAATACTAACCAAAATAACTGTCACCGTACTCCCGCCTTTCTCATATATCCATTGTACAAATTATAACAAATATTCAAAAAGTATAAAGGGTGTTTTCCTTTTATAACCAACAAAAAACCGCCTGTTTTTTCTAAGCGGTTTTACATTTTA
The DNA here is from genome assembly GCF_000307875.1 of Neobacillus bataviensis LMG 21833. Lineage (GTDB taxonomy): Bacteria > Bacillota > Bacilli > Bacillales > Cytobacillaceae > Neobacillus > Neobacillus bataviensis. The sequence continues at coordinate 36,263 of NZ_AJLS01000139.1, forward strand.
GTTTTATTGAATTTTCGCTTTCAAGATTTCTATATATTTGTAGGCCTCATCAATTTCCGCTTCTGTATAGCGCTGGCTGCTTTTCAAGGTAAATACCTTGTTCGCGACTTCTTCCTTTGCAAGATTATCAAAATATAAAACGGTCGAAACAAGTTCAAGGAATCTAGCATTTTGCCCATTCATATCGGTTAAGCAATCCGTCAAATATGGCATCTCTACTTCATTCAAGCTTAAAAACTCTTTCCCCGTTTCCGTCAGCGTGTAGCGATATTGAAAATAGCCGCCCTTTTTCTCTTTTACCTCATTCAGAAACCCCATATTGCACAGCTCTTCCACTCTCGTCGTCAATTCCTCCGAATAAGGGCCGTAAAAATGAAACTGAAACCGTTCGTGAAAAGGAAACTCAATCTTCTTTGCAATATAAATCATCTTTTGCAGTTTTTTTCTCCCGGTAATCTCACCGGAAACAAGAATCGCCTTCATCAGCTTCGCATGATCTTTTAACAACATTCGTCATCTCCTACTCCATTGCATTCAGTGTCATATAAGGGCATTATTTATGTTAGAAAGGGTGTCAGGCACCAATACCACTATTTCCACCTAATATATATCTGATTTATATCTCTAAAAGGGCACGTATTTGTTGTTTGATTTCTTTTTGATTCATCTCATCTTCGAGGAAGTCGGCTGGGTAGTAGAGCTTATGGTCGGTTCTTCTCTTTCCCGATATCGCATCGACAATTTCAGATTCACGTGAGAGCTCGCGCAATTCTCCATTTTTCATTAGTAAGTGAATCGGCAGCCTTTCCTCTTCTTCACCAGGGCGGTAAAAGTCATATGGCAAATCTGACGAAGAATCAACAACTAAGTAATACTCAGGATCAATCCCTGCCTTTTCGAACAGCCTTGTCAATTCCGCTAGCTTTTTGTATTCCTTCGCTGGGTCAAATTCCGCATATTTAAAGAGATTGCGATTAACAAAGCGCCGGCAAAGGTCACTTAAAATAGGGTCAGCTTCTTCCTGCCAGCTTTGAAAATAATATAAAATGACGGATTCATCCAATTTTAAATAGTCTTCTAATGTCACCTGTTCATGAAAGAGGGACGTAAAATGGATGGGTTCATATTTAAATGCATAGTTTTCTTCAAATAACCGCTTCGCACGGTGAAGGATTTTTGTCAAAATCACCTCAGCACTGCGGGAAACGGGATGAAAATAGACCTGCCAATACATCTGATATCTGCTCATAATATAATCTTCCACCGCATGCATACCGCTCTTTTTGATGACAACCTGGTCTTCGCGCGGCCGCATCACGCGGAGGATTCGCTCCATATCAAATTGGCCGTAGCTGACACCGGTAAAATAGGCGTCCCGCTGCAAATAATCCATCCGATCAGCGTCAATTTGACTGGAAATCAAGCTGACAACCAGCTTTTTCTCTGATGTTTTCGCAATTACCTCGGCAACTTGCGATGGGAAATCTGAGCTCACCTTCAAAAGCACCTTATTCACTTCGGTATCTCCCAAGATAATCGCACGGGTTAAGTCTTCGTGGTCAAAGTCAAACACTTTTTCAAAGGAATGGGAGAACGGGCCATGTCCTAGATCATGGAGAAGAGCGGCACACAGCGTCAGCAGGCGTTCATCGTCGCTCCATTCCGGCCTTCCCGCAAACACATCATCGATGATGCGGCGGACAATTTCATAGACGCCGAGAGAATGGTTGAAGCGGCTGTGTTCAGCGCCGTGGAAGGTCAAAAAGGTGGTTCCCAGCTGCTTGATTCGGCGCAGCCGCTGAAACTCCTTCGTTCCAATTAAATCCCAAATCACCAGGTCGCGTACATGGACATAACGGTGGACGGGATCTTTAAACACTTTTTCTTCAGTTAACTTTTCCGCCGAATATTGCATCAATTTCCCTCTTCCTAGTATTTCCTACTATTATATCCCAAAATCACCCAGTCTTCAGCAAAATTCTGCAGTATTTTTCGACATTAGCGGTACCTAAGCGGTACAGTAACGGTGCCTGACACCATAACCCCTATCTATGGATAAGAAAGGGTGTCAGGCACCATTTACAACCTAAAATTAAAAATCACCTTACATATGTTAGCAAAGGTGATTATTTGATCTTTTTATTTACTTTCTCCATTAATTCCTCTTCCGTTAGGGCCGCGACTGGGCGGTTGTTCACGAAGGCGAATGTCTTTTTCCGGCCGGGGCCGCAATAGGACTGGCAGCCAATTTTGATTTCGGCATCCGGATCGATTTCTTTCAAACGAGGGATCAATGTCTTTAAATTCACGGCCTGGCAATCATCGCAAACACGAAATTCGTTGGACATCTAATACAACCCTTTCTACGGTCAATCTAGTATATAGCAGCCATTTTATCCAACATACCTAAATGTAAGTTATTGAAAAAACAACTGTTCATTCAACGTTTTAACTCCATTGGTATTTTACATTTTCTTTTTTCCTAATGCAAGTTGCAATCTTTAGCAACTATGTCAGAAACCATCATAGCCTACCTAAATCTTTTAGTTAAAAAATCTACTATCCTTTCATTCATTTTGGTATAAAGCCTGAAAAACTTGTCCATCCTATGACTAGAGCTTTTAAAAAAAACGCCAGAAATATGCTTGGCAAATTAATCGCACATTATTTTAGGGAGTTGAAACATATGAAAGTACGTCAAGATGCATGGACAGATGAGAATGATTTGCTTTTGGCTGAAACTGTCCTTCGGCATGTGAGAGAAGGCAGCACCCAGCTGAATGCCTTCGAAGAGGTTGGGGACAAGCTTAACCGCACCTCTGCTGCCTGTGGATTCAGATGGAACGCCGTTGTCCGTCACACCTATGAAAAAGCATTACAGTTAGCCAAAAAGCAGCGGAAACAAAGACAAAGAGTGTTAGGTAAGGATCAAGGTGGCAAGAAAAAACTGCTTTACAGTCCACCAGTTACAGGCTCAACAGAATTCGAGGCACTGCCACAGTTCCAGATGGAAATGCCTGTAGATGCAGCTGCACCAGTTGAAATGCTTGATATACCTGACATGACAACAGAAATAGCCGCTGAAACCTATGTGAAACCAGCCGCTCAAGCTCAGTCTCAGGCGCAGATACAAACCCAAGTTCAATCATACAGACCGTCTGCCACTGGTGCCATTTCCCTGGATTCTGTTATTTCTTACTTACAAAACTTTCATCATGCCAATCTGCAAAATGAAGCATTAAAAAGTGAGAATGAAAGATTGAAAAGAGAAATGGCAGAGTTACGAAAGCAAAACGAGGAAATGTCCGCAAAGATAGCTGGACTCGAACAGAATTCCGAAACCATTCAAGAAGATTACGAGACCCTAATGAAAATTATGAACCGCGCTCGCAAGCTTGTGTTATTTGAAGAAGAGGAAAGACCTGCAACTAAATTCAAAATGGATCGCAACGGGAATTTAGAAAAAGTAGCAGAGTAAGAAAAGCGGAAGCGCCCGTTTAGCGGCGTATGGACTGGAGCGCTTCGACTGAGATAAAGGAAGGCAATGGGAGAAGAGACAGTAGCAGCATCTTACTATAGAAAAGCCGTGAACCAATCAATGGTTCACGGCTTTTTTACATATCAACAATCTTTTCATTCCGATCAATGACCCGTTGAACATATCCGGGAAATAATTCAAGCTCGTACTCGTTCAGCTGCCCCGCAGCCAACAAGTCACTATTCGCCTTTAACTGCCGCAAGAGCCGCAGCATGACATCGGCTATCGAAAAAGGTGTTCCGAGCAATTCTGACAGGGAGGCCATCACCTCAGGAACTATTTCCGGGTAAACAAATTTCGTTTGTTCATCTCTTTTGGCCAGCCCGTAAAATTTCCGCACTAACTCGGCACGGCCCTGACCGCTCCCATTCACACAGAGATAAATCTGAACCGCTACCCCTTTTTTGAGACGACGCTGGGAAATGCCGGCAAACTTTTTCCCGCCAATACTAAGATCATAGCTTCCCGGGCAATAAGAGCCGACGATTTCTCGAGCTTCGATTTGCTGCTGCGGAAAATCAGCAAACATCTGTTGGATCAACTGCCACATCACATCATAGCCGCGGTTGATATCGATGCCTTTTTCAGATTCCGGAAAAATTAACGAGATATTCAGGACGCCTTCATCAAGGACGACCGCTAAACCGCCGGAATTTCGGACAATCACCTGATAGCCCTCATTTTGAAAAAATTGAACACCATCCTGCAAAAATGGAAGTCTCGTATCCTGAATCCCAAGGACAATCGTATTATGGTGCACCCACGTCCGCGCTGTCGCAGGGGCTTCACCCGCCCCGACCGAGGCACATAAGGTATCATCGGTTCCAAATGATTGTAATGCCTGAAAATGAATACCGACCGCGGATTGGTCAATAATCCGCCACTCTGGCTGCCGCAATAAACCTTCCATGCTGAAAACCCCTTAAAAATAATACCCTCATTTTATCATAAAAAAAGAAGCCAGCCCAACACACAGAGCCAGCTCCAACTTACAAACTTATAACCCTTGCGCCGCGGTAATTAACGCAAGCTTGTACACATCTTCTTCATTACAGCCGCGGGATAGGTCGTTCACCGGTGCGTTTAACCCTTGTAAAATCGGGCCAACCGCCTCGAATCCGCCTAAGCGCTGGGCAATTTTATAACCGATGTTACCGGCTTCAAGGCTAGGGAAGATAAATACGTTCGCATCCCCTTGCAGCACGGAACCTGGTGCCTTACTTTTTGCTACTGAAGGCACAAATGCGGCGTCAAACTGAAATTCTCCGTCTAACACTAGAGAAGCATCGCGGCGTTTTGCCTCTGCCACCGCCTCAACGACTCTTTCAGTCTCAGGCGATTTCGCTGACCCCTTCGTAGAAAAACTCAACATCGCAATCCGCGGCTCGATATCGAACATCTCTGCTGTCTTCGCACTTTCAATCGCGATTTCCGCTAAATCACTGCTGTCCGGAGCAATATTAATCGCACAGTCGGCGAACACATATTTTTCATCCTCACGAACCATGATAAAGACGCCGGACGTTTTCTTCACGCCAGCTTTTGTTTTAATAATTTGCAATGCCGGGCGAACCGTATCAGCAGTCGAATGGGCCGCACCGCTCACCAAGCCATGTGCTTTATTTAAATACACTAACATCGTGCCAAAATAGTTTTCATCCAGCAAGATTTTGCGGGCATCCTCTTCCGTTGCTTTCCCTTTGCGGCGCTCAACAAACGCTGCGACCAATTCATCCATTCCCGCATAACTCGAAGGATCATAGATTTCCGCTGCTTCTAATGAAACACCTACTTCCGCAGCTTTTGCCTGCACTTGTTCAATGTTACCAATCAAAATCGGTGTGATTAATCTTTCCGCAGCCAGACGGCCGGCTGCACGGACAATCCGCTCGTCCAATCCTTCCGGAAAAACAATTCGCAAATCACGTCCCGAAATTTTCTGTTTTAAACCTTCAAATAAATCACTCACGACAATATCCTCCCTTAAAAAGCTTCCACTACAAGCATACTTTACCGTGGTAAAAATTCAAGCCACGAGCGCATTAGACAGCGTTTTCACCTAAATGTTTTTCTTTTCAAAAAATTACACTCACCCTTTTACTATTACCCTTTTTTTAAAAAACTATCCACTTACCGTAAGTCGAGTGTTTAGAAAGGCGTCGCTTGGTCAAACTATGTTATAGTTATCGGTGAATGATTATTTAGGAGTGATACTAATGAGTGAAGCAGCACAAACGCTTGAGGGCTGGTATTGCCTTCATGATTTCCGTACCGTTGATTGGACAACTTGGAAAATGCTTTCCAGCGACGAACGCCAAACCGCCATTCACGAGTTTTTAAGTCTCGTTGAAAAATGGAACCAGACTGGGGAACAGAAAAAAGGCAGCCATGCCTTATATACAATCGTTGGTCAAAAGGCTGATTTTATGATGATGATCCTTCGTCCAACAATGGAAGAGCTAAATGAAATTGAAACCGAATTCAATAAAACCAAATTAGCAGAATTCACGATTCCGGCTCATTCCTATGTTTCGGTAGTAGAGCTCAGCAACTACCTGCCAGCAGGGGAAGATCCATACCAAAATCCGCAAATCTTAGCTCGACTTTACCCAGCGCTGCCTAAAACCAAGCATGTTTGCTTCTACCCAATGGACAAGCGCCGTCAGGGCGATGATAATTGGTACATGCTGCCGATGGAAGATCGCCGCAGCATGATGCGCAGCCACGGAATGATCGGCCGTACATATGCAGGAAAAGTCAAGCAAATCATTACCGGCTCCGTCGGCTTTGACGATTACGAATGGGGCGTTACCCTGTTTGCTGAAGATGCCCTGCAATTTAAAAAGCTTATTTACGAAATGCGTTTTGACGAAGTGAGCGCCCGCTACGGCGAATTCGGAGCTTTCTTTGTTGGTAATCTTTTAGAAGAAGAACGCGTTGCCAAATTTCTACACGTCTAATGGTCAAAAGCAAAAAAGTTCCCAGCCGATACTGGGAGCTTTTTTTTATTCAAGTCATATATTCGGACTTTCCCTCATAGTAATAAAACAGCGAGTCTCAAGGTTAGCCCCCATTAACAGAAAGGACTTTTATTCTAGGATGCAGTCACCTTTTTGGGCTTTGGGGAGTATGAATAGAAAGTTGGGCCATTCGTAATTATTCATTTTAGGAGGGAAAATGATGAGCCAATATTATAATCAACAAGGGTTTCAACCCTATACTGGTGCAGCCGGACAGCAGGGCGCTCAGCCAATCGCCGGCGGCGGCGGGCAGGGTTTTATGCCTCCGCAGCAAGGCTTTCCGCAATTTCCACCAGCGGGAGCCGGCGCAGTTCCAAGGCCGCCTGTTGGCGGCGGCCAGGTACAAGGCATGCTGCCCATTGAGCAGTCATACATCGAAAACATTCTGCGGTTGAACAAAGGGAAACTTGTCACTGTCTTCGCCACCTTTGAAGGAAACAGTCAGTGGAATGCTAAAGAATTTAAGGGAATCATTGAAGCAGCAGGAAGAGATCACGTCATCCTAAGTGACCCGCAACAAGGCACGCGTTTTCTCATCCCGATGGTGGCTGTCGATTACATTACCTTTTCGGAGGAAATCGAGTATGAACCTACATTTGGGGGCGCCCCGTCATTAGGTACTTACCCGCCAAGATAAAAAGACACAAGAAAACACCAATTGGCCGCCAATTGGTGTTTATTTTTTTTAAAAAAGAAAGTATAAATTTCTACTTCGAGAATTGTCTAGCTCCAGCGCCCTAGCGGCTAGTGTCCTTCGCTCTCCGCCCTACGATAAGTCAACATCG
>NZ_AJLS01000140.1 GCF_000307875.1 Neobacillus bataviensis LMG 21833
ACCGGAAACTCTCCGCTTATATTACTTTTACTGGTTACTCGATTAAGGACAAGACATCCATATTTAAAAGGGAGTGAGAATCCAAGAGAACCTCATTTTGATGCATTAAGTTGAACCCTATCACAAGTAAGTGAGGTTTTATATAAATAAGGGGTATTGTATTCCTAAAAAAGAAACTCGCCAAATTTACTATGGAGAGTTTTACTTTTTCATACACCAATAACGGTGCCAATCGATTACGGCCACCGAAATGTACCAGTAAGGAAATAATATTCTACTATTTATCAATGAATGACAAGGAATTGTAACTTGGATGAAAAATACCCTCTACAATGAGATGATACCGATTATTCAATGAACTTTCCAAACTGGCCAGATTCAGAAATAAAGATAGAACTAAATAATGTGAATATTTGGTATGATGTAATCACCAGTATTTATTTTTAGTGGGATTTTTATGGGATTTATTATTATTTTGCTTGATGTGTTCTAATCAAGAACAGTAAGTTGTAGCACAGTGGTATAGGAGTGATTAAATGAGTGATTTAAAACTAATTGAAGCATACAAAAGCGATCTGCAAAACTATTCACTTGAGCAACTAAGATATTTAACAGTTGAAGGAGTTTGGTCCATTGGTCAAATGTACGACCATGTGATCCTCGTTGCAATTGAGTACCTTGACAATGTGGAAACTTGTGCGATATCAAAGGAAGAGCAAAAGCTCGGGAAAACGGAGTTTGGTGAGCATTTATATAAAATTGGAGGGTTCCCACCAATTAAAATCAAGTTACCGGACGAACTAAATACCCCACCAAGCAATTCTGATAGTAAAGAAGACCTTATGAGTAGGTTAAATCAGGTAATGCAAAGGTTGAGAAAATGGGAATCTAAAGTAGATTCTATAAATCCTAATTACAAAGTTAAACATGAAGGTTTTGGCTGGCTGAACGCGAGGGAGTGGTTCGATCTTGTCGGAATGCATTTTCGCCATCACCTGCGTCAGAAGTGTGAACTAGAACAAAAAGTTTTTAATGCATAAACAAAGTTGCAGTGAACTAAAGCATTAATGTACCGGGGGACTGTCACTGATTTTCTAGGTCAAAAGAATGGTGTATCTCAAAGAAGGCGAACTCTCATCTCTCAATTATAAATAGATAGGATTGCAGTCCGTAATCATAATTGAAATACATCGTGGAAGTAGTCTGGAAGAAATATGAAGCCATTATGGACGTTAAGAATCAGGATGAATGGTGAAGAATGTTGAGGAGGATTTGAGGATGGAGGATTCGAATGTTGTATTAAGTGCCCCACTGCAGCAATTAAAGGGCGAGCATGTATCGCTTAGGGCAGATATGGATATTTTCTATGAAATCACTGAAGAGATAGTATTCGATTCGGATCCAGTTGTGGTTCAGCAGTTTGCGAAATTGTACGAGCGGATTTCTTCCTCTCCAGCTAAACCACAAACCCCAGTCTCCATATAGCAAATCATATTATTTTTGTTCGTCATTTTATCTTGTTCACTTTCTTAATCTTTTATTTAAAAAGGTCTATACATCAAGCCCCGTATTTGCCTTATATTTATAGTTTAGTCCATAATAAAAATCATCCATATCAATAATTCATTGGGTGTGTTGTTTTTACACACTTTGATGAAATTGTTTAAAAAGTGGGAGGGACTTTCGATATGAGTAAATCAAAGACGGATCCCCGAATTCTACGTACACGTAAATTAATCATGGATTCATTTATTGAGCTTTCGGGTAAAAAGGAGTTCAAAGAAATAACCGTTAAGGATATCACAACAGAGGCTATGATAAATCGGGCAACTTTCTATTATCATTTTGAAGATATATATGACTTATTGGAAAAAGTATTATCAGAAGTATTACTGATAAATTTGAATAGTAATATTTTCGAGAAAAGCGAACTAAATGAAGAATCGATTACTAGTATCTTCAAGGCCATAACCAATTTTCAAATATCTTTATCCAACCGTTGTCATAGAGGATATGAAGATACTATTGCTCGTATTATTAGGGAACAGCTGGAAGTTACTTTATACAAAATGTTGTTAAAACAATATGCAACGGAGGATGAATCCTTAAAAACGATAGCAGTCATATTAAGCTGGGGAATTTACGGAGCTTCAGTAGAATGGAGAAGAATAAGTAAGGAGGAATCACCGGAGAAATTTATCCAATCGGCAATTCCCTTTATCATGTCAGGAATTCAACTTGGATCTAAGAAAAACTGGTAATATAGCGTGAAATAGTATTGTCTCCACGATAAAAAATACAATTTGTTGAAGTTTTGAAAAAAATAAATCTTGAGTTTTCTTTTTTATCGAAACCTCTAGCACTCAAGCCACTTATAAAGAGAAATCCAAAGGGCATACTAAGTTTATATTTATCGTGGGAGGGAATAAGTTTGAGTGTAACAGAGAATTTAATATCTGTCTTCGCCTTAGGTGGCTTAAATGAGATTGGGAAAAATATGTACGCAATTGAATATTCAAACGATATCGTCATTATCGACTGTGGCAATAAGTTTCCAGATGAAAGTTTATTAGGAATTGATTTAATTATTCCTGATATAACCTACTTAATAGAAAATAAAGATAGAGTCAGGGCTTTAATTGTTACACATGGACATGAGGATCATATCGGGGGGATTCCGTTCTTCTTAAAAAGATTAAATGTACCTGTTTATGCCACACGATTCACATTAGGATTAATTGAAATCAAATTAAAAGAACATAAACTTTTAAGGGAAAGCGAACTTCTTGAAATTAATTCACATTCAAAATTGAAATTTGGAAAAATGGGTGTTAGTTTTTTCAAAGTGACTCATAGTATACCTGATTGCTTGGGAATCGTCTTTCAAACACCATTGGGTAATATTGTACATACAGGAGACTTCAAGTTTGATTTAACTCCTGTAAATAATCAGCATTCTGACATTCATAAAATGGCTGAAATCGGAAATGAAGGTGTCCTGCTTCTATTATCTGAAAGTACTAATGCAGAACGTCCTGGCTTGACTCCATCCGAACAAACGATAGGTGAACAATTGGATGCAGCTTTCATGAAAGCCGAACGAAAAGTTATTATTTCTACTTTTGCTTCAAATATTAGTCGAGTCCAGCAGATCGTGAATGCGGCTCAAAAAACAAATCGAAAAATTGCGTTGCTTGGAAGAAGTATGGTTAATGTTGTAGCAGTTGCTATAGAACGAGGTTATTTAACAGTTCCTGATGGAATGTTAATAGACCAAAATGAAATTAATGAACTCCCTCCTGAAAAGGTAGCTATTTTATGTACGGGGAGCCAAGGAGAACCATTGGCTGCACTTGCTCGCTTGTCCACTGGAAACTTTCGCGGTATCGATATTTTACCCAAAGATACGGTAATCTTTGCAGCTGGTCCAATACCCGGGAATGAACGAAATGTAACGAGTATCATAGACAACCTCTATGCTCTTGGAGCCACAGTGATTTATGGATCAGGAAGTTCATCCAGAATTCATGTGTCTGGCCATGGTTATCAAGAAGATTTAAAATTAATGCTTACATTAATGAATCCAAAATATTTTATCCCTATTCACGGTGAACTTAGAATGCTACACCATCACCGATTGTTAGCTGAATCGATTGGAGTAGACCGAGGAAACACATTTATCATGAATAATGGTGATGTTGTCGATATTGAACATGGTATTGCCCGCCAGACCCGTAATATCCCAGTTGGGAATACCTACGTAGATGGGGGAGAAATCGGTAATGTTGGTGGATTTGTGTTACGAGACCGTAAACAGTTTTCAGAGGATGGAATGCTTATCATTGTATTAACGATGAGCAAAGCAGAAGGAAAACTGCTTTCCGAACCCGAAACCATTTCTCGTGGATTTATAGACAGTGATTTCTCAGAACTACGAAGAAATCTTAATCAGCTTACTACAAAAATTGTTAACGAGCTACAAGAAGAAAATCGAAATCAATGGAATGTATTGAAAAGAGAAATAAAAAAATCAATTCAACAACGTGTGTTTAACCAAATGAAGAGGAAGCCAATGATCGTTCCTATACTTATTGAAATATAAAGGGGAATAGAATAGAGGTAAAGGAAGAAGAGGCAGGAGGGAGCCCTGATAATTATTATTTCTATATAAATTTCGATAAGACGATTCACCCCCCTGTGAAACAAGATTACTCGGGTGGGCACTGCAATTCAGGGGAGCATACAAATTAGGTTTTTTAGACTTCACCATGTTTCCGAAAGACTTTTTGTATTTCCGATTATTTGATATTTATTTGATAAGTAACAGGATTTTGACATCTCCTTCTCGAATACAATTAAGCGGCAACAAATAAAGGTTTGCCAAGGGATATTTTATTTTGAGAGGAGAATATCAAATGTCCAAAACGATAGTTGAAAGCGCTTACGGTAAGCTGCAAGGAGACCAAATCGATAGTGTATTTGCGTGGAAGGGGATCCCATATGCAAAGCCTCCAGTTGGATCCCTTCGCTTTCGTGCTCCCGAGCTACCGGATTCTTGGGAAGGAATTCGGGATGCAACCTCATTTTCACCTGTTGCCCCACAAACACGAAGAGAAATCATGGAGTTTTTTGGAAATGATATCTCAAATATGAATGAAGATTGTCTTTACTTGAATGTATGGTCTCCAAGCACTGATAATAAGAAACGGCCTGTAATGGTTTGGATTCACGGTGGTGCGTTTGTTTCTGGATCTGGATCCAGCAGTTGGTATGACGGTGCTTCGTTTGCCGCTCAGGGTGATGTCGTTGTCGTTACGATTAATTACCGACTAGGGATATTGGGCTTCCTTCACCTTTCAGAAATTGGCGGCGAAGAATATGCGACTTCTGGAAATTGCGGCATTCTTGATCAAGTTGCGGCTTTACAGTGGATACAAGATAATATCGCAGCTTTTGGGGGCGATCCAAACAATGTAACGGTGTTTGGGGAATCTGCAGGTGCCATGAGTATCGGAGTATTACTTGGATTACCTTCAGCACAAGGCCTTTTCCATAAAGCAATCCTACAAAGCGGTGCTGCTGCAAATGTCCATTCTTCGGCAAGAGCCACAAAAGTGGCAGGTCGGTTATTAGCCGCTTTACAAGTAGAACCTACGAATCTGTCTAAATTAGAAGAAATGCCGATTGAACAGTTAATTCAAGCTTCTGATTTAGTACCTCCAATGAGTTTAGGGCCAGTGATTGATGGTGTTTCCCTTCCAAAACATCCGGAAGAGGCGATTGCAGAAGGTTCAGCAAAGGATGTAACAATTCTAATTGGTACAAACAAAGATGAATACAACATTTTCAGTGTATTTGACCCTGAGTGGAAGAACGCAGATGAGACAAAAGTTCATTCGTTGTTTGAAAAAACATTTGGGCCATTACTTCCTGTAATTTCAAAACAATTCTCAAATAACGAGACGCTAAACCAAGAACTTTTTAATAAACTACTAACTGCTAGTATCTTTACAACTCCTGCACAAAAACTATCAGAGCTGCAGATTAACCATGGTGTTCCCGTTTGGATGTATCGGTTTGATTGGGAAACACCAGTATTTGGTGGTGCGCTGAAAGCTACACATGCATTAGAGATTCCGTTTGTATGGAACACATTGAATAAAGCCAATACTGAAGACTTCACGGGGTCTTCTCCTGAAAGGCAACCTGTTGCCGATCAAATGCATCTGGCGTGGATCAATTTTGCACGAACCGGTGATCCAAATACAGACAACCTTCCTGAATGGCCAAAATATGATGTAAGTAATCGCTCAACGATGATATTTGATACTGAAAGCGCTATAGTAAATGACCCAAATAGTGAAGAACGGATTAAATGGGAACAAGTAACCATGGTATTGAAATCTTAAAATAGTGAAATAAAAATAAGAGTTTCTCACCAAGATGGGTCAAATCCTTACTTTTTAAAAGATGTCAGTCGAAATGTGGATTTAGGTTCAATGATGATAAATAGGAAAAATTGTATGAGGTAAATATCGTATTTTCAAGCGAATGGTTTGATCCCTACCACCGGTATCAATTATAGGGTAGAGCCCTTAAAGGTCAATGCTTTGAAGTAATTCAAGCATTGACCTTTAATCATTTTAGCGGACTAAAGTGTTTAACTAATCATGTGAACAACAAATTCCAATTATAAAATGCATAAAATAATATTATAGCCGTAATAAGACTTGCCGCCATTTATTATATAATCAAATGAAATCAAAAAATCCCTTTTTCTTTCTAAGCTGGATTTAGGCACCTTTTTTGATTATTGCACCCACTTTTGAAATAATATAAACACTCATATCTTGTAAGGGGGAGATGCTTTGTGAAAGTATTTTTAATTGGTGCAAATGGTCAAGTAGGAAAGTATATCGTTAATCTATTGCAGAATAGTGATGAACATACAGTAAAGGCAATGGTGCGCAGTGAACAACAGGCGGAAGCTCTTAAACAAACAGAGGTCGTAACGGTGGTAGCCAATTTAGAAAGCAGTGTGGATGAACTTGCAAAAGCTATGGAAGGGTGCGATGCTGTTATTTTCTCAGCAGGTTCTGGCGGTAAAACGGGCCCAGATAAAACATTGCTTGTTGACCTGGATGGTGCGGTGAAATCGATGGAAGCAGCTGAAAAAGCTAGGGTAAAGCGCTATGTAATGGTCAGTGCATTCCAGGCGCATAATCGGGAAAGTTGGATGGATAGCCCAATTAAGCCATATATGGTGGCCAAACACTATGCAGACCGTATGCTCATTTCGAGCCAATTAAATTATACAATTGTGCGCCCCGGTGGATTGACTAATGAACCAGGTACGGGGAATGTAAAGCTTGAGGAGAATTTACAAAGGGGTTCGATCCCACGTGAAGATGTTGCCAAAACGGTGGTTGCTTCCTTAAATGAAGAAAAAACGTTTCGCCGTTCATTTGATTTAATGTCGGGGGATACACCAATTAAAGAGGCTTTAAAAAATATATAAACATATTAAAATATGGTTTCCAATTTAAGTTACTTCCATAATAATATAAACCTAAAATAAAAAATAGTAATCATATTGATAAATTAGGGAAATAAAGGAGAAATTCAACATGGAACGACTACAAATCGCTAACCTGCCTACTCCGATTCAAAAATTGGATCGTCTCGGAGAAGAACTGGGAGTCAATCTATATTTGAAACGCGATGATTTTACTGGTATGGAAATAAGCGGAAACAAGGTAAGAAAACTTGAATTTTCTGTTGCGGATGCACTTCAACAAGGTTGTGACACCCTCATTACTGCCGGTGGCATCCAATCAAACCATTGCAGGGCGACGGCTGCTGTCGCAGCGAAGCTTGGATTAGGCTGTGACCTTATCATTAGAGGAGAAATCCCGAATCATTTTGAGGGAAATCTATTCATGAATAAAGCACTTGGTGCTCGTGTTCACTTGATTTCACCCGAAGAATCCAGAGAAGAGAAAATGGATGAAATTGTTGAAAATCTAAAATCACAAGGACATAAACCTTATTTGATTCCTGTTGGCGCATCGAATGCAGTAGGATCTCTTGGCTATGCTGCGGCTATTGAGGAAATCACCGAACAAGAGAATAAACTGGGAATACATTATGATACGGTTGTCATTGCAGTAGGCTCTGGGGGAACCTATGCCGGGCTTTGGTATGCAAATCAAAAACAAGGAGCAAAACGAAAAATTCATGGATTTGCGGTTGATAACAGTGCAGATACTTTTGTGGAAACCATTACTGAAATACTCAAGGAAATGTACCTGAATGATGGTTTGGCAGCACCTGAAGAGTATAAAGATATTTTAATTAATGACCAGTACATCGGTACCGGTTATGCGAAAAGTACACATGAGGAGTTGGCTTTCATCATGAAAACCAGCCGAGAACACGGATTTCTGCTAGATCCTGTTTATACGGGCAAGGCATTCTATGGCATGGTTTCAGAAATACAAAAAGGCCATTTTAAAGACGCAAACAACATCCTCTTCATCCATACTGGCGGTATTCTAGGATGGACACACAAGCAAAGAGAAATGGCGCTGAAATCAATATAGGATTGTTACACTTATATGATGATTAGGATCAGTCTTCCGTTGTTTTATTGGGGGACTAATTTCTTTTTTTTTTGGTAGTGTCCACCGTATGAAGCATTTAAAGTCCGTCCGTATGAATTGCAGAAAATGCTTAATGGGAATGTAGACAAGGTTAAACATTTTGCTTCTTTTCTCTAAATAATTGGGCATCCTAATGACCAAAGAACCTCTTTTGGAAGGAGTTATTCGATGCCCGAGCTTCCGGAAATGGAAACCTACAAAATCTTATTAATTCAAAAAATTGCCGGTCAAATGATTACGGATATTCAAATAAACCGTGAAAAATCAATTAATCTAAAACCAGAGCTTTTTAAAAATACAATCATGCACCAGAAAGTGATCAACATAAATAGAAGGGGAAAGCATTTGCTGTTTCAGCTGCAAAACGGGCATGTCCTTTTATTACATTTAATGTTGGGCGGATGGATGTTTTACGGTACTGATGCGGAAAAACCGAATAGAACGATTCAGGTTCGAATTTCGTTCGGGCAGCAGCATCTTTATTTTATAGGTTTGCGCCTGGGATATTTGCATCTTTATAATCAAAACGAAACGGAGCAAAAACTTTCTGATTTGGGTCCGGAACCGCTTGAGATGACGTTCACCTTAAATGAATTTTTAAAACGAATAGCTGTCAAACATGGTAGGTTAAAAACCGCTTTACTGGATCAAGAGTTTATTGCAGGGATTGGGAATTGCTACTCTGCTGAAATATGTTATCATGCCGGTATTATACCAACGAAAGATATAGATGATACCAGCGAAAGTGAGCGGAGCCAATTATTTCATTCTATGAAATTTGTCCTTCAAGATGCGATAAAGCATGGAGGGTATATGGAGAATCCATTTTTTTATGGAGACCTGCTTACTGGAAGCTTCTATAAAGTACGGAAGGTATATGATCGTGAAGGTGAAAACTGTGATCGATGTGGTGCAACGATTGTTATGCAAATGGTTTCTTCAAGAAAAACCTTCAATTGTCCAAATTGCCAAAAGTAAAGCAGAATTCCGCCTTAGTGGCGGCTTTTTTTATTGTGAATTTTGTCCGAATTTTCCTATTTGTAGAAACAACAAGATGGAATTATTTTGGATTTTTTGCTATGGTTAAATGAACAGAACTTTCAAGGGGAATATAAAAATATGAAAAAAGTTTTAATTATTATCACGGCAGTAATTGCTATCTTAGTTGGTGGTACATATCTTACATTTACAATTATAGGAAAATGGTCAAGTGATAAATCTACTAATGAAGTGAATGGTCCTTCAATAGTGGAAACGGTGGCCCAAGAACAAGATGCCGAAGCTGAAAGCAAAGAACAAACCAAATTCATCGGTGGCATACAGTACGACACTGGACTTACTGCTGACTCTACCCAAGATGCTGTTATTGATGTGATGCACAAAATGACTCATCAAAAAGTGAAAGCAGAAGATAAATGGGGAGCCACTCCTATGTCACAAGATACAATATCACAAGTTTATGAAATAGTGTCTACTAGTAAATTTGAACGAAAAAAAGATTTGTTGGAGATTCTTGATAGGTGGAAAAATGGAGATTTTTCTAAAGCTGATGATGACCACAACTATTTCTGGAGCTATCAAGGTGGAACCATAGGCAAAGCGTATGGAACGCTTAACCAAGATGAAGAAAATGAGTTCATTAAAAACAACTTTGAATAATGATTAAGGGCCCTTAAGAGGCCTTTTTATTTTGTTTTTTAATTATTGTCCTAATTAAGCCAAAAATAAAGCAGAATTCCGCCTTGTCAGGCGTTTTTTTTATTACGTGATTCCGTAATTCACCAAATTGATAGTTTATTATTTTTTTCAGCAAATTAATGTTTCACATTTAGGTTAAATGTTATATACTATATAAAAATAAGTATAGCACATTTGTAGTGGATACATAGAATAAACCATATTTATTGAACAGAAGGAGGTGTTAGTGATTAAACTTACAAAGCGTCAGGATGAAATACTGC
Organism: Neobacillus bataviensis LMG 21833; assembly: GCF_000307875.1. Classification (GTDB taxonomy): domain Bacteria; phylum Bacillota; class Bacilli; order Bacillales; family Cytobacillaceae; genus Neobacillus; species Neobacillus bataviensis. The sequence goes on from NZ_AJLS01000140.1 coordinate 10,124, forward strand.
AAATTGTTAAACAAAACGGCCCGATAACAGGAAAAGAAATTGCGGATAAGCTTTCGTTATCTCGGGCAGCTTTAAGACCAGATCTTGCCATCTTAACGATGTCTGGGAGCTTAGATGCAAGACCACGGGTAGGGTATTTTTTTAATGATAAAATCCCAGTGGAAAGACAAGTGGAAAAATTCCTGCATCAAACAGTAAATGATTATAAAGCCCTCCCGATTGTCGTTGGAAAATCAACATCCGTATATGATGCGATTGTCCAGTTGTTTTTAGAGGATGTTGGAACGCTTTACGCTGTCGATTCGGATGGACAATTAGCAGGAGTAATATCCAGGAAGGATTTGCTCAGAGCCTCACTAGGAAATCAAAATCTGAATGAATTGCCTGTAAGTGTCATCATGACGAGAATGCCTAATATCATTACCATTCATCCGGAAGAGACCTTGCTCGAAGCGGCGAAAAAGATGATCCACAATCACATCGATTCCCTGCCGGTGGTAAAGGAAATGGACGAGCAAAAGAATACATATTTGCTAGTTGGTCGAATTACGAAAACAACCATCACACGGGCCTACATTGAAATTATGGATGAAAAATCAGACTAAGGGAGTGGCTGGAATTTTGGTACAAAAAGAAGTGGTCTATGTGGTTTCAGACTCAGTAGGGGAAACAGCTGAGTTTGTGGTAAAAGCAGTTGCAACACAATTTAATGGCGGCCATGTTGAGATTCGCCGCAATTCCTATGTGGATGACTTTGAAGATATTGAAGATGTGATGATATTAGCCAAAAAAGACCATTCGATTATCGCTTATACGATTGTTGTTCCTTCATTGAAAGAGTATTTGGACCGGCGGGCTAGTGAAGAGGGCATCATGGCAGTGGATTTACTTAGTCCATTGATGAACGCATTTACCACTAAATTTAATAAAGAGCCACACCATCAGCCGGGATTAATGAGAAAGCTCGATGAGGAATACTTCCGGAAAATTGAAGCCATTGAATTTGCGGTTAAATATGATGATGGCCGTGATCCTAGAGGTATTACAAGGGCAGATATTGTGTTAATTGGTGTATCACGAACCTCGAAGACGCCGCTGTCGATGTATTTGGCGCACCAACGTTTTAAAGTCGCCAATGTACCGTTAGTCCCGGAAGTGCAGCCACCGGATGAATTGTTCCAAATCCCGCGGAAAAATTGCATTGGGTTAATTATTTCACCCGATAAGTTGAATGAAATCCGTAAGGAGCGTCTGAAGGCATTAGGATTAGCCTCACAGGCAAATTATGCAAGTTTCGAGAGAATTTTAGAGGAATTAGACCATGCTGAAAAAATTATGAAGCGCGTAGGCTGTCCTGTCATTAATGTCTCAAATAAGGCCATTGAAGAAACAGCGGGATTAATATTAGAAATATTAAAAAAAGAGAGGAGCTTTTAATCATGGATCAATTTGTTTACTTATTTAATGAGGGAAATGGCAATATGAGAGACTTACTTGGGGGAAAAGGGGCTAATCTAGCAGAAATGACGCGAATTGGCTTGCCGGTTCCTTATGGTTTTACCATCACTACACAGGCATGTAATGCTTACTATGAAGCTAGTAAAACGATTCCTACGTTAGTAGAAAAACAAACATTTGAAGCTCTTGCACGATTGGAAGAAAAAATGGGCAAAAAACTGGGTGACCCGCAAGATCCATTGCTCGTTTCCGTTCGTTCCGGCTCTGTTTTTTCCATGCCTGGGATGATGGATACAATTTTAAATCTAGGAATGAATGATGAAACCGTTGTAGGGCTGGCACAATTAACGAACAATGCTCGTTTTTCTTATGATTCTTACCGCCGCTTCATTCAAATGTTTAGTAATGTGGTGCTCGAAATCGATACTTACTTTTTTGAACAATTTTTAGAAGAAACACGTGAGCAAAAAGGGTACTCCTCTGACCCTGAAATGACGGCTGAAGATTGGCAGGAGGTTATTACTGGGTATAAAGGAATTGTGAAAAAGCATACACGAAAAGAGTTCCCGCAAGATCCAAAGGAACAGCTTTTCCTTGCGATTAATGCTGTTTTTAATTCATGGAACAATCAGCGTGCGATTGTGTACCGCCGCTTAAATAAAATTCCTGATCATTTAGGAACTGCCGTTAATATTCAAAGTATGGTGTTCGGTAACATGGGGAATGATTCCGGCACTGGTGTTGCCTTCACAAGAAATCCTTCGACTGGCGAGCATGTTCTTTACGGTGAATATTTAATCAATGCTCAAGGGGAAGACGTGGTAGCGGGAATTCGGACACCGCAGCCCATTGCGACGTTAAAGGACGAAATGCCTGAGGTATATCAGCAATTTTCCGATACATGCAAACGTCTTGAGCAGCATTATCAGGAAATGCAGGACATTGAGTTCACCGTTGAACGTGGGCAGTTATTCATCCTGCAAACGCGAAATGGGAAGCGGACAGCTGCTGCTGCAATCCGTATCGCCGTTGAAATGGTCGAAGAAGGAATTATTGATAAAAAGACAGCCTTACTACGTGTGGACCCAGACCAATTAAATCAATTGCTGCACCGCCGCATTGATGACAAATTTGAAAAGCGAGTGTTGGCAAAGGGCTTACCGGCTTCTCCTGGGGCTGCAACAGGCAAAGTAGTGTTTGATGCTGATGAAGCTGAAGTTTTAGGAAATGATGGCCAAAAAGTAATCCTTGTTCGACCTGAAACAACACCGGACGATATCCATGGGATTGTTGCTGCTCAAGCGATTTTGACAAGCCGGGGCGGGATGACGAGTCACGCAGCAGTTGTCGCACGTGGTATGGGGAAAGCGTGTATCTGCGGATGTGAAGCACTGAAGATTGATTTGCGGGCAAAACAATTTACTGTTGGCGAAACCCTTATAAACTACGGGGATATTATTACAATTGATGGTTCCACAGGTGAAATTATGCTTGGTGAAATTCCGATGATTGATCCGGAACTTTCTGATGAGTTCCAGCTGCTGCTTGCATGGGCAGACCAAGAGCGGAAATTAGGTGTGCGCGCCAATGCGGATAACCCGGAAGATGCGCAAAAGGCGTTTGAATTCGGTGCAGGCGGAATTGGCTTATGCCGGACAGAGCATATGTTTATGGATCTAAAGCGGATTCCAACGGTGCAAAAAATGATTCTTGCTGAAAATTATTCGGAAAGAATGGAAGCGTTGAACGAATTATTACCAATGCAGCAAGGTGATTTTGAAGGGATTTTTGAAGCGATGCAAGGATTCCCTGTCACGATTCGTTTACTAGATCCGCCATTGCATGAATTTTTACCAGATAAAGAGGAACTATTAGTAGAAGTTACAAAGCTGCAAATTATGGATCCGGGCTCCGCTGAATTGAAGCAAAAAGAGCTATTGCTCAAAAAGGTGCGCCAATTGGATGAGTATAACCCAATGCTCGGCCACCGCGGCTGCCGTCTGGGAATGATTTATCCGGAAATTTATGAAATGCAAGCAAAAGCCATTTTCTATGCGGCCGCTACACTGGCTGATAAAGGGATCCAGGTTCAGCCGGAAATCATGATTCCGTTAGTCGGCCATGTGAATGAGTTAAAGCAAATGCGCCAGTTGGTAATTGATGCAGCGGTTCTTGTTCAGGAAGAAACCGGTAAGCATTTTGATTACACAATCGGAACGATGATTGAAATTCCACGTGCTGCCTTAACAGCTGACCAAATCGCCGAGGAAGCGGATTTCTTCTCATTTGGAACAAATGATTTAACGCAGACCACATTCGGTTACAGCCGTGACGATGCGGAAGGTAAATTCCTGCAAGCCTATATTGAAAATAAAGTGCTGCCGGAAAATCCATTTGCTGTACTTGATCAGAATGGGGTAGGTAAGCTTGTTGAAATGGGTGTTACGCTCGGCCGCGCGACAAAGCCAACATTAAAAACTGGTATTTGTGGTGAACACGGCGGTGAAAAGAGCTCGATTGATTTCTGCTACAGAACAGGGCTCGATTATGTCAGCTGCTCACCATACCGTGTACCGCTCGCTCGTTTGGCTGCTGCGCAAGCAACGATTCGCCATGAGTTGAATAAAGAAGAGGTATACACAACAGCATAATATATTTTTGATAGACGGTGCCAAGGTGGTTGGTGCTGTCTATTTTTTTGTGGATTTTTAGATTCGCAAATAAAACGGTCGGATTCGCAAATAAACTAGGCATATTCGCAAATAGACTGGTTTTTTTCGCAAATAAAAACCGTCTGAGCTGCAAGTAGCATGGGATTAGCCCCCAACAAACTGCTCATACTATAAAAAACTACGAAAAGGGGATTCAATATGGGGGCAATTGAGCGAAGTGGATACCGATTTGTGCCGGAATTTAGTGTAATTATGCAAAATGGGGCCGTCCATGTCTACAACAAAGACCAATTTATCGAAGAAATTCAATTTCAGTTTTCAGGAAAGTTTCCTGAGATGGATCAAATCGAAGACTTGGTTGACGAATATTGTAACCAACATAATATTTAAAGCCGAATATTAGTTCGGTTTTTTGTTATGTGATAAAATGAAAATAAGAAACCAATTTTTAGAAAAGGAGGGAAACGTATGAGTAAATTAGCAACCATTTACCCTCAAGCGATTGAACATACTAAGATGAAAGTGGTTGAAGATATTGACCGCTATTTAGAATCGAATGAATTACTGCCATCCTTTGAGCAATACATGAAGGATCGCGGCCATTATGTAGAACAAATATGGGTGAATGTCTGGTTGAATAAGTCAACAAATGATGTTCCGAAAAATGAAAAGAAGCAATTTTTAAGTGAAAAAGGATTTGAGGTGCATGGAATTGACCGCAAACTGTTAAACAAACTATTCCGAGATGAAATGAGGTTCTATCAGCCTTTCAATGCGGTGGAGTGGATGATGGAAACATTCAATGGAGAGGAAGAATTGTGGGCAGACCGCTACCAGGAGGCAAAAGCAAACTTTTTAAAGCGAGCGGAACAAAAACAGCTTGAAGAGCAAAAGCAATCGATTCGAGGTGAAATTGAGGATTTCGCCGTTGGTATTTTAGAAGAACAATATGAACGTTTTTATCTATATATCCGTTATTTTGTTGCAAAGCAGTTAGCAGCCGATTTGAAAAATAATGTGAAGTTTCAACCCGTTGATCTTGTGGCACTTGAAAAAAAATTAGTCAATCAAGGGTCATTTGACTCTTCTGAATATACAACAGTAGCGACATTTTTCGGGGAACTTACCGGTGATATTCACAAGACACTTAACTGGGGACGAAGCTCCTATGAATATCAGACCTATTTCTTTGTTTATGAAAGTTTAATTTCAGATTATATATCGGAGCTAATCCCAGAGAAAATCCTAGAACAGCTTTCAGCCGATCTTAAGGACGGTTTTTATGATATCTTTCATGAGAAATTATCGGCTTCCTTTGTAAAAGGCAGTATTGCACAGCTATTATATGATCTTGAGGGCTATTTTATTGAAGATATTCAGGAGGAATATGTATCTGATTTATTAAAGTTAGCCGAAATTCCTTTCGATCCAAAGGTGCATAGGGCTATTTTAGAAAAAGACCTTGGTGAACGAGAAAAGAAACAGCAGGAAGAACAGGCAAAACTTCGGCGGAAAAGGGAAGCCGAAGAACAGATGATGAAGGACATCTTTGGAGCAGAATACGACCCTTCATTAAAACGGCATGTCCGTTATGTCCTGCACATTGGCGAGACGAATACCGGGAAAACGCATCATGCACTTGAACAAATGAAGGAAGCCGAAAGTGGCTTATATTTAGCACCACTACGACTGTTAGCTCTTGAGGTTTTTGACAAATTGAATGCGGAAGGGACACCTTGCTCTTTAAAAACCGGCGAGGAGGAAAAAATGGTCGCAGGCGCACAACATATCTCTTGTACCGTGGAGATGTTCCATGAAAAAGAGGTTTATGAAGTTGTTGTGATTGATGAAGCGCAAATGATTACTGATAAGGACCGCGGATTTTCGTGGTATAAGGCGATCACAAAAGCGAATGCAAGGGAAGTACATATCATTGGCAGCAGAAATTCAAAAACGATGCTGCTCGAGTTGCTGGGAAATGCGGATATTGAAATACATGAGTATAGCCGCGATACACCGCTTGAGGTGGAAAAGAAGGAATTTCATATTAAGCACGTTAAAAAAGGGGATGCCCTGATATGTTTTTCAAGAAGGCGCGTTCTTGAAACGGCTTCACGTCTGCAAAATGATGGTCATTCTGTCAGCATGATTTATGGCAGCATGCCGCCGGAAACACGGAAAAAACAGATTGAGCAGTTTAATAAAGGTAGGACAAAGGTGATTGTGTCAACGGATGCGATTGGGATGGGGCTAAACCTGCCTATACGCCGGATTGTATTCTTGGAAAATGATAAATTCGATGGAACCAGAAGGCGGCTGCTTACGTCGCAGGAAGTAAAGCAAATTGCCGGTCGTGCAGGTCGAAAAGGGATTTATGATGTCGGTAAAGTCGCTTTTACCAGTGATATCAGAAAAATGCAGAATCTCTTGCTGCAGGAGGATGAGCCTGTACATACGTTTGCGATTGCCCCAACCAATTCTGTGTTTGAACGCTTTCAACGGTATTATCATGATTTGGGGACATTTTTTGAACTATGGGGGAAATTTGAAAGTCCGAAGGGTACGAAGAAGGCCACGCTTTCGGAGGAGAAGTCGCTCTATCAACTAATTGCCGGAACAGAAATCGAAGCACGGCTTTCTCTTATGGATTTGTATGGCTTTTTACACCTACCTTTTTCAAAAAATGAATCGGCATTGACGAGACAGTGGGAAGATACGATGTATGCCATTATTCAGGGCAGGGAGCTGCCAGAGCCAATTGTAAAAGACCGCAGCCTGGAGGAGCTAGAATTAAGTTACAAGGCCATTGGACTCCATCTTTTATTTTTATATCGCTTGGGCGAGCGCACGGAAGCCATTTATTGGGAACGACTGCGAGCAGAAATTAGTGATTTAGTGCAGGAGCGGTTAAAGACAGATATTAAAAAATTCGTGAAAAAATGTAAGAACTGCGGCAAAAAATTGGCGTGGGATCATTCATTTCCAACCTGTGATGCCTGCCATGCAGCGAAATATAGAAGATATCGGTCTGATGATGACTTCCAGTTTTAAATATGATGGGTAAAGGCTTGTAAAGATCCGATGACCTGCAATTATAGTATGGTTAAAAAACGAACTTGTCGCTGTCGACAGGTTCGTTTTTTCCTAATGACTAATGTATATTAAGCCCTTTCGCCCATAAGATGAATAGAAAGGAGTGTGAGGGGTTTATGGCAGTACATATTGTGAAAACGGGCGAAAATCTGTGGATGATTTCCACTATGTATGGAGTATCAATTCAAACGATTGTGGAGCTGAATGGATTGCCATCGGCAAGTACAATTGTCCCTGGCCTTGCACTTTATCTTCCGGACAATCTGCCGCCACTCCGTTCCTATCAAATAAAAGCAGGCGATCAAATTTGGCAGTTAGCCCAAGTTTTTAATACAGACATATCAATGATTTTAGCGGCAAACCCTGGTGTGAATCCAAACAGGCTCTTGGTCGGACAAATCATCAATATCCCCTCACCATTAAAATTAGAAATGGCCACACTTGGGTTTTTAGTACCTTCTTCAGTTAAAGCTAATCTGGCAACCCTCAATGATCTGGCGGGACAATTAACGTATCTGGCAATTGTTTCCTATTCTTTTACAAACGAAGGATTCGCTTTTAATGTGACAAATGATGCTGCGATTGTGACGCGTTGTAAAGAATTGAACATTACCCCGTTACTGATGATTCGCAACTATACCGGCGGTAATTTTAGCGCAGAATTGGCTGGAAGGATCCTGGGAAATCCAATTTATCGGGGGAATTTAGTAGCTAGTATTGTGAATCTTACCATCCAAAGGGGTTTTGGCGGTGTCAGCATTGACCTTGAATTTATTCCGCCACCAAGGCGTCAGGATTTTATTACTTTTTTAAGTGATTTAAAGATGGCTTTAGGCGAGTTGATCTTACATGTGAATGTGCATGCGAAAACAGCAGATATTCCCACTAATCGAATTATTGGTGCCTATAATTATGCGGCGATTGGCAAGGTTGCCGACTTGGTTGCGGTAATGACGATTGATTATGGGTACCCCGGCGGTCCGCCTGATCCGATTGCCCCGATTACTTGGCTGGAGCAGGTGATTCAATATTCTATTACTCAAATTAATCCTCGTAAACTACAAATCGCCATGCCGCTTTATGGATATGACAAGGTTGTCCATACCAATAAAACACATGCAATGTCAGTGCTTGCTGCTCAAAATTTAGCGATTTCCACCGGTTCCCAGATTAAATTTGACAACGCTGCTAAATCTCCGTGGTATCTCTATTGGCATGGAGTAGAGGAGCATGTTGTTTGGTTTGAAGATATTCGCAGCAATATAGAAAAGTATCGTTTAATAGATGAATACCAATTAGTCGGCACGACCTTTTGGCAAATTAGTCTGCCGGCACCCCAGAATTGGGCGTACCTCGGAAAAAATGTTGCTGTAGTGAAGAATATTATCTAAAAATTAGATTGTTTTCGTAAAGGATGTTGTTAGTAACCTTTTTCAAACTCCAAAAAGTGATTTACGAGGTGTAAAATTACACCAAGTTGAGCGTTATTCTGATATATCGGCGATTTTTGTAAGTTTATCGGCGAATCTGCAATTATATCGGCGAATTGAACCACTTTATCAGCGAATTTTCAATTATATCGGCGAATCTAAAAACGCACCATACTTTTAGAAAAGATCTAATTTAGGTTGGTACGGGGATTTAGTTCTTGTCCATTTTAGGAGAGTTTAAATACAACCTTGATCTTTTGGACAAACTTTTATGAAAAAAGGAAGGCCTGATTGAAATTAATGAAAAAAATTAAATTTTACATCCTTATATTAATTACAGTTATTGATGCAGCAGTCCCATCAATACACGTAAACGCAATGAACAGCCCTAAAAATATGGTTCAGCAGCTTACTCAGCTAATCGTAAATGAACCTGATCTAAAAGGCGCAATTGCCGGAATAAGCATTCGAAATGCAGCAAACGGAGAAATTATTTATGACCATCAAGGGGATGTCCGTTTACGGCCTGCGTCAAATATGAAGCTAATGACAGCGGCGGCTGCTTTAAATGTCCTCGGTGAGAAATATCGTTTTAAGACTGAGGTGCTATCTGATGCACCGGTGAAAAAGCAGACACTAAAAGGTAATCTTTATCTAAAAGGATATGGCGACCCGACACTATTAAAATCAGATTTTGACAATATGGCTTTAGAAATCAGGAAGCATGGCATTAAACGGATAAAGGGGAATGTGATCGGAGACGATTCGCATTACGATAACCAGCGTTATTCGCTCGACCTACCATGGAGCGACGAAACTACCTATTACGGTGCCCAGATTTCCGCACTGACAGCCGCACCGACGAATGATTATGATTCAGGTTCTGTTCAGGTGGAGATTAAACCAGGGTCAGAAACTGGGGACAGGGTGCATGTAATCGTAACCCCGAAAACCAATTATGTAAAAATCATCAATCAAGCAATAACCGTTGAAGCAGATGGCAAAAAGGAAATCAAAGTCGAACGGGAACACGCAAAGAATATAATCACCATTGATGGAACCATTCCAGTAAATACAAAGCCAGTAAATGAATGGATTGGTGTCTGGGATCCCACTAGATATGCAACAACTCTTTTTAAACAATCATTAGCCAAACATGGGATAAAAGTATCTGGAAAAATAAAAACAGGCACGGTTTCTAACACTGCAAATGTTTTGGCGAGCCATCAATCGATGCCATTATCGGAATTGCTAATTCCGTTTATGAAGCTGAGTAATAACGGGCATGCAGAGGTTTTGGTAAAGGAAATGGGGAAGGTGGTTTTGGGGGAGGGCAGCTGGGAAAAGGGGCTGGAAGTACTGGAAACAGAGGTTTCCAAATTCGGGGTTAATACGAAAACGATGGTGATTCGGGATGGATCCGGAGTATCACATGTTGACCTGATTCCAGCTAATCAATTATCACAGCTGCTTTTTGCCGTGCAGGAGGAAAAATGGTTTCCAAGCTATCTTCATTCATTACCTGTCGCAGGTGCCCCTGAAAAGATGACAGGCGGAACACTTAGATACCGATTGAAAGATCCAGCCGTTCAGGGAAAGATAGAGGCTAAGACTGGCACCATCTCAACAGTTAGCTCAATATCTGGTTATATAAAAACGAAAAGCGGACAATCATTGATTTTTTCTATCCTGTTAAATAATTTAGTAATTGATGAAAAAGCGAAAAAGATTGAAGATCGGCTGATTCAGTTGATTGCATACACCCTTTAAGTAAATTTTTTTCAAAAAAAAACCTTGGACATGACATTTATCATGCCCTGCACATGACACCTGCTACTAACAAGTCCAAATCCCTTCGTTTATACTTGATTTAACGCCACATTCCAAGAAGGGAATTCAACCATATGACTACACAAAATACGAAGAACTTAAAAAAGCAAATGACTCCTTTTGAAAAATCAACGACAAAGCAAAGTGTATGGCAAATCATCAACACGGTGGTGCCATTTATGATTTTTTGGTTTCTTGCCTATCAAAGCCTTGCCGTCTCCTATTGGTTAGCATTGGTTCCATCAGTCCTTGCTGCCGGGTATTTAGTACGGGTTTTCATTATCTTTCATGATTGTACCCACCATTCATTCTTTAAAAGCCGCCGTGCCAATCGAGCAGTTGGAACCGTTATGGGTGTTTTAACCCTCTTCCCATTTGATCAATGGGGGCATGAGCATTCGGTTCATCATGCGACAAGTGGTAACTTGGATAAAAGAGGTACTGGAGATATTTGGACGCTTACTGTCGATGAATATGTAGCTGCACCACTTGGACTCCGTTTAGCCTATCGTTTTTATCGTAATCCTTTGGTGATGTTTGGATTAGGGCCGATTTACGTGTTTGCTCTTAAAAATAGATTTAACCGCAAAGGTGCAAGAACGAAAGAACGTAACAACACTTATTTAACGAATGTTATCATTGTTGCTTTGATTGCCTTATTCTGTTGGGCATTAGGATGGCAGTCGTTTCTGTTAGTACAGGGCACAATCTTCATGATGTCAGGAGCAGCAGGGATTTGGCTGTTTTATGTACAGCATACATTTGAAGATTCTTATTTTGAAGAAGATAAAGAGTGGGAATATGTGAAAGCCGCGGTAGAGGGAAGTTCTTTTTATAAGCTTCCAAAAATTATGCAATTTCTAACCGGAAATATTGGTTTTCACCATGTACACCATTTAAGTCCTAGAGTGCCTAACTATAAACTCGAGGAGGCACACAAAAATACGCCTCCGTTACAAAATGTCCCAACCATCACAATTGCGACAAGCTTACGTTCACTTCGTTTCCGCTTATGGGATGAGAAAAACAAGAATTTTGTGAGCTTTAAAGATATCAAATCAACTGTTAAAAAAAGGGTTTCTATTCATGCGAAACCTGAAGTATAAAGCAATAACTAACTCCCCTCTTTAAAGGGGAGTCTCTGTTTACTAGCGGTCACTAAATAAGGGGAGAACAAATATGATACGAATTGTCATTGCGGAAGATCAGGAATTGCTGTTAGCGGCAATGGGTTCCCTCCTCAATTTGGAAGATGATATGGAAGTGGTAGGTATGGCGGGCAATGGAGAAGAGGCTCTTACTCTTATCCATCAACTGCAGCCCGATGTATGCCTAATGGATATTGAGATGCCCAAAATGACTGGGCTTGAGGCAGCTGAAGCAATAAATTCTTCTCTCTGCAAAATAATCATTTTAACAACCTTTGCAAGGCCGGGTTATTTCAGGCGTGCTTTAGAGGCAGATGTTCGGGCTTATTTATTGAAAGACAGTCCGAGCGAGGAGTTAGCCTTCTCCATTCGCAGTATTATCGAAGGAAAGCGGATTTACTCACCCGAACTAATGGATGCGGAATCAAGTGCTACTGAATTGGATGATGGAAATGCAGCCTCTAATCAACAGGATAAAACCATTGGCACCGTTAGAAGTTATTTATCAACTATATTAGATAAAATAAAGTTGCCGACCGGATAGGGATTGGTGATTTTTAAAAAAGCGGGCTGTATCCAATTGGATACAGTTCTTCTTTTTGATAAAATAATAGGATAATGACCAAGCAAAATAAGAATTAATGATTTCTTGAAAATTTCCAGTATTGATTTTACGATAAAAATAGTGATTATATTAGATTAAGATTGTGATTTAAATATGGGAGAGCATAATATGAATAAAAAACAAGTGCAGCTATTATCGGAACGTTTTGAAGTTGCTTTCAATCAGGTTCATGACGCTTTACGAGATATCGTTCAAATTAATGATGAAAGATTCGTAGTGTTGGTAAAAGTAGGCGCAAAAAAATATCAAATTATCGAAACCTTTAAGAAAGATTTAGAGCAATACGCACGGCTTCGTAATGCCATCGTGCATGAAAAAATGGAAGTTGGCTTTTATATTGCCGAGCCAAATGCCAAGGTCGTCAATCATATCGAAAAAATTGCCAACGTATTAAGCCGTCCCAATTACGCCCTTTCCATCGCTTCTAAAAATGTGGTTTATTTTGATGTTCAGGATAGCATCTTAAAAGTAACAGAAGCAATTAAAAAATTTGGTTATTCCAAATTCCCTATCTATAAAAATAAAAAATGCATCGGCCTATTGACCGCAGGATCCATAGTGAAATGGATGGCAGAACACATGGAAAACGGTCAGGTAAATCTTTCAGATATACGTGTTTCGGATATTATGGAGTACGAAAAAGACCGTCCGATTGAGATTTTCGATAAAAGCATTAATATATTTGAGGTTGAAACTATTTTTGAAAAAGCCCATAAAAAGAAACGGAAAATCGAGGGTGTTATCATTACCGAAAATGGGGAAATAGATGAGGCACCACTGGGCATTATCACCGCTTGGGATTTGATTGAAATTGATTACACTGTGGACTAATAAAAGAGAGCAACCAATTGGCTGCTCCCATGTATGTTACGGCATGTCATCAAAATCAAACTCGCTTAATTGATCCATGTGGCTAGCAATCATCGCGATAATCGTGGTTGCTTCTTCCCGGCTAAAAATGAAATGGGATTCGTCTTTAATCAACTCGTCATCGGTTGTCCAGATCCGGTTAACCCGTTTGAGGACACCGTCACCAGTTGCTTGGACGACCCCGAACTGATAGGTGACCTCCACTTCATCTTCATGCTTGAAGGCAGTTACCTCAGGGGTTGACCAATCAACATCTATTTCTTCAAAAATATCATCGCTGTTGACCTGTTCTGCTTCAAAGTATTCTTCCTCATTATCAATGGTTTCACAATCTGCATCATCAAATTCTTCATCCGACTGCAAATAGACCCCGTCTTCTGTGTAATGGTCATCGCCGTTGATGTAGTCATGAAGACTTGCATGGACTTCCTCGATAATCTCCTCAATGTCTGAAAGGATGATTTTCGCCGTATGCCCGCTGTCTACATCGAAGCTATCAATGTAAAACTCTTCGTTTTGCGGGTCAAAGAACAGCGAACAGAAATAATCACGGTCAAGTTCTTCGGTGTCGACATCCGCGGTATCCACGAAAAACTCAATCCTTGGATGTTTGGCGGCTCTTTCAATTGTCATTTGGCCAACCTGATCATATTCTTCACAAATTGATTCCAGGTGATCCTGCAATTCTGCACATACTCTGTCAAACCATTCTAACGACATCAAACATCCCATCCCTTCCAGTTTTATCGATGTTATTATTTCCAAGCTCGAGAAATATATGTTTCAGATTCCGCCTTTTTTTGTGATCACTTGGAAAAAACTATTATAGAAGAAAAGGTTAGCTGAAAATTCCGTTTTCCAACTGATCAATTTTTGCCCGAACGAATTCCGGTACAGGTCTTGCTGTCTTTGTCTCAGGATCATAACTGACATAAATGATTTCTGCTAAAAGGACAGGTTTCTCGGCCCCGTCACGGGTAATCATGCAATTCATGGTCATACTCGTGTTGCCAACTTTTCCCATTCTGCACCAAATCGTTAGCCAATCATTCAGATAGGCAGAGTTTTTATACTCTAAAGTCGATTTTGCCAAGACAAAATCAAAATCAGTTTCACCTAACTCAAGCCCTAAACCCTCTTGAAAATACTCTGTGACAGCCACATCGATATAAGTCAAATAATGGGCATTAAAAACTATTTTTTGGCCATCAATTTCGGAATAACGAACCTTTAATCGATGTGAAAAATGAAAATTGTTTGTCATATAATCACCTCAAATATATTTTCTTGCTATTCTATTAATTCAACTATTATAAAAGAAATCCTTTCCTTTACACATCTTACCGATTTTATCACGTGAGCACATTGTATTGGTTTTTAATCGAGGTATGGTACTATATTCGTAACCTAAGAAAAATGAGGTGTAATGGATGAAAATTGAAGTGTGGTCAGACTATGTATGTCCGTTTTGTTATATTGGTAAGCGCCGCTTAGAAGAGGCGTTACATCAATTTCCCCATAAAGATCAGGTAGAGGTGGAATTCAAAAGCTTTGAGCTTGATCCGAATTCACCGGAATACAGTGGTCAAAATATCCATGAGGTATTAGCAAAAAAATATGGCATGAGTATTGACCAGGCTAAACAGGCCAATCACGGTGTCGGCCAGCAGGCTGCAACCGTTGGATTAACGTTTAATTTTGATAATATGAAGCCGACTAATACGTTTGATGCCCATCGTTTAGCAAAATTTGCAAAAACGCAAGGGAAAGAAGCTTTACTCTCTGAAAAACTCCTTCAGGGCTATTTTACCGAAGCAAAGCATATTGGAGATATCGAAACATTGGCTGATCTTGCCGAGGCATCAGGGTTAAATCGCCAAGAAGCATTAACGGTTCTCAATGATAAAACCGCCTATGCCAATGAAGTTCGGGCAGATGAAGGTATAGCCCAGCAGTATCAGATTACCGGTGTACCGTATTTTATTATCAATTCTAAATACGCCATCTCAGGTGCGCAGCCGATTGAAACATTCAAAGGTGCCTTAGAAAAGGTTTGGGAGGAAGAATCACCTGTGCCTGTGCTGCAGGATCTCTCAACAGAAGATGATGTCAGTTGTGCGGATGGCAGCTGTGTGATTCCTGAGAAAAAATAAGCTAATCAAAGAAAAATGGGAAAGGAGCAATGGTTGCCTTCCCCATTTTTTGCCAGACTGTTTATCTTCGACTTCGAACATAATATTCCCACATATTGCCGTCTTCCCAACAACTTTTTGTTTGTTCATTGCCACGTGATGTGTTCCTCCAACCTGAACAACATCTACTGGTAGGTCTTCTTGAAGTTCGCCTTCTTGACGTATTTCTTCGAGATGTGTTTCGATTTCTGGAAGTATCTCGGCTCGAAGTCCTTCTCCGTGATGTCATTTGACGCCGTGTAGTCCTTCTGCGTGTTGTCCTGCGATTTTGCCCCGGGTCTCTGAACATAAAGTCTCCGAACCCACCGCGTCTTACCTCATCTGCGGCATTTTGAATCTCCTCAGGTGAAAATTCACTCATAATTGCACCTCCTTTAATTCTAGAAAAGAGAGTACGAAAGGCGATTTACATATTTTTTGTCCCTAAAACTCACTCTTCTTTTACCAATTTACGTCTGTACGGTTGTCCTTGTTTGGGACAAACGCCTATGATATGAAAAAATGCGACCTAGTCGTGACCTTCCTTCGTTTTTCTTCATAGAAATAAGGGAAGGGGGAGGAAAGGACATGGATGAGGATACAGGCATCCCGCAATATAAACTTTTTATTAAACCAATCGACCTTAAGGAACTCCGAAGAGATATTTGGATTGATGAACCGATTCCCGCTCAATTAACGATAGAAGGAAAAAGGCTCGAAGTTGATTTAAGTTACCGTGGATCTCATATTCGTGATTTTGCCAAAAAGTCTTATCAAATTGCTTTTTATAATCCAAAAAGGTTTAGGGGATCTAACCGATTCCATCTTAACGCTGAATTCAAGGATCCATCGCTCATCCGAAACAAGTTATCCTTTGATTTTTTTTCAGAGATTGGCGTGTTATCCCCTCAATCGAGGCATATTTTTTTAATGCAAAATGGAAGGGTTGAAGGGGTTTATTTGGAAATTGAATCTGTGGACGAGAACTTTTTAAAACGAAGAAATCTGGCAGATGGAAGTATTTTTTATGCTGTAGACGGTGATGCAAACTTTTCACTAATGAGTGATTTAGATAAAATCACGAAAACCTCCTTGGAATTAGGCTATGAAAGAAAACATGGAACCGCAGAAGATGACTATTATTTACAGGAATTTATCTTTAACATCAATACTCTTTCACAGAATGATTTTGAAAAAGAAATACTGAGATTTGTTGACGTTGATAAATATCTACGCTGGATTGCCGGGATTATTTTTACATCAAACTATGATGGATTCGTTCATAACTATGCTCTTTATCGGAATGGAGAAACCGGGTTATTCGAAGTCATACCATGGGATTACGATGCAACATGGGGGAGAGATGTGAATGGGAAGGTAATGGAAGCGAATTATGTCCCGATAGATGGATTTAATACATTAACTGCAAGGCTTTTGGATACTCCGCAATATCGAGGGCGCTATCGAAACCTGCTTGACGAAATAATGAACCATCAATTTACTATTGAATTTATGATGCCAAGGGTTGAAAAACTACTTCAGATTATTCGTCCTTATGTGCTTCAGGATCCTTTTAAGAAACAAACTATCGATGCCTTTGATCAGGAGCGAGAAGTGATTGCCAACTATATCGAAGAAAGGAGAATATACTTACAAAGTAAATTAACAAAATTGGAGTAGAAAAAAGATGCCAGATTGGCATCTTTTAGATTCTATTCAAAGAAATGGTTATTTCCTAACAGGTCTCCAGATGTTTTTATCCAAAACATAGCCTTCCACTTCAAAATCATCATTTGGTGTTGCGCTCCATCCGAAGTTGTCTTGTCTTGTACGGTTCCAACGTGAACGATTACAGCATCTGGAGCCATTTCGTCTAGACGTATTTCTTCTTGAGGTATTTCTTCTTGAGGTATTTCGTCTAGAAGTATTTCGTCTAGAAGTATTTCTTCTCGAGGTATTTCTTCTCGAGGTATTTCTTCTTGAAGTATTTCGTCTTGAAGTATTTCCTCTTGAGGTATTTCGTCTTGAGGTATTTCTTCTTGAAGTATTTCTTCTTGAAGTTACCATTATAGAAGTTTGGCGATTTCTAGAAGTATTGCGTCTAGAAGTCACCATGACGGAAGTAGGACGATTTCTAGAAGTATTGCGTCTGGAAGTTACCATGACGGAAGTAGGCCGATTTCTGGAAGTGTTGCGTCTAGAAGTCACCATGACAGAAGTAGGCCGATTTCTGGAAGTGTTGCGTCTAGAAGTCACCATGAC
>NZ_AJLS01000141.1 GCF_000307875.1 Neobacillus bataviensis LMG 21833
CGGAGAGCGAAGGACACTAGCCGCTAGGGCGCTGGAGCTGGACAATTCTCAAAGTCGAAATTTATACTTTCTTACCTCTCAAAAAAGGGCTGATTCACATGGAATCAGCCCTTTTTTAGGTTTAATTGATTGTCTTATTGATAATTTCTGTAATTCTGATCCCGAAGTATTCGTCAATGACGACGACTTCCCCTTTGGCCACTACTTTTCCGTTGATTAATAGATCCACGGGTTCTCCTGACACGCGATCCAATTCGATAATGGATCCTTGTGAAAGCTCTAAGATCTCGTTTATTTTCTTCTTAGTTCGCCCTAATTCAACGACAACTTCTAGATTAATATCCATCAATAGGTCTAAATTAACCGATTTTTCATCCTCATCGTTAAGAGGCTTTTCTTCTAAATCCTGAAACAAAAACGGTTTGGTTGGTTCTCCCGTTTCTCCCAATAACGCTTCTATTTCTTCTTTTGAAACTTTCCCATCATGACTCATGTTTATGACCCTCTTTTTCAAAAACAGTTTCGATTTCTGCCGCCATTCGCGACTTTTTCACACCGGGTTTCACTAAAAATTTAACATCTTTCCCCACCATTGTCTTTAATGGCTCCTCATAAAGCTGGTCAAGCTGGACGACATCGCCCACATTCAACGCTAAAAATTCTTCAATCGTGATGTTTGAGCGTCCCAACTCTACTTTTATTGGAATTTCAAGCTCCTGTAATTTTGATTTTAACAAATTTGACTCTTCGGGACTATTCGTTTTATTGCGCGTCGAGAATAATTGATAAGATGATAATTTAGGCAGGAATGGCTCCAGAATAATATAGGGAATGCAAATGTGCATCAATTCCGTTAGATCACCGATTTTGATGTTAAAGGCAATCACAATGACGGTTTCATTTGGAATCGCCACCTGTAAAAATTGTGGATTGGTTTCGATTTCAACAACCTTCAACTGTACATTCATTAAATCTTTCCAGGATTTTTGGAGATTGTCCACGAACCCTTCGAAAAGTTTTTGGAGAATCTTTTTTTCGATTTGTGTTAATGTTGTTTTTTCCTCTGGGAAGGCAGGCAGATCGCGGCCGCCTAGTAACCGATCAATTATAGCAAAAGCCATCTGCGACTTTAATTCCATAATCATCTGGCCTTTTTCCGGGGTTTCAAAGATATTTATAATCGTAAAGGGTGGCAGCTGTTTGATAAATTCTTCATAGATCATTTGATTAACAGACAACACCTCCACTTGAACAATTGTCCGTAATTGCGTAGAAATGGAGGAAGCTAATTGATAGGCAAAATTATCGTGGATCCGCGTTAACACACGAACTTGTTCCATCGATAACCGCAGTGCCTTTTTAAAATCATATACGTTTACATCATTGCTGTTTTCATACAGTTTCATCTAGATTTCCTCACCGCCGTAAAAATCATTTAAAGGGAAGGCAGATCCCTTCCCCTTTAAATACTATCATTTACATTTGATTACGGTCTAGCACCTTTATCGTTTTAAATTGATTAGTTCTTCTAAAATGGAATCAGATACGTTAATGACTTTGGCATTGGCTTGAAATCCACGCTGTGCAATAATCATTTCGGTAATTTCTTCCGAGAGGTCTACATTGGACATTTCAAGCTGACCGGATACGATTTGACCGGCATTATTTTTATCTCTTGTTGTAATGAGGGTTTCAACCTTGGGTATGGTAAAATCAGCATTTATTTGCGCACTCCCCGTCAATTCATACATCGAACCGCCTACTTTTTTCAACCCTGCTGGATTCGACACCACCACAGTACCTAGAGCAGCAATTTTTTCTGGTGTGCCATCCGCCATTACTCCAGTAACAACCCCATTTAAATCAATATTGTAGGATACGAACCTAGTAGAATCAATATTGATCGGTTCAGGATCAGTGGCATAAGAATCATCAGCTGGATCAATCTTAAAACCCAAAACCTTATTCCCCTGCGGTGTTACAAGATCCCCATTAGCATCGCGGTTAAAGTTTCCTGCTCTTGTTAGATATGTCGAACCGCTATCGCTTTTAACGGCGAAAAAGCCATTTCCATCAATATATAAATCGGAGGAAAGATTTGTCGTGGTGGGACTGCCTGGGGTTTGAATGGAATCAACGGTTGCCGTTTTCACTCCTAAGCCGATTTGCAAAGGATTGGTTCCACCCGAATTTGCAGTAGGTGTAGTACCGCTGCTTACGGTTTGACTGAGTACATCTTGAAACACAATCCGGCTTTTTTTGAAACCGACTGTATTGACGTTAGCGATATTGTTTCCGATGACATCTAACTTATTTTGGAACCCTTTCATCCCAGATACACTTGAATTTAAAGAACGGAGCATGGTTGGTACCTCCCAATTTTTATTCGTTTTGTAATGGCATATTTTTAGCGGAAATAATATTCCCTACCGGAATCTCTTCTTCGTTCACTTGATAAAAGAATTGATTGTCTTTTTTTATAATACCTGTAACAACTCCACTTTCGATCTGGCCGTTTACCTCATCGATCCAGGAAACTTCTTTGTTCATCATAGTAGAATAACGGCTAAGATCGACTTGTTGACTACTCATAAATTGAGTAAATACTTGATTTAGGTTGGTAATTTGCTCCAGCTGACTAAATTGCGCCATTTGGGCAATCATCTCGCGATCCTCCATGGGCTGGGTTGGATCTTGATTTCGCAATTGGGTAGTTAAAATTTTCAGGAAAAGATCTTTATCCATTTGATTCTGATTCTGGGTTTGTTGGATTGTACCCGTTGACATTTTCACGGAATTAATGGTTGGCATATGGATTCCCTCCGTTTTAAGCAAGAATATTGATGGTGTTTTCTGTTCCTCTTTGTTTGTATTCTTCCGTCACCGTATGGCTTTGATAAAACTCATCGACAGAGATTTTCTTTTTCGCAAATCGTTGCTGTGATTGATCTTGTCGTGATTTTCCCTCCTGTTGCGAAAAAGAGTGGTGCAACCCTTGTCCGCTTAAGGAAATTTCTATTTTATCGACTTGAAGCCCTTGATGCTGCAGGGACGAACGCAACTGGGAAATTTGTGATTCTAATGCCTCTTTGCCGAGCAATGTATCTGCCGTAAAATGGGCCAATACTTGCCCTTTATGAATCGACAATTTCACATCAATGTCTCCAAGCTTTTCAGGTGTAAGGGAGAATTTCGCTTCAATGAATTCAGCCGCCTTTTTAATACTCGCTTGATTCTTTACTAAATCCATTACTTCTGTAAAAAGCTGATCAACCGATACCTTCTGTGACTGGACCCGACTATTCTTAGAATCGGCTGTGGTGTTGTTGTATGGTTGGACTGATTGAAAAATAACTTCTTTGCCTTCAACCCCCCGCTGAAAGTCAAAATCAGGGGCTGCTGAATCTGTATTTTGTAAGGAAAAGGAGGATTGAATTGCCCCTTCGACTGTTTTTTGCTTAAGATGGAATGTTTCTTTAGCTTGTGAAGCAACTTCCGCAGGGAGATTGGTTAACTTTTCAAGCGGGACGCTTTCTTCTTGCTTCATTGCATTTGGTAGATGTTTCACTTTTTCTTTCGGATCTATGGTGGTTTCAGCCAAAGAACTTACCAGAGCAATCAGATCATTTCTTGTTGTGAGCTCATTGTCTTTGGCATCTTCTAGATTTACTTGTTTAGTTGTTTCGGCGGGTTGCTCATTTGTAGGTTGGAGCAATGAGTTTACCATTGCAACAAGATTAGTGGTCGAATCCTGCCCCGTCTCTTGCTTGAACACGTTCAATAAATCCATAAATTTCCCGGCTGTCTGTTCCTCTGGTTTAGCGGGGCTGCCTTTATCAGACAGTTTTTGGTGTACAGGATTCAAGGAAGCTGATGGAATCACAGATTATTCTCCTTTTAAAAAAATATTTCAGTCAATTTTATTTACCCTATTTTTGAAAAAGTGTAAAATAGTAGAAAAGAAGTCTTACTAACAGGAGCATTCAACTATGAGCATAGGTCCCGTATCTTCGGATTGGTTTAAAAATATAGCTTTACTTACTATATCGGCTAATCTTCCGAAGTTGAATAGTATAAATCAGCAATTTCCTGATGGTGATTTTTTCCAGTCGATTTTACAATCTGTATTACTCGAACAAAAATCAGCCAATCTGCCACAACCCCAACTTTCTAATGGAAGTTTGCTTGCTGGCATCTCTCCTATCCTTGCCAACATAAAGGATTATTCGCATGTATTAGAAACAGCCAGGACCTTGGATTTTTCAGAGGCACCTTTAGAGAATTTAAATTCGAATTTAAAAGGTAAATTAAGCAATGTTGGAACAGCGTTCATTGAAGCTGGACGAAAATACAATATTAATCCGAAGCTGCTAGCCTCTATCGCCATGCATGAGACAGGAAATGGTACGTCCCGAGCGGCTAATGAAAAAAATAATATTGCCGGTATGATGGGCAAAAATGGTTTAAAGCACTATGATTCGGTGGAAGAAAGTGTTTTTGACATGGCAAGGAACTTACGGAGAAATTATTTGGATAAAGGGCTGGATACCATTGCCAAAATCGGTGCCAAATATGCCCCAGTCGGTGCTACTAACGATCCCACCGGCTTAAATAATCATTGGGTCAAAGGCGTAAATAATTTCTTCGGTACGCTTGTATAGAACAAAAGCTTAGGCATTATTAAACACAAAAAGAGGATGTTTCCAAAAGATAATCTTTTGGTACATCCTCTTTTTTTAATGTTTCAGCAATTTTAGCAGCTGTTCTAACCAGGATAGGACATCATTGTCACAATCTTTTTTCGTAGCTTGTTGCTGCTCGTTTTTCTTATCTTTGCAATCGTCTTTTTTCTTATTTTTTTGATTATTAATTACTTCGACAGTGGTGCTTCCAACGACAGGAACCCCATCAACAATTGCGCGGAATACTAAATGCTCTTCTTTCTCATCCCAAACAAAGTCGTCTCGCTCAAATTTAAATTGGCCATTTTTCGCTTGGTTTTCCAGCCCTTTGCTATTATTAAGCGCATGGACATTATTGATTGTAACAGTGGATAGGTCAACTTTTGCGAAGCTATATCCTTTAGGTAAAGTCGCTCTAACTGTGAACTCCCCATTGTTACAATTGATTACTTTTGGCGTCACTTCAATGGTAGCTTGGATATAAACAGCAACTGTTTTTTCGACAATTGTCTGTAGTCCTGCATTGTCGATGGCGGTTATTTTAATCTTGTTAATGCCAGGTTTGTTAAAAGTAATTTTTCCATTTGTGCTTACGACACCATTGACTTCGATGAAGCTTTCTTTGATGCCTGAAAGAGTGTCAGCTGCTTCATAATTCAGGCTTACGCTTGTTCCAAGGGCAAATTCCGTTGGAAAATTCGCCTTGATGGTTGGGGCAGTTTTATCTATCTTTACTTCTGCCGTGTGCTTTTCCTCGATATTTCCAGCGTTATCTTTGCTGTAGAAGGTAACGGTGTGGATGCCTTCTTTTTCGATTGTAAAGCTTGTGCCTTCTTTAAATGCAGCGCCATCAATAGAATAGTAGGTCGCTTTTACTCCGCTTAGATCATCTGTTGCTGTTAGCTCGACGTTTACCTCAGCTATGTTCCATTTATTCTTGATATTGCTTACAGTATTTGGCGCAGTTTTATCTACTTTTACTTCTACAGTATTTTTGTCTTCAATATTTCCGGCATTGTCGACGCTGTAGAAAGTTAAAGTGTGGATGCCTTCTTTTTCGATTGTAAAACTTGTTCCTTCTATGAACTCAGCACCATCGATAGAATAGTAGGTTGCTTTTACTCCACTTTGGTCATCCGTTGCTGTTAGCTCGACATTTGCCGCTGCGGTGTTCCATTTTTCCTGGATATTGCTTACAGTGACTGGTGCGGTTTTATCTACTTTTACTTCTACAGTATTTTTGTCTTCGATATTTCCTGCATTGTCAACGCTGTAGAAGGTTAGAGTGTGGATGCCTTCTTTTTCAATTGTAAAGCTTGTGCCTTCGTTTAACTCAGCGCCATCGATAGAATAATAGGTGGCTTTTACTCCGCTTAGGTCATCGGCTGCGGTCAACTCAACGTTCACGCCCGCTGTGTTCCATTTTTCATCGACATTGCTTACAGTGACTGGTGCGGTTTTATCTACTTTTACTTCTACAGTATTTTTGTCTTCGATATTTCCGGCATTGTCAACACTGTAGAAGGTTAGAGTGTGGACGCCTTCTTGTTCAATTGTGAAGCTTGTTCCTTCTGTGAACTCAGCGCCATCGATAGAATAGTAAGTTGCTTTTACTTTGCTTAGGTCATCGGTTGCTGTTAGCTCGACATTTACGGCTGCAGTGTACCATTTTTCATCGACATTGCTTACTGTGACTGGTGCGGTTGTATCTACTTTTACCTCTATCGTCTGTTTCGGTTCCATGTTTCCAGCGTTGTCGACACTGTAGAAGGTAATCTTATTAACTCCAGCTTGATCAACCTCAAAGCTTGTTCCTTCTTTGAAATCAGAACCATTTACAGAGTAGTACGTTGAATGAACTCCGGAAAGGTTATCCGTAGCGGATAAATCTACCATCGTATTCTCATTTATTTTTGCAGTCGTTACAGGAGCTTCCTTATCAATTTTCACTTCAACCGTTCTTACGTCCTCCACGTTGCCAACATTGTCAACGCTATAGAAAGAAACTTTGTGAATACCTTCTTTTTCTAATGTAAAGCTTGTTCCTTCAACGGACTCTGAATCATTAACAGAATAATAGGTGGCTTTTACACCCGATAGATTATCTTTTGCTGTTAATTCCACATTAACACCGTTGTTATACCAATAAGCGCTAGTATTGATTACTGTTTCCGGTGCTTGTTTGTCGATTTTGACATCTACAGTTTTCACTTTTTCAACGTTGCCAGCGTTATCTACACTATAGAAGGAAACGGTGTGGATGCCTTCTTTACTGATTGTTAGGTCTGTTCCTTCGACAAATTCTCCATGATCAATAGAATAATAGGTGCTCTTAACACCGCTAATATCATCAGTCGCGGTAAGAGTAACAGAAACATCCTCTTTCGACCATTTTTCGTTGGTATCAGCTACTGTAACAGGTGCAGTGACATCGGAAGGTTTATCGATTTCCACTTCAACAGTTGCATAGTCAATTGACTCTGTTCCATCCTTTGTGACCGGAACGATAATATATTCATGTGTTCCTTCTTTTTCTGGAGTATCCACGGTAATGGTTGGATCAGTAGTCGTTCCTACCAATACACGTTCCCCGTCTACTTCTTCGTACACGTTGTATTTGTCTGCCTCTTTAACCGGTTCCCAGGTAATAGTGACAGAGTCGCCTTTTACTTCGGGTTTGTTTGGTTGTGGTGCTGGTAGGACGGGTTTTACTTCAGCCACGACTACATTTGAAAAAGTAGAGTTTCCGAAGCGATCGGATTTTGCAATGACTGTGTATTCGTGTTTGCCTTGCTCAAGATCCTTAACAGGGTAACCTGTTTTAGAAGTAGTACCAATTAATGTTGGCTGACCGCCTACTAATTTATACACCTCGTATTCGGTTGCATATGGTACAGAACCCCAGCTAATAATGGCACTATTTGCTGTATCCTTAGTCAAAATTGCCTTTGGTGCTTGCATTTCAGGAAAAGCAACCGTCACATTGTATGCCTTTGATGTAGAATTGCCAAAACGGTCACTCACTGCAGCAATTTCATATGTGTAATCACCTTCAGGAAGGTTATTGATATACTGTGAGCGGTTTGGAGTAGTTACAATTAATTCCTTTTTACCATCTTTCACTTGATAAACATTATAAGTATTTGCATATTGTACAGAAGACCACATCAGCAATAGGTCATTTCCATTATAGAAATATGAATTGATTTGGTCCGGTGGTAGGATTTCGGGATATGCTATTTTAACTGTGATTTTACTTCCTACCTTTGATTCGCCAAATTTAGAACTATTAGCCGTTACTTCGTAAACATTTTCTCCTTCTGGGATGTTTGCGATATATTGTCTGATATTTGTTGTGGTGGTAATGAACTTTCTTTCTCCACTCACTATTTGATAGACATTATATGAATCTGCAAAAGGAACTTCCTTCCAACTTAATGTGGCATTATTGATATCATAAATAGTAAATGACAAGTTCCCAGGTGCAGCCATCTCCGGATATACAATATTTACATCTAGAAAACTAGCCTTCGATTCTCCATATTTATCATTGTAAGAAGTTAATTCATATTTATGTTGACCCGCTACAACATTTAAAAATGTTTTATTTAATGTGGTGGTTGAAGCAAGAAGCACTCTCTCACCATTCTTCACTTCGTAAATTTTATAACTATTGGCAAATTCCGTTGCACTCCATTTTAATGAAACATCATTTCCATTTAAGATTGTTGAAGTAAAGCCATTAGGAGCCTGCATTTCAGGATATTTAATCTCCACATCAATGGAGGTTGAAAATGGAGACTCACCTCCACTATTTACCGCCGTTACTGCATAAGTATGAGTCCCTGCTGAAACAGTTGGAAAATAGCGATTTAGGTTTGATGTTTGACTCAATTGTACCTTTTCTTCACCTTTAATTTCGTAAACTCGATATGTTGTTGCCCCGCTAACTGCATCCCATCTCAAAACAACATTGTCTATGCCATCCAAAGAGAAACGGATATTAGTTGGTGCAGTTAAATTACTTGCAGCAAAAGCGGACGCAATAGGCGAAAATAATTGCAATAATAGTACAGCTAAGACGAAGAAAGAAAGTTTCTTCTTTATTTTGGACATGCCTTTTCCTCCTTTATGTTATTAAAAGATAGCTTAAAAAGAAGTCCCCTTCTTACAAGAGACTTCTTTTTAATTGGAAAAACTAGTTATTAACCACGAAGAAGCTGTAATACTCCTTGAGGCTGTTGATTTGCTTGCGCAAGCATCGATTGTGCTGCTTGAGAAAGAATATTATTTTTCGTAAATTGCATCATTTCATTCGCCATGTCAACATCTCTTAAACGTGATTCTGCTGCCGTTAAGTTTTCAGAAGATGTGCCTAAGCTATTGATCGTATGCTCTAAACGGTTTTGAATCGCCCCTAGTTTAGAACGTTCAGAAGAAACCGTGCTGACAGCTTTATCTAATACCTTTAAAGCATTCTCAGCTCCAACTTCACTCATTAATGAAATATTCACGCCGTCCTTTTTAAGCCCTAACGCCACGGAATCCATTGCGTTAATACCGATTTCCAATGTTTGTCCAGAGTTTGCCCCTACGTGGATGGAAACTGTATTATTGGAGGAACCTACTGTAATCGTAGATTTATCACCAACATTAATTGTATCCTTAAAAGATAATTGAAGATTAGAGACTTTAACTACAGAGTTGGAACGAACAGCAATTCTTCCATCACCAACACCCTTATTACCGTCTCCATTAATGTCAACTCGCGCAATGTAGTCACCTTTGTTTCCTGCAACCTGAATTTGTTCCAATCCACCGTTGATTCCGCCATTCATTTCACCATTAAAGGTAGTACGGGCAATCCCTTCCGAAGAGGAAGCCGTAATAGTTAGGGAACCAATATCGTTGGCAGCCCCTGATTGACCAGTAATCACTAGCGAGTTTGCCTTAGAAGCAGCTACCACATCCACTCCCATAGCATCTGTGTCAGCAGTAATTTTACCACCAGCTGTATCCACCGAAACGTCAGCAGCACCTAAAGTATTCTTTACTGAAGCCATGAAGTCATCTAATGTGCTTTCAGCCGTAACAACATACACTGAATTCTTCACTTCGCCGCCCACGATTGCGGAAAGAGATATCTCATCGCCTACTTGAAGGCCATAGTTATTCGTCCCATCACCAAGGTTTGTCAGTTTAGTTCCGCCAGTTGTAGCGGCAGGTGTTCCCGTATTGTGATCCATTAATTTTCCTGTTTCCCAAATAGCAGCTGTGGCTGTCCCTAATTGATCAGAAGTTATTACGGTTGTAGTTCCAGCTGCAGCCGTAGCAGAAGCGACTACATTATCAACTGCCCCTCCAGTTGATTGAGCAAATTTGGCTGTTTTTGAGATATCGCCGTTAAGGATTTTAAAGCTATTGAATTCTGTATCGTTAGCAACACGATCAATTTCATCAATTAATTGATTGACTTCTGTTTGGATATTTTCTTTATCTTGCTTGGTTGAAGTTCCGTTCGCTGCTTGGTTAGCCAATTCACGGACACGTTGAAGAATGCTGTGTGTTTCGTTCATCGCGCCTTCAGCTGTTTGGATTAAGGAAATTCCGTCTTGCGCATTGCGAGATGCTTGATCCAAGCCGCGGATTTGCGCTCTCATTTTTTCAGAGATGGCTAGACCAGTTGCATCATCGGCTGCACGGTTTATCCGTAAACCTGATGACAATTTTTCTAAGTTCTTTGATGCTGCAGATGAGTTTGCACTTAGTTGATGATAGGCATTTAATGCGGAAATGTTGTGATTGATTCTCATTTCTACTATTCCTCCTAGTCGTTATGTATCAATTTATTTTTTGTCTTACTACTATTAATTAACGACCGTTTTACTAGAATGGAGAGAGGAAATTGGGGTATTTTATAAATATTTGTTAAATAAACAGCTATTTTAACAAACTGTTTGAAAACTAGATTATTGGCGACCGTTTTCCTTTATTTTTGGTAGTTTTGGGCTCCAATACTGACGCCAACCAATCCAAAGAGGCTCTCTTTTACGAAAGATGGTATTCTATCAGCGAATTTTGTTGTTCTATCGGCGAATTATCGCATTCTATCAGCGAATTTTGTTGTTCTATCGGCGAATTATCGTATTCTATCGGCGAATCCATTTTTTAGCCCCGCTCTACTTAAGTTCGCCTAAAAAAAACACCCCGAAACCTAAGATTTCGGAGTGCTCTTATTTTTACCGTAAAAAATCTACCAACGTTGGCTGAATTGCCTTGGCACCTGATGATAATGCGGCGTTCAGAATCGTCTGTTGCGTTGTAAAATTCGTGATGATCTCTGCCAAATCAGCATCCTCTGTCTTGGAAAGCATGCTTTTTGTGGAAAGCATGGTTTGATCCAAGCGATTGACCATCATTTCTAATTGATTGACATTGGATCCGACGATGGAACGCTGGGCGAGAAGATTGCTCATTTGCTTATCCAAATGGTCTAAATACTGCTGAGGATCATTACCGGACTCCAGTTCGCCTGCAATTTTCCCGACAGTTTCCAGAAGGTTTAATCCACCCGATTGAAAGTTGAAAATGTCTGATCCATTGACATTGACCTTCATATAAATACCCTGACCGACATTCCATGATAGGGAGTCACCATTTTTGCTTACGAACTCTCCATTTTCAAACGGTGCGGTATCGGTAGCTGTTCCGGCGAACAAATAGCGGTCACCGAGCCTGGCATTGGCGATATCGCCGATGTTTCCCTTTAACGCTTTTAATTCCATCGCAATCGTTTCTAAGGAATCCTTGTTATTGACGCCATTGCTGCCTTGAACAGTAAGTTCCCGCACTTTTTGCATGACTTGTGTTAAATCATCGAGGGAGCGATCTGTAGTTTCGAGCCAAGTCAGCCCATCTTCTGCATTGCGTTTGAATTGCTCGGTTTCCATTAAAGCTGACCGATGGGACATAATTTGCACTGATTTCACAGGATCGTCGGAAACGCGGTTAATCGCTTTACCAGAAGAAACCTGCTCTTGATACTTACTCATCGCCCGGTAATTGGTTTGAATATTTCTGATTACCTGCGTACTTAACATATTTTGCGTGACACGCACTCCACTCACCCCCTAGATCCCTACTCTTCCAGTTCCATTAATTAATTTATCTAGCACCTCATCCATCACCGAGATGTATCTGGATGCCGCATTGTACGATTGCTGAAAGCGAACCATATTTGTCATTTCCTCATCAATGGAAACACCTGAAACCGATTGTCTTCGGCTCTCCGCCTGCTGCACCAAGATATCCGAATTATTTCCCATTTGCATTGCTTCTTTTGTCTTGATGCCCACATCGCCCACAATCGTACGATAGAAATTATTCATCGTTGTTGATTGATTTGAAAAAGAAACATTTTTGAACTTTAGGTTGTTCAGTAAATTAGCATTTCCCGCATCACTTACATTCGCCGTGCGCGCTGCCGCGATTTTATTCAATGACGATAGGATAAGCGGATTAATCGTTATTTCGCCGGCTGTTGTCGGATCGCCCGTCCCACCCTTTGCCACAAAAAATGGGATCTGATCGGTCACCGCATTCGGGTCATTTTTAAGACTTTGAATATCATCCAAATTCATGGCAGCGGGGTCGCGATGAATTTGATTCACTTCCCTGCTAAACACCGTCACAAGCTCATTGATTTTTGCCATAAAGGAAGGGATATCTTTGGTTAACGACTCAACCATTCCTGCCATTTCCCCTGATGTAAAGGAAATGTTTTTCCCATTCAATTTTGTTTGATTAGTGGTCGCATCAAAGGAGATCGGGTAATTCTGATCCCCCTTCACCAGGTACTCTTGTCCCACCAAAACATCTACCATGCCATTGCCGGCAGGCCTTACCGTGATGTCAGCCATTTTTGACATTTTATCAATTAGCAAATCCCGTTGATCCAATAAATCATTGGGCTGCTGACCGCTCGCCGTAATTTTCGCAATTTGCACATTCAGCGCACTCACTTGCTTTGTTAAATTATTCATCTCCTGCGTGTTGGTAGAAAGTTGATTTTGCAAATCTGTGCTTAACTGATCCATGGAATTTGAAATTTGATTAAAACGGCCTGCCAAGGCATTCGCATTGGAAAGCAGGGCGGCACGAGCTGCTAAACTATCAGGCTCTTTTGATACATCTTCCCACGATTGCCAGAAGCGATCGAAGCTTGCTTGTAAGCCATTGTCAGTTGGCTCGTTTAACGTCCCCTCAATTTTCGAAAGCGTGTCATGCTTGACATCCCAATACCCTAGCTGTTCATTTTGACTGCGAAACTGGCCATCTAAAAAAGAGTCTCGGATCCGATTGATTTCTTTCGTTTCAACACCTGTTCCGAACTGCAAGGGACCATTTCCGACATTCATCCCCGGGTAAGAAAGCGGATTGGAAGCTTGTGTGATGGCATTTTGACGGGTATACCCTTCCGTATTGGCATTGGCGATATTATGCCCCGTTACACTCAATGCCGTTTGCTGGGCAAAAATCGCTCGTTTTCCTATTTCAATCCCGTGAAAGGTAGAACTCATTTATGTTTCCTCCCTGCTGCTTTTTTAAAGCTTTTTACACTTTTGCATCAAAAAAACTCCTCGAATAGGTTTGTTCTTTCGAAAAATTCCTCGCAGAATATGTAAGCGACGGCTCTTGTTTTTGCGTGAATAATGCTAGCATGCTATTAATATAGGCTAAGGAGTTTTCGATCAGCTGCTGGTTTAGCTCCTGCTGTGCCACTAATTCTTGTAGTTTTGCTTTTAAGTTACTTTGATGCAATAACAGCTCTTCCTTTTCCTTGGCAGATGTACTGCTTTCAATAATCTGACTCATAGAAAGAGATTGATAGGAAAGCGTTTCTGCCTGCCTTTTGTCTTCCAGCAAACCAATTTCTTTCAATAATGCAGACTCTTTAGGAAAGATTGTGAGCAAAAGTTCCGGATCCCCTTTGATGATCGCGGCTTGTTTTTCTTTCCCTACCTGCAAAAGTCTTTCATACACGACGATCATCTGTTGTAAAATAGCATTTAGCGGTTCATAGGGCGTCATTCTACATCCCCTTTACGCCACGTGGAAAGCAATTTTTCCGCTATTTTTTCACTATCGACTTTGTAGGTGCCATTTTCAATTTGTTGCTTTAGTGCCTGAATTCTTTTTTCTTTTTCTACCGATATTTTTTCTTGTGCCGCCTGAGAAAACTCGACTTTATCCACCTGGACTTTTTTATTAGCCTCCAGATGTGATGCTTTATGGATCGTATTTTTATAGGATTGCAGGCCTTGTAATCGATTTATGTCGTTGATTTTCATCATTACTTCCCCCTTCTACATCCGTATTCCGAATCAATGTCCATCTATTAGATAATATCGACATTTTACCAAGAAGTGTTTAATTCAAAAAGTCTTTTCATAACTGGATTATAGTGGTAAATTTACTATATTATCAAATGATTAGGAGCGTTTCAATTGGATACTGCCTATTTAGCCGCCGCCGCATGTGCCTTGATTGTATTGATCATTCTAGTAAGATTGACAACTAAGAAAAAAAAGCCCGCCATGCCAACAAGAAATAATCGACGGAACGCCTTTCGACTGAGTTTATGGGAGCATGAGTGTACGTTTACAGTTTCTTCCTCACCAGATTCTATTCTCTATGGGTCGATTCGCGATATAAGTATTTCTGGGTTAAGACTCATTTCGTATGAAGATTTAACCGGTGTGGATGACATCTTTGTGAACTTTGATTTAGGGGAACACTTCTCCTTACCTGGAAAAATTGAAAGACGGAGAAGACTTGAAAACGGTTTGTACGATTTTGGTGTCCATTTTATAGCATTAGACGAAAAAACGGAACAAAAGCTATTTAAAATTCTTTGGGATAAAAGCCGAGAGAAAGTGGTTTTATAAAGTTAAAAAAGAGCCAAAGCGGCTCTTTTTTAACTTCTTATAATTCCATTCGCAATGCCCATCATTTGATCAGCAAACGAAATTGACCGTGAATTAAATTGGAATCCGCGCTGTGTCGTAATCATATCTGTCACTTCTTTACTCAAATCAACGTTGGAGGATTCAATAAATCCTTGCTGAATGGCGGAGGGGATATTCACTAGAATTTCTCCGTCAGCCCCCGTAAAACGGAAGACATTTCCGCCTTGGCCCAGTAATTTTTGCGGATTGACAAAATCGACAATCCCAATTTGTTGGTTCGTCGCCGCAATCACTCCTGCCTCATTGACAGAAAAGTCACTGCCATTTGCCATTTCCACCGGTTGGTTGTTTTTATCCAATAAAAAGTAGCCTTCTGCATTTACTAAGCGGTACGTTCCATCGTTTGTTGGACTTTTTTGAAACGAGCCATTTCTCGTATAAAGAATGTCGTTTCCTTTCCCTACTTGAAAAAATCCTTTTCCATTGATCATGATGTCGAGTGGATTGTCTGTCGCTTTCGGCGTTCCTTGGTCAAGGATCATTTGCGTTCCGTTGAGATGAACACCAAAACCGGTACGAATTCCGTTAGGTGTCTGTCTGCCGATTTCTCGATTCTCCGCTTGTTGATTTGTAATGGAAATTGCTAAATTTTCTTCGAAGGAGGCCTCTCTTCGTTTGAAACCAGCAGTTTCGGCATTGGCAATATTATTCGAAATCGTATCTAACTTTTTTTGATACGTATTTAAGCCGCTTGTGGCAATATACAGCGAGGTATTCATCAATCATTCTCCTTTAGACTCTTCCGATTGAATTTAACAGTTCGAGTGAACGATCATATGCCTGCAGCACCTTTTGATTCGCTTCATAAAGCCTTACATTCTCCATCATATTGGTCATGGTCATGGTGGGATCTACCGTTGAGCGTTCAATCATTTTTTGATTCAGCTGAACACCTGCAGGTAATTCGGTCAGAATGGGCGGGTTTTGTCCGTTTAGTCTGAATACTCCATTGCCTTCCTTCACCAAATCGTTTGGATTTTGAATGAGGGCTAACCCGATAGTATCTGCCATTTTTCTAGTAGCGGGGTCGTCTGGATTCATGATTATTTCGCCATTTCCGTTGATGGAAACCGTACTCGATGCAAGGTTAGGGTCTATCTGAATTGGATTCCCTTGATTATTTAGCACCTTGTACCCTTCTAACGTTGTCAGTTGACCCACTTCATCCACTGTAAAACGCCCGTTTCGTGTGTAGCGAATTTCACCGGCTGCATTCACAACAGCGAAAAATGCCCCAGGCTTTTGCCCATTTTCAACAGGAAGATTTCGGTCATCGATCGCGACATCGAAGAAGTTATTGGTTGTGACCAGATCGCCCTGAAGAAAGCTCGAGATATTTTCTTGTGCGTAGACCCCCTGCTGCATTGAGCCAATCCATGAAAATCCCGGTGCGTTCCCCGCAAGACTCGTTTTAGCATCGTTGATTCTCTCTAGGAACACTTCTGGAAAGGCGCGTAAGGCAGTATCTACCTTTTTGTAACCGGGCGTTTCGACATTAGCCAGGTTATTCGTTAAAGATTCTTGGCGCCTTTGTAAAGCAATCATGCCTGACGCTGCTGTATCAATCCCTCTAAGCATGGTTTCCCTCCCTCTATTGAATCAGTAACTCCGTTGTATACACGTGGACAATTTTCCCTTCGGTGAATCGCTCATTTAAGCGATTTTTTACTTTTTCCTCGAAGGCTTCAATCTGCTTAAAATCATCTTTATTTGATTGCGAAAGAATTTTGATCAAATCGCTTTCGATAATCGGGATTATTTTTTCCGCTTGCTTCTTGGTTGATTTTGAATCAAGTTCAATTGAAAATTTCACTTGGATTAGGTTTTCCGAATTTAGATTGGTGCTGATTTGGTTCGTTTGGATGGTTTGGTCGGCCAGTTCATCCAATGTCGCTGCTTTCGCTTTGCCGTCATGTGCTAGTGTTTTTTGATAGTAAAATAACCCACCAGCACTCAATGCAGCAAGCACCACACACAGGGTTAACACCTTTTTCCACTTTTTCATACTGCCCTCCTACACGTCACCATCAGTGCATTCATAAATATAGATCAATTAACATGCCTTTTATTTCTCCCATCTTATCTAATAAACGGATATTTTGGTCTTCTTGTTTAACCATTTCTTGTGAAAGCTCCAGCAATTTTGTGTCAATCTCTTTTATCACCTTTAACTTACGCTCCCTACTAGACGAATAAGAAAAAGATGTCGTTTCTTCTAAGGAGAGGCCATTTTTAACTACCTCTTGCAAAAAGGATTTGATTAACCGTTTATATTCATGAAGATCTTTTAAGGATCGTGACCGGGCCAGCCGCTCCCCTTGTTTTGTAATTCCCTCGATAAGGGTGCCTAAATGCTCTTTGGCAACGCCGGTTTGTTTTTCGGTCAAAATATGCTGAAATGAAGCGAATTCAGTTGATTTTGTCTCTTTTTGCGAAAACGAAATATCTTTATGTATCGTTAATCCTTGACCAACTTTCAAATGCAAACACCACCATGCTGAAAATGTTATTGTCGAATTCCGTTAAACTTTTCATACAATGCGATTATAATTTTTTCAGAATAAAAAGGAAAGGAGAATATTATGACAACCATTATTGGTTTACTATTAGCAATTATTTTTATTGGCGTAGGGATGGTATTGAAAGGGGTATCCGTTCAGTCCCTTGCGAACCCCGCCGCTTTTTTAATTATTTTTGGCGGAACCATTGCTGCTCTGCTTGTCGCCTTTCCCATGAGTGAGATTAAGAAACTGCCGCAATTATTGAGAATTGCCTTTTTGGAACCGAAGCTCCCGACACAAACAGAGATTATTGACACGATGGTGGAATGGTCGATTGTTGCAAGGACGGAAGGTGTTCTAGCCTTGGAGGAAATTGCCGAAACGGTGGACGATCCATTTTTAAAAAATGGCTTAGAAATGATTATTGATGGCAGTGACCGTAAGCAGATGGAAGAGATTTTATACGATGAATTAGAGTCGGTAGCGGAACGACATAAGGTCGGCGCCCTGATCTTCAGCCAAGCTGGCATGTACGCCCCGACTTTGGGAGTGTTGGGAGCGGTTGTCGGATTAATTGCCGCTTTGGGAAACTTAAAGGATATGGATAAGTTAGGCTACTCCATCGCAGCAGCATTTATTGCAACACTTTTAGGTATTTTCTCCGGATATGTCCTTTGGCATCCGATTTCCAATAAATTAAAGCGCATTTCAAAAAAAGAACAGGACATTAAGGTGATGATGATTGATGGCTTGCTAGCCATTCAAGATGGGTTAACCCCTAAATTAATCGAACGGAAACTGTCTGTCTATTTACCTTCAAAAGCACGCATAAAGCAGGAGGAAATGATAAGTGAAGCGGCGGAGATATTCTAACCATGACGAAGAGCATATTGACGAAAGCTGGTTAATCCCATATTCAGATCTTTTAACATTGCTGCTGGCGCTGTTTATCGTCCTTTTTGCTTCAGGCAGTATCAACAACGATAAGCTTCAGCAAATTATGATCTCGATGAATAGCGCTTTAAAAGGACAAGGGAGCAGCATGATCCTTAAAGAAAATAGCGGAATAACGAAGGAACTTGAAAAAAGTAAACCGCAGACAAATAAACAAGCGGAAACAGAGAAACTACAGAGTTTAATGGGGCAAATTGAAAATTATATTAATGAACGGGGATTAAACAAGGTCATCACGATTCAGGATGAACCGAAAGGGATTAAACTTTCGTTAAAAGATGTGATTTTGTATGAATCAGGCAGTGCTGAATTAAAAGGAGATTCTCTCTCGATTCTAACCGATCTTTTGGATTTAATTAAGCAAGTGGAAAATCCCATCAGCATCGAAGGTCATACGGACAATGTCCCGATTACAGGCGGCAGGTTCAAATCGAATTGGGAATTATCATCCGCACGCGCGTTAACGGTTCTTTATTTTTTCGAGGAGAAAGGGATCCCGTCTAACAAGCTGCAATTTTCCGGATTTGGGGAACAAAAACCAATTTTTCCAAATGATACGCTTGAACATAGACAGGCGAATCGCCGCGTAGATATCACTATTTTAAAAACAGAATAATAAATGATAAAATGAACGCCCAATTAACAAATTGGCGTTTTTTGCTTACATTTCCGGCATTATTGGACATACTATCAGACAAGTCAAAATAAACGCCAGTTATGGACGGATATAATGAGGAGTTACGCGATGTCTTTAGTGATTTTTTCAACTGTAAGTTTAATTGCCGTTATTTATTTTGCGGTTAAGCCAAAGAGTCTTACACCACTTGAACTAGTGATGATCGTGATCCTTGTGATTTATCTGGACAGCAATGTGATGGATATTGTCATGTTAAACCTGAAGCGGATTCATTTATCGGAAAATCTCGCAGGCCAGTTTGCCTTTTATTGCACCTTTATCCTACTATATCCGCTGATGATTGCCTGGAATATTGATCATATAAGTTCCATCCGACATAAATTAGGTAAATTTATTTTCGTGCTCCTCACCATTTTGACCATTACCGGGTTTGAAAGCTTAAGCAAATATGTAAAAGTTGTAACATACGTCAACTGGAACTGGTGGTTGGATCTTGCTCAATGGCTTACGATTTGGCTGGCTACTTATTTTATCCATAAGTTGTTCCAAAAATTAGTCCTGAAAGAGTTGAAGCAATAATGCTCCCATTTCCGGAAAGGTTCGATAGCAATGAATGGTTTATTATCATTTCCTTACTTGTCACGTATGCTATTATTTTTATTCTTCCAAAGAGGTTTCCGCATACTATTAGTTTGATCATGCTCCTTTTTAGCATGACATATGTCCAAGTTCTTGACCATATTTTAGCTGGATTAAGTTTTGATTTATATGACATCAATGACGTGGAGAAATACGAATGGCTCGACCTCATTACGTGGTTCCTCTATCCGCCATTTGGCTACATTCTCGTCTACTTTTTTGATAGATGGTCCGTTCGCAGCGTTGGTGTATTTTGGTATATTTTACTCTGGGCATTTATTGCAGTGGGGGAAGAGGCTCTTAGCTTGAAGTTTAACATCTTTACCTACACCGGGTGGAAACTACCCTATTCCTTCCCCGTTTATCTCATCACCTTGAGTATTTATCTACTTTTCTTCCTATATATAAAAAGCACTTTTGAAAAATTAAAACAATAAAGGACCAGTTTCACGAAGAATCCGACCCTTTTTCATACAAACTTCATTTTTTTATATCAACTGGTGTTATCGCTTGACCGCTAGTTAATACGCTTACCAGATTGTCCGCCGCCAAATTCGCCATGCTCATTCTCGTCTGGATACTTGCACTGCCGATATGCGGCAAGGTAACTACATTGGGTAAAGACAGTAACGCGTGATCCACCGGGACCGGCTCTTGTTCAAACACATCAAGCCCGGCAGCCCAAATTTGTCTTTCTTTAAGGGCATGATACAAGGCATCCTCGTCAACAATCCCGCCTCTTGCTGTGTTAATCAAGATACCCGTCCGTTTCATCAAAGCCAACTCTTCTTTTCCAATCAGGTGGTGAACTGCAGGACTGTATGGGAGCAGAAGGCAGACAAAATCAGCTTGCTGCAGCAATTCCTTTACCTCTCGAAAGTGGATTCCCAGTTCCTGCTCCTTTTCCTGTTTTCGAGTCCGGTTATAGTACAGGACATTCATATCAAAGCCCTTAGCCCGCTTGACGAGTGCCTCTCCAATTCTGCCCAGACCAATAATTCCAAGTGTGGCTCCATATACATCTTGTCCGGTTAGCTGCATCAAAGACCATGCCCCCCACTCGCCATTCCGCAGCATGTCAGAAGACTCCACAACCCTCCGTGCGGCTGCCATTAACAAGGCAAAGGTTAAATCTGCTGTCGTTTCGGTTAAGACTCCTGGTGTGTTGGTTACAATAATGTTTTTTCTTGCAGCGGCTTCGATATCGATATTGTTATAGCCGACCGCCAGATTACAAATCACCCTTAGATGCTGTGCATTAGCGAGGACCTCTTCATCAATCAGATCCGTTAACAAACATAATAGGCCATCGACTTCTACGATTTCTTTTAGTAAAACCTCCCGTGGAACAGGAATCGTTTCCTCCTCCCACATTTTGATGTGAAAATGGTTGGTGATTTTTTCAACAATCTCCTCAGGAAGCTTTCTAGTTATGTAAACTGTACCGTTCAATTGATTCCCCACCTTTTAGGCTTTACCCACGTTTTTTGACCCGTCAATTCTCTTTTTATCCTACCATAGTTCTTACTGAATATGAAAAATATGGGCATAGGTTGAGGGCGATGGAAAATGGAAGTATAATAGGTTAATAATCACTAGTAGGGCAAAAGTATAAAGACCTGTTACCAGGCATCATGATTGGGGGAAAACATGAAACAGGAAGGTTCAAAATCTATTGGGCTGCCGCTGACCATATCGATTATCGCCATCTCGTTTTCGGCTATTTTTGTAAAATGGTCAGATGCACCAGCCTCCATTTTGAGTATGTACCGCATGTGGTTTGCAAGTATTTTGATGATTCCGATCGTATGGAAAAATCGCCACGAATTCAAAAAAATCGTCAAAAAGGATTGGTTCTTTTTATTTTTTTCCGGCTTCTTTTTGGCGCTGCACTTTGTCCTTTGGTTCGGCTCATTAAAGCTAACAACGGTAGCAAGTTCAACGATCATTCTTGCCTTGCAGCCGATTGTTTCGCTAGTCGGGGGCTTTTTCCTATTTAAAGAACGAACGACACTGTCAGCATTAATGACGATGGGGATTGCCATTGTCGGCGCGATGATGATCGGCTGGGGGGATTTCGGTTTAAGCCGGGATGCCATTATGGGCGATCTGCTCTCGTTCTTCAGCGTCATCGCTGTGGTTGGCTACTTATTTATTGGGCAAACCATCGTGAAAAAAGTATCGCACTGGCTTTACAGCTTTTGTGTATTTTTCTTTGCAGCCATCATTCTTACCATTTATAACGTGGGAACTGGTGTTGACCTTGTAGGTTATCCCGGCAAAGAATGGGGGATCTTCCTTTTACTTGCCACCGTTCCAACCGTCAGCCACGTCATCAATAACTGGCTGTTAAACTATGTCAATGCGACAACGATCTCCATGAGTATTTTAGGCGAACCTGTCGGATCGACAATCTTAGCCATGCTTTTATTAAATGAACATCTCGTCAGTTGGCAAATTGCCGGCGGCCTGCTTGTCCTCCTCGGCGTCTTTTTCTTTTTAACAAGGCAAAATAGGCCGATTCCACAAGCGGTAAAAGAAGGGACAATTACTCAATAAAAAGAAGCAGGGGACTGTTCCCTGCTTCTTTTTTAGGTATAAATGCCCTGCTTCTTACGCCTGTCGGCTTTCAAGCCTGCGTGCAATTAATGATAAGCAATAATTTACAATAAAGTACATGAGCGCAACGACTACAAAGACAGGAATTACGTAATTAACATTTTGTGCATAGATGATTTGGGCATTGTGCATAAATTCTGGTAGGGCAATAATCACGCACAGTGATGTGTCCTTTAATAACGAGATAAATTGACTGACAATAGGTGGCACCATGCGCCGTAAGGCTTGTGGCATGACAATGTGCCATAATGTTTGAATATACGTTAACCCCGATGAACGAGCAGCTTCAATTTGTCCTTTATGAATGGAATTCAAGCCGCTTCTTACAATTTCAGCCAGCATCGCTGATTCAAACAGAGTCAATGCCGAGATCGCCGCAGCCGTGGGGCTAAGCTTCAATCCCACTTCTGGCAGGGCAAAAAAGGTAAAGAAAATGATCAGTAACAGCGGCATATTTCGAATCGTTTCGACAATCACCGCCACGACCTTCGAAAGGAACTTAATTTTTGCATAGCGTAAGGTTCCTAACACGATTCCGATAATAAAGCTTAATACAATCGAAACAAAGGCAATGTAAAGCGTCACCTTAAAACCATCGGCGAGGAATTTTAAATGATCGACTGAGAGAGCTCCTGCAATATCCATAAATCCCCCTCCTTAATGGCTTCTAGCCAAGCGTTTTTCCAGATAACCTACGCCCAGACTTAATGGTATTGTTAACACAAGATAAAAGATGGCCACAAAAATATAGACATCAAATGTAACGAATGTATGGGAGGATACAAGATCACCGAAATACATTAAATCTAACCCAGCAATCATCCCCAAAATCGCGGAGTTTTTCACCAGATTAATAAACTGGTTGCCAATGGGAGGAATGACTATTTTAATCGCCTGCGGTAAAATAATGACCCTCATCGCCTGCAAATAGGTAAGACCTGATGATCTCGCTGCCTCCATTTGGCCTTTCGGTACAGATTGTATTCCAGCTCGAATCGCTTCGGCAATGAATGATGCCGTATAAATGGCAAGGGCAATCGTACCTGCCACAAATCCGGATAGCGTAACTCCGATAGAAGGCAGCCCGATATAAAAGAAGAAGGCTATGATTAGAAGAGGAATATTCCTGATAAACTCTACATATACGCTGCCAATCCAATTTAAGGGTTTAATGGGTGCAATTCTCATAACGGCTACAATCACGCCAATAATAAAGCTTCCGATCAAGGCAATGATGCTAGACATCACGGTATTCTTAAATCCTTCTAAATATGTATCCAAGTTATCTATCAGTATAGAAAAATCAAGCAAATAGATCTCCCTCCTTTTCTTAAGAAGTGGGGGATGAGCATAAGCTGCTCATCCCGATATCAGTGGCTGTTAGTTGGATTTGATCCATTTTTTGTGAATTTCATCGTACTTTCCGTTATCTTTCATCTTCTTTAGAGCGCTATTAATTGCGTCAACTAACTCTTTATTTCCTTTTTTAACCGCAATTCCGTAAGGCTCTTCCGTAAAAGTCCCACCGACTAGCTGATAGTTTGCATCTTGGTCAACCATTCCATAAAGAATGGAATCATCCGTTGTTAAGGCATCTCCCTGACCGGATTTCAATGCTGTAAAGGCTTCTGTATAGTTTTCAAATTCTAAAACAGTCGTCTCTGGAGCTTTTTCACGAATATTGATGGCAGATGTTGAGCCTTTAACCGCAAGAACCTTCGTACCCTTTTTCAAATCCTCAAGTCCTTTGATTGAGCTTCCTTTTTTGACAAGTAATGATTGTCCCGCATCAAAGTACACATCAGAGAAATCAACTTCTTTTTTACGTTCCTCAGAAATCGTCATCGTTGCAACAATTGCATCAATATCGCCATTGTTTAGCATTGGGATACGAGTTTTAGAGGTAACCTCTTTAAACTCAACTTTCTTCTCATCGCCAAGAATGTCTTTCGCCAACTGTTTTGAAATATCAATATCAAAACCTTCTACTTCGCCGGAAGACGGGTTCTTAAGTCCAAATAATCGTGTATCATATTTTACACCGATCACAATTTTTCCATCTGCCTTGATTTGTTCTAAAGCATTTTTTGCTGTTGCTGTACCCGCGGTTTCTTTTTTCTCCTCTTTACCGCATGCTGAAAGCAGCATGGAAGCCGATAATAAAAGAACTCCCGCAATCTTACTTGTTTTACTCTTAAACATAGTAATCCCCCTTAGTTTCTAATGATTTAATATACGGCTTAAAAATAGACGCGCTCTCTCTTCTTTTGGATTCGCGTAAAAATCAGCCGGTTTTCCCTGTTCAAGAATCTGCCCATGGTCCATGAATATGATGCGATCGGCTACTTCTTTCGCAAATCCCATTTCATGGGTAACGACGACCATCGTCATCCCTTCTTTTGCTAGCGCTTTCATAACATCCAGCACTTCGCCAATCATTTCCGGATCGAGAGCAGACGTAGGCTCATCAAACAGCATAATTTCAGGCTTCATGGCAAGTCCTCTTGCAATCGCCACCCTTTGCTGCTGGCCACCTGATAACTGCGATGGATAAGCGTTTGCCTTTTCTGGTATACCTACTTTTTCAAGATAATACCTGGCTATTTTCTCAGCTTCCGCTTTCGATTGTTTTAATACCATCAAGGGTGCAATCGTAATGTTTTCAAGAACGGTTTTATGTGGATATAAGTAAAAATGCTGAAATACCATCCCGATATTTCGTCTTAATTGATTGATATTTGCCTTTTTGTCATTTACCTTAAAACCATTAACGGTTAATTCTCCGCCAGAGATCGTTTCTAGCTGATTAATACAGCGAAGCAGCGTACTTTTCCCTGACCCTGAAGGCCCGATGACAACGACCACTTCTCCTTTATTAATTTCTAGATTAATATCTTTGAGAACATGAAAGTCCCCATAATATTTGTTTACCGAATCAAACTGAATCACGCCAATCCTCCTCCCTGTTGTTCTTTTCCTATGTATGCGGCCTGTTGAATGGACATTTGTCGATAAATTGTTACTCTTTAGAATTGACAAATAACTACAGGTATATAGACATACTACAGTTTATTTCGTATTTAGTAAATATCAATTCGGAAACTTTCAAATATTTCTGCATATTTTTTACCATTTTTTTGAGGATATTTTTTAAAAAAGGCGTCTCCTGAATCTTTGTTCGTTATACTGAACGAAATAATAAGAAAAAAGAAGAAATCATACGAAAAAGTACCATTTTATTGACATTACCTCCATATTTAGGGATATATGAGGTTTTATTTCTATTTTTTTGTATATTATAATGAACTTATTAGTTCAATATAATGAACAGTGAGGGTGGTGAAAATGAAGAGACTCACAGCGAGCGTTCTATTTGCACTTATGATGTTAGGGGTAGGAACTACATATGCTTTTTCAGATGCTGGTACGGCCATTTCCACTTGGTTCCAACATTCCTTTATAGAACGAAGCAGCGAAATAGAGAATGCGGCAACGAACGACATGATTGCTTCATTTACAAGGCTATCAATAGACATTCAAAACGCTGCACAAATGGCAGGGGAGCAATTAATGGAGTTTCAATTGAAAATGACGGCCGATTCTGAAAAAACGGTTGATGAACATAATGAACATTATATCCAGCAGCTTCAGGCGACCAAGGAAAATCTCAAAAAACAAAAT
This sequence comes from Neobacillus bataviensis LMG 21833, assembly GCF_000307875.1. Classification (GTDB taxonomy): domain Bacteria; phylum Bacillota; class Bacilli; order Bacillales; family Cytobacillaceae; genus Neobacillus; species Neobacillus bataviensis. Next base: position 25,742 of record NZ_AJLS01000141.1, read on the forward strand.
GAACATGCAATCCAGCTTTACACAGAACAAGCAAAAGCTAGAGAAGCAGCACAAATAACCAAGGATGCCGAAGCAATTCTAGCGGAGCTATTAGAAGAACAAAATTGATTACCGGATCCAATCGTGTTCTTTAATACAACAAAACCAAAATTTGAAAGGATGGAAAAAATCATGAAATCAATGAAAACAAAAATCGTAACAGGTGTCGTAGCAGTAGGTTTATTATCAGGTGTTGGAGCTGCGTTTGCTAAAACAGATGCAGGGGAAATTTTACAGGGGTGGTATGATGGTCAATTTGGAAAATCAACTTCATCACTTGAATCAGAGACAGCTAAGTACGGAACGGATCAACAAACAGCTTGGTCAGGTGAGTACAATAATTTAAAAACAGATGCCACTAACAGCATTAACGGAACCAAAACAAGTGAAACGAACAAAGCAAAAGGCGAAATCAATGGTGCCAAAAAAGGACATCTTGACGTATTGAAGGCAAAAAAGGCTGAGATTTCAGGTTATATGGATGATCAATTTGACGCCATTTCAGTAGCTGCTCAAAACGGCATTAAGAGTGCAGGTGACAAAACATTGACAGATGCATACGACGATTTACAAAAGCATACAGAGAGCAAGGGATGGGATGCATATGTAGATATGAATTCACAACTTGCCTCAGCAGAATTTGATGCAATTAGAGACTTGGAAGATGCGATTTATTTTGCAAAAAAAGATTTACAGGATCAATTAAATGCTGAAACTTCCGCCACGACAACGGAAATTAAAGAGGCGATTGATGCAAAAATTGCGGAACTGCGAACGCTGATTACTGCAAAGAAAAATGAACTATTAACTGCCCAACAGGAGTTTATTTCTAAAGAGGCGCAAGATCGGGTAACCAAGGCAAAAGCAGACCTAGATGCTACTGTTTTTGATACTATCAACCAATAATCAAAACCATCAATAGGGCCTCCTTCCTATGAGGCCCTATTTTTAAAACACGGAGGGCGTTAACAATGACTAGGAAAGATACGTATAAAAAAAAGAATCGTTTTAGTCTTAAGCTTCTTATAGGAGTTCTGCTTTTAAGCGGCGCGGTTGTTGGCAATATCGGGATCGCCTACGCGGACCAAGATATTAACTCTCTGTTATCCAATTGGTTTGACAAAAAGGGACAAGAATCAATCAGCTCAATCGAAAATGCCATAATAGCCGAAAAAGAGCGGCAAAAGACACGTTTAAAAGAAGAACTGCAATCGGAATTAACGAACTCCGCCCAACTGCTTGCGCATTATACCGAAAAGGAAAAGCAAAAGCGAATTCTTGACTTGCAACAATACGCTGACAAACTCATTGAAGATATGAAACTAGAAAACAACCAAGCAGAAAAACAAAGGATTACTGCTGACATGGACAAAGAAATTCAAAAGGCTATAAAAGAATTGGAAAAGATTAAACCAAAAGGTAAATAACACTTTTATTTTTAAGAAATATCAAAGCGAGGGAACCGTCCCCTGCTTTATTTTAAATCTATAAAAGGTGTTGCCCCTCCTGTTACGGTTGGCAGGTGGCCATCCCATTTTTCCAAGGCTTTTTCTTGGACTTCAATTTGTTTTAATTGGATTAATTCGGCTGTTACTTCTTGTTTTTTCAATCGTAATGCTTGGGCCTCTGCTCCTGCTTGAGCGATTTTCTGCTCTGCTTCAATTTTTATTCGTTCGAGGTCTCTTTGTGCCCGTAAGGCATTTTGTTCAGCGGTTTGTTTGGATTCAATTGCTTTATTGAATTCTTCACTAAAGGCAAATTCCTTAATATTGATATCTTCCAGGATCATATAATATTTTGTTAACTTGCTTCCAAGCATATCCTTCACTTGTGCTGATACCTCTGGACGTTTGGAGATTAACTCTTCCGCGGTGTACTGAGCGGTAATCGCCTTAAGTGACTCCGCTATCGCTGGGTCAACAATCCGGGAACGATAATCTAGGCCGATTTCTTGATAAAGCTTATTCACGGCTTCTGGATCAACGGAATAGTTCACCGCCACCTTGGCCGTGACCATTTGCAGATCCTTCGATGCTGCCGTCTGGGTACTTTCTTCTTTTTGCACCCGAACCTCAATCAATTGAACCGTTTGGATAAATGGAATCTTAAAATGAAACCCTTCTGTAAAAATGGTCGGTTTAACGGCCCCTAATTGCAAAAGAACACCTCTATTACCGGATGCTACGGTTGTCGTTGAAAAATAGCCAACTACTAAAATAACAATCGCAATCAGTCCGCCGATAGTAGATTTCATATATCTCATTCGGATCCCCCTTTTCACGCATACTTTCCATCGAAAAATAACCGTTCAGATAACCTTATGAAAATAGTTTTCATTTTATACATTCGTTTATGGGGGAACCGCGTAATAAATCGACTCAAGTTCGAAGAATTGTCAATTAATATCCAGCAAATGTCGTAAGTTTTGAAAAATAGGTAGTAAGTGTCCGAAATAATGTCGTAAGCGCTCAGAAACATCACATGTGTTAATTGGTGAGATGGAAAAACAGTAAAATTTATCAAAAAAATAAAAAACGGCTTGATTTAGAAATCCTAAATCAAGCCGTTTTTTATGTATGAACTCTGCAGCTTTAATCTTTTGCTAATTGGGGTTAACCAACCCTATCACAGCCTAAGCCCGTTTCTTATACGGGTCTTCTCGATAATCTGCTTTTCGTTTATAGATAACTTTTCCTGATTCTTCTTTTCCGTGAATGGAGGTAATAACCGCTCTTACACCCGTAACAGTTTCTCCAAGTTTATACGACTTTTTGTCTACTTTTGATACCACTGCTCTATTCATGAAGATGCACCTCCAAAGATATTATTGATCGTATTTAAAAGGTTGTAATTATCGAGAAAGATCTCGTCAATCTCATTTTGACTTAATGACTTTCTTCCCGAAATGGCAACTGTCAAAACCAATTGGTTCCCTATAGGATAACATAAAACATACGTATTATCAAAGGCTGTACTACTTTTTTGGAAAACCAGCTCGTTGCTCTGTAAAAAACAATCTATGACGATAATTCTATCTGTTTTTCGCCTATTTTCATTCACATCAAAAGGATAAAATTTACCTTGGCCATCATTTCCAGCTACTTGTTTCAGACCATCGATGCCCTCTGCTTGCCAAACACCGATTCCTTCAACGTAATAAGAATAGGGTGCTTGATAAGCGTTCCTAACGGCTTCTTGTAGATATTCAAACTTTTTAGCTGGGTCTGCCAAGAGTCGTTTTGATAAAGTTCGGAGTATGCGAATGAGGGCATAGTCCTTATCCATGTTTGCTTGAGCTTCGGCTAAACGCTTTGCTGGATCCTGAAAAATGCCCATCTCTCTTATTTTTCTTTTTATCGCCCTGCAGGCTACATTAACAGCAGCATCGTGATTATGATCACCACGTATTTCGTACCTTAATACAGTAAGTCCATCCAAATCGGATGGTAAACGAAAACCTTTTACTTCCTCACTTTCAGGTGTAACACTAGGAATGATGTAAAATACTCGTCCTCTTCTTAACCTTCCCCAGAAAAGCCCCATTTCAAACAAAGTATTGTCTCTTGTTGTAAATGTAATGGTACCTCGTATATTTACAACATCGTCCGGTGAGAATACAAATACAGCAAAATCATTTTCATCTAATTGGCGTTCAAGACTTTCCATATTATATTCGAGTGGGCGAAATGCACCTGCTGTCCAAGGGGTAACCTCAGCAACATGTGTAAGTGCTTCATGTATGGCATCAACATAGTCAGCGGATTCTCTGGCAGAACCAATAAATAATCTTGGTTTGATTTGGGTCATTTCTCCTCCAAAAGGTGTTATTTAGCAATGTATTTACTCTTATTATATCACCCTTTTTTGGAATATTTAACCACAGAAGTCATTATTTAAAAACTAAGGCCATTGTAATTATAATAATAACAAGGATTGGAAAATAGAATAGGCTTAATGTAGTAGAGAGACAAATACGGATCCAAGAGCTAATTTCTGGCTCGAAAGGTTTTACATTCATTGAAAACTCGACAACCTCTTCCGCACCTTTTTTTCTAACGTGATCATAAAGTTTTCTGAACAATTTTTCCTGCCAAAGAAAATAACCATCTAAAAACCAAAAGAAAATAGTGGGGATTAATGCAATAGAAATGAATCGATAGTCTATCTCTTGAGTATTCGCAAAAACAAAAAGTCCAGCAACAAGAGTAACCGCCCACCCCTTCAATAAAAAGGAATTTTGCCCCATTCGATTGATGACTCCCTGAATAAATTCAAGATGTTTTAACTTATTTTCATTCATACTATACCCCCAAATGCTATTTATTATAGTATTCAAGCGAAAACAAAGAATTCCTGTTTTATTTTAAGTGGTGGTGGAATTAATATTTGTAACCCACCTATTTTTTTATATTGCATTTTTGGATGAATAGCCATATTAGATTCATTTTTTAAAAAATTTTGAATGAAAACTTTTCAAAAATCCTCATTTTAAAAAAACGGCCTGGTTTAAGAATTTCTAAACCAAGCCGTTTTTCATGTATAAAGTTATTGAGCTATAGCTAATGGAGCTAATTGTTTAATGCGGTCTTCAGCTTTATATTCAAATGGCTTAGGAAGTGTTTTTACAAAGTTTACCGTACCTTGTAAATCTTCAGGACCCACTTCCATATCGGTTGCAAGATCATTAATACCATATTTTGCATTTCCATACATATAGTTGTTTACCACAACCGTGTATTCTTTATTCTTATCAATCCTCTGGCCATTTGGCAAGAAGATATCTACGACTTTGCCTGTATTTCCATCCCATGTGTATTTAAAACCAGCCACATGGAAGTCGAGGCGATATGATTTGGTTCCATTTGATTCAGTAGTTTCTGAAATTTGGTTATTCAGAACGGTTTCCAAATCTGCCCCGCTAAGCTTTACTTTATTTAACACATTACCGAAAGGCTGGATGGAGAAAAGGTCACCAAACGTTACAGTACCTGCATTAAGATTAGCTCGGACACCACCGCCATTCATTAAGGCAAAATCAGCATTCATTTCAGCTTTCATACCATCTGCAATCAAGTTGCCTAGGGCAAAGTCACCTGTTGTCGCGCTAGGGTATGCACTATTTAATGTTGTTTTAGACTCACCAACTACTTCGGCTTTAATCGGTGCGATCTTTTCTTCATACTTCTTCATAATCGTTGATACTTCTGGATCTGGCGTGTAATCTTTTTGGAATACCGTTACAATCTCTGCTTGCTTTTCAACAATGTCCCCAGTTATTGGGTCAAGCTGTAAATCAACATCGGAAAAAGCGGAGCCGTAAGAGTATGCCTGAACAATCAGCTTGTTATCTACAACTTTATTGACACCAACATGGTTGTGGGCAGCGAAAATAACGTCTACCTCATCATCCACTTGCTCTGCAATTTTTGAAGCATCAAATGAAGCACCGTTACCTGTTTGTGTGGTTGGATTATGGGCAAGAACCACAATCGCTTTGATGCCTTGTTTCTTTAATTCAGCCGTGTATTTGTTGATGGCTTCCGCTTCATCCGTTATTTGCAGATTTTCATTCCCTTTGGACACGATCATGTTTGGCGTTTCTTGCGTTACCACACCGATGAATCCCATTTTCTTGCCGCCGATTTCTTTAATAGCATACGGTTCCGTAATTAATTCGCCTGTTGATTTATCAAACACATTGGCTGCGACAACAGGAAAATTCATTCCCTTATAACCGGGATTTCCCTTTGGATGGTCGCCGCCATGAATCATCCGCTGCAATTCATCCATTCCTTCATCAAATTCATGGTTACCAAGTGTACCAACATCAAACTTCATGGCATTCATGACTTCTACAGTTGGTTCGTCCTGGAAAAGAGCGGAAATAAGCGGGCTTCCGCCGATCATATCACCTGCATGAACTAAAAGTGTGTTCGGGTTTGTTGCTTTCCGCTGTTTCATTGCGGCCGCTGTGTACTTCATATTACCGGCCAATTCCGTTCCAACCTTCGTATCTGTATCAAGTTGGCCATGTAAATCGTTTAAACCAAGTAATTGGACTTTTATCGGACTTAAATTTAATTTAAAGATTCCAAAGCCTTGATCATCTGTTTGATTTGTATAGGTGATGTTGCTGTCTTGTTTAATATAGGCTTCTGCTCTTGGAGATGTCGTGAATGTAACATTTACATCGCCATCAATTGGGGCAATCGACCAATTGTTATCAGCAGTAGGAACGATCTCTTTTGTCTCTGAAATATAATCCATCAATATTTGACGATTTTCATCAGCGGAGTCAACCACTAATTCGCTGCCTTTAACACCTGGGAAGTTACCACCGCCGCCGGCACGATAGTTGTTTGTCACTACAATAAAGTCCTGATTAAGATCCACTGGCTGACCATTGTATGTGAGATTGATGACACGGCTTGAATCTGGATTGATTAGTTTTCCTGTTGTATCGTATTTCGCTGGTTTTGTTACATCGATTTGATAGTTTACACCGTCAATGACATCAAAGTTATACACCGGGAACGCCGTGTTTAACAGGGTTTGTTCTTCCGTTTTCGCCGGATCAATTTGATTGAACTTGCCTGCCGTCATTTCAATCCATTCTTTCACGACTGAACCCTTCACCTTAATGGCTTTTAACGTGTTGTCATATAGATACAAATCGCCCGCACTGCGGATGGTTAAATCGCCTTTTTTAATTTCAGTATATTCGTCTACTCCATTGCGGCCAGCCTTGAATGGAGCACCAACCGAAAGAATTGGTAAATCTTTAAACTCCGGTTTACTTTGGGCAATGTATTTTTCAACGTACCATTTTTGAGCATTCGTTACGACTTGAATCGAAGGATCATCTTGAATTAATGAAAAATAGCTGTGAATGTCGTCCGTTGTTTTCCCGATTGGGGTATTCACATAGTTAATGGTTGCATCATGATCAGCTTTTAACAGCTTTGAAATGGTTTTATCAGGTTCTACCGTGCTTACTGTTTTTGACTGACCAGTAACAGGATCTTTAACATCCTTATAAGTCTCACGGGTAGAGGATTGAGAATTCACCACTGACCATTTGCCCTTCTCTTTCTTAATTTGCAAATCGATTAGTCCTAAAGAGCCCCCGCCATAGCCTGCTTGTACAGCTGGCACACCGTTAATAGTTCCTTTGGCATTATCCACTCCTGATAAGGGCTTTTTATCTGCGCCTAAAAATAATCCATCAAGAGCTGCCTCCGATTTAGCAGGGAACAACTTATGTGTATGGGAAAATGTGATGGCATCAATTCCAGGTACTTCACTTAAAGAATAGATGACATCTTCCGTGTTGGCCTTATCGCCGCTGAATCCGGAATGAGTCATGGCAATGATTAGATCTGCGCCCTTTTGTCTCATCTGCGGGATATACTTCTTTGCCGTTTCCACAATATCTTTGGCGATAACCTTACCTTCAAGATGGGCTTGATCCCACTCGGTAATTTGAGGAGGGGCAAATCCAATATAACCAATTTTTATCTTATGCTTCTTCCCGTTCTCATCCACTACATCTTTCTTAACAATTTGATATGGAGTGAATTTATTTTTATCATTATTTGGATTCTGATCATGATCATCCACATACACGTTCGCATTGATCACCGGGAAGTTTGCATCATTATAGGTCTCATCTAAGAAATCTAGTCCATAATTGAATTCATGGTTCCCGAGTGTAGCCATATCGTAACCCATTTGGTTCATCGCTTTAATGGCAGGATGGTCTTCTCCCTTTTTCAATGGGTCTATATTCGCCTTATATGTGCCAAGCGGAGTCCCTTGGATTAAGTCCCCGTTGTCTACTAAAACACTATTCTTTACTTCTTTTCGAGCTTGTTTTACTAGAGTAGCTGTTTTTGCTAACCCAACCTTTTCATATGGAGCATCCTTATAATAATCATATGGTAATAAATTTGTATGGATATCGGTCGTTTCCATAAGTCGTAAGTTTACGAGATCTTTCGCAGCTTTGTCATGTTTATCAGAACGAACATTTTCGGCTCCATGGTTATTATTTTGCTTTTGATTGCCTGCTGCGTTTACTTGTGATGAAAAGAGTGGCGCTGACAGTAGCGTTAACGCAAGTGAAGCGGATAAAATACGCTTTGGTCCTAGGCTGTTTCTTTTTCTCATACCTGATTCACCTTTCTGAGTAAGCAGTTTTTTGTTTAGTATAGGACAGGTCTATCTGTTAGTACTCTACCAAAACTGTGTGTTAATCAGGTAACGGTCTTGTAAATTTAGAGTAAAGTATATAAATAGATTGTAAACCTTCTACTCCATTTTCGTTTTCCAACCTCATTGATGGAACAGGCTTCCTGGCGACAAAACGTGGCTCAAGGTCATGTAATCGGACTTTATCTAAACATTAAAAACAAGATGGGCCATTGTAACGGCTCATCTTGTTTCATTCTTGTACCTCTTATTCTTTACTCGTTGCATTCGTTTTTCTTTATATTGTCCAAAATCCCAGCTCGACAAAAATTCTTTTGCAGAAGTATAGCCTGATTTATAGAGAAAATCAGTTTCATCCCCGTATAGTACAAAATCAGTTGCGTTGATGGTGCCAGTCGGAATTTGAATCGTGCGTTCAATCGTTTCTTCGTTCATATATCGTAAATCATGGGCCTGAAGCATCGTTTTAAATATATTTTTGAAAAGGTGGATTGGCGTTGGTATAACCGCACCTATGTTCACTTCCTCTTTCACAAAATGGAAGCCAAAGGTTGGAAAACGAGGGTTGTCTGTATCAAATATCCATATTGGAAAATTACTAAGTAATCCGCCATCTAAAATATAGGATTTGTTATGATCCTTTGATTTCCAAATAACCGGACGGAAGAAAAATGGTAAAGAAGCACTCATCATAACGGCAGTTGAAACTTTCAAATCAGCAGGAGTCATCCCATAGCGTTCCAAATCATCTGGAAAAATAAGCATTTGGCCATTCGAAACATCAGAAGCAATAATCTTCAGCTTTCCATCTGGAAGATCTGCAAATGTCTTAATTCCTTTTTCCGAAAGAAGTGAATCCATCCATGTTTCCAAATAATCGTTTTTATAAATTCCAAGATGAATCATAAGTTCTAAAAGGATTCCGAAAATGGGAATTCGATTTAGAATCGTCCTGCCTCGAAGCTTCGAGAAATTGATATCGCTCATCCGGTCTCTAATTTCATGGCTTTTATAGCCACTTGCCAAAAGAGCAGCTATTACGGCTCCCGCTGATGTTCCAGCCAGTCTTTGCCATTCTACTTTTTCCTCTTCCATGGCTTGAACCGCTCCAATAAAAGCAATCCCCCTGACCCCGCCACCTTCAAAAACAGCATCTGCCTTCAATAATTTCCACCTCTCGATAAGATTTTTCACCTTTTAAACTGCTAATATCGTTCAATAAAAATTATTGCAAATAAATAACCCAGACCTTAAAGTGCAAGGGTTTTTGTTGATTTAAAAAAATATCCTTACACACATATTCAATGAAAGAGGCGTGAAACCCTTGTTGCAACTGTATATTTTTGAAACAAAGACTCCACAGGAACGGTTCTCATGGCTTTTGATGAAGTTTTGGATATTTCAATGAGTAAGCAAGTCTTGATTTAAACAAATCCAAAATGACGTAAGAAAAAGTACACAATCAAGAATCCTCTTAAAAAAATATAACAAGAATAAATAATAGTAAAATACAAATAATATTTACCATTATTATACCTATAGGGAGGTATAGCTATAGAGAAGTCAGATTCGATTACTGTATTTCAATTAATCCTATTATCTATGACTGCGATTGGCTTAAAGAATCATGTCATTATTATTTCACCATTGATACAAACCGCAGGAAGAGACTCTTGGTTAAGTGTGATTGTTTCACTTTTTTTTGTACTTCTCTGGATACCTCTTCTATTTTTTATTCATAAAAAAACAAAGCAGCAGCACTTGAATCAATGGATGCAAAAATATACTGGAAAATGGCTAGGCAATTTTATTTTTTTCATTGTTATCTTTTATTTGACCATTATTGCGGGAGTGACATTAAGAGAGACAATTACTTGGGTCAATATTACTTTCCTACCGAAGACCCCCGTTTTTTTGATGGCGGCTTGTTTTACTTTGGTTTGTTGGATGCTGGCAGGAACGAGTCTACGTACTTTGAGTATCGTTAATATATTTCTTTTATTCTTTATTATTCTTCTCGGCTTTTTTGTGGCGATTACCAACATCAAATACAAAAATTATTCACTTCTTATGCCCTTTCTCGAACATGGATTTTCTCCTGTTTTAAAAGGGACGGTTTACCAATGTTCAGGGATGGTGGAATTAATATTTCTTCTGTTTCTTCAACACAAAACTGAAAAATCCATTCAGTTTCGCCACTTAATAATAGCTGCAGTCCTTTTAACATTGTTAACAGTTGGCCCACTGATGGGAGCTGTGATTGAATTTGGGCCTGTTGAAGCATCAAAACAGCGATTTCCTCCTTACGAGGAATGGGGACTGGCCTCTCTAGGAAATTTTATTGAACACGTCGACTTTTTATCCATCTACCAATGGTTATCTGGTGCATTTATTCGAATTTCACTACTTTTGCTACTAATAAGGGAGTATCTTCCATTTAAACAGAAACAAAAATGGTTTTTACTAATGATTTTAGCTGCAATTACTGCTATAGCATTACTGCCGATCAGTGATTTTCAATACATGCGAATCTTATCTGCGATTATTTTACCATTTACACTTTGGTTCTTCTTAGGCTTATCAGTTTTCCTCGGTCTATTGGCAGCGATTTTTGAAAGAAAAGTATGGAGGCCGAACAATGATATTTAAGAAAAAGAAAAAGAGTCAGATTACAGCTAGAAGTCCTGATGAAAAGGAAGATTCAACAGCATCAAAGTCACTAAACGAACAAACTCTTCGGGAGTTATTCAAAAAAAACGAAGATGTTATATTTGAACCTTTTAAATTCAATCAGCACAAAGTGATGTTTATTTACTGTAAGGGATTAGTTAATAACGATATGCTTTATCAAATGATTCCCGAACGTCTGGAAGCTTTTTTTTCGCAATTACATGTGGAACCTAGCAAGGAAAAGATTCTCGACCTCCTTCGCCTCCCTTCTCTTAAATTGGTAGAAAATGATGATGAAGCAGTTTCAGAGATTTTTTCCGGAAAATTGCTGATGGATTTCAATATACCGGGAAGCATTTTTCTAGTTGACGTTTCGGAACGGCCGCAGCGAAACCCGGAAGAGACAAAAACAGAAGTGAGTCTCTTAGGTCCACGTGACAATTTTATCGAAGATATTTCAATCAATACTGCTTTAATTCGAAAACGACTACGAACAACCTCGCTTGCAAGTAAATCACTTGAAATTGGCAGGCGAACAAGAACGAAAGTTTCTGTTCTGTATATAGATGATATTGCTGATAAGGAAATTTTACAAAAAGTCTTGGAAAAGTTGTCTGCTATTGATATTGATGGACTCTTTAGCGGTACACAATTAGAAGAATTACTAGATAAAAACCCATTCGGTTTGTTTCCGCGTCATGCCTATACGGGACGGCCCGACTTTGCCGTTCAATCTCTCCTTAACGGCAGAATCATTATTTTAATCGATGGGATTGCTTATGCTTATATAACACCTGTAAATCTGTTCTTTTTGTTAAAGAGCACCGAGGATAAGGAACAGAACTATGCATTTAACTCCTTTGAGCGATTGATGCGGATTGTCGGAATTCTTGTGGCCACTTTCCTTCCGGGTTTCTGGGTTGCCCTCTCTTCTTTCCATCAGAATCAGCTTCCGCTCACGCTTTTAGCAACAATTGTAGAATCGAGAAGGGGAGTTCCTCTACCCACTTCTCTCGAGGCCTTATTAATGCTGCTTATTTTTGAATTATTTAGAGAAGCTGGTCTGCGCCTGCCAACTGCAGTAGGTCAAACACTCAGCGTAATAGGCGGACTTATTATCGGAGATGCGGCAATTAGAGCAGGTTTAACAAATCCTGCCATGCTTGTTGTCATTTCAGGCTCGACTATTGCTACCTTTACACTGGTGAACCAGTGGTTAATCGGAACAGTTTCTATAATACGGTTTTTTGTCATCTTTTGTGTTTCTCTTTTTGGTTTTTTTGGTTTTTTTATCTCAATCTATATTATTTTAATTTACATTGCTCAAATTCGTATCTTTGGGGTTCCTTATTTAGGTTTAGTCACCCGTCTTGACATGATGAATATCTTAAAAACTGTTTTTCGATTACCCGATTCCAAAAAAGGCAACAGAGTAAACTCTCTAAACCCTAACGACCCTAACCGAAAAGAAGGGGAATCCTAATGAGGAGAAAACTGAAAAAACACTTGTTTCTTACATTAACCGTGCTGACTATTTTCCCGATAGCAGGCTGCTGGGATACAAATGAATCCGAGCGAATGGTATATGCTCAAGGGATAGGCGTGGATTATAAGGATGGTCATTATACCGTTTATTTACAAGTGGTAAATTTAAGCTTAATGGCAAAATCTGAGTCCAGCGGAACCGGAGGGCCTCAAGTAAATGTTGAAGTTGGCCATGCCTCGGCAAAATCGTTTGATAAAGCAGTTTTCAACCTCTATAAAAGTACCCAAAGACGCATTTTCTGGGGCCATCTTTCCTATCTTGTTTTCACAGAAAATGCTTTAAAACAAGTGGGTGTCAAAGCAACGATAGATATGTTGGATCGCTATCGGGAGACGCGTTATCGCATTTGGATATACGGGACAAAGGAACCACTTTCAAAAGTATTCGTTACAACTCCAATTCTTGATATGTCTACCGCCCTATCAAGGCTAAGTGATCCTGAAGCCACATTCCATCAAAGTTCGTATATTCGTCCGATCGATATGAGAGAACTGATTATCGCGCTAAACGAGCCTGGATACGAGGCTAGTATCCCTTTCATAAGCATTTCCGAAAAAACCTGGGTAACAGATAAAGGAGGACATAATGCAATTAAAACAGATGGGATTGCTATTACTACAAAGGATGCTCTTAAGGGAAAAATAACGAACAACCACGCCTTAGGTTATAGATGGATGAATAAAGATTTTGTTCGAGACGGGCTACAGGTAAGAAGTAAAGAAGGGCCAATGGTTGATCTAATATTTGATAAGGTAAAGTTAAAGATACAGCCAGTCGTAAAAAATTCGGAGATTCATTTTAATGTGCAGATCAAAGCAAAAGCTGCAATGCTTGTCCTAGTGAATAAAGTCAATCTTGCTAGTTTAGCATCAGAATCAGAAAAGGAAATAAAAAAACAAATTATAGAAACGTATTTAAAAGGACTTAGCTTCGACGCCGATGTATATCGACTATCAGAGGTTCTTTATAGGAAAAACGTAAAAGCCTGGAAACAAGCAGAACATAATGGAAAAATTCCGTTAACGAAAGATTCGATTAAGCTAGATATAAATGTGAAATTGGATAATGGAGCTAAACAACGTGAAGAGCCTACCTTAGAATAACTCTGCCAATAGTTTTGATTCATTTGCACATTCCTTTAAGAGTGAACCACTCCTCGTACAGGAGTGGTTTTCTTCAATCATGTCGATTAATTTTTAGAAGAATGATCATTTCTAAACTGCTTAGGAGTTAAACCTGTGTTTCATCTGTACATAAAATCATTTTTTCGATATACTAATCACCTTATGGATGAAATAGTATGATTTACATGTTCATACGCTTTTTCGAATTCGACTGCTAGATCAATATTTATAGCTGTTACACCTTTTGCAGCCCAGGAGCTGAGCAAAACAATAACGGCTTTATATTGGACGTTGATAAATGGATGATGTTGGTTTTCTTCAGCAATAAAAGCTTTGGATTAAAAAGTGAATGTTTATCAAACATAATAAATATAAATTTCAAATGATCCGAATCATCGGTTCATTTTTTTAATAGTAGTTCTAATGTTCTTAGAATTTTTTCTCTAAACATTAAAAAAACGCCCTTTGAATAAACCATACCGCACCGAAAAGAGATATCGACGCCGAGATGGCAGGAATCGACCATTTCACTCTGCGAATATAGTGAATCACGGGATATATTGCTAATACAAACAATATTTGTCCCATTTCAATACCGAGATTAAAAGTTAACAGTGAAGACATGAAATGTCCGCCGTCCATCCTCATTTCAGATAATGATCCAGCAAAACCGAACCCATGAATTAGGCCAAATCCAAAGGCTAACCATATATTATGTTTCATATTCCTATTAAACACATTATTAATCGCGACATATATAATGCTCAAAGCAATGAGAGACTCGACAAACCTCTCGGGCAGCATGATGATGTGCATACTGGCCAAAATCAAAGTAACGGTATGCGCTGCCGTAAAAGCGGTCACGACTTTTAAAATTTGCTTAATAGACCGGGCTCCTATTAATAATCCTAAAAGAAATAGAATGTGGTCATAACCGGTAATCAAATGTTCCACTCCGAGCAAAAAAAACTGCTTGATGGCACGAATGAAACTTACCTGCCCAAGCTGGATTTCACGCGATTCATAAGTAATAACGGAATTTTGATTCTTTCCATTATGATTGATCGTAACAAAATTGGTATGCCATTGATCTACATCATCAAAAATCATGTCGTATGTAAGTGCCAAATATTCTGGTTTATGGTTTTGTGAATACTCAAGTATTACCTCTGCAAAGGGCCGGTTATTCACTTCGATTGCTTGAAGACGGGTTAACTTTCCTTCAAGTGGAATACCATCTCCGTGCAATTTGATGTTGGATAATAGATAGGTTTCCACCTCCGGTTTAGAGTTTTTTACAAATTGATTGATGACTTCCGGTGTATTTGTCCCTATTTCTGGGTCATTCGGGGTTACCGCTATTCTTAATTCAGCCATATCCACTCGTAAAATATATTGGAGCACGTCATCCCTTTCCGAAATATCTGAATAGGCTTGGCTGTCACCAGTATGCGCAAATGAAACAGGTACATTTAACCCAGAAAATGCAAGCAAGAATACAATTAAACTAAGCCATTTTTTAACCATCCTGAATCCCCCCACTATGCTTTTCTAAAAAATGAACCACAACCTGAAAAAAAATCCCACTGAACTTGAAACCCAGTGGGATAAAGTAAAACGGCTAATGGCACCTCAGCTTCGTTTATTTTTTCGACCAGAGGTTGATAAGTGCTTCGGCATCGGAAGTCAGTACGTCTTTCACAGACTTACTTATATGACCTTGCATTGGTTTGTTATTGATATGCTTTAGGAAATCCTGCATGTGTTTCGCTGCTTTTTCCTTGGAGCCCTTGTTCATTTGATGGTCTGCCTGGTCCAAGCTATTCTTCAGTTGAGGAATGAGCGGGCCGTTCACATCTCCGACGGCCGTATAGCGGTCAAGCAAACTTTGCATTGCTGGGATACTTGTCTCGACTTTAAAGCGTAAGGTCGTATCTAATGTATTTCCCGCCGTGTCGACCGCAACAATTCTTAGTGTATGAACGCCCAGTTTACCTGCTAGATCCACTTCCGAACCCTGTTGATATGGCTTTCCATCAAGTGTCAGGGATTGGCTGACCACGCCGGTAGTTTCGTCTTTTACGTCCAGTTTGAATGTAACGGTTTCGTTATCTTGATACACCGTTCCATCAGCGAAAGCAGATCCATTTGCTTCTAATGTATAGGTCGGAGCTGTTTTGTCCTTTACTAACGTATACGTATCCACTTCTTCCATTGTATCTGTTCTATAGGTTGAAACCTCGATGCTGCTCGGAGTTACATGTATGTTTGAGAAAGTTGGCACCTTAAGCTGGCTTCTCACCTCAGAATAGATTTCCGGGGTGGTCTTTAACGCATAATACTTACTGCCACTTGCAGAGTTTGCAGTGATATACGCAGTACCTTTCGGATTCACAACTCTTCCCTTTTCATCTACGATTTGATCCTTTTGCGGTTGGTCAGCTTTCATATTATAGGTTCTGACATAAGAGTGGTCATGACCCATGAGAACAATATCGATTCCTAATTCATCAATCGTCGGGAAAAGCGCGGCTCTTAAATTGACGATTGCCGTTTCGGTAGAGTGGCTGGCGGCACTATAGATGGAATGATGGAAAGTAACAATTTTCCAACGTGCATTTGGGTTTTTCGCAGCCGCCTCTTTCATAAATGCGGCATGAGAAGCTCCGCTCATATTATTGGAATTCAGTACCATAAACAAAGTATCGCCATAGGTGTAATAATAGTCCCCACCGGCATTGGTTACTCCGAACTCTGCTGACTCATTCGGCTGATTAAAGTGATATTTGTAGTTCACACTGTTATCGTGATTTCCTACTACCGGTGCCAGCGGCAAGTTTCTAAGTGCGTCCGGCTTGAAAAATCCGGTATATTCCTTTTCACTTGTGGACGTATTCACCTGATCACCCGCAGACATAATGAAGCTGTAATCCGGGAATTTTTCAACCGCTTTCGTAAGCGTGTCCTCCCAACCAGCCGTATCTGTCGTCGCATTTCCGCTCGCACCGATTTGCGGATCGCCCACTAACATGATTCGGTAATCCTCTGCATTTCGGGTGGTATATTCATAGACAGTGCTCCAGTGTTCATCTGTGCCGTCACCAACACGGTACACATATTCAGTTGAGCCTTTCAGGTTCGTTACGGTTACTTTATTGGTAGAAAAATCAGGAACTGCGTCGTTCGCTTTACCATTGAATGTCATGGCTTTGTCTGCCGGAAATTCACTTCCATTCATATTAGACTTCTCAGCAATCTGAACGACAGCGGTTCCAGGGTTTCTTGGTGTATACCAAGTTAGATTCAATTCAGATTCATTTTTTCCGGGAGTGAGTCCTAGGTCAGTGACAGCATAATTACTGAGTGTATTAATTACAGGGGTGATGGGTTCTGCAGCTCCTGCTCTAACACTTGTCCATCCAGAGAATACAATCGCTGAAGCCATTGCTATTGATAGCAATCGATCCCCACTTTTTTTATTAAAACCTCTTCTCATCAAAAAAAACACTCCCTCAATTTTTTACCCTCACCCGCGCGGTTTCATAGGAAGGCTCACTTTTATCATAAGTGATGTTTGTAAAGAAGAAATAAATTCCATGTAAATAAAGATTCCATCTATGTAAATTATCTGTAAATTATGCATATTCATCCTCTTTTGATAAATTTAATATTAATTTACTAATAAATTACATTCCCTTAACACTATTTCCTTATAATCAAACTAATTCATCCGGAAATTTTTTAGGAGGGAACGTATGCTAAAATCTATGAAAATCCGCGCGATCCTCATCGTGGTCGTGGGCCTGCTTTTCTCGGCCATTTTGGTTCTTTTTAATAGGAGCCCTGAGGTTACGTTCAATGAGCAAGGCGGCACATCTTATGTAAAATATGAAAAGGCAGAGATTGTTAGGGTACTCAGTGAATCTTTAGAAAAGGATGCGACGGTTAGCGGGTTATACCGAGGCACCCAAGATCTGGAGGTTAAACTTCTTTCTGGAGAACATAAGGGTGAGGTTCACAAGGTGAAAAACTATTTAAGCACACTTTACAATGTTCACGGAAAAGCAGGGCTAAAAATTATCGCAACCGTTGATACGGCAGGCCCAAATACATACCAGGTTTCGGTTTACAGCTATTATCGTGCGCCACTTTTAGGAGCCATGATTTTCATTTTACTTGCTGCCTTGTGTGCGATTGGCGGAAAAAAGGGGCTGAAGTCCGCCGTTGGACTTGTGTTTACTTTTGCCTGCCTGATCTATTTGTTTATTCCCATGCTTTATAGAGGTTATTCACCGATCGTTGCTTCTATCGTGATTGTTATGCTCACAACCTGTGTGACCATGTTTTTACTTGATGGCTGGAGTTCAAAATCATTGTCAGCGATTCTAGGGACAATGCTCGGGGTCGTCATTGCTGGTATCATCTCTAGTACTGCCGGCTTGCTCGCTCACGTCACTGGCTTCAATACAAATGAATCTGAATCCTTAATTGTCATCGCGAATGAAACGGGCATGCAAGTGAGAGGTCTGTTGTTTGCCGGAATTCTTATCGCTTCTCTTGGAGCCATTATGGATGTGGGGATTTCCATCGCCTCTTCTGTTCACGAAGTGTATGAAGCAAATCCTACTCTAAGCAAGAGGGAGCTATTTATCTCTGGAATCAATGTAGGCCGCGACATGATGGGAACGATGGTCAATACCTTAATTCTTGCCTTCACAGGTGCTTCCCTAACTTCGCTCATCTTGATTTATGCCTATAATGTACCTTTTAATCAATTGATCAATATGGATTTCGTAGCCATCGAGGTAATTCAGGGGGTATCCGGAAGTATTGGGGTGATCTTGACCGTACCAATCGTCGCCTATATTTCTTCAAGAATTATGCCAAAGTTTAAAAAAGATGAAACAAGGGATGAAACAGGGGACGGTTCTCTTGCTTCCCTCTAGCCGAAAACGGGAATTCTATCTAATAAATTTCTAAACCAATATTTGATTAATTTGCTGTAGAGGCCGCTTGTTCCCATTCAAGCGGCCTTAATAAATTTCAACGTAATGGCAATAAATGTTTCCCGTTGCTTCTGGAGGAAACTGCGACGGAAATGGATTCTACTTTTGGGAGGAATCCTCTCCCTCATTCGTCACTTTGAAAGCTTTACTCGTCAAAATATCAGATTTACTCGTCAAATTTTCTATTTTACTCGCCTGTTTTAGCAATTTACTTGTCACTTTCCATGATTTACTCGTAAACACTAAAAAGGCAGAGAGCATTTTGCCCTCTGCCTATCGTCTATTCTAAAATTAATTCTCTTCAATTTCTCTCCGATTCTTCTTAAACATCTTCGACAAGATTTCATAAACAATCGGTACGACGATTAATGTTAATAATGTCGAACTTGTTAATCCGCCGATTACGGTAATCGCTAGGCCTTTGGAGATTAAACCTCCTCCACCGCCTGCGCCAAGTGCTAACGGAATTAACGCACCTATCGTAGCAATGGCTGTCATTAGAATTGGACGAAGACGTGTTGCACCTGCTTCTAGCACCGCATCACGCATCTTTAATCCGTCACGTTCCATATGAATAATCCGGTCTACTAGTACGATGGCGTTCGTGACGACGATACCGATTAACATCAATAGCCCCATCATAACTGATACCGAAATGGTTTCGCCGGCGATTAATAAACCGACAAATGATCCAATAACGGCAAATGGTAACGAGAATAGGATGGCAAACGGCGCGACACCTTCACGGAATGTGACAACAAGAATGAAGTACACGATCGCAATCGCTGCTGCCATGGCAATACCAAGCTGTGTAAAGGTTTCATTCATATCTGCCTGTACCCCGGCAACACTGACCGTCACACCTTTAGGTAAATCTAATTTATCTACTTCTTTTCCAACTTTAGACGTTACTTTCGAAATATCAGCGCCCTTAATTTTTCCGGACACTGTTGCGAAGTATTCACCTTTACTACGTGCAAGCGTATTTAACGTTGTTCCCTTTTTCACGGTAACAAGCTCTGAAAGCGGCATGGTCGTACCAAGTGCTGTCGGTACTTGTTTGGCTAACAGGTCATCAATCGATTCCGGCTGTGCGGCTTGTTCCTGCTGCACGATGACATCTAAAGAGCTGCCATCTTTTTCAACCGTCGTTAATACATCCTGCGTTTTTTGCGGACTTAACATCATCACAAGCTGGCCCGTTGTTAACCCGTACTGTAGCAAGTTAGCTTGATCCACACGGAAAGTATATTCCACGTAGGCATCCTCTGCACTAGAAGTCACATCTTTTAAATCTTTATGTTTCTTCAGCACAGACTCAACTTTTTTCACAGATTGATTTAGCTTGTCTATATTTTCACTGTAAAGGGTGTAGCTGACTTCATTGGTCGAACCCGACATCGCACCGAAGCTCTGGCTCTTCCATTTGCCTGATTGATCAAGGCTCGTTACATACTTTTCAATCTTTTCTTTCTCTTTCGGGAAGTCCTTCATGTCTGGGTCAAAGATGAGGTACATTAAGGCACCGCCTCCGCCTCCGCCCATCATCGCTGACATCTGATCGCCAGCTTCCGTAACAGATACTTGAACGATATGAATATCTTTCCGTTTTAGCATCTTCTCTTCGACAGCATGAACGTTGTCCAATGTTTCGTCCTTAAGCTCACCTGCTTTAGGAGTGTACGTTAAGTACATGACTTTATCTTCTTCACTGCCCATAAAGCTAAAGCCGATTAATGGTGTTAATGCCAAACTTCCACCTAATAAAATAATCGCAAGGATGGAAGAAATCACTTTATGATTAAGGGTCTTTTCAAGGAACCATTTGTACCATTTTGCTAATTCTCCGGCCTCTTTATGCCGTTTTGCTGTTTTCTCACCATATAACTTTTTCCTAAATAAGAAGTGCGATAGAGCCGGAACAATTGTAATTGCCACAAGTAGCGACGCTCCAAGCGCAAACGCCATTGTTAGAGCGAACGGCGCAAACAGTTCACCGACCATGCCGCCTACAAACATCATTGGCGCAAATACCGCAACCGTTACTAATGTCGAGGACATAATTGGTTTAAACATTTCAATCGTCGCTTCACGGACAAGGGCGCGGCCATTTAATTTCTCTTCTTTTAAATGCAGTCTTCGGTAGATATTTTCGACGACGACGATCGAATCATCGATGACCCGGCCAATGGCAACCGTAATCGCCCCGAGCGTCATAATATTCAACGTAATATTCATCCAGTTTAGCAACAGTAATGCCATGAAAATTGAAACTGGAATCGATACGATCGAAATAATCGTTGATTTAAAATCACGTAGGAAAAGCAGGATGATTAAGACGGCAATTAACCCACCGAATACTGCTTTTTCAATCATCGTTGCCACTGATTCTTCAATCGGTTTTCCTTGGTCAAGCGTAACATCTATGACAAGACCACTGATTTTTGCTTTTTCTTCTTTGACTACCTTTTTCACCTTATTTACCACATCGACCGTGTTTGCCTGCTGGCCTTTGACAATTTGAATGGCAATCGCATCTTTCCCGTTTGTGCGGGAGATGGATTGTACTTTACCAACTGTATCAATGGTAGCGATGTCGCTAAGCTTTACAAATGGTGATGGATTGGCAGCTGATGGGGTGATAGGAATCAGCATATTCTTTAATTCATCAGCGGTCATGAACTTGCCGTCAATTGCGACAGCCTGTTCCCCT
The DNA here is from genome assembly GCF_000307875.1 of Neobacillus bataviensis LMG 21833. Classification (GTDB taxonomy): domain Bacteria; phylum Bacillota; class Bacilli; order Bacillales; family Cytobacillaceae; genus Neobacillus; species Neobacillus bataviensis. The sequence continues at coordinate 47,051 of NZ_AJLS01000141.1, forward strand.
GCTTTAAACTCGTAAAGTCCTAATGATACAGCCATATTGCTTGCTTGAATCATTTGCTTCACTTTATCTTCTGTTAAACCAAATTCAGCCAGTTTCGCTTTGTTATACGTAAGGTCCACTTCTTCAATATGCTGGCCGGTAATCGTTGCCGACGCAACACCCTCGATTTTTTCGATTTTTGGAAGCAAGCTTTCCTCGACTGTTGACGTTAATTCGACAATATCGTCTTTTGAACTGCTGACACTTAAGGCAACAACCGGCATCATGTTCATGCTGATCGCCGTTGTTGTCGGCTTTTGCGCTCCTTCCGGCAGTTTCAAGGAATCTAGCGCCGATTTTAATTCCCGTTTCGCCTCATCCATATCGATGCCGTACTCGTATTCCACTTGAATACTCGACATGTTAGAATAGGAGTTTGAATAGACGGCTTTTACGTGATCAAGGCCTTCTACCGCTTTTTCAATCGGCATGGATACATCTTCCATTACCTTTTCAGGAGTGGCCCCTGGATACACATCCATGACCATTAAGTATGGAATCGAGATATTCGGAATCGTCTCCATATTCATTCGTGTACCTGAATAAATACCAGATACCGTAATAATAATTGTAAGCAGCCAGACGGCTAATTTATTTTTCAAAACAAAATTGACTAACCCTTTCACTATTACACCTACCCTAAATTGACTTAGTTCACTCAATTCCTTATAATAATGACCAATCAGTCATTTGTCAATTGAAAGACTATAGGAGCGATTCAATAAAATGAAAAAACAATTAATCATGGAAAAGGCTTTGGAGCTATTTGCAAAGCAGGGTTTTGAAGCGACTTCCGTCCAACAAATCACCGATTATTGCGGGATTTCTAAAGGCGCTTTTTACTTATCCTTCAAGTCAAAGGACGAATTGATTATCGCCTTAATTGACCAATTTATGATGCAAATTATCGCGGACATTGACTACCTAGTCAAAAATGCAAAGGACAGTCAACTTTTATACGACTTTTATTATGCTATCTATCATTCTTTTCAAAAGCATTCTGATTTTGCCAAAGTTCTGATGAAAGAGCAGTCGCAAACATTTAATAAAGACCTGATATTAAAAATGCAATACTACGACAAATTACTCGAAAACAACATTTTGTTGATGATTGAACGGTTATACGGCGATGAAGTCAAAGCGACAAAATATGATTTAATGTATTGCATTAAAGGCTTCATGAATATGTATTCGCAGTTATTTGTTTTCTATAATGTGCCATTGGATTTACAGGTATTGTCTGAGTCGCTTGTAGAAAAAACAACCTTGCTGGCGCGGCATATGACGGTTCCATTTGTAACAGAAGAGCTTAGCCAAATGTTTACACAGCCGATGAAGGAAGAAGGAACGAAGGAACAGCTCGGTAAAATAATCGAGCAAAAAATAGATGAAATGGAAGAGTCCATTGAAAAGGAATCGTTACTATTGCTGCGGCAAGAGTTGCTAGAGCCTTCGCAGCCGCCTGCGGTCGTGAAAGGCTTACTCGAAAACATTCGCAATCACCCGCATTGTAAATGGATCTCTTACTTGCTTCGGCAATATTTTTATACTTGGATAGATAAAGAACAGCCAATGTAATTGTTGGTTGCTTTTGACAAATTTCGACTATTAACAAGTAGCCAAAGTAAAGCAGGAGAACTGTCCCCTGCTTTACTTTGGAATCCCGCACCTGGTTTGACTGTCTCTTTAACCCCTGTTTACTATTCCGATAAAAACATCTCATATCCCTCATCGGAAAAGGCATTATCTAACTGATGATTTGCTACTAACTGTTTGCATTTTTGGTCTAATAGAGAAAAAATAAACATAATCAAACATCGTGGAAAATGCGTCCCAGTCTTCAAGCTTCATTGTCTCGAATACCACTTGTTTATTTTCCCCAATGTATTGAACCTTGCACTCAGTTGGGCTCACTCTTTTTAAATGAATACTATGCGGAACAACTTCCTCGTCATAAAAATGATACGTTGTGTGATTGACTTGTAAAGAGCTTAAAGCAAGCTGTAATTGATCGATTGTAAAGCCAGGTCGGTCGATTTGAGACAGCGAATTTTTATAAGGAAGAACATATTCATTAAAGTAGTAAGACTGCAAAGTCACGAGGTAATAATAAGAAACGGCCTCTACTTCTTCTTGAAACGTTTCTAAAACCATTTCCCGTCCATCACTATTTCTTTCATAATCAATAAATAGGTAAACCCACTGCTCTCCTCCATTATTACCAAATCTATCGATAGATGAACCTCTTTCTACCGTAACAGTATCATAGTTCCCATTTAAAAACCCATCAATATGGGGGTTACCATTTGTCTTAAGCGATAATCTCCCGTTCATTTTATAATTCTCATATTGTTTTTCAGTGATAATCCTCTTCAGAATTTGAACAACCTCCCATATTCCACGTAGGACGTATAAAGAGCAACTGGCGCAAGACGAATGATGTTAGGTGCCCGAAAATCCGGAATAATGCCGTTCGCCTTCAAGGATTTACAAATTCTGGCTGCTTCACTATGCTCGAGGCTCACATGTCCGCCGCGGCATGAATCCGCTCTCGGGTTTCCAATGAAAATAGTATATGGTGCCTGACACCATTTAGGACATTTTTCTTTTGCTTATAGGTAAAAGGATTCATTTTTTGTTATTCCCCCAAAAAATTCAGCTAGAAATAATACAATGGGATGAGGTGATAAAAATGGTGGAATTTAATTTAAGTAAGGCCCTCGTTCAGGGGAGGAAGGTAAATGATCTCGCAGCGGATATCCGCAGCAGTAAAAATAGTGTAATAGAAGCAAAAAAAGCAAAAGCCAAGGTGGTGGCCGCTGAAAAAGCGAAAGCGGCGAATCCAGGAGAATAGTATGTTAAAAAATTGTAACGAAGCCGATTTCTATGAACTGAAGAACATTGCCTTTGGACGTTTAAGCCCTGACGGTATCTCTGCCTTTTTTTGGGTCACCTTTTTTATCAGCGCGGTTTCCACATTGGTTGTGGCTGTGGGAGCCGATTCGATGATGTTTATCAACGATGCATGGAATCAATTTATTAGAATAGATATCTATGCATTACTAGTAAACCTCTTGATAGCCATTTTTTTCACATTTACTAAAAATAGGTACAAGTTTCAAAAGTTCCAAGCCATTTTATTACCTGTTTTCGGTTTAAAATTTTCACTCGATTTTTATAAGGTCTATTTTCTTGCATGTGAAGACCGCCTTGCACCAGACTATATGTGGACGACTGGCTTTATCCTCATTGGCGGCGGTCTGGTTTATTTGGTACTTTCGACCTTGAGAGCCCTGAGAAGAGTGAAACAAGGAGCCTTCCAAAAAGGAGGGAAATTACTATACGATTTTCAAACATCAAAAGGGCATATTAGCCTGTCGTTTGTGACGGGTGCCACGATCTTTGGAGGCTCCATCATCAAATCGATTTCAAGCAACGGCGATAGTTTGTTGGAATTATACGTATTGCTGGGAGCATTTGCCCTATTGCAATACCTGATTGCCATGGCCTGGCCGGAGTTTTTTCTCATCGCCTATTGTAAATTCCGTTTCGATTCCTTTTTGAAAAAGCCGATGACAAAAAAAAGATAGCGGATCACACCAAATATTTCATAGAGATACGTTCGGCGAACTAGCCGTAAGCACTCAAAATAAAACAATCCCTTCTCGAATAGAGAAGGGATTGTTAGAAAAAGTGAAGCAGAACCGTCACCTGCTTCATTTTTTATTAGTCGACTTTTGTCAATTTTTCGACTTTTATTTATTATTGGTAGATTCCCCCTTTGTTTATAGTAAAATTCTTTTGTGCTATGTCTTAATTTTCCATCATAAAGAAGCATCCAACCATTGGATACTAAATCATAAAACACGTTTCCAGCTTTAACGAAAATGGTGTGCTGGATCTTGTTTTATATCATCATGAAAGATATGATGGCAAGGGTTATCCTAAGGGATTAAAGGGAAACGAGATCCCATTAGCAGCACGCATCATGGCGATTGCAGATACGTTCGATGCGATGACATCAAATCGAGTGTATCGAAATGCTATTAACTTGAAACATACACTAGAAGAGATAAAAAAAATAAAGGCACACAATTTGATCCCGAAATTACTGATGTTTTCCTTAGCCTCTTCGAAAATGAAATGGAAAAGGCCGCCTTCGCTATCGAGGACGTAAACTCGGGACTTCAGGCGAAAATTATCTTAACTACTGAAAGGGATGAAAAAAATGAAATACAAAGGCAGGATTGTGACATTCCTTTTGGTATTGGGGATTAATTCTATTTATATTGCCTATTATTTCTTTCGAGATGGGTTTATTAGTAGGATGGAATATATAGGATTGCCCATTTTATTAGCGCTGGCATGGTGGTTCGGGCGTCAGTATGATCGTGCAAAGTTTTTTTCTGAAAAGGATGCGCTAACCGGGATTTATAATCGTAGATTTGTAGAATACATTTTTTTAAAAATAAAAGCAAGGGCGGATCGGAAGGGTCAAGAGATTGGCATTCTCTTCATCGACGTTAATAACTTTAAAACAATTAACGATCAATTTGGCCACAAAGAAGGCGATCAACTGTTAATGATTATTGCCCGTCAGTTAGAAAAAGCTGTCTTGAATACTGATATTGTTGCCCGCTGGGGCGGCGATGAATTCATTATCCTCTCTCCGGGAAAGGCGAATCCAACCGAATTGTTGGGAAGTATTAACCTTAATTTAAAAGTAATTTCGTCCTCCTACTCAGACATTAGCGTTTCAGTCGGCACAGCTATTTACCCTGCCGAAGGGAAAACACTTGATGCCTTATTACCGGTAGCGGATAAAAAAATGTATAATATGAAAATTCGACTAAAAGCTTAATAATTTAAGAGTCAGCCCCCCTGCTGCTTTATCGCAGCGGAGGACTGACCCCTGGTGTGAAGCAAGAGAACCGTCCCCTGCTTTATTTTGTCATCCAGCTTGGTTTTCCGAAGCCTTTGAATTGGTCGTCGATGACTTTTTCGAAGTCAGAAGATTCGACAACGGCCTTAATATCTTTTGCCAGTTGGGAATCTTTATTTTCTGTTTTGATGGCAACGATATTGCGGTATGGATCGAGCATGTTTTCAAGTGCAATGGCGTCAAGTAAGTCCATTTTTGCAGCCAAGGCGAAGTTACCAGGAACTGCTGCTAAGTCGGCACTATCAACAGAACGAGGAAGCTGACCAGCTTCAATCGGCTGGAACTTCAAGTTTTTCTTGTTTTCCGTAATATCCTTCTCTGATACTGTAATCGGATCGGCCTTTTCGTTGATTTTAATCAACCCTTCATCGCGGAGAGTATTCAACGCACGGGCCGCATTCGTCGGATCATTCGGAAGAGTAACCGTTGCCCCATCCTTTACTTCATCAATTGATTTATATTTTTTTGAAAAAATCCCCATTGGCGCTGTTGGAACCGAAATTAAAGCAGATAAATCCAAGTTATTTTGTTTCGCAAAACTTTCAAGGTAAATCGAGTTTTGGAAGAGGTTGGCTTGAATATCTCCATTATCTAGCGCTTTGTCTGGTTGAATATAGTCACTAAATTCGACCACTTCCACTTTGTAGCCCTTTTTCTCTAATCCAGGTACAATCGCTTTTTTCAACATATCACTATAAGGACCCGCAGTAGCCCCAAATTTAATATCCTTTGATTTGGCACTTGCTTTGTCTTTGCTTTCTGAACTGCTGCCGCAAGCTGCTAACGCCCCAACGACTAAAACTAAAACCATTGCTAAAAACCATTTTTTCATCATCATTTCCTTCTTTCCTATTTTCTTTTATCAACAGCTTTGGCGACGAAATCCCCAAGAAGCTGAACAAACTGAACTAAAACAATTAATATAACAACAGTGGCAATCATGATGGTATTGTCATAGCGATAGTAACCAAAGCGAATCGCTAAGTCTCCAATTCCGCCGCCGCCAACTGTACCGGCCATCGCTGAAAAGCCAATTAAACTAATGAGTGTTAAGGTAATCCCGGAAATAATCCCCGACCTTGCTTCAAGGAGCAGGACATCTTTAATGATCATCCATGGTGTTGCACCTGCAGCAATCGCCGCTTCGATGACGCCTTTATCAATCTCCCGTAACGCCGTTTCGACAATCCGGGCAAAGAATGGAATGGCGGCCACAGATAGCGAAACACTCGCTGCCGATGGCCCAATCGTTGTTCCGACGATAAGGTTCGTTAACGGTATTAACGCAACCAGCAGGATAATAAACGGAATCGAGCGGATTAAATTGACGAGAAATCCCATGATAACTTGAACAGAGCGATTTTGTAAAAACAAGCCTTTGTCCGTGACGTATAAGAGAATTCCCACTGGCAAACCGATGACAATCGCAATCACCAATGAAATAGCAATCATATAAATCGTCTGTAAAAAAGCGGTATTGATATCGGGAATCAGCTCGATTAGATGATTGAAATCAACGCCCATCACGTAACACCTCCACTTGCGCTGCCCTGTCTTCGATATACTGAAGCGCTCGTTTAACCTCGTCCTTCTGTCCTTTCAGTTCCATAATAAAGATTCCCAGCGGCAATTCTTGAATGTATTCAATCGAACCATGAAGGAAGTTCCCTTTTACGTTACATTGCTGGAGCATGTCTGAAATGACTCCTTCACCTGCGACTTTTCCCTTGAACGTCACTTTAATGATTGGACCCTCACAATTTTTTAAAATCGCCTCCGGAACGTCAAAGGAAACGACACTCTCAATAAACTCCTTTGTCAATTCGGCTCGAGGACTGGCAAATAGGTCGTAAACCGAGCCTTCTTCTATGACCCGTCCCTCTTGCATAATTGCCATCCGGTGGCAAATTTCCTTAACCACATTCATTTCATGCGTGATTAAGACAATCGTAATATTGAGTTCTTTATTGATTTTTTTCAATAGATTCAAGATTGACTTAGTTGTCGTTGGATCCAGGGCGGAAGTGGCCTCATCGCATAGTAGCACCTTCGGATTATTGGCTAAGGCCCGCGCGATTCCCACCCGTTGTTTTTGCCCGCCGCTCAATTGCGCGGGATACACATCCCTTTTTTCTGCAAGTCCAACGGTTGCAAGCAGCTCCTCGACCCGTTCTTTGATTTGGCCCTTCGGATAGTTGGCAGCTTTCAAAGAAAAGGCAATATTCTCAAATACTGTTTTTTGACTGATTAAATAAAAGTGTTGAAAGATCATGCCAATTTTTAACCGTGCTAGGCGCAGTTCCTCGCCTTTTAATGAGGTAAGGTCAGTACCATCGACGGTAATAGTGCCTGAAGTAGGCCGTTCTAACAAATTGATACAGCGCAAGAGCGAACTTTTTCCAGCACCGGAATAGCCGACAATCCCGTAAATTTCGCCTCTTTTAATCGTTAACGATACTTCATCGACACCTTTTACCGTGCCATGTTTCGTTTTGTAAGTCTTTGTAAGATTCTGAATTCCAATCATATGATGACCTCTTTTTTATTTTCATTATTTTGGAAAAATAATAAAATGCCCCTTTCAACTGAAAGGGGCATCGAAATACAAAAAGAATATTTCGACTTATCTTTCAGAATGAAAGTCATTCTGCAGGAATTGGCACCTTCCCATACAGGGGGTTGCCGGACGTCATAGGGCCTAGTCCCTCGGTCGCTCTCGATAAGTTAAATTGAGTTTATTAAGATAGTTTAGATATTACTAATCTATTTCTATTTTGTCAATCATCTGAAAATAGTATTCTGACATGATAAAACGCTTCCATTCCTATCGTATCAATCAATAAAGTGGTTTTAAACTTTTTTTGAACCGTCCCCCGCCTCACCTCCTGCTCCAAAACAGAGAAAAACAGTGAATTAGTAAGAAAATGGGGGGGATTATCGCTTACATTGCCAATGTTGTCGTTTTCAATGGGATTGTTGCCGTTTTCACCCAGATTGTGTATACGCCCGTTTTCCTTGATAATAAGAGTATCAAATCAATAGGGGGTATTTTAAATGAAAAAGTTAGTAGCAACGATCATCGAAAAAATCGAACAAAACCATGAATACATTCCGTTTCATCTTGTTGAACCAATTCGTCCTGTCTCTAAGAAATAATGAGCTGGGGCGTTTTTTTTTGCCAAAAAATCACCCCGTCTTCCTCATAAACCTCTCATAAAGTCTACTTCTCCATTTCTTTGAAAAATGTATTTATTAAAAAGCCCTCTGGATAAACCATACTAGCCCAAAACGAAAAAAAGTGCCAGGTACCACCCATTTTTCTGGATGGTGCCTGACACCATAGCCATCCTAAACGGCTGGCATCTCTTTCGCTTCATCACCCTTTTTGAAGGCGATTTTCAATTTAAAAATGCTGGCAGCAACAAAAGAGAAGATAGATAGAATTAAAACGTAAGTCCAAATTTGTGCTACAGGTGGCGTATTCCAGATACCTAAAAAGTAAAGCAGCGATGGGATTGTTAGAGTTACCCATGATTGGACGAAGGCAACGAATCCAAGGTAATGATCAATTTTCTTTTTAAGCGCATTGGATAAAAAGAACAGAAACCACAAAAACGACCACATTCCCCATGTTAATGCATTCACTACATCATGAAATTGGACAATAGATGTAATGGTATAAACAACTGCAATAATGGAAACCCACAGGCTGTACCAACCGAGACCGTTGCCCTCAAATCCCTTCAATACAGTAATCCCAAAATATAAAAAAGTTAAGCCAAATAAGAAAATGGCCGCATCATTATAAAGTTCCCAATTGGTTTGATCCGAAACAATGAGTAAATAAAATGGAATAATAATTTGAATGCTTCCTACGAAAATATTAAAAACCCCAACGCTCTTCCCATCTGCCTTCCCTAACAACATAAGACTGTTTAAAAATAAGACGGCACCTGAAAGAAATAAACCCACAAAGCTCACAACAGTCCACTCCTTTAAAAAGGAAAAGGCAGTTTCTCTTCTCGATGAAGAAAAGAAATTGCCCTTTCAAACAAAATTTTATAATATCGATGATCAACGCACTTGTTTCATCTAAGTTTTATTTTTCAAAGTAACTATAGCACACGCCATGAACATATGTTAAGTCACATTTGAAAAAATGTAAAATTAAATTATTTCCATTTTCACCAAAATCGTCCTATAAGATTTAAATTGTCATAATTAATAAAGCCTTCATTCCACTTTCTGAAGGGAATGAAGGCTTTATTCACGAACGATGATTTCCTGTTTAAATCAGCTGTGAACTGTACAGGTTTGTAAAATAGTAGTTCCTAATCCACTTTAACGGAAACTGCTAGTCCCTTATTTCCCGCTTGGTCCACTGCATAAATCGTTAATGTGGAGCCTTTTTTCTGCGTGCTGATTTCCATATTGAACTTTCCTTTTGCATCTGCAACCGTTTTGCCTCCAAATGCTTCTCCATTATACATATAGACAGTCGAGCCGGCTTCAGCTTTTCCAGTAAGCGTAGAAGACTTAGAGCTTACTTTCTTAACAGATGGAGCTGCCGGTGCAGTGAAATCAGGCATATTTGTAAATGATGGCAGACCAGAGATATAGCCAACACCGCCTGTCTTATTAATACCGATTTCTCGCTCCATTGCATTCTTTAACTCTTCCTTATTAATGGCTGTAATGGTTTTAGCATCTAATTCATCGCCAGGATGTTGGAAATTACTCATAATATAAGAGAAACCATTCCGATCATCTGCTGCAAACAATCCAGTAGATTCTGCTCCTGCAGGGTTTGATAAAACACGTGTTAACTCTTTCGTATCGACATTATAAGCCCAAACAAAGTTGTTCGTATGCTTGCTGCTATCTTCACCAATAAATAGGGTTCTCATTTCTTCAGAGTAGCTTAAGTTGTCTGGATTAGCTACCTTGTCCACATTTGCCGTGTTACCATAAGCATCAGCAACGGGAAGATCTTCACCTGCAAGTAAACCTGACATGGATGTTGCTATATATTTACTTTGAATGCCACGGCCACTATTATCTTTTTGACCATCGCGTAAATCTAATTCATAGGTGACACCAGACTTAATTTTTGGTAATTGGATATCATCTGAAGGATCTTTACCTGTGCTATCTTTTTCCATAGCGCCACTTTGGTCGGAAATGGCGATGTACACCTTGTTATCTTTTGCGTTATAGGTGACACCTTCCATTTTGTTGAATTCAGTAGTCGCACCAAGGTACGCTGCATAGCGGCGGGATTCAAGGAATGCAGCCGCTTTTTCCATTCCTGGCTTAAGTTTTACATATTCTGTTTTGCCATAAGAATATTGTTTTATTGCTTTAAAGCCTTCTTGCGGCACATCAGATGTTTCAAAGATGTCACTGAATTTAATTTTCTTGTCAATGATCGCTTTAATTTCCTTATCATTGGCATGCCCTAGTTTAATCCATTCTAAATTTCCTGAACCGCCATTTGCAGTTCCGGTTTGTGAGAATTTAGCCGCGTATAATGTACCAGCTGATAAATCTTCCGCTTTATCGGCTACATACATAAACAAACCTGTGTTTCCACCGTCGTCACCAAAGTAGGCTGTACGGTTGTCCGGCATCATTTTCATTAATTCATGAGAGAAACGGCCAAGACTGTAATGTTTCTCGACTTTCACTTTTCCGTTATTCTTTACTTCGATTTCTGGGACATACCCATAGAAATAGGGACTTGCCACTGATTTATCCCCAAAGTAAAGCTTAGAAAAGCTTTCAACTTGAGTTCTTGCCGATGACATCGGATCAATTTCAAATTTACGGGCATCTGGCTCATATTCTTCTGACCCTAAATGGGTATTCCATGGGGAAAGAGATCCGTTACATGGAATCCAAAGTCCATTGACTAAAGAAAAGTCAATCTTCTTCACTTCCTTAGGTTTTAATTCACCGGTATTCCCATCTTGGTCTAAAGTTGTTAACGACATGGATGCCGGAACAATGCCGTAGGCTGAATTACCAGCAGCATCGATTGTTTGATATTCATAGTGGGTAACCATGTAAAGCTTTCCACCAATTGGGTTTAGCAAGCTATTTGAATCAGGCGCATCCGAAACAAATGGTGTTGGGTTTCCAGGAACACTATTGTCCATAATTGGATTTCCGTTAACATCAATCGGAGTGCCAGCTGGAATCAGTTCACCTTTATTAATCGCAACCTTATCTTCTGATTTAAAAAGCCTTTTGTATGAAAGTGGGAACGTTTTAACCGCTCCATTACTGTATTTTACATCAACGGATGCAGTCGAATACGTATCGACCATTTGGTCAATTGTCGTTGGGGCAGGCATTCCATTAAACTTTACAGAATCAATCTTTACCTTATTATTTCCTGCAGCTGCGGCAGGTGTGAGGGCAGGAATCGTTAAAGCCAGTGTTAGAGCAAAAGCAGTACCTTTTTTACCTATTCTTTTGTTCATTGATATCCTCCTAGATAAACGTTATTCGCTTACCTCTAACATGATAGTCTTCTATTATTATGCCAGTGTTAACAGATTGATATAATTTTGTAAACTTTTCTAGTGCTTTCCGCCCAGGGAATTTAGCACAGGAATATTTGTAAAAACTTAGAATTATGACCTTTTATTAATTTAGTACTTCATTAGACTTTTCTAATCTTTCTCTAATCATAATCTTATCTGTTGTTAAGGCTTGCTTAAATGATAAAGGGTACCATTAACGTGAGCGATCTTTTGAAAAGAGGTGTGTTACATGATAAAAACGAATCAGTTACGAAAAGTTTATGATAACGGATTTGAAGCAGTAAAAAGTCTCAGTTTACATGTAAATAAAGGTGATATCTATGGGTTTCTTGGCCCTAATGGTGCTGGTAAAACGACAACCATCCGCATGCTGATTGGTCTAATTGAACCAACGAGCGGCGATCTAGAAGTGAGTAACTTGAATGTAAAAAAGAATAAGGGAGAAATCAAAAATCTCATTGGCGTTTTACCGGAATCACATGGGTATTATGAGTGGATGACCGGTGAAGAGTACCTTCTATTCTTTTCTGCCCTGCACAAGATTAATAAGCAGCAAAGAAAGGATAAGGTCACTGAACTCTTAGATTTGGTAAGTCTTACTGCAAAAGCAAACGTAAAAGTTTCACAATATTCAAGGGGGATGAGACAACGGTTAGGCATTGCCCGCACACTTATTCATGACCCTGAAATCATTTTTTTAGACGAGCCTACGCTGGGACTTGACCCACAGGGGCAAAAGGATATTGAGAATATCCTTCTCCATTTAAATCAAGTAAAAGGGGTTACCATTTTTATCACATCGCATTTATTAAAAGATATTGAAAAGATTTGCAATCGAGTCGCGATTGTCAAGGCAGGAACCCTCATAGAAGAAGATTCCGTCAAAGGATTAATGGACAAGTATAAAAAGGACATTCATAAAGATGACCTTTCATTGGAAGATGTATTTTTCCATCTCACTTCAGACGGAAAGGGGGAACAATAACATGTTTTTTGCGTTAGTAAAAAAAGAAACAAAAGAACATATTTTCTCACGAAAGGGAATCGGCTTTTTATTCGCTGTCACTCTATTGATGAGTACCCTATCATTTAGTTTTATTAGTGTAAAAGAATTAAGTTTATTGGATCAACCGACTGTTGTTATGACGATGCTAAAACTATTACTTGGAATTAATATATTGATTTCAATGGTCATTGGCTCAACCATGATTGCTGGTGAAAAAGAAAAAGGTACATTAGAAAGTTTGTTGTTAACGCCCTTAACGAAAAGAAACATCATCCTTGCTAAGCTTACAGCGATTCTTATCTTTTGGCTGATGGTGACATTGGTGTCCTTGCCTTATTTATTCGTATTAGCATATCAGGCTAACATATTCCCTACTATTCTCCTTTATTTATATGGAGTTGGGACGGTTTTGATTATTTCCTTTTCATCCATTGCCTTGATTTTTTCAACCGTCTTCGCATCGACTAAGAATGCGATGATTTTGGCAATCATGGCATTCTTAATAACAGCGATTCCGATGTTTTTATCAACAACAATGAAAAAATCTGGCTTAGCAAAGGTCATTAGTGAAAATAGCCCGGTCTCGGCTAGTATGACTGCGATGAAAGATATCTTTATCAACAAGCTTGCGACTTCCCAAGTATTGATTGAACTACTACCTGTGTTCATTTTCTTCCTGCTAACCGTATTTATCGCATTATTTATAGCGAAGAAAGTGGATTTTTTAAGGGGTGAATAATATGAAAAAATATTTGACTATTTTACTTTTATTTTCGGTTTTATTTGGTTTTCATTCTGGACCTGCCAACGCACAAAGCACTTCAAATTTTAAAATTGAAATCATCTCCCCTACAAAAGTAGCAGAGTACCCAGGGAAAGAATTAAAGGTAAAAGTTAAAATTACTAATACTGCTGAAAAAGAAATAAAAGATGTTTTTACGTACATTACGATGGCGAATTTATCTAAGAACTGGACGGTAAATTTAGAGGATTATAGTGCCGACCAGCCGGTTACAATCGGAACGATGAAGCCGCATGAAGAAAAAATCGTTAGTTTGCCCATCCAATTAGTCTATACCGCGGATTATTATTTATATACGACAGTTGTTTCCAAAGAGAATCATGTGATTACTTCAAGTGATGCGATACCGGTGGAAATAATTGGCAATACAAAAATAGTTCCACTTCAAGTACAAATCGTTTCCATTGTAATGCCGTTGCTATTATTATCTTTGTTACTCATTGCCATTAGAAGAAAAAGATAATCGTTCCATTAGAAATTTCTAATATATTTTTTACCTGATTTTAAGTGTTTTCAAATAGGAACATAATTATGCAGGGTTACTATAGAGATTGTAAGACATGCTTTTAAAAATAAGGAGGAAATGAACATGATTGGCACAAAAATTTTAGCATCTGTAATAGCATTAGGCGTTGTTGGAGGAGGAGCAGTTGGTACACATTTAGTGAAGCCTGCTGCTGCAGTAAGCCAACAAGAAACCGCGAAAGAAGAAAAACAAGATCCAAATGAGCAAGCAAAATTGCAAAAAGAAGCGGCCATTACTGGGAAACAAGCAACAAACACTGTTTTGCAAAAATATACGGATGGTACCGTTAAAGAAGTAGAATTAGAAGATGAAGACGGCTCTGTCGTTTATGGTGTACATGTAACAGCCAAGGACGGCAAAAGCTATGATGTAAAAGTTGATGCAAAAACAGGAAAGATTACGAAAGCAGAAGATGATAGTAATGACGAAAAAGATAATGGGAAAGAAAACGAAAACGACTAATTTTTCTAATGTCAATGAAGTTGGAGTATACCTATACAAGAAGTTGAAATCGAACTCCCTTTTACATTCTGTGAAAGGGAGTTTCCTATATACAGATTTGTGGTATACGAGTTAATTACTCTTGTTGTGATAAACTAAGTTCTATCAATATGATATTAAATTAAAAAACACACAAACACGCACGTAGGAGCGATACAAGTGAAGAAAATTTTATTAATAGAAGATGAAGAAAAATTAGCTAAATTTATTGTTCTAGAGCTGCAATATGAAGGATTTTCAGTGACGGTTTCGAATGATGGCAGAGAAGGTCTTGACTTAGCCTTACAATCAAATTGGGACTTAATCTTATTAGACCTTATGCTTCCAGGGCTAAATGGGATAGAGGTGTGCCGGAGAATACGTGCGGTCAAAGATACATCAATTATCATGTTAACGGCTAGAGACAGCGTTATGGATCGAGTATCCGGCTTAGATAGTGGTGCAGATGATTATATTCCTAAGCCATTTGCAACGGAGGAATTGTTAGCACGGATCCGTGTCATCTTTCGCCGAGCTAAAAGGAACATGCAACAACACTCCACACTTACCTTTCATGATTTAGAAGTCGACACAATGGCTCGAGTTGTCAAACGGGGCAAAGATGAAATTGAATTAACCAAAAGGGAATATGACTTACTGATCATTTTTCTTCAGAATATTGGTCTCGTGCTGACGAGGGAGATGTTATTAGAAAAAGTATGGGGGTACAATGTTGAAGTTGAAACAAATGTTGTAGATGTTTACGTTAGTTATTTAAGAAACAAACTTCACACATCAGATAACGAGCAATTTATTGAAACCGTAAGAGGAATTGGTTATGTGATTCGAAAATGAAAAAAGTTTCTACTCTTCCAATCAAATATAAACTTGTATTATGGTCTTCCCTGCTGTTATTTATTTTATTCGTCTTATACAATATCCTTCAATATTCTGTTTTAAATAGTTGGATGCTTACGGAAGAAAATAATGTCATTGAGCAAAAGATGAAAGAAACAAAAGCCTATTATCACGAACGGTCGAAATCCATTCCACTAACAGAACAAGATATTTATTCAAGTGGTGATTACATTGAAAGACTAAGTGGCAATCATCAAATGATCCGTATTCTAAATTCCAAGGGGAACACGCTCATTTCGGCATCTCAAGATGTTCCTGATGAAATCATTCCTGCAAAAATTGTCCAAACGGAAGAGTTTGACCAAATAAAAACAAGTGAAAATCGGTTTCTCATTCTTCGTAGTCCGTTATTACTGAATAACGGAACGGGAACGATCGAGATCATTCAAAGCATGGAGATTTTTGACGGACTCCTAAATAAATTTATCATTGTCATGCTTTTAGCTGGTTTGGGTTCCATTGCTTTAAGCGGCTTTGGTGGGGTTATTATCGCAAAACAATTATTAAAATCGGTAAAGAACATCCTCCATACGATGAAAAAAATTCAGAAAACGGGATTACACGAAAGAGTACCTTCCAATGGGATTAAGGATGAAATCACAGAAATAGGAGAATTGTTCAACGAGACAATGGATAAGCTGGAAGAGTCATTTTTGCAGCAAAAACAATTTGTCGCAGACGCATCTCACGAGCTGCGCACACCGATTGCCATTATTCGAGGGAATCTTTCCATGTTAAGACGCTGGGGGAAAAACGACCCAAAACTACTTGAAGAATCATTGGAATCAACACTAGAGGAAGCCAAATATTTAAGTGATCTTGTTTCAGAGCTTTTAGAACTTTCGAGGGCGGAATCCGAAAAACAAAAAGAACAAATCGAATGGATTAATCCGATACCAGTGATCGAAAATGCTCTAAGAAATTTCAAGATCCTCCATAAAGATTTTGAGTTCATTATGGACATGAAGAATATAGAAGGAAGTTTAATCGCCTTTCAACCAAGACACTTGGAGCAAATATTGGTCATATTATTGGATAATGCCGTAAAGTACTCGAAAGAGCAGAAATGGATCAAATGCTCGATTCAGAAAAAGGAAAATTTCGTGCAAATTGAAATAGAGGACAAAGGTATAGGTATTCCCAAACAAGACATTCCTATGGTCTTAAATCGCTTTTATCGCGTAGATAAAGCTAGAAGTAGAAAACAAGGAGGCTATGGCTTAGGGTTAGCGATAGCAAATCGTTTAATGGAAAAGTATAATGGCTCCATCATCATTGAAAGTGAAGTAAATAAAGGAACAACTGTTATTTTAAAGCTAGTTTCTGATTAAAATAAAGAGGCATAACCGATCTGGTTTATGCCTCTTTATTTATCAAGTTAACCACGTTTATATTTTTTATTATACACTTTTTCTTTATAATATTGGAAAAACCAAATAGCAACCGCTAACCAGAATCCGCTCGCTAAGTACCCGCCTATTATATCGCTGGGATAATGTACCCCTAAATAGATGCGACTAATTCCAATGGCTAGAATCATCACAGTACTTATGCAGATTAACAGGCTTCTTCCCCACTTACTTGGAATATGACGCCAGAGCAAGAAGGAAACAATCACATAAACAGTAAAAGCATTCATGGCATGGCCGCTTGGGAAACTGAACCCAGAAATATCAATCAGACGATGGAAATTGGGACGGATCCTATGAAAAACCTGTTTCAAAATTTGGTTTAAAACGGCTGAGCCAAGAATGGCTGAAATAAGCAAAATTAATTCTAAACGATGATGCAATACCTTATAAAGAAAGATGATTAAAAGGATAATTAGGACGATCACAACCGGCGTTGAACCAATAAAAGTGAAAAATTTCATCACTTTTGTTAACAATGGTGATTCGAGTCCTTGAATAGCTGCGATTATATCGCTGTCAAAATCAATAATTTTATGGTCACTTATGAACAAAGATGTAAAGGCGAATCCGACCACACAAACTAAACTAATGATGAAAGCAATAAGTAGATGGGTTTTTAAATTCATAAAAAGATCCTCTCAAGCAATTTGGAAATGGTTCTGTCGATAATAGTGTAATAAGTAAATCGTATTCTTATTCATTCCTTGAACTTGGAAGCTCGTCTTTCCGCGTTTTAGTAAGGTAGAGGACTAAGCTTAAAATCGTGACAAGGAAGATGGCACTCGTTCCTACCGTACCTAGGCCAAGACCGCCGTCTTTACGTGGCTGTGACAAAAAGTCACCCAGAGAAGCGCCGAGAGGACGAGTCAAGATGTAGGCGATCCAGAAGGACAGCACTGCATTCAACTTCAATCGATAATAAGCAAAGGTAACTACCCCAATAAGAATAGCAAACATAAGTGCAGACTTCCAGTAGCCCATGTTCAGACCCTCTGCAATGAGGTCACCTGCAGCCGTACCTAATGCGAAAGTGAACAAAATGGCCAACCAGTAGAATGCTTCCCTCTTAGTAGTGTAGATGGAGTGAATGGAAAGCGTTTTTTCACTTGCGTACCAAGCAATAAATGCTGCCAACAATGCCACACTGAAGATGATCGTTGTCGTCACTAGAGACACTCCGAGGTTGTCTACTAGATTATCTGTTACAAGTGTTCCTACGATGCTAATCATTACGACTGCGAGCCAGTAAATGCTTGGCACGTATTTCTTCAATCGGAACTGGAAGAAAAGTACGATGAGCAATAGGATTGCCATAACAATTGTCGTATTTGTTAAGCCCCAGTTTAGGTTAAAATTCAGAAAGTCCGCGGCGGTTTCTCCCACAGTCGTAGCCATGATCTTAATGATCCAGAAGAAGATGGTGACCTCTGGAACTTTATTTAACATCTGCCGGCCTATAGATTGATTATTTTCGTATTTATTTCCTGAGTTTTCCACTATTTATCCCCCTATTTTTTTAATCACAATTCATCAATCCTTACACCTGTATAGCCTTTATTTGCAAGTAACCCCAGGACATCTTTTAGGGCATTGATGGTATTCATTGGGGCGTCTTCATCGGCACCTGGTGTATCACCACTATCATGTAAAAGAATAATGTCCCCCTTTTTAATCTTTTTAAGAAGTCGTTCCCTTATCGTTTCACTTCCCGCTTTTCTCTTCCAATCTCCAACCATTACCGACCAAAGGATAATCTTATAGGGCTTCAAGCTGAAAAAATCAATCAAATTTAATAACCCCCATGGTGGACGATAATACACCGGTCTAACGCCTGTTATTTTCCCCACAATAGAGGCACTATATGCCAACTCACGGCGGATTGTCCAAGGGAACATCAGCCAATTGGATGTGTGAACAAAATTATGGAGGCCAATTAAATGCCCTTCTTGATGCATTCGTAGGATGAGCTCTGGATACTTTTCCGCTTTAGACCCTAGTACAAAAAATGTTGCTTTTATCCTGTATTCCTTCAATAAATCTAAAAGCAATGGCGTATAGGACGGGTCAGGGCCGTCATCAAAGGTAAAGGCTATGTTGGATGATGCAGGTTTGGATCGTAGTCCGCCTTTACCTAAACCGAATGAAAGGGCATAGGGAGCCACGGTATAGAATAAATAGATGATGATTACAAATCCTATTATATTGAACATAATCGATGTTCACCTCGACTTCTGGTCTTCCATTGCTGCTCCTTTAAAAAGTAAACAAGAATATCAAACACTTTGTCTCATTGGCATCATAATAAAGGCACTTTTTTGTTCGTATACTTGGTTCCTTGTCTGCATAATGATATCAAGCGCGTCAACAGAGGAGGTCTTGGATTGATACTGTCTTGCCCTTTGTTTCATCCTATTTAATGATTTCACGTCCTTTGTTACAACTTCAATTTTTCCAATTAAATCAAAGTCATTTTTTGCTAAAAGCGCTAATCCTGTATCCACTAAGAACTGGGCATTGTCTTCTTCCTGGCCTGGAAGTGGATGATAAAGTAATAATGGAAGCTCCATCGTCAGTGCCTCTGACGTGGTTACACCCCCAGGTTTTGAAATCATTAAATCAGATAGTGCCATCAACTCATGTATATTTTCGCTATATCCAAGGAGGAGAATATGATGCTTGGTGTTCCTTAGCTCTTTCTCCAGTTGATTTCTTAGTTTCTTATTTCGACCGCAAACAATGATGATTTGGATGGGGGATGAAAGATTCTCTAAAGCTTGGAAGGTCGATATCCCCTTTCCGATAAAGCCTTCCCCTCCTCCCATTACAAGGAGAGTAAACTGTGAAGGGTTCAAATGATATGTCTTTGCGAGAACCTCACGGGACTGTGTGTTCATAAATTTTTTAAGGACAGGTATACCTGAATGGTTAATTTTATGGCCTTCTATTCCTAGGGAAACCAACCGATCCTTTACCTGCTTGGATCCCACAATATAGTGATCAGTAAAAGGATAGATCCAATAAGAATGGTCTGTATAATCAGTAATAACGGTAACAGTTGGAATGTCGACCAAACCATGTTCTTTTAGTTTAGACATGATTCCAGCAGCAAATGGGTACGTACTTACGACTACTATAGGTTGGATTTTTTCAATCACATTAAGCATGGAACCCATTCCCAGTGTAAAAAAAGTATTTAACTTTACAGAGAAAGAACTTTTTTCACGTGTTCTTTTATAAAAATAGCTGTACACTTGAGGAAACTTTTTAATGACCCGATTGTAAAAGTAATGGCTGATTGGAAACAGGTAGGGATGCAGCCACTCCATGATATCAATCGTAACGGGCTCAACATTTGGAAGTGTAAATTGGATGGCTTCACTAAGTGCATTGGCTACCTGTTTATGCCCGTCTCCAAATGAGGCAGATAAAATGAGAATTTTATCTTTCTTTTTAGAATTCATCTCCATACCATCTCCTCCACCAATTCCATCAATGTTTACAGCCTAATAATAAACAAGCAACCTTAAGATAAAATGAATATTCGATTAGAGAATTATTAAAATCTGCTTTGTTTTAAAAAAATGCGACTTCTATCTCTTTTCTCCCTTTTTAAATTTCCATTTATAAACGACATAACCAATTGTAAAAAGAATCGCGATCATGATGGCTGGCGTAACAAAGGGTTTTGCCGCCTGATTAATTTGCTCCCATTTCGTCCCCAATGTCATCCCTAGGTATAGAAAAAGAATCGACCATGGAATAATCGCTACGACGGTATAGAGGCTAAATTTGGCAAATGACATCCGAGCAATCCCCGCAGGAATAGAAATGGCATGTCGTACAACAGGGATAAAACGTGCCGTAAAAATCACTCCTGACCCATATTTGCTAAACCATTGCTGGGCATGATCAATATGATGCGGCTTGATCAAAATATATTTTCCGTACTTATTGAGAAACGGTCTTCCTCCATATCGCCCCAGCCAATATAAAAACCATTGCGCAATAAGACCGCCGATTGTCCCTGCGATCACTGCCCCCACGAATGAAATCTTTCCAATTGAAACTAAATAACCGCCATAGGCTAAGACGATTTCACTTGGAATGACCTCGACCATTAAACCAAGGGCAATTCCTGCATAGCCAAGGCTTGAAAGCAAATCAAAGATGGACTGAATTAAATGTGACATACACTACCTACCCTTTTTAAGAATTTCTATTGCTGTTGATTATTTAGGGACCCGCTGCTTTGAGGAACCTTGCCCCTTATGAAGCACAAGAACCGTCCCCTGCTTCATCCTTTAAATCGGTAGCCGGCACCCCAGACGGTTTCAATGTATTGCGGATTGGAGGGGTCGGTTTCGATTTTTTCACGGATTTTTCGAATATGGACGGTTACGGTTGAAATTTCACCAAGAGAGTCATAGCCCCATAACTTTTCAAATAATTGTTCCTTGCTGAAAACATGGTTCGGATGAAGGGCAAAAAAGGTGAGGACATCAAACTCTTTTGTTGTAAAAACCACCTCTTGGTTATTGACATAAACCCGTCTAGGAGCCTGATCAATCTGCAGGCCCCGGATCATAATACTGTCACTTTGGGGTTCCTTTCCAATTAGTCGTTGATACCGAGACAGATGTGCCTTTACCCTTGCGACCAATTCACTTGGGCTAAAGGGCTTGACAATATAATCATCTGCCCCCAATCCCAAACCACGGATCTTATCAATGTCTTCTTTTTTGGCCGAAACCATCAGAATCGGGATATCCTTTTCGGTTCGGATTGCTTTGCAAATTTGAAAGCCATCAACTCCTGGCAGCATGAGATCGAGCAGGACCAAGTCGACTTCCTTACTTAATGCCTTTTGTAGGCCATCATCACCTGTTAGAGCAATCTCAACCGAAAAGCCGTCTATTTCTAAGTAATCACGCTCAAGTTCGGCAATACTTATATCATCTTCTATGATTAAAATCCGTTTCACTTCTCTTCACCCGCTTTATTTAACGTAAAAGATATCGTTGTTCCTTGTCCTTGCCGGCTTTCTGCCCAGATGGAGCCATGATGTTCTTCGATAATTCGCTTTGCAATCGATAAGCCGAGTCCACTCCCGCCCTTTTCCGTGCCTCGCGCGGTATCGACACGATAAAAGCGGTCAAAGATGATCGATAAATTCTCTTCTGCAATCCCAGGGCCATTATCCGTCATTTTGAAAAGAACATGCTCATCTACTGTCGATAAATGAAACGAAAGCACTTTGTCCGGTTTATCGATATACTTTAACGAATTGTCGACAATATTGGTAATCACCCGTTTCAAATGCTCACGGTCCCCAATGATGAGATAATCGCCTTTTTCTATGTTTAGAGCAATTTCAACCCGCTTTTCCTCCAAATCAAAGCGAAGCTCCTCGACAAAATCCTGCAGGTAGTGATCAAAACGAATCTGTTCAAAATGAAATGGCAGCCGCTGCAAGTCTAGTTTGGAGTATAAAAAGAGTTCATCAATCATATGATCCAATTCGTTCGATTTCGAATGAATGGTTTGCATGTAACGATCGATTTTTTCAGGGCTGTTGGCGACGCCATCCCTGATTCCTTCCACATATCCTTTAATGGTCGTAATCGGCGTTTTTAAATCATGAGAAATATTGGCGATCAGTTCTTTACGATTTTCCTCATAGGCAAGCTGCTTTTCAATCGATTCTTTTAACCTTACTCTCATTTCTTCAAATCCTTGAGCAAGCTGCCCCATTTCATCCTTGGATGTTACCGGAATGGGAAGTGTCAGATCGCCTTCTTCCATTCGCTTGGCAGCCTTTTGTAAACCCCGAATCGGGCGGATGATACTTCTTGACACATAGTAGGTCAACAATCCATTTGTACCAATTAAAATAATGATCAAACCAATAAATAAAATCGGGAACGAGGTCCGTACAAATTTAGCAAAACTGCTGGCATCCGTTACAAAGAATAATGAACCTTCTGCCCCGTCAGGATAGAAAAAATCAAGCTTTTTTATTGAGATAAATTGATGATCAATTCGTTCGACCGGGTCTACTTCGCCAAAGAAGCCAAATGGCGGCAATTCATTCATTTCTAATCCTGTTAATTTTTTGGGGACATAGATCAGTTGTTTTCCTTTTCTCACCACTAATGAAGTGCCGCCCGTTTTAGTTAATTGGAGGTCAATCTTCTGTAAATAGGATTGATCCAAAAATGTTCCTGGATTCTTCATGGTTTCCTTGTGCACATCAATTAATATTTGATTTTTTTCCGTCATATGATCGTAGTGCTCCGGCGGGAGGTAGATGTTTCGCAATTCTTTAATATCCCCTCTAAAAAGTAAGGCCACTAACAGCGCAGATAAGCAGACAAATATGATGGGAACAAGAATCATGGCGAGATTGGATAATAAAAGTCTTAAACGAATGGACATCTAAACACTACCTTCTTCATTAAAGTTCTTTTTGACTAAACTTATAGTAGCCTAGTGTGAAGAATAATGCACAGAATGATACAAGATAAAGGCTTCTGCCGAAAGTTGTGACATTCATCCCATTATTGATCCAGCGTTGATACCAGTTACTATCATAAACTGGAAGCCACGCGGCAATGGTTGGTACAAGATAAGTTAAGACAACCATTATTAAGTAAAGAAGGATTGAAAAAGTTAATGCTTTGCTGCTTGAGCCAACCCATTGGGCAAGAAAAACCAAGAGGATTCCCATGGCCATTAACGGAAACCAGGATAACAAAAAGGATAATAAACTTATTGCCAAACCACTGAAGGTAAAATTTTCCAACCAAATGGCTCCTGTAATTAATGAAGAAAGGCAGACAACGAGTAAAAGAGTCAATAAATAGATTCCCGTACAGACAATCTTGGAAGTGAACAGCTTGAACCGTGAGAGCGGTCTGACAAGCAGGAAGGATAGTGTCTTTTGCTCTTGCTCCCCTGCAAACATATCACTAATGCAAAGGGCCAATAATAATGGTAAGTAAAAGGTGACGGCTAAACTTAAGATCACAAGCGGGAAAGACTCTCCATCAAAGGCAATGAAGCCAAACTTGCTTTGCATCATTTGAATCGCAGGGCCGACAAGTAAAGGGAATAAGGCTGAGAGGCATAACAAGACAATCGTTGATTTTTTTCGGACTAATTTGGTCCACTCATTTTGTAAGTTCAGCATCTTGGTTCACTTCCTTCCCTTTCCGAATTTTGCTCATATAAAAGGATTCAAAGGTTTGTCCTTCTTCTAATTGACTTTTCGCCACTTCACCAATAATCTTCCCCTTTGACAAAATGGCAATTCGATTACATAAACGCTCCACTTCATCAATCAAATGTGTGGAAAGGATGAAGGTAACTCCCTCCTCTTTTGCCAAACGGCTAATAAGCTCTTGAAAATCCAGTTTCCCTTCAATATCGAGACCATTTGTTGGTTCGTCTAAGATCACCAAAGTCGGGCTGGATAGTAACGCAGCTGCCAAATATAACCGCTGCCGCATTCCCGTTGAAAAGGATTTCACTTTTTCATGCTTATGTGCCTCCATTCCGACCCACTGGAGTACCTCGTCTATTCTTCCTTTTTCAAGAGATGGATAGAGCCGCGATACTAGGTGGAGATTTTCATAGGCGGTTAAAAAATCAAACGCCTCAACCCCGCTGATGAGTGTTCCAACCGATTGCATCGCTTGTTCAAACTGTTCTCTTACATGATACCCATTTATCAAAATATCCCCTTGATCGGGGCGGCATAATGCTACAATACACTTCATCAGTGTTGTTTTCCCGGCACCGTTTGGTCCTAAGAGCCCGAAAATTTCACCTTGTTCGATGGAAAAACTTATATTTTCAACACCACGTCCATTTTTATATTGCTTCGTGACGTTTTGCACTTCAAGAACCGGCATTTAGCTCACTCCTTTTTACAGTGATTTTATCTAAACAAGCTTCCTGCTTGTAGTATTCAAATTTTAGAAACAAGAGCAGAGGAAAAGCCCCCTGCCTCGTTGTTTATTTTTGCAAATTAATCTTCATGCCCATCATGTTTTTCTTGTACGGTAACAACCTTTTTGCCTGTTAAATCAACGCTTGAAACTTTCGCCTGATTCAACTGATCAAATTTGTTTGAAAGCTTTAAGACAAGATCATGGTGTGTTCCATTTACATCATCACCGGAAACATAAATGGTTGCTTCTTGCCCGACTAAGTATTCACTCTTATCCACTACACCGTTTAGGACGACACGGGATACGTTTATGTTATTTTTCAGTTGTGGAAGCTGTGGTTTTAGATCAGCAAACTGTAAGGAGCCAAATTCCGCTTTTTCCACATGGTCCTTCTGCTGGTCAATATTCTTAAGGAAGAAGGACACAACCGCCTGTCCAACGGCAGGTATTTGATTTTTAGAAAGATCAAGCTGCAATTCTGTTTGCCCATTGCCGCCATCTTTCGTAGTAATCTTGTCTTGATAATTTTTTGTAACCGCATCAAAGATGGCCTCTACATCTTTTTGCATTTGTGGTGAGAGGTTTTCATCTTTATGTTCCTTTCGGTTAGACTCTTTCTTATCTGCCTTTTCTTGTTTGACATAGTAGTTATCATCCTTGCTGCTCTTCACGACCGTTTGATCGGCCTTCGAAAAATAATCTACCTTTGTGGTTGTACCGCCATTTTTCACACTGACGGCGCTATTTCCGGACTCATCCTTTACATTTAGGGTGTTCAAGGAATCAACCTGGTAAATCTCTTTGCCGTTATCTGTTAGGGATGCAGTGATATGAGCGTTAAAACTATCGACAGTGTGCGTTTTCTTCACAGCCGTTTTGAACAGGTCATATCCAGAGGTCGATGCAGAGGCAGATAGGACACCTCCTGCCATTAATAATCCACTTATGCCCGCAGCAGCCAGCACTTTCTTCTTCATTGACTTTCCTCCTCCAACTAAATTGATGGTACAGGATCATCATAGACAAATAGTCTAAACTGGCTATTAATGAAATATTAAAAGTTTCTTAAATGTGTGAAGCTGTGAAGCAGGGGACGGTTCTTGCGCTTCAACAAAAAGGTGCCAGGCACCCTCCATTTTTCTGGATGGTGCCTGGCACTCGTGGTTTTCCCCTGCTTCATTCTTTTTTATAAAACCGTTCACCGGTATCAGGGTTATAATATACCCTGGTTTTTTCTCCTGTTACAGGGTCAATATTTATTTCCTCTGTCGATTGGAATCCATCAGGAACTTTTATACCATGATTTCGATTAAACCGTTTGTCGTAAATAAAGTAACCAAGAAGGATGCATAAGAAAACGATAATAATTTCTATGGCATAGATACTTATGACGAACTTCATTAAATTGCCTCCACAATAACAGCCGTTCCATATGCCACAATTTCACTCATATTTTTACCGATTTCACCAGAATCAAATCTCATCATCACAATTGCATTTGCACCCATTTGGTTGGCATTTTTAATCATCCGATCCAAGGCTTCTTTTCTTGAATCTTCAAGCATCGCTGTATACTGCTTGATTTCTCCGCCTACTAGCGATTTTAAACCAGCCATAATATCGCCGCCAATCCCTCTGCTTCTAACAATCAGTCCGAATACAGGGCCTTTTATTTCTACAACTTTGTAACCTTCAATTTTTTCTGTGGTAACTACTAACACAATAATCACCTCCATCGTTATATCTTTAGTTGTGTTCCATTTCCTATTCATCATTAAAACAAGTATGAAAAGTAGCTAGATTTCTTTCGATGAAACAGGTAAAAACAGTTTTATTCCCCGTTTATTAAACGGTAAGATTTTAAGATCTGCCAGCAAATGACTAATGTATCCGGCTAGGCAGGTATAGAAAACACCGTCAATTCCGAGGGACGCTTCAAATTTGGAAGCGATGATCCCGAAGAAAATGACTCCCAATAGCGAATGGGTATAGCTGCGGTGCGATACAAAGGACGCTATTAAAATATAAATCCCAAGTAGGATTAACCATAGTTCTTGTAAGGAGACACCCCCCGCAAGTACACCAATTCCTGTGATTGTTAACATATGTTTTTGCTTGATTTTCGAGGCTATCACCATCAAAGCCAATCCAATACCGATGCCAAACCATTTTTCTGAAGCTCCGCCCTCAAAAAAACTATAAAAGATCATCAGAGCCCCAATTAGCTGAGCAACCGTCCGAATTACCTTATGGGATATGGTAATTCTACCGCGAAGACTCCCATCAATGTCAAGATCAGGGATTAAAGCTGATATTCCTCCTAATCCTACGAATAAGAGTGTCGTAGAGGGAGATGTCTGAAACGTGTTGGCAACGACAAATCCTGTCGCTGCTCCAATTGCAGTATGTGCTGTACCATTCAAATGTATATCCACCTCTAAAATAAATTGTTGTGGCTATTTCACAAAAACACCACACTTAATATAGTTTACATCAAAACGTTTGTTCTGTTTAGAGGGAATTTAAGTTTGGATTGGATGATATCAAAAAAAGAAAAGCTTGAACCCCTTCTTCTAATTGCTTTTGCTGTTTTTTGTTCTTCTCTTACTCAAGGTAATTCCCCTTTCATTAATAGATTTTTGGTGTTGAAAGCAGTCTTCGGTCTAATTCCCATGAAATACAGATTTGGATTAATAATAGGATGGAAAAAGAATGAATGTAATTGGCGAGGATATTATAAAGAGGCAATAAAACGTTATACTACTAATTTTCTACAAATAAATCCGAATTCCATCAATATCTCCTGGGAAATTTTTTATTTTTCGACAAATACGGTTGAAAGTAGATTAAGTGAAAAAGAGCAGTGAGATTGATCTCACTGCTCTACTTTCTCACTCTAACCCTTTAATAATCAAGTTCTGAATCATTTTATACTAAGACTGCAGACAAACCTTTTGCTGCTTCTGCCACTTTTGCTAAGCCTTCTGCAATAATGGTCTCAGCTTGTGCTGGGTTGGCATTGTGACCTTCGATGATGACTTCATCAACGATTTGCATACCGAATACGCCGCCAAATACATTTTTCATATATGTTGCAGCCATTTCCATTGGTGCTGCTTCTGGTGTGGAATAAATGCCGCCGCGTGCACTTAGAATAACAGCTTTTTTATCAGTCATTAAGCTGACTAATTGGCCATTTTCATCATATTTGAAGGCGAAACCTGATGCATACACATAGTCAACAAATGTTTGTAATTTGGCTGGAATTGTTAAGTTCCACAATGGGAAGGCAAATACCACAACGTCTGCTGCTGATAATGCATCCATTGCTTTTTGTTTTGCCGCTAAAATACGTTGTTCAAGGTCTGTTAACTCTTCGCCAGCTTGCATTTTTCCAAAAGCATTGAATAAATCCTGGCCGAAATAAGGCATATCTTCTGCAAAAACATCGTAAGTTGTGACGTTCACGCCTTCTAAGTTCTCCATGAAAGTCTCATACATTTTACTAGAAACAGCTTCAGAAGCTGGACGGTTATTTGCTTTTACTACTAATATGTTCATTTAATATTAATCTCCTTTAAATATCTTAGTTACGCTTATCTCGAATTAATAATATATTAATTCAAAAATAGAGTCAACCGAAACACATTGGTAACGGTGGAAGGTATTCCCCTGCTATTAAAAATAAGACAGAGAGATTTTATCTCTCCGCCCGTGGTTCTAAATTCGCTGCTTTTTGTCATAAAAAGACGAAATTAGGAATAGGTATATATCACTTATTTTTTTAAATGGATGGTGGTATAAACGTGGATATGGAAGAAGTATTATACAATGGGAAGTTTTATAAGGTGATTTATAAGTATACTTCCGGCTATTGGGAAATTCGGGAGAAAGACAACAAATTTCATGTGGAATTAGTTCATGAATCGGAAGTACAAAAGGTCTCATAAAGATTGTTACCTATTTAGGTAATGGTCTTTCTCAGACTTAACGAAAGCTAGTTTCATAAACAAACCCAAACGCCCCGGAATGTAAGACGTATTCCCGGGGCGTTTCTTCAAGGTTCTTTTTAAATAATGGTCACTCTTATCTTACATTGACGCTACAGGCTGATCTTCCTGAGCTAAATCCCCAGCTGCCTTCACACGGATTCTTGTTGCATTTCCCGGAAGATAAGCAAGCGGAACGTCCTCGACATCTACAATGACAAGAGTATCTGGATCGGCACCAGCTTGGATCGCTTCTGACATCGCTTGCGACTTTGCTGCCTCCAAGGCGTTTTCTCTACCAATCTCATCTAACACGTAAATCTTTTCAACCTGCCCGCTGACTTGTGAAATGGCAGAGCCGATCGCATTTGCGACACCTGAATGCTCAGGACGAATCACCTCAGATGCTCCGATTAGATGTTCTGGGAGTAGTACGCTGCCCCCGCCAACAAGGATGACTGGCACAGGTCCCGCACTTGTTTTCATTTTATCGATCGCATCTTCTACTAATTCAACTATTTTTGCATAGATTCTACCCAATAATTCTTTATCAAGATGTGCAACTTTCTCCGCATCGCCAAGGTCCACTTTTCCAAGCGCCACAGCCACATCCGTTGTCGTCAACGTATCCCCGCCGAAAATCAAGCTCTTCTCAGGAAGGCGGTAGCCGACACTATCTGGTCCAATCGTGAATTCCCCATTTTCCTGGATACGGACAATTGTACCGCCGCCAAGTCCCATTGAAACCAGGTCAGGCATCCGAAAATTGGTCCGTGCACCGCCAATTTCAACGGCCAAAGAAGATTCCCGCGGGAAGGATTGAACTAGTACACCAACATCGGACGTCGTACCGCCGACATCGACGACAATTGCATCTGATAGATTACTTAAATAAGAGGCACCGCGCAATGAATTGGTAGGACCGCATGCTACTGTGAAAATGGGGTATTTCACCGCATAGTCTACCGACATTAATGTCCCATCATTTTGGCCAAAAAATACTTTGGCATCAACACCTTCATTTTTCAAGGCATTAATAAAGCCATCTGCTGCTGCTTTCGCCACATTAACAACAGAAGCATTCAAAATCGTCGCATTTTCCCTTTCCAACAGACCGACAGAGCCAATTTCCGAAGATAAGGAAATCGCCGTCTCTTCCCCTAATACTTCCTTAAAAATCTCACTTGCCCGCTCTTCATGTGATTTGGAAACTGGTGAGAAAACAGATGTAATGGCAACGGAATCCACCGAACCTTTAATTTCCTCTGCAATTTGGTACAAATGGTTTTCATCTAATGAAACAATCTCACGGCCATCAAATTCATGGCCGCCGCGAACAAGATAGACATGCTTTCCTAATGCATCGCGAAGGTCATCAGGTACACCAATCAGCGGCTTTACCGCCAATGTAGCCGGAGCACCAATCCGAACCGCAGCGATGTTGTTTAATCTTTTCCTTTCGACAATGGCATTCGTACAATGTGTTGTTCCGAGCATCGCGAATTTGATTTGCTCGCGAGGAACATTTGCATCGTTAATAATTTTGTGCATGGCATTAAATATACCTGTCGCAACATCCTCTGTTGTCGCTGACTTTGTTTCTGAAACTACCTGATTGTTCTCATCTAATAGCACGGCATCCGTATGGGTACCGCCCACATCAATTCCTATACGAAAAAATCCCATTATAATGTCACTCCTTTTTTCACAAGCTCTTCTACCGGAACATAGTCAACATCATAGCCGAAATATCTCGGCCCGACAGTGGCAATTCCTTTTTCAGTCCGCCATTTTGGATTACATGGAATGCCAATGACGACACTTCTGGCACCGTAGCGGATTCCTTCCGTCGTGATTGGAAGACCCGTTTCTGCATCAAGCACGGCAATTAAATCCGGTGTCACGCAAAGAACGCGATCCTCTGTCTGGGCAAGCAGATGTTCATTTTGGAAGCGAAGCTGTAATGTTTCACCTTTATAGGCATTCAAACCTTCAAAGGTTGCCACTCCGCGGGCAAAGCCTGTTTCCGTTTTGCGGTTGATATCACTGACTTTTCCTTGGAATAATTCAAATCCGCCGGTTATTTTCAACACTTCCCGAATGGGGTTCACATTGTTTTCTTTCGCCAATCTGATCGTTTTTCCGATTTCTTCTTCCAGCTTCAAGATATTCGGGATGCCGCTCTCCTTCAAATTCTTAGCGGTCATGGAATACATGGCCACCATTGTCGAGCCGCCCATTTGAACGGTAGCAGCGCGGGCAATTCGTTCCGTCCACACATTATCGATTGTTGATAACAAAGCGGTGTTCCCTTTTTCATCAGCAAAAACTCCTGGTGTCGCTGAAATGCCATCTAAATAAAAGGTCACCATTTGTAATTCAGGGAAGGCTCTTCCCATGCCGTCCGCATCAATAACAGGCAGACCTAATCGTGCCGCAAGGGCAAACGGCAGCATTGAATTGACTCCGCCCGCTTCAATTGGGAATGTCGCATATATCTTTTTTCCCAAATATTTTTCAAGGATTTGAAAGGCTTCAATCGCTTCCTCCCCACTTGGCGGCTTCTCAAGCATAACTGTCGGCGCCCCCATCATCGAGGAAGGAACAACAAGCGCATCCTCGGGAACTTCATCCACATCTAAGAGCGTCACTTCGCCATATTCTTCAATTGCCTGCAAGGCCATCAGCTTTCCAATGTGAGGGTCGCCTCCGCCGCCTGTTCCGAGCAGTGCAGCCCCAACTGCCATATCTTCAATTTCCTGTTTTCCTATTTTTCTCATAATCCAAATACCTCCAATTTTCTAAAAATTAACCTTATGCGACCTTCCGATTTACCCCATTTCCTTTTTTAACTGCTTTCATAATCAGCATTCCAACGTAATAAATCACGGCACTGACTACAAGTGAGTTGATGGAAGGAATACCGGCTTTGACAAAATAACCAGCAAGAAATCCGGCTGCCCAAGCAATTAACGTAATCGGGTTTAGCTTTTCACTATCCTCTGGCAATGCCCCCGTTTTTCGGCTTTCATCCAGGGCTTTGCGGTGTGTTTTTAATAAGAAATAATCGATCACCATAATCCCGGCAACTGGCGGAATAAATACACCTAACAACACAAGGAAGTCCACAAATTTATCTAGAATACCAAGAACAGAAAGCACCGTACCAATAATACCGATAACCAGCGTAACCATACCGCGGTTGAGCTTGAGTTTGAAAATTGAATCAAAAATAGTCGTAAACCCAAGCGACGAAGAATATAAGTTCAAGTTATTAATTTTGATTGTCGAAAATACCACCACAAGCGCTCCAAGCCAGCCGGATGTCTGCATCATAATGCTGGCTACATCACTTGTTTTGGCTGCAAGTGCCATTAATATGGCAATCATGTTGATACAAAGCTCACCGATAATCGTGCCAATCATCGTCATCCAAAAGACATCTTTTCCACTTTTGGCAAATCGGCTAAAGTCAGGCGTGATGACCGCACCGATGATAAATCCGCCAGCAACCATTGTCGCTGCAACACCCATCGTAAGCTTCTCACCGGCAGGGGCTGCTCCCATTAAGTCGAAAATCGAATGATCACTCAGCACTTGATAAATGCCAACACCTACTGCCAAAAGAAATGCAGGAACAGCGATTGAAGCCGTTGCGCTCAGTAATTTAAATCCAAAGATTACTAAAACCGTTACTGCTAATCCTGTAAGGGTTGCAGCAACAGGAAGACTTAAAGCACCATCTGTTGCTTGAACAAGTCCGTTTGCAAAAACAGAGTTCTGCACACCAAACCAGCCGATACACGCAATCGCAATGATTGCCCCAATGATACTTGAACCATAGCGGCCAAATCCCGTCCATCGTGATAAAAGACTTGTCGAAAGACCTTCACGGGCACCAGCATAGCCTAACAGAAAGCTGATAACCTCTAAAATGACACTGCCGAGCATCGTTGCCCAAAAAGCCTGCCAAAAGGTCATGCCATATCCTAGTGCAGCCCCTAATAAAAATTGTGAAATTGTTGCAAGCGAACCCACCCTGACAATCGTGATGCTCCATAGCGACTGCCTTTCTGACTGCGGAACTCTAGATAAAGAGAAATCATCTCCAATATTTGTTTTTCCGGACATTTCCACACACTCCTTTTTTATAAAATTAATTCCCCCGTTGCCCTTGTCTTCACACGAAGGATCTCACCTCTTAAATAGGCAAATGGATATTCCTCCACATAGGAGATTTGAATCGATTCCGGGCTTGCACCTTTTTTCAAAACGGCCTTTTTACAGGCGGCGACAGCCTCATCCAGAATCTCTTCCTTTGATCTGTTATGAAGCCAATAGACTTTATCAACCACTTCACTTACTGGGGCAAAACACGCTCCGATCGCACCGCTAATCGGATAACCAGCAGGATTCATCACTTGTTTATACGGACCAAACAACTCATGCCCAAAAAGCGGACTACCTCCCCCGACAAGCACGATCGGCAGTTCCTCTTCACTCTCCTGAAACTGATCCAAAGCTAATTTAAGCTGCCCCATTACATGACTGACCACCAATTCACAATCGCTGTTTGACAAGCCTGCCAGTCTTACAGGATCAATTTTTTCATCATAAAAAGCTTCCGGAAAAAGTTTTAAAAAACAGTCACTCACCGTCCACGAGGACCCACCCCATGACAAACCTTCTATCGCAATATCATTCGAATGATGCGGCAGAAATCGGACATGGCCATCCTTGATGTTGGGGATACTTCCACCACCGAAAGGCAAGGAAATAAACTCCGGCATCGCTAGACTCGTATCAATTCCAGCTAGATTGGTAGAAGAATTGACCTCTCTCAGCTGCTCATTTCGAACCCGGCCGGCATAAATCTTACTTCCGCCAATATCCACAGCAAGCAAATCCTTATAAGAGGTTAAGATTACTGCCCCTTTCAAACTATTAGCAACCCCTGAGAAAATTGTTAATACAGGGAAATCCATTGCCTCCTGTACCGTCATCAACGACCCGTCACTTTTGGTCAGCCAGAAGGGACAAGTAAAGGATAAACCGGAAAAACAGGTAGATAGCTCAGCCAAAAGGCTGCGGATTAGTTTTGAAAATAAGGCATTTAAGATGGCTGCATTTTCACGTTCGATATAACCGATACTTCCAAGTCTATGTGAAACGGTAATCGCAATGTTCGGAAAGCGTTTCTTTATCGCTTCCTTCACCCAAAGCTCTTCTTCTTCATACATCGGTGAATACGTACCGACAATTGAAATGGCTTCAATTGCATCTGTTTCGATTTGCTGAAAAATGGATACTAATCCATCAGATATGTTCGTTTCTAATGTAGCGTGGTTATAGTGGTTGCTGCTTTTTACAAACCAAACCTTCTTAAGCGATGACCGCAATGTTTCTGGAAAAGTAAGAGCCGGTTTTATTTTTGTCGGCTGCGTTCCAATCCGAATCAACGCGGTTCTCGACATCACTCGTCCCTCAAATATTGCGTTGATTAACTCGGTTGTGCCAATAAAGATGCCCTTAACCCCTGCGGGACAAATACTTGTCCTTTCGAAGAGGGCTTGAACAGCCCCCTTTACCCCAGTTAATAAATCAGGGGTGGTGATATGCTGCGACGCTTGTAAAAGCCGGCCATCACTAGTGACCAAGACAGCATGTGTTGTCGTCCCGCCGATATCAATGCCAATTTTCATCTGGCAGCCCTCCTAATCCCTCACCTGTAGGGTAGAAATGATCTGGAATTCCAAAGGCTTTTGGGCCGACGAGCTTGAACAATTCCTTTGTATAAAAAATACTAGAGGCGGGTATGGTGAGAACAAGTACGAACAACCCTTCGCGAATATCAGACACAGACACCGGCATCCCCGTTTCATAGTTGAGCAAGATGATTAAGTCAGGGGTTGCGGATGACCCTTTGCCAGTAACCTTAATGCTTAAGAATTCGTTTTGGAAATAAAGCTCCGCGTTTCCATCTGAATAGGACAACTGTCCTGCAATCTGGCAGGAACCTACGAGCAACTTGTCCTCAAACCATCGTTCGATCGTTCCAATACGTCCTACAAAACCCACTTGTAATTCCCCATAAATAGAATTTGAAAATATGGATTGAAGCGATGCCAGTTTCTCATCAACAGAGCCTGTTGTTAATGCCTTTCCGATATTGCGTGTCAGCTTTAATGTCCCAGGGAGCATAATCGACTTCGCTTGCGAACCCGTCATTCCAAAACAGGCGATATGGCCAAATCCTTTTCGGTTGAAAATAAACGAATTAAATACCTCTTCAAATTCTTGCTGATTTCTTGCGATTAGCGTCTCTTCATTAGAATTGGCCGCCAATGGAAACACAGAAATATTCGAGTTGAAAAATGTCGACATTTCCAACCTCGGAAACGCTCTTCCCATTGCGTCTCCATCAATAACCGGAAGATTTCTGTCTAAAGCAATCAGCAGTGGAATTAAGGCATTAATTCCTCCGATTTCCATCGAAATCACGGCATCCGCATTCTTTTTTGTTTCTGCTTCATACAGTCTAAGCGTCTGTGCGGGCTCCGTCCCTGTAGGCAAATCTTCATTAAATAAAACGGTAGAGCCCACCATTGCCACTGGAACAATCCATTCATGTTCGATTTCAACAGCTGTTTTCACCACAATAAGATCCGAATCATCCATTATCGAAAGGAATAAGTATTCAACTGTTTTTGTGTCTCCACCTCCGCCACATGCTAGGAATTTTGCGCCTAAACTAATGTAGGGGATATCTTTTTTTGTGATAATCCACCCCATTGACAATCACATCCTTTTAATATGCAAGTTTCGTGCCAACTTTTATTTTTATAAAAAAGCCAACGATTCACAAACTATTTTGATGTTTTGGAACAATCTTGCATCTAGTTTATTTTTTCTCACGTTGAGAAAAATTGAGAAATAAAACGCTGTAATACGGAAAAAATTAATACATTTAATCGTTTTTCTCATATTTTATCAAAGTTTCTCAGCTTTTCTCATTTTGTCATATATGCAGCTTCTTCATTCGCCGGTATAGGGTGGCAAGACTGACTCCCAGGACGGATGCCGCCTTTTTCTTTCCCTCTGTATGCCATCCATAACGGTCTAGCAAATGGATAATTTCACTTTTCTCTAGTTTAGAAGAGGATCTAGAGGCATCGGCAACCCGCTTTAACGTAAATTCCTCATCTTTATCAAAAACTAGTAATGGCAAGCTTTTCAGTGTAACTGTTTCGCCAATTTCCAACTCGACAAAATGGCGGACGACGTTTTGCATCTCCCGAATATTACCGGGCCAATGATAGTCAAGGAGCTTATGCAGCGCCTCTTCTGATAATCGTTTTGGAGGAAGCTTCATTACCTTTGAGAATTCCCTCATATAATGTTCGATTAAAATCGGCAAATCTTCCTTCCGCTCCCTAAGCGGTGGAATAAAAATCGGAATCACACTGATCCGATAATACAAATCTTCGCGAAATTTCTCTTCCTTTACGAGACTTTCCAAGTTTTGATGCGTTGCCGTAATGATCCGCACATCGATGTCAATACTTTTATTCGAGCCAATTCGTTCAATGGTTTTTTCTTGAATAACGCGAAGGATTTTCGCTTGTAAATAAAGGGGCATATCTCCGATTTCATCTAAAAAAATCGTTCCCTTGTTGGCTATTTCGAAGCGCCCGGGTTTATCCTTTTCCGCACCAGTAAAGGCGCCCTTTTCATGGCCAAACAATTCACTTTCAAGCAAATCCTTCGGAATCGCCGCACAATTGATCGTGACAAACGGTTTCTCCTTCCGTTCACTTTCACTATGGATCGATTGCGCAAACAATTCCTTCCCTGTTCCGCTTTCCCCTCGCAACATGATGGTGGCATCTCCCTTGGCCACCCGCCTCGCTGCATGGATTGCTTGCCTGAGCAGTTCACTAATACCCTTAATTTCCGCAAACGTATGCAGCTTTCTATGTTTCGTCTCACTCTTAGGTGTTTTTAACTTTTTGACAATAATAAGGTAAGATTCAATCTCCCTCTCATATGTAATTGGCTGAACCGTTGCTAAAATATCCCCCTCTCGATGATTGTGAAGCCTTAGCTGCATTTCTCCTTTTCGGGTTTCCCCTAGAATCCTTTCCCAACTGGAAGGTGTCAGCAACTGTGAAATCCTCTCTCCAAGTAAGATCGTTCTTCTTTTTCCCGCCATTGAAGCAAGCTGGTCATTGATTTCCTGTATCACCCCAGTTGAACTAACAAGACACAATGGCTGGGTAAGGGTTGAAAATACTCTTTTTACTTTCATTCTTGCGAGATCATAGTCTTTATTTACTTGCTCCTTTTCAGCGCTCCCCCCTGCCCACATGCATCCGAGGTCAGCTAGTTTTTCCAAATAACCAAGCTTGCTTGCAAACTCCTCTTCCCTGTTGTTTTTTGGAGATAACAACAAAACTGCCTCTACTTTTAATCTGATTTTTATCGGAAAGTTTAGAGTCGGAGCAGAACCTGGGGCTATAATCACTGATTTCATGCCCGTTTGAAAAATCTCTCTCATCTGCTGCTGATCCACATCCGGCGCTTCAAGCAGCTCCTTTCTTGTTTTGATTTCGACTATTCCCGGGGTATCATTAAATACTTCATGATTTAAATAGGTTTCAAATTTTTTATAGAAGGACATTACCTTCCCTCCTTTTGGATTGTAGAGTTAATAAATTATAAACACTGACAAAATAATAAAGCAAAGTGGAAGCAGGGGACGTCTTTTTGCATCCCCATTTCGAATCCTCTATAATTGCAAATATATAAAAACTTTGAACATTAAGGTGAACTGAATGAAAACATATACGCACATTTTCCAAGGAACTGCTTTTTCAAGCAAATCACCAAAAGTGGTACAAACTTTAAAGGACCATCTTTTCTGTATTAATGCAGGAGGCATGATTGAAAAAATCATCGCTCCGGACGATTACGATTATCAAGTTTTACTAGATACCTATCAAGATGATGAGAGCTTTCATCGTTTGGCGGACGGCCAGTATTTTCTGCCGGGCTTTATCGATTTGCATGTCCATGCTCCGCAATGGGCGCAAGCGGGAACAGCATTGGATATCCCACTCTATGATTGGTTAAACACCTATACCTTCCCGATTGAGTCGAAATTCTCAGATCTAGATTTTGCGAAAAATGTCTACCAAGATGTCGTCAGCACCTTACTGGCAAATGGAACAACCACGGCGCTTTATTTCGCCACGGTTCATAAGGAAGCCAGTTTAGCGCTCGCTGACATTTGCGCCGAAAAAGGACAACGGGGATTAGTCGGAAAAGTGGTGATGGATAATCCTGACCAAACGCCCGACTATTATCGGGACGCTGATTCAGAGACGGCGTTAGCGGATACAGAGGAATTTATTTTAGCAGTCAAAGAACTAGCGAAGAAGACGAAACAAGGGGTTTACCCCGTTGTGACGCCGCGCTTCATTCCAAGCTGTACCGACGAAGTGTTAAACGGGTTAGGCGCATTAGCGGCGAAGCATGATACATATATCCAATCGCACTGCAGCGAAAGTGATTGGGAGCATGGGTATGTTCGGGAGCGTTTTGGCAAAAATGATGCCTTCGCCTTACATGACTTTGGCCTATTACGTAAGAAATCTGTTATGGCACATTGTAATTTCTTAGATGATCGGGATGCAGAGTTATTTGCGGAAACAGGGACAGCAGTCTGCCATTGCCCGATTTCCAATGCCTATTTTGCCAACAGCGTGATTCCAATTGCTCAGTTGCATTCTAAGGGCGTGGAGATTGGGTTAGGATCTGACATTTCTGGAGGGTTTTCTCCGAGTTTGTTTGATAATGTGCGACAAGCAGTCATGTCATCGCGCATGCTAGAAGATGGCGTCAATCCGGCCCTTCCTGCTGAAGAACGAGGTGTGCCCCATTCACGGATTACACTTAATGAAGCATTTTATCTCGCAACGGCGGGCGGCGGTGAAAGTGTAAGCCTGCCAATCGGGCGTTTAGAGGAAAACTACGCTTGGGATGTTCAAGTTATTGAGACGAGAGTGGCGGCTGCCAAGCTGCCTCTTTATGATGCAAATGAAAACCTACAGGATATTTTTCAAAAAATCATCTACCTGGTTCGGCCGGAAAACATTCGAGAAGTGTGGGTTCAGGGCGAAAAGGTGCATTCACGGTAAGAAAAGCGCAAGCGCCCTGGTCAGCGGCGTATGGCCTGGAGCGCTCCAACTGAGATAAAGGAAACACGAAGA
>NZ_AJLS01000142.1 GCF_000307875.1 Neobacillus bataviensis LMG 21833
CGATGTTGACTTATCGTAGGGCGGAGAGCGAAGGACACTAGCCGCTAGGGCGCTGGAGCTGGACAATTCTCAAAACAAAAGAACCGCTTCTACTTGAGAGCGGTTCTTTTTCATTTAAATAAATTGAAAGGGATCTGTGTTTACCTCGGAAGGAAAAATTTCTACCTCAAATCCTGAATCCGAACACAGTTTTTGTAACACAGCGGTTAGCCCTTTTTTCATGACCTTTTCGACGTTATGACCTGGATCAATCATATTCAAGCCTTGCATCATTGCATCGTGGGCGGTATGGTAATAAATATCCCCCGTTATATATACATCTGCCCCTTTAAACTTTGCATTCATAAAGTATTTATTGCCGTCCCCGCCTAACACAGCCACCTTCTTAACCTTTTCGGTCAAATCGCCGACAACACGCACCGTATTTACCTCAAGTGCTGTTTTTACCTTTTCGGCAAATTCTCCAAGAGTCATTTCGCTGACCTTACCGATTCTGCCAAGACCAAGGACTTCTCCTTTATTATCAAGTGGATACACATCGTAAGCAACCTCTTCATATGGATGAGCCTTTATCATAGCCGTAATGGTCTTCTTCAACAAAGGCTCCGGAACGATGGTCTCAACCCGAACTTCTTCTACTTCCTCAAGCTTACCCGCTTGCCCTATATAAGGATTTGTTTGATCCCCGGGCAAAAACCTGCCTGTACCATCAGCCGAAAAAGAACAATGACTGTAATTGCCGATAAATCCTGCCCCAGCGGTGCCGAGAACCTGTCTAATCTCCTCCGCATGGCTAGCTGGGACAAACACAACTAATTTCTTAAGCTTGGTATCAACCGTAGGCACAAGCACCTCTGCATCTTCTAACCCTAACGCTTCTGCCAAAAGATCATTAACCCCGCCCTTTGCTACATCAAGGTTAGTATGTGCAGCATAAACAGCAATATCATGCTTCAATAATTTTTCTATCATTTTCCCTTGCACCGTATCTGTCAGTAGATTTTTAAGGGGGCGATATATGATGGGATGGTGGGCAATGATAAGTTGAACATTTTTTTCAATCGCCTCATCAATGACATTGTCGAGGACATCGAGGGCAATCATAACCCGATCAACCTTTTTGTTTAAACGGCCGATTTGCAGACCAATCTTGTCACCCTCCATTGCAAGCCCTTTTGGCGAAAACTGTTCAAATAATTGGATGATTTCATGACCATTAGGATTCTTCAATTCGGATTACCTCCTCTACCAGCTTCATTTTATGTAATAGCTCCTGTTTCTTTTCCATTGTATCTGGGGTCTGGACGGCACTTTCAAGCTGATGATAAATTCGCTGCCAATTTTTCTTTTCATTCATCCATTTTTTAATAAATATAGGATGGTTCTCTTTCACAAGATAAGGTCCTAATAATAAGCCTTCTTCTAAACTTTGACCATAAGGTTCCATGGAGTCAAAGGCATTCATTCCTTTTTCCGCTACTAACACCTCATAAATTTTCCCATCTTCTTCGAGAATCTCTTCAGCTTCCAGTTTCCATAAATTATCTACTAACCATTGACGAATAGAAATGGCGCTGATATTAGGCTGTAAAATCAGCCTTTTTACAGACCCTAGTTTGTCTTTTCCATTTTCTAAAATACTCGCTATTAGAGCGCCACCCATCCCAGCGATTGTGACATATTCCACTTCTCCAGGCTCAACAACATCTAGTCCATCACCTAATCGGACAGAAATAATATCAGATAATCCCTCTCCTGAGACATTTCCTTTAGCCGATTGATATGGACCATCAGCTACCTCTCCAGCTACTGCATATGTAATACCGATATTCTTCGCTAAATAACAGGGTAAATAAGCATGATCAGATCCGATATCAACTAATTTTGCACCCTTTGGAACATATTTCGCAACCGTTGCTAACCTGCTTGATAATCTATCCGAATTCACAATAGCACCACACTTTTTTCGACTTATATTTGTACAGTATAAAAAAGATCCTTTACAGATGCAAAGGATCTTTGGTTAAAACAGTATAGCTATTACTTAATTTTAGAAACCCATTCTGCCATCGCGTCAACTTGTTCTGCAGGTACAAGACCTTTAGGCATACCAGTTCCTTTACCATTATTAAGAATGTCCTTGACTTCGTCCTTTGATAACCCAGTATTTTTTAATGGAGGACCTACGACACCTTGGTATTGATCACCATGGCAGCCGATACAAGTAGATTTATAAATATCTTCTGGATTAGATGCGGCAACTTCTGTCTTCTCGCCGCCTTTTCCTTCGCCCTCTTTGGCGATTTCCTTCATATCACCAAGGCCTTTGAATGACAGGAAGAATACAAGTACAATTCCAAAAACAAAGATGATAATGTACGGAATTACCGGATTTCGTTTCATGATATAACCTCCCTATGTACGTACCCTGAGAATTAAATAAAAACTATGCTGCAAACAACTACTATTTTACTTGAAAATGAACAGAAGGAAAAGCCCTAAACTTATTTTATTACTATAATCTTTATAAAAAAGAAAAAAGAGGCCGGATTTAGTAATGTAGGAGCCTCTTTGTATCTTTCCCTATTTTTTTGTTAACAACCAATTAATCGTGAAATAACCATTCTTTGAACCTCCGAAGTTCCCTCCCCAATTTCAAGGAGCTTGGCATCACGCATCATTCTCTCGACATGATATTCCTTCATATAGCCGTATCCGCCATGGATTTGGACAGCTTGATCGGTCACTTCCATACATATTTCCGAGGCATATAGTTTACACATTGCTGCTTCTTTTGAAAAATTTCTTCCATTGTCCTTTAGCCAAGCCGCTTTATAAACCATATTTCGCGCCAATTCAATTTTCATCGCCATATCTGCAAGCTTAAATTGAATCGCTTGGAAGGAGGAAATTGATTTGCCGAATTGCTTCCTTTCCTTTGAATAGGCCAAGGCCTTTTCATAAGCCCCTTGAGCAATCCCTACAGCCATAGCTCCTATTCCAATACGTCCGCCATCAAGTGTAATTAAAAACTGTCTAAAGCCCTCTCCACGCTTTCCAAGAAGGTTTTCGGCAGGTACTCTAACATCCTCCAGTACAAGTTCCGTTGTATTCGAAGAATGTAAG
Organism: Neobacillus bataviensis LMG 21833; assembly: GCF_000307875.1. Taxonomy (GTDB): domain Bacteria; phylum Bacillota; class Bacilli; order Bacillales; family Cytobacillaceae; genus Neobacillus; species Neobacillus bataviensis. Next base: position 3,127 of record NZ_AJLS01000142.1, read on the forward strand.
CCCATTTTTTCATAATTATCGATGACAGTAAAACCCGATGCGGATGTCGGGACAATAATAGCACTAATCTCCTTTTTCCCGTTACTTTGACCTGTCACGGCTGTTAAGGCTAAATGCCTGGCATAGCTGGCATTGGTAATAAAACACTTATTCCCATTGAGAACAAACTCTCCATTTTCTTCTATTGCCGTTGTTCTTGTTCCTCCTGCATCTGATCCGGCATTCGGTTCAGTTAATCCAAATGCGCCAAAAGATTCCCCCGTACAAATAGGCGTTAGGTATTTTTGTTTTTGCTCCTCTGTTCCAAACAAGTAGAGTGGTGCTCCACCCAAAGAAATATGAGCTGAATAAGTGATTCCTGTCGAGCCGCATACCCGGCTTAATTCCTCGACAACAATGGCAAAGCTAACCGTATCGGCTCCACCGCCGCCATATTCCTCCGGAAAAGGGAGCCCCATTATCCCCATATCTGCCAGTTTCTTAAATATTTCAACAGGAAACTGCTTTGTTCTGTCCCGTTCTAATACACCAGGTGCCACTTCTTCATCAGCAAAGCCGCGCAATGTTCGTTTAATCATTTCTTGTTCAGAAGTTAGATCAAAATTCATGTTCATCCCCCTTATACAACATTGTATACGCTTTCTTTTCTATTATAAAAGGAATCGCCTAAATATCTCAACATTTAAAAATTTTTGAAAAGTATATCTTCGCTGAAGAATAAAAACTAATTCCCTCTAAAAAAATTCAAATGGATATTTGCAAAATGAGAGACAATTCAGTAAAATAAAGAAAAAATAATAAAGAAAGTGCTTACAATTGGTGCAAAAAAAATAGTCTACTCCTGTTAAGAAGTAAACTATTTAAAGTATATTCTATTCTAAGAAATCTTTTAACCGTTTGCTGCGGCTCGGATGGCGTAATTTACGCAATGCCTTTGCTTCAATTTGACGAATTCGTTCACGGGTTACGCCAAATACCTTACCAACCTCTTCTAGGGTGCGCGTCCGGCCATCGTCTAATCCAAAACGGAGACGAAGGACATTTTCTTCGCGATCTGTTAAAGTATCAAGAACATCTTCGAGCTGCTCTTTTAATAATTCATAAGCAGCGTGCTCTGAAGGGGATGTTGCATCTTGATCTTCAATAAAATCTCCAAGATGTGAATCGTCTTCTTCACCAATCGGTGTTTCAAGTGAGACAGGTTCCTGGGCAATCTTTAAAATTTCCCTAACCTTATCAGGTGTTAAATCCATATCCTCACCAATTTCTTCCGGTGTTGGTTCGCGGCCAAGATCCTGAAGTAATTGACGCTGAACACGGATAAGCTTATTAATTGTTTCAACCATATGAACCGGTATACGAATTGTTCTTGCCTGGTCAGCAATTGCACGAGTGATTGCTTGACGAATCCACCATGTAGCATAGGTGCTGAATTTGAATCCTTTTCGGTAATCAAATTTCTCAACTGCTTTGATTAGACCCATATTACCTTCTTGAATAAGATCAAGAAACAGCATGCCACGGCCTACATAGCGTTTTGCAATACTGACAACAAGACGCAGGTTCGCTTCGGCAAGACGGCGTTTTGCTTCTTCGTCGCCAGCTTCAATCCGGTTGGCCAGTTTAATTTCTTCCTCAGCAGAAAGTAAGTCAACACGGCCGATTTCTTTTAAATACATCCGAACCGGGTCATTAATCTTAACTCCAGGAGGAACGCTAAGATCGTTTAAATCAAATTCTTCATCATCTTCTTTTGCTATTTTTTTTGCATCTGGATCCTCATCATTATCGCCGACCAATTCGATTCCCTGATCGCCTAAAAATTCTAGGAATTCATCCATTTGCTCGGATTCTAATTCAAAATTAGCAAGCTTTTCCGCAATATCATCATAGGCAAGGACACCGATTTTTTTACCCAGCTCAGTTAACTGGTCTTTTGCTTGTTCAAGGGTTAAAGTTAATTCGTTTTCAACCTCTTTTGAACGGGCTGATTTTTCAGCAGCCATAAGGGGGTCCACTCCTTCCAGAATCAAAGACACTAAAATGGAAATTAAAGTAGTTTACGCAATTGATTGATTTCATTACCAATTACAGCAGCTTTACTAAAGTCATGTTGCCGCTCAGCTTCTTTTAATTCCACTTCTTTTTCTTTTATCTTTAACAATTTTTGATAATTCAACACCTGTTTGATATAATCAGTTAATTCTTGATTACTTACCTCGTCATTAATTGACATCATTTCAATGTTGGCAACCATTCTTCTAAGATTATCATCTTGAATATAGGTTAAAAACGCACTACTGTCTGGTTCCAAATGATCCTCATAAAATGCTAACAGATAGGTTATTATTGCCTGATGTTCATCAATATTAAACGTGTTCCCTGCAAGTAATTCCTGAACCTTATAAGCCGCATCACGATTTTTAAGCATGTGGGCTATTAAACACCTTTCAGCCGTAAAATGCTTGGGCTTTAATTCCTCCGCCCGCTTTGCAATAACCAAGGGCTTATGAAAGGTTTCGTTCTTTCCACTTGATTTTCTTTTTTCAGCAAAGAAAAACTGCTTTTGCTGTTGCATTAGAGCCTCTAACGAAAGTGAAAATTCTGCTGCAAGCTGCCGTAAATAATGATCCCTTTCAACAGCCTTGCTTAACTGGCTGATTTCTTTGAGTATCACTTCGATATAGGCAAGCCGATCTCCTTCATTCTGAAGATTTTTTCCTCTTCGAAAATAGAGAAATTTAAATGCCATCCAGGTTAAACTTGCACCAATTACTTCACTGCGGAATTTATCAGCGCCATTTTTTTTGATATATTCATCAGGATCCTGACCATCAGCCATCATGGCTACCTTAATTTGAAAACCCGCATTGTGCAGATGGTTACCTGCACGGTAAGCAGCCTCAATTCCCGCTTTATCGGAATCATAGCAAATCGTTATAGATTGTACGCTTTGGCGCAACAAGGCTATATGGTCATCTGTCAAGGATGTCCCCATTGTGGCAATCCCATTTTCCACTCCTGATCGATCGGCTGCAATACAATCGGCAAATCCCTCAAATAAAACAGCATGCTGCATTTTTTTTATACTGGGCTTAGCCAAATGATAATTATATAAAATTTTACTTTTATTAAAGATTGCTGTCTCGGGACTATTTAAATATTTGGGCTCTTCCGCCCCAAGTGATCTCCCTGAAAAAGCAATCGTATTGCCATGCCGGTCAAAAATAGGAAACATAATTCGATCCCTAAATCGATCAAAATACGTCCCGTCCCTTTCTCGTTTGATAATTAATCCGGCCTTTTCCATCCATTCTGGTGAAAAATCCCTTTTAGAAAGGAATTTACAGACAAAATCCCATGAATTTAATGAATAACCAATTTGGAACTTATCAATCGATTCCCGGGTAAAACCTCTATTGAGCAAATACTCTAAAGCGTGTTGACCTTCTTTTGTATTCACCAGTAAATGATGGTAAAATTTCCGTAAAAGCTCATGAGCATCAAGCATGGATTGAAGCTCATTGGAAATCCTTTTTCCACCATTAGCTGAAGCTAAATTAATTTCAAGGTCGATATTCACCTTCGCCGCTAATTTAACGGCCGCCTCTTGGAATGAAATTCCTTCAAGCTCCATTAAAAACGAAAATACATTGCCTCCAGCTCCACAACCAAAGCAATGAAAAATTTGTTTGTCTGGCGACACGGAAAATGATGGGGTGCTTTCTCCATGAAAAGGACATAACCCGAAGTAATTTCGCCCTTGTTTTTTCAGTTGAACGTAATCGCTAATTACCTCGACAATATCAACAGTCTGGCGAATTTGGTCAATCTTTTCTTCGGCAATACGCTCTGCCATGAAAACATCTCCATTTATACTACAGGTATTCGGCAGGTAATGATTAAATTCCTGCAAATTTCGACAAAATTTTTGTTAATTCTGAGATGCCTATGTAATTTTGTCATTCACATGATGATCATAGGAAGCAATAAAAAAACTTCGACGAAACATTTGGTAACAATTTCGACAATTTCCACTTTAACAGAGCAAGTTTCTGCAAGACAAAAATAGCCGTTTTGCTCTTTACATAAGTATTAATTCTACATCACTCCACATATTCCTTCTTAAGCGCCTAACTTTTATTAAAGGATTTATGTCGAATTTTTTCAGGGCCTCCCCCTTGACATCTAACAATAAATAGTTTATTCCTTCCCATGCAACTCTAAACCTAAAAAGATATATTTTTATCACAATTTTTTATTATAGTATATTCATTATCATTTTACCATAACTTTTTCTTAATTTTTTATCTCAAAAAAACACATAATCAATTGATTATGTGTTAGAGTCTACCCTTTTGAATATAATTTATGATAACATTCGCCGTCTCTTCAACAGCTTTATTCGTTACATCAATCACTGGACAATTAATTTTCTTTACAACATTTTCAAAAAAGGTTAATTCCTCTTTAATTCTTTCGATATTCGCATAACTTGCTTGATCATTTAATCCTAATGAAAGTAACCGTTCCCGCCTAATATTATTTAATTTTTCCGGGCTAATTTTTAATCCAAAGCATTTTTCGATTGGTACCTTATAAAGTTCTTCCGGCGGATCCACTTCGGGTACGAGTGGCACATTTGCCACTTTTAATCGTTTATGTGCAAGATACTGAGATAACGGCGTCTTAGAGGTTCTTGACACCCCGATTAGTACTATATCTGCCTTTAACAGCCCACGTGGATCACGGCCATCATCATATTTTACTGCAAATTCAATCGCTTCAACCTTTTTAAAATAATCCTCATCTAGCTTCCTGACCAGGCCAGGTTCACATAAAGGTGTTTTCCCGCTGAAAACTTGTATTTGATCCATAATTGGGCCAATTAAATCAACCGCAATGATCCCTTCCACTTCTGCTCTTTCTTTCAGGTATGTACGCATTTCCGGCTTAACTAATGTAAAGGCCACCATGCCTTTGTCATGCGAAACAAGTGATATCACTTCATCAATATGTTCCTTATCCTCTACATAAGGAAATCTTTTTAATTTCATTCCAGAACCATTAAACTGGCTAATTGCCGCTTTCGTCACTAATTCAGCGGTCTCCCCAACTGAATCAGATACAACATAAATAATAGGCAAACTCATTCTCCCTCATCAGCTCCTCTATTAAGTTTACTCATCGCCTAAGGAAACAAAGGCTTTTGTGATATTTGTTTTTGTGACCCTGCCAATTACCTCAAAGCCATTTTCAGACTTTTTCACCACCGGTAAGGCATCAATTTGTTTTTCAATTAATTTCTTAGCAATATCGATCAATAAATCTTCCCGTTCACACATCGTGATGTTCGGCATCCTTGTCATAATAATATTAACAGGAATACTCGTCAGCTCCTGCTTCCCAATACTTGCCCGGAGCAAATCCTTTCTTGATAGAACTCCAACTAGGCTTGAGTGTTGGTCAACTACAAATAGTGTTCCTACATCCTCAAGAAACATGGTACAAATAGCATCATAAACAGAAACATTTTCACTAATGACAACAGGAATCGACTGATAATCTTTAACATAGATTTTCTGGAGATTTTCAGTTAATAACTGTACTCCCGATTTCCCTGTATAAAAATAACCAACACGAGGTCTAGCATCAAGAAATCCAGCCATTGTTAGAATGGCAAGATCCGGCCTTAACGTTGCTCTTGTGAGGCTAAGTTGATCGGCAATCCGCTCCCCCGTTATCGGGCCATTATCTTTTACTATTTGCAAAATATGTTCCTGGCGTTTAGTCAGTTCGATTGTCCTCACCACCTTAAAATACCCAGTTAATATGTAAGTTATCTTAGGAATATTATATACCACATATTATATCAATTCCATCTATTGAAAAAGGTACGGAAATCCGCACCTTTTTCTTAATTGTCTAGCTCGAGCGCCTAGGAGCTTCCGCTTTTCCTTTTTAAAATACCATTTTTTCTTGTAGAAAGTTTACAAGTTCAGAAATTGGAACACGTTTTTGTTCCATGGTATCACGGTCCCTTACGGTCACCATGTTATCTTCTTTTGAATCAAAATCATAGGTTATGCAGAATGGTGTGCCAATTTCATCATGGCGGCGGTAACGTTTACCGATTGAACCAGCTTCATCATAATCCACTGTGAAGTATTTGGATAAAGTGGCAAATACCTCTTTTGCCTCATCTGATAATTTTTTCGATAACGGCAGAATGGCTGCTTTAAATGGTGCTATAGCCGGATGGAAATGCATCACCGTTCTTGTTGTACCATCTTCAAGCTGCTCTTCATCATAGGCATCAATTAAGAAGGCAAGTGTTACACGGTCAGCACCTAATGATGGTTCAATACAGTATGGTACATACTTTTCGTTTGTTTCCGGATCAAGGTAATGGAAATCCTCATTTGAATACTCCATATGCTGTTTCAAATCATAATCCGTTCGTGAAGCAACCCCCCATAATTCGCCCCAGCCAAACGGAAACTTAAATTCAAAATCTGTTGTCGCATTACTATAGTGTGAAAGTTCGTCTTCAGAGTGATCACGCAGCCTTAAATTTTCCTTTGTAAGGCCTAATGACAATAACCAGTTTTCCGCATATTGCTTCCAATAATCAAACCATTGTAATTCCTCACCAGGTTTGCAGAAAAACTCAAGTTCCATTTGTTCAAATTCCCTCGTACGGAACGTAAAGTTACCAGGTGTTATTTCATTACGGAAACTTTTACCAATTTGAGCGATACCAAAGGGCAGTTTCTTTCTCATTGTGCGCTGAACATTTTTAAAGTTAACGAAAATACCCTGAGCTGTTTCAGGACGAAGAAAGATTTCATTTGTGCTGGATTCTGTAACCCCTTGGAAGGTTTTAAACATTAAATTAAATTGACGAATCCCTGTAAAATCATGACTTCCGCAATCAGGACAAGCAATATTATGTTCTTTGATCAGCTCTTCCATTTTTTCAAACGGCAGGCCGTCAACGACCATTTCCATCCCTTTTTCATCGAGCGCATTTTCTATTAATTTGTCAGCGCGATGACGTGCTTTACAATTTTTACAATCAATCATTGGGTCATTAAAGTTTCCAATATGCCCGGATGCTTCCCATGTACGCGGGTTCATCAGAATACTGGCATCTAAGCCAACATTGTACGGGGACTCTTGAACGAATTTTTGCCACCATGCCCGTTTAATATTGTTTTTAAATTCAACGCCTAGCGGGCCGTAATCCCAAGTGTTGGCAAGACCTCCATATATCTCAGAACCAGGAAAAATAAACCCTCTGTGCTTTGCATGTGAAACAATTTGATCCATCGTTACATTCATTTTCTATTACTCCTTTTCTTTAGTATTGGAATTTAAATCATTGGACTTTGAGAAATGTCCAGCTCCAGCGCCCTAGCGGCTAGTGTCCTTCGCTCTCCGCCCTACGATAAGTCAACATCGATTCGCTTCGCTCATCGTGTTTCCTTTATCTCAGTTGGAGTGCTCCAGGCCGTACACCGCTGACCAGGGCGCTTGCGCTTTTCTTTTTCAAATAAAAAACTCCCGTCTCTATGCTTTAATAGCATAGGGACGAGAGTTACCCGCGGTTCCACCCTAATTGCTGCAAGTATTGCAGCCTCTTTAAATCGTGTTTTATCAACACTCGATTGCTCAGGACTGCCTTCGTTAGTGCCCTATACCCTAGCTTTCACTATCCTAGGTTCGCTTTTATAGAGTGGTCTAATTACTACTTTCCGTCACAGCAATTATAATATTAACCAGAATTTTAACGAAAACTCCTGCCATTGTCAACTAGGCATTATAAGAGATTGCGAAACTGATCCATGGAATTAAGAAACTTTTTTGTTTTTAGATGAAGGCCTGAATATTCTTCATAGTATGCCGTTATAACCTTTTTTAGCTCCGCCTTCGTTTCTTCCTTAACGGAAATATCGCCTAGCCTTGAAAGATCAAAATAATAGAATAGCCGTAATAATTTTACTGAAGCTGGTGATAATTTAAAATGGTACGGATCTTTATTTAAACAGCGGTGGCAAATAAAACCGCCCTCACGAATGGAAAAAGAAAAATTTCCGTCTGTACTACCGCAAACGGAACATTGATTTAAGATGGGGTACATCCCCATTACATTTAACATTTTCATTTCATAAATATTCATTAGAATATCCGGGTCATAGCCTTCATTCATGTAATTCAATGTTTGATAAAGCAATTCAAAATGGAAAGGGTTTGGTTTTTTTTCATCTGTACATTTATCGGTTAATTCAACAATGTAGCTTGCATATGCCGTTAAGAAAATGTCTTCTCCAATCGAACGCAATGAAGTAGCAATTTCACCTTGCTGCAGACTGCCCAGGCCGGTACCTCTATGTACGAGGAAGTATCCGTGTGTAAACAGCTGGGTAATGGAAGAAAGGCGGCTGTTAGGCTTTTTAGCACCTCTAGCCATAACGCCCACCTTTCCCCATTCTCTTGTATATAAGGTCACAATCTTATTGGTTTCACCATAATCTGTTGTTCTAATGACGATGCCTTCACACTTCTGAAGCATTTAAAGTCACCTTCTTAAGTCGTGCGAAAGACTTGCTTATGAAACGGGAAAATCAAGTTGTGCTAGCTCTTCATTCAGATTTCCGGGTATTTCTTGGTTTTCCTTCTCAAGCTCTTTGAAGAGAAGATATGTGTCAATATTACCTGTCTGGAGGAATACTTTCCACGTAAAATCCATCATCGAAAACCCCACCTTTCATTATTTAGACTAGCCTTTAAGTTCATCCCAACCTTACATTTATCATAGCCTGCCTTTGCCAAAATCATAAGACGAAATATTTGTTAATGTTGTCCATGCATAATCCGGTGTGTAAGTTAATATTTTAATTAGGGTGATTTGTTAATATTCATCTTCATTGAAGCCATAATCACGAAGCTGGGACATCTTATTACGCCAATCCTTTTGGACTTTTACCCAAAGCTCTAAAAATACTTTTGACCCAAGGAGATTTTCAATATCTCCCCGTGCCCGTTTGCCGATTTCTTTCAGCATACTTCCTTGTTTTCCAATAATGATGCCTTTTTGTGAATCTCTCTCAACAATCACTGTGGCCATGACATGAATAATATCTTTACCCTCTCGCCGTTCCATTTTGTCCAGCACAACCGCTAAAGAATGTGGAATCTCTTCCCTCGTTAGGTGGAGGGCTTTTTCCCTAATCAGTTCAGTAATGATAAACCGTTCCGGATGATCAGTTACTTGGTCAGCAGGATAATATTGCGGCCCTTCAGGTAAGAAGGATTTTATTTGTTCCAATAGACGCTCGACATTATTCCCTTCAAGTGCAGATATGGGCACTATTTCTTTAAAGGCATATTTTTCCTTATATGATTCAATAATTGGCAATAATTTATCTGGATGGATTTGATCAATTTTATTAATAACAAGAAAGATAGGAGTATTGACGGTTTGAAACTTTTCGAGAATAAATTCCTCACCGCGTCCAAAACCTTCTTCTGCATTTACCATAAATAGTATCAAATCGACTTCTTTTAGTGTATTTTGTGCTACCTTCATCATAAAGTCGCCCAATTTATGTTTGGGTTTATGGATTCCTGGTGTATCAATAAAAATCATTTGAGCGTCAGGAAGTGATAACACACCTTGGATTTTGTTACGAGTAGTTTGCGGTTTATCACTCATAATCGCAATCTTTTGACCAATCACCCGATTTAGGAAAGTGGATTTTCCTACATTTGGCCGGCCGATAATCGAAATAAACCCTGATTTGTATCCGTTTTCATCCCCATTATTCTGCATTTAAATCCTCCGGTGAAAAGGCACCAGGTAAGAGATCTTCTACAGTCATTTCCAGAATATCACCTTTAAGGTTGGTTAGAATCACTTTCATATCTTTTGGACATAGCTCTGAGATCACTTGCCGGCATGCACCACAAGGGGAACATGGGCGGTCAGTGTCAGCAACTACAGCTAGCATTTGAAAATTTCGATCACCATGCGAATAAGCACTAAACAGGGCCGACCGTTCTCCACAGTTGCACATACTGTATGCAGCATTTTCAATGTTACAGCCATGATATACTTTTCCATCTGTTGTTAACAACGCTGCTCCAACTCCAAATTTGGAGTAAGGAACATAGGCTTTGTCTCTTGCCTTTTTTGCTTCTTCAATTAATTGTTCAATGTTCACAAAAATTTCTTCCCTTCCAGCAAAGTATCTGCTGTTTCTTTATTTTACCTCAAAATTCAGAGAAAATCATTACTTGAAATGAAAAAGTAACATACAATTTTAAAAAGTTTGAATTTTCCCATAAATCAACTTGTCTTCTAAATGAAAGCTGATTATGTCATTTTAGCGGATTCCTCCGACTATTTCAAACTGCTAATTCAAGTCTGCCTTAAAATAGTTTAATGACGTAGGGTAAAAAGATAATCATTCCTACTACAATTGTTAGTGCGGCATAAATTAAAACTGCACCAGCCGCCAAATCCTTCGCTTGTTTTGCCAGCGGATGGTAGTCTGACGTAACAAGATCCACCACTCGTTCGATAGCAGAATTCATTACTTCAAGGGCAAACATCCCCCCGATAGCGAAAAGAATAAATAGCCACTCCAATTTTGTAATCGAAAAGTAACAGGACATCCCTACAACTATGATTGAACTTATGAAATGGAACCGCATATTTCTTTCCATTTTAAGAGCCATTGCGATTCCCGAAAAAGCAAACGATAACGAGCTTATGAATGAATTAGACTTATCTGGTGAGCCCATACTCGTCTAATATTTCCCTTTGCAATGTGAACATTTCCTTTTCCTCATCCTCAGTCATATGATCATACCCAAGGAGATGGAGGAACCCATGGACCGCAAGGAATCCCAGTTCTCTTTCAAAAGAATGGCCATACTCTTCAGCTTGTTCCTTTGTTCTAGGAATCGAAATAATAATATCACCTAAGACGCGGGGCATTTCTACACCTGTTAATTCCACTTCTCCTTCTCCTAGTTCCTCCATGGCAAAAGAAATCACATCTGTTGGCATGTCTTTATCCCGATATTCTCGGTTAATCTCTTGAATTCTCTCATTCGAAACAAATGTTACCGAAACTTCACTGTGTTCTTCAATCTCCAGTCTGTTTGCCGCAAAATTGATCAATCTTTCAATCTCAAGCATTTGTTGTTCTGATAGTTCATTGGTTTCGTCGGTACAATCAATAAGTAATGTCATGCTTGTTTCACCTTCTTAGTCTTTGTCAATTCAGGGTACTCGATTCTCGAGTGAAAGATTCCCTTTAATGTTTCGCATAGCGCATGTGATACGGTCTCAATTTCCTTAATCGTAATATCGCATTCATTTAATTGACCATCCTGCAGCCGGTCAGCCACGATTTTCTGAACGAGCGATTCAATTAATTCTGCCGTAGGCTGTGTTAAAGAGCGAACAGCTGCCTCAACACTATCCGCAATCCCAATCACTGCGGATTCTTTTGTCTGTGCCTTTGGACCAGGATAGCGAAACTCCTCTTCCTTTATTTCAGCATCACTTTGAAGTGCTTTATGGTAAAAGAATTTCAGCAATGTTGTCCCGTGATGCTGTTCGGCTATATCAATGATTTCCTTTGGCATATGATATTTCTTTAAAATAGCAGATCCATCAGTAACATGGGCAATGATGATATTCGCACTCTTTTCGGGCGGCAAGCGGTCATGGGGGTTATCATGATGCATTTGATTTTCGATAAAAAAGTTAGGCCGTTTTGTTTTTCCGATATCATGATAATAACTACCAACCCTAGCTAGGAGTCCATTAGCTCCGATCGCCTCACAAGCAGATTCCGCTAAATTGGCGACCATGACACTATGATGATAGGTTCCCGGCGCTTCCACCAGGATTTTCCTCAAGAGTGGATGGTTTGGATTGGAAAGTTCGATTAGTTTCATGGTCGAAAGGATCCCAAAACTTGCCTCAAAAAGTGGTAATAATCCAATGGTTAAAACTGCCGAACCAATACCGGAAACAAGGGCGGTAAGAAGATAATACCCATACTCAATACCCGAAAACTGTCCGTTTGGTAATAACATTAATGCGCAAATGGCCAAAACATTGACAATCGCCGCAAATGTGCCTGCTTGTAAAATTTTTGTCCGATGATTTTGGGTGTTCAAAAACAGGATAGCTGCTAAGGCATTGAAGAGAATATAGATTCCTTCTGAAAAATTAAGTGTCCCCGTAACCCCTTCATTAAATAAAACACTTCCGCAAACCGCCATAATAATCGACATGAGGATGGCAAGTTTTTCATCAATCAAAATCTTAATCAGCATCCCCCCAAGTGCTGCGGGAAAAATATAACCAATGCCAGCAAAGTTAAAAATTTGCAGCATACTAATAATTTTCATGATGAAAATGGAGAGAATGAAAATAATCCCGTACATTAATAAAAACGTTTGCCGTTTTTCAGGTAGTGATTTCATTTGATAAAAATAATAATAAATCGCCGAAAGTAAAATGGATATCAACAACACTAATCCAATAAATGGCTTATAAGATTTATTATTATTTAAAAGACCAACTAGTTTTAGTTGCCGATAGATATCCTGATTAATTAATTTACCTTCCTCAACAATAATTTGCCCCTGAAGAATCTTTACAGGTTCTACACTTTCAGCAGCTTGTTGTCTAAGCTCCTCTGTTGCATTAGGATCATAAAATTCATTTTGAATGACAGCAAATCTGCCAAGATCGATTGCTGCCAATCTTAAATTATCATTTAACGAAGTATACTTTAATTCCTCTTCGACCCTCTTTTTAGCATTTTCCACTTCATCTGTCGAAATTCTCTTTGTCATAACATTGTTGATTGCCGTCACAGTTAAATCCTTTGCAATCGATAATTCATCATTACTGGCCCCAACTAAGGTAGAAAAAACTTGATTTGGGAGATCCTTCGCGACACCTGCGGTCAATTTTGTTTTTAATCTAGTTATTTTATCAGAAACACTAGGCTCCCCTTTTGCCGGATTTTCCTCCACTAATTCTTCCTGCTTCTTCATTTCCTCTTTTATTTCATCATTTACCTCTACCGCTGCTTGAAAAATGGAGGTAATTAAATCCACCCGATTTTGCGTGTACTCATTTTTCAACGCATAGACTGGCTTCACCTGGTTAATGGCTTCTTTACGCTTATTCTCCGTACTTTTTTTATCCTCTACAGTCCCAGGGGAACGAATCGTTTTTTCCGCAACTGAAAAAAGGCTTAAATCTAGTTTTTCCGGTTTTACATTACTGTACATGGCTCCAAAGAGGACAACCCCTAATACAAAGAAAAATAGGATTCGAAATAAGGTAAAATCAAGTAACTTTCGTATCCGTATGAAGTGTTGCTGCAGTTTATCCAACTAAATTCCCTCCAACCACGGCCCATAAATCATCTTTATTGCAAAAAAGATTATACATATTATTACTGAAAGTGTGCTTTATGTAAAATGATAACAGTTTTTATAAGAAGTTTCATCTTAAAAAAAGAAACGTTAGTATGGAAAAAAGGGATAAACCAAAATAGGTTTACCCCTGATTATTCCGTGAAGGTGTCTTTTTCTCATAGGCTTCGATAATTCTACCGACAAGCGGATGACGAACTACATCTGTTTGTTCTAAAAAGATAAAGGATAAACCATTCACATTTCTCAGTATTTCTTCAGCAGCAATTAGACCCGATTTTGCCCCTTTAGGCAAATCAATTTGTGTTTGGTCACCCGTGATAACCATTTTCGATCCAAAGCCGAGTCTAGTCAAGAACATTTTCATCTGGGCATGTGTGGTATTTTGCGCCTCATCCAAAATAACAAAGGCATCATCCAATGTCCGGCCTCTCATATAAGCGAGTGGGGCAATTTCAATTGTTCCGCGATCAATTAACCTTTGGGTATGTTCTGCTCCTAAAACGTCATTCAGGGCATCATACAGCGGTCTTAAATATGGATCCACCTTTTCTTTTAAATCTCCTGGGAGGAATCCGAGACTCTCACCCGCCTCAACAGCAGGCCTCGTTAAAATAATCTTATTTACCTGTCCATTTTTCAGGGCATTCACAGCCATTATGACTGCGAGATAGGTTTTTCCTGTTCCAGCAGGACCAATTCCGAAAACGAGGTCACTTTTCTTTATAGCCATCACATATTGCCTTTGCCCCAGCGTTTTAATCCGGATTGATTTTCCTTTAACAGTTTTGCCAATCTCTTCGTCATATAAATTGACAAAATAATCAAGCGTCCCTTTCTGTGCCATTTGAATGGCATACAGGACATCTCTTTGGCTAATGTTTATTCCCTTTCGAATCACAAATAGTAATCGGTCTAGTATTTGTCCTGCCATGATGACTTTTTCTTCATCACCTGACATGCTGACAGATTCACCCCTTGTGATGATGGAAACACCTAGTTCTTGTTCAATTAATTTTAAATTTTGGTCAGCATTTCCCAACAGGTTGACAGCCTCTGAGGGATTTTCTAGTTGTAAATTGATGGTTGTTAATTTTTCTGTCATTCAGGAGTCTCCTTGGAAATCGGTTGTCCGACTGCAATGTTTTCAATCACATTAAAATGAATATCTAGTATAACCTTACCATTTTTATACTCTTTGTGTAAAATCTTTTCATCTTTAATGATAGCATCTTCATCCAGCTTGGTTTTTATTTCTTTTTTAGCAAATTCCAGTGCATGATGTTCTGCTTCCTTTTTCGAATAGGTACGCTGAACATCCTCACTTTCGCGTAACGTTTTATTCATATAAGAAATCGGCAGCTTCCATTTTAGGAAATGAACATTATGAACATTCTTTTCTGTTTTATATTTCTTGAATTCAGGTTTCCCAAAACCCCAAATGGGAATTTCTAAATTCCCTACTAACAAAGAATGTTTTTGCTTTTCCTTACCAGTAAATACGTTAAAGTTTGTCACCATGGGGAGTTTGACAGTGCTTATATACCAAGTCCCCCCCCAGACTTCACCCTTAGCTGCCACTATTTTAGGGCTGCCTTCTTGTCCATAAATTCCGGAAACGAGTAAATCACCCTTTTCCACAATATCATTCTTATTAACCATTGTTTGCCCCGCTTCAACAAACATATTTACAATAACAGCCTTCTTTTTCGCGATGAGATTTTGCGGGGATAATTGTTCCGCCTTTTTCGGCTCATTCTTTTCGACAACCTGCAGATGATAGGTTGTCCCCTTTAATTCCACGCCAACCCATGTCAGGGCACCAATTTTCTCCGTTAATTGTCTTTGGATCCCTTCCACATTATCAACAAAAAACTGTACCTTCCCAATTTTAACGCCCATCTTGTCCAATTCTTTACGAATTTGATACTCTGTTGCAGGCTTTGCTCCTTTTATGTCAATACCCCAAATCACATTCGATAAGAAAAAAATGATGAATAAAAAGGCGGCTGCACCCAACATAAAGCCGCTATTTTTTAATAATCTTCTTAGCAAAAATGGTACTCCGCTTCGACGTAAAAAAGAAATTTTACATTCATTTTTTCGCGCAAATTGCCTAATTTTCATTGCATCCTGAAGCCTCATTTGAAGGGTAATCGTGTCAGTCCCATGTCGTTTTACGTTCCAAATATGGAGACCGTTTCGTGTTAACACATTTAAAAACCGTTCAAGCCCCTTTCCCGAAACTTTCACAGTGACTCTGCCATACAGGAATTCAATCCATTGGTTCTTCATTTTGTTCCTCCCGGATTATCAGTGATATAAATAACCTGATCTATTTTTCCTTCAAGTAAAATTTCTTCTGGTAAAATGGTTTTAATCACAAATGACTTGCCTTTGATTAATAATTGTCCTTGCTTTAACAATAAACGGAGTTCTTTATCCGTAAATGCGAGCAGCCCGCGGTGATTTTCAATATATATATGGATTTGTCCAATCATCGTAATTCGGGGCAAATCCATCATGACATCTTGAGGAAGATCCATTTTATTAGCCATCCAGTTGCGAACTCGCTGGCCCCATTTTTTTGCCATAAAAAAAGAACCCCCTTTCATCTCATATTTATGAAATGAAAGAAGGTTCTAGCACATATTTTTCTATTCGACTTCCAAAGGCCGTTTACCCTCTTTTGGGAAAGTAAGGCTTTTTAGAGCGCGGCTCACCAAGAATCTCTGCCCAAATAATTCCATTAACCAAGGTTTGTGCATTTGGCTCCATTGAGATACTCGGTTCACATTCGTCCTTAGACACTTCGATTGTTTGTTCCTTCATCTTTTCTCGTTGCAGACGGGATGCTGCCAGCGCCTTCCGACTCGATTCAGATTCTTTTCTGACTTGGTTATATTCTTGTTCAAGCGTTCGATTACTTTTTTGCAGCACTTCCACTTTTTGCTCCGATTTAATTGGGGCAGCTGGAAGCGAGACTTCATTTTTAAGCTCTTTAAATAGCGTTCGGATATCCTCCATACCACTTACTTTGATTGGCTTTTTAGGAGATTGACCTTGAGTCCTTTTTGATTTGCCAAATATTGTTGAGATAATACCTACAATGATGAAAAATAATATTGTTTCCAAAGCTCCCACCCTCCATTTTAATTAATGTGGGGTTTATTTATCGTCTTTCTTCTCACCTGTCATTTTCCCAATCGAACCTCTCATTTCCGTATCCGCGGAAATGTTTTTATAATTCATATAGTCCATAACACCGATATTACCTGATTTAAGGGCTTCAGCCATTGCAAGAGGTACCTCTGCTTCTGCTTCCACTACCTTGGCCCTCATTTCTACTACCTTCGCCTTCATTTCCTGTTCGGAAGCGACTGCCATTGCTCGGCGCTCTTCTGCCTTTGCCTGGGCAATTTTCTTATCTGCCTCCGCTTGTTCTGTTTGTAATTCTGCACCAATGTTTTTACCGATATCCACATCCGCAATATCTATCGACAGGATTTCAAAGGCTGTCCCAGCATCGAGACCCTTTGCCAAAACGGTCTGCGAGATTAAATCCGGATTTTCGAGAACTTTGCTATGGCTGTCTGATGAACCAATTGTTGAGACAACCCCCTCACCAACCCGGGCCACAACCGTTTCTTCACCCGCACCACCGACAAGACGCTCGATATTGGCACGGACGGTAATTCTAGCTTTTGCTTTTACTTCTATCCCGTTCATTGCAACACCTGCGATAAATGGCGTTTCAATTACTTTAGGGTTAACACTCATTTGCACCGCTTCTAATACATCTCGTCCCGCAAGGTCAATTGCGGCACAACGTTCAAACGATAATTCAATATTGGCTCGGTGTGCAGCAATAAGCGCATTGACGACTCGGTCCACATTTCCTCCAGCAAGATAATGGCTTTCAAGCTGATTGATTGTGACGCTTAAACCAGCTTTATGGGCTTTAATAAGCGGATTAACCACCCTGCTTGGCGTTACCCTTCTCAGCCTCATCCCAACTAATGTGAAAATACTAATGCGAACCCCTGCAGCAAGTGCCGAAATCCAAAGCATAACTGGTACAAATGATAATAAGATCCCTAAAAAGATTAAGGCAATGACAACTACAGCAATAATAAAAATAGTTCCACCGGATACAACATCCATTTCTTTTACCCCCTCATGATTTATTTGACTTCTCTAACAACAATACGGGCACCTTCCACTTTAATGACCTTCACTTTAGCATTTTGCTCAATAAAGCCGCCTTCACTTACAACATCAACTCGTTCATTATGAATGATAATCGTTCCAGCCGGTCTTAATATCGTTAATGCGGTTCCGACTTTTCCTAAAAGATCAGTACGGTTAATATTTGAAACATAGCCGTCCTCTTTTCTGGCTGTCTCTGACAAGACCATTTTATTAAAAAGAACCAGTTTTTTACCGAAAGTCTTAATCATCAAAAAGAATACAATAATTGAAATCATAATGGCAATAAAGATAGAAACGCCTATTTGCATGGCATTCTCGCCCGCTAAAAAAAGACTTAAAATTAAGGCCGCAACACCGAGCGTTCCGGCAACAGCACCCGGTAGAAAGAACTCTAGGAAGATAAGCAGGATTCCTAATACAAATAGGGTTAATGTCCCAAATCCGGCCAGCCCGGCTTGGAAATGCCCATAAAAGAACAAAATAAGCGCAAACACCCCAATAAACCCCGCTATACCTATTTTTGAGGAAAAAAGCTCCATTACAATTCCCACTCCCGCAATGGTTAAGAGAACGGTTACAACGATTGGGTCAGTAAGAAATTCAACCATTCAAGATCCCCCCCTTCTTTCTTCAACTGACTCTATTAACTACGTTTGAAACTGTAAAAGGTTTCACTCTCGTCAAAATAACTTAAAAGACCGCAAGCACTAGATGCTTCCGGTCTTTATGTCAGAATACTATGAAAGGTGTTGTTGTACAAATTTATTAACAAGAGATCCGTCTGCTTTACCCTTAACTTTCGGCATAATCGCAGCCATCACTTTTCCCATTTCCGCTTTTGACGTTGCACCAACTTCAGCAATCGTTTCTTTAACAATTTCTGATAGCTCTTCTTCAGAAAGCTGTTTTGGTAAATACAGCTCGACAATCGAGAGCTCGGTATGCAATTTATCAACTAGGTCTTGACGACCAGCCTTATCAAATTCATGGAGGGAGTCTTTGCGTTGCTTTACTTCGCGAGAAAGGATCGTTAACTCCACATCTTCGGAAAGCTCTTTTGTTCCAAGCTTGATCGCTTCATTCTGCAAGGAAGCTTTGACCATCCGAATAACTGAGAGTTTGTCTTTTTCCTTGTTTTTCATCGCTTGTTTCATATCATTATTCAAACGCTCGAGAAGACTCATATATTACACCCTCTCTTAAAACTTACGTTTTCTTGCTGCTTCAGACTTTTTCTTACGTTTTACACTTGGTTTTTCATAAAATTCGCGCTTTCTTGCCTCTTGCAAAGTACCAGTTTTTGATACTGTACGTTTGAAGCGACGAAGAGCATCTTCAAGCGATTCGTTTTTACGAACGACGGTTTTAGACATTCTCTTTCCCTCCCTCCGAAACACAACACACTAACATTCAATCCATGTACCTTGCAATTATAATATAACCTTGATACAAGGTCAACTGAAATTCTTAATCAGTATTTTTAAAAATATGACATGTCCTTCTCCCCTTGACCATACAATTGAGCGAGGGGGGCCGGGACATGCCGTACATATTATTATTTGTTCTTTGTATTTTATTATTTATTTTTGGAATGACCATTATTAGGTTTGGTTTATTTAATTTGTCTGCAAATAAATTGAAAACTTGGCTGATAAAATTAACAAGCACACCGTTAAAAGGCATGGTAACCGGAACCTTCATCACAGCATTGCTGCAAAGCAGCTCCGCAGTAATGGTCATCACGATTGGGTTAATTTCGGCTAGAATTATGACCTTCCCTCAATCTATTGGAATTATTCTCGGTACCAATATCGGCACAACCTTTAAAACGGAACTTATTACCTTTGATCTAGATGCCATCCTTGTTCCACTTGCCGTTAGTGGTGCACTACTTATTTTATTTAAAAATAAAAAAGCAAGAAGTATTGGCATGCTTTTATTTGGAATCGCCTCTGTTTTTACTGCGATGAAGGGGTTCGAATTATTAGCGCAACCATTAACGACAATGGGTTTTATCAATAAATTTATTTTGTCTATTAATGACAATCTTCTTTTAGGTCTATTAGCCGGTACTGTTATCACTGCTGTTATCCAGTCAAGCACGGCGATGACGGGGATTGCGATGGGATTTTTAACTGCCGGACTGTTGCAGCTGGATGCCGGTATTGCCATTGTCCTTGGAGCAAATATTGGCACATGTATTACGGCGATTATTGCCTCGATCGGCGGTGGCAAGGAATCTAAATTAGCTGCTTTTGCACATGTCTGGCTCAACGTATTCGGGGTTTTACTATTTATCCCGCTGATTCCGATCCTGACGGAAAACGCACCATTGCTTGCCAGCAGAAAAGACGTCCAGCTAGCGCATATAAGTGTGATTTTTAATGTGGCAACCTCATTGCTTGTCTTACCTTTTGCAACCCGGTTTGGTGAAATGATCTTATTTTTCCACGACCGACGGCCTAAGCGGCCTGTATAGTAAAAAAAGACGGCGAAATTAAATCGCCGTCTTTTTCCTTTTTCTTAAATAGCAGCTTCTTCCTGCTTAAAAACTTCTTCTTTAACAATCGCAGTATCTTCGACAACCCGTACAAATTGACCTTCATTGAATGGGTAACCTGCTTTAGTAATTTTCACTTTAACAATCTTACCAACCATATCTTCTGTTGCTGGGAAGACCACTTTTAGGTAATTATCTGTATAGCCAACATATTTTCCGGAATTAGGCTCTTCCTTGTACTCCTCTTCAGGAATCACTTCTAATACTTCACCATCAAAAAGTGATGCGTATTCTTTTGCCAGCTGATCAGAAAGAGAAATTAAACGGTGGACACGTTCATTTTTTACTTCTTCATCTACCTGATCTTCCATCCGTGCGGCAGGAGTTCCTGTTCGCTTCGAATATGGGAAGACATGAAGCTCAGAGAATTTATGATCTTTAATAAAATTATACGTTTCCATAAACTCTTCTTCTGTTTCCCCAGGGAAACCAACAATGACATCAGATGTAACGGCAAGGCCAGGAAGCACCTCTTTCAAGCGCTCTAGTCTTTCTCCAAAGAATTCCATCGTATATTTACGGCGCATTCTTTTTAAAACTGAATCAGAACCCGATTGAATCGGAATATGCAGATGACGGACAACGATATTAGAGTGTTTAATAACCTCAATGACTTCATCCGTAATCTGGCTCGCCTCAATCGATGAAATACGGAGACGTTCAAGACCTCTTACACCTGCTTCTAAATCACGGAGCAGCAGCGCAAGATTATAATCTTTCATATCCTCTCCGTAACCGCCAGTATGAATGCCTGTTAATACGATTTCCTTGTACCCAGCATCTACAAGCT
This sequence comes from Neobacillus bataviensis LMG 21833, assembly GCF_000307875.1. Classification (GTDB taxonomy): domain Bacteria; phylum Bacillota; class Bacilli; order Bacillales; family Cytobacillaceae; genus Neobacillus; species Neobacillus bataviensis. Next base: position 24,165 of record NZ_AJLS01000142.1, read on the forward strand.
GTTGTGCTTGCCGAATTACTTCTTTTGGATCACGTGATCTCATTAAACCACGAGCCCATGGAATGATACAGAAGGTACAGAAATTGTTGCAGCCCTCTTGAATTTTTAATGAGGCTCGTGTTCTGTCCGTAAACGAAGGAACATCAAGTTCTTCATAAACGCGGTTTTTCATGATGTTACCTACGCCATTAATCGGCTGTCGTTCCGTTTTATATTGTTCAATGTAATCAAGCATTTTCACTCGATCCTGCGTTCCGACGACAACATCAACGCCAGGAATCGCCATAATTTCTGCTGGCGATGTTTGTGCATAACACCCCGTCACACAAATGACAGCATCCGGATTTTTCCGAACAGCCCGGCGGATCACCTGACGGCTCTTTTTATCCCCTGTGTTAGTAACGGTACATGTATTGATAATATATACATCGGAAATTGCTTCAAAATCAACTCGTTCGTAGCCTTCTTGTTTAAACAATTGCCAGATGGCTTCAGTTTCATAGTGGTTCACCTTGCATCCAAGTGTATGAAACGCGACTGTTGCCATTGTAAACTCACCTCAATAATTCAAAATGATAGGAAATGGCCGCAAGTGTATACAATGGGGCCGTTTCCGTCCGTAAAATTCGCGGGCCTAACCCGCATAGACCAAAGCCATTTTCTTTTAATAGCCGAATCTCATCATCAGCTAAGCCGCCTTCCGGCCCAAAAACCAAAAGGAGAGACTCCCCTTTTTTCATTTGTTTAAGGGTTGAAGAAAAAACGGACATTTCTCCGTTTCTACTTTCGTCTTCAAAAGCTGCTAATTTATAATCAAAATCCTTACTTTTTCCCAGTAACGCTTTAAAATTCATGGTGCTTATGATTTCAGGGATTAGGACGCGATGGGATTGCTCTGCAGCCTCTTTGGCAATCTTTTGCCATCTCTCTAATTTTTTAGCTGCTTTTTTTTCATCCCACTTCACGATTGAGCGGGCAGCAGAAAATGGAAGAAACTGATGGGCACCCAGTTCAGTTCCTTTTTGAATAATCCATTCCAGCTTGTCCCCTTTTGGCAGGCCGCTTGCAATCGTAATCGAAATCGGAAGCTCCGAAACTTCATCTTTCCATTGTACAACGTCTGCAACGACACTTGAATCGGTAATTTCTGCAAGCCTGCAAACAGCTTGTTTTCCTTCCGGATCAACACAAATGACCTGATCACCAATCTGCATCCGCATAACCTTTACAATATGATGGCGGTCTTCATCAGCAATGGTAAACTGATTATCATTTGCCTGTTGTCTAACAAAGTAGCGTTGCACACTTTTACACCCTCTCAAAACATTTTACTCTTTATTTTACAAAATTTAAGGTAATAATGAAAGATTGAAAAATAAAAAGGGGCTTCTAACACCCCTTTTGTCCATCATTATATCCTTTTGGCGATAATCGCAACCCAGTCTTCCATAAGAATGGTTTCGATAATATCAAATCCTGCTGCCACAAGTGCTTCTTTCACTAAATCTTTTTTCTGCTGTATAATCCCTGAGGCAATAAAGGTGCCGCCAGGCTTAACACATCGTGCAACGTCATCCGTAAATCTAACAATTACTTCTGCTAAAATATTCGCTACGATTACATCTGCAGATTTCTCCGGAACACCATCTAAAAGATTGTTCTGGGAAATAGTCACTGTTTTACTAACCTTATTAAGCTTAATATTCAACTTTGCAGATGTTACAGCAACTTCATCAAGGTCATAAGCTCTAACATCCTCGGCACCAAGCATTGCTGCGGCAATACTGAGCACACCAGAACCAGTCCCAACATCGATTACTCGATCTCCCGGACGAACTGTTCTTTCTAGGGCTTGAATACACATGACAGTGGTTGGATGTGTTCCCGTACCAAAAGCCATGCCAGGGTCAAGCTCAATAATTAACTCATCACTGCTGACCGGTTCATATATCTCCCAAGTAGGGACAATTGTGAACTTTTCTGAAATTTTCACGGGATTATAATATTTCTTCCAAGCGGTTGCCCACTCTTCTTCGTTTACCTCACTAATTGTTACCTGGTTTAAGCCTAAATCAATATCATAAATAATCAGGTTATTAATTGATTCCTTGATTGCCTCTACCGTTTCTCCAAGGAAACTATTTACCGGTAAATAGGCTTTTACAATAACGCCTTCCTCCGGATAATCGTCTGGATTGAGTTGGTAGATTTCTCCGAACTGATCTTCCCTTTCCTTTGTCAATTCGAATGGATCTTCAATGACTACACCGCTCGCCCCGGCTTCATGCAAGATATGTGAAATAGGTTCGATCGCCTCATTTGTTGTGTGGATACTAATTTCTGACCACTTCATTCTACCAACTCCAATCCTTACTCGCTTTTAAAGGCACGTTTTACTTTTGAGAAAAAACTTTCTTCATGTTCACCGATAGGGGAGGTTCCGCTAAGCTCGGCGAATTCTTTCAGAAGCTGTTTCTGCTTGTCGGAAAGCTTTGTTGGCGTAATAATTCGAACAATAATGTATTGATCCCCTACACCATAACCGCGTACATTAGGAATACCTTTCCCTTTTAGGCGGAATTTCTTTCCTGTTTGAGTACCGGCTGGAACTTTCAGTTTCACTTTGCCGTTTAATGCTGGGACCTCAATTTCATCACCCAACGACGCTTGAACAAACGTAATAGGCATTTCACAATAAATATCATCGCCATCTCTTTCAAAAAACTCATGCTGGCGTACTTGGAAAACAACATAAAGGTCACCAGCCGGCCCACCATTAAATCCTGCTTCCCCTTGACCTGCCATGCGCAGCTGCTGGCCATCATCAATACCGGCAGGAATTTTGACATGAATTTTCTTGCGCTTTTGCACTTTTCCTTTACCACCGCAGGTTGAACATTTATGTTTTATTTCTTTCCCCGTACCATTACAGTAATGGCATGTACGACGATTAACAATCCTGCCAAATGGAGTATTTTGCTCTACATTTAACTGCCCGCTTCCTTGGCAGTGCTGACAAGTCTCCGGTTTTGTTCCGGGCTTTGCACCTGAACCGCTGCATGTTTCGCAGGTTTCTTCACGTGGAATTTCAATATCTGTTTCTTTTCCAAACGCTGCTTCCTCAAAGGAAACAGTCATTGTATATTGGAGGTCTGCTCCTTGTCTAGGCGCATTCGGGTCACGTCTTCTTGAACCGCCTCCGCCCCCGAAGAAAGTATTAAAAATGTCTTCGAAGCCGCCAAAGCCGCCGCCGAAATCAGCCCCGCCGCCAAAACCTTGGTTTGGATCGGTATGACCAAATTGGTCATAATGAGCCTTCTTTTGGTCATCGCTTAACACTTCATATGCTTCAGCGATTTCCTTAAATTTATCAGCCGCATCCGGCTCTTTATTAATATCTGGATGATATTGTTTGGAAAGCTTGCGATAAGCTTTTTTTATTTCATCCTTAGAAGCACTCTTACTTACACCGAGCACTTCATAGTAATCCCGTTTACTCATGATTACCACTCCCGAATCTGTCACATAAAGATTATTCTAACACCTGTAATAGTTCTATTGCAATAAAAAAGCCAAAGCCCATTGACTGACTTTGACTTTTTTGGTTGTTACTCAGCCGATTATTTATCTTCCTTAACTTCTTCAAATTCAGCATCAACAACATCATCATTAGCAGTAGTTTGGCCTGCATCTCCGCCTTGCTGCGCTTGCTGTGCTTGTGCCGCTTGTTCATAAAGCTTCACAGTTAATGCTTGAACAATTTCCTGTAATGCATCTTTTGCAGTACGGATTTCATTTAGGTCGTTTTTCTCAATAGCAGCTTTTAAAGCATCCTTCGCTTCATTTGCCTTTGTAACTTCAGAAGCATCTACCTTGCCTTCAAGATCTTTTAACGTTTTTTCTGTTGTAAAGACAAGCTGGTCTGCCTCATTGCGAAGCTCCACTTCTTCCTTACGCTGTTTATCGGCTTCAGCATTCTCTTCTGCTTCTCTTACCATTTTTTGAATTTCTTCATCAGAAAGACCTGTTGAAGACTTAATCGTAATTTGTTGTTCCTTATTTGTACCAAGGTCTTTAGCACGGACATTTACGATCCCGTTTTTATCAATATCAAAGTTTACTTCAATTTGCGGAATTCCGCGTGGTGCTGGCGGAATATCGGATAATTGGAAGCGACCCAATGTTTTATTATTCGCTGCCATTGGACGTTCCCCTTGAAGTACATGGATATCTACAGCAGTTTGGCTATCTGCAGCCGTTGAGAACACCTGTGATTTGGATGTAGGGATGGTTGTATTACGGTCAATCAACTTTGTAAACACTCCGCCCATAGTTTCAATACCAAGTGAGAGTGGTGTAACGTCTAGTAAAACAACATCCTTAACGTCACCAGTGATAACGCCACCCTGAATAGCAGCACCCATTGCGACTACTTCATCCGGGTTTACGCCACGGTGAGGCTCCTGTCCAGTTGCTTTCTTAATTGCTTCTTGAACAGCTGGAATCCTCGTTGAACCGCCAACAAGAATGACTTTATCAAGTTGTGATGGTGACAAGCCTGCATCACTTAATGCTTGGCGAGTTGGACCCATTGTCCGTTCAACCAAGTTGGCAGAAAGTTCATCAAACTTCGCTCTTGACATAGTTACTTCAAGATGAAGCGGGCCAGCTGCGCCTGCAGTGATAAATGGTAATGAAATTTGAGTTGAAGTCACACCTGACAAGTCCTTTTTCGCCTTTTCAGCTGCGTCCTTTAAGCGTTGTAAAGCCATTTTATCTTGAGAAAGGTCGATTCCATTATCTTTTTTGAATTGTTCCACTAAATAATCAATAATCACTTGGTCAAAATCGTCGCCGCCTAAGCGATTATCACCAGCGGTGGATTTTACTTCAAATACACCGTCACCAAGTTCAAGAATAGAAACGTCAAATGTACCGCCGCCAAGGTCATAAACAAGAATGGTTTGATCTTGATCTGTTTTATCTAAACCGTAAGCTAAAGCAGCTGCAGTCGGTTCATTAATGATTCGCTCTACTTCAAGACCGGCAATTCTTCCGGCATCCTTAGTTGCTTGACGTTCTGCATCATTAAAATAAGCAGGTACTGTAATAACGGCCTTTGTCACAGGCTCCCCAAGATAATCTTCAGCATAGGATTTTAAATATTGAAGAATGATGGCAGAAAGCTCTTGCGGTGTGTAATCTTTGCCTTCAATATTTTCTTTATGATTTGTTCCCATATGGCGTTTAATCGACATAATGGTGTTTGGATTTGTAATCGCCTGGCGTTTTGCCACTTCCCCAACTTGGCGCTCGCCGTTTTTAAACGCAATAACAGACGGAGTTGTGCGATTTCCTTCTGGATTAGGAACTACTTTTGGCTCCCCGCCTTCAAGTACGGACACACAAGAGTTTGTTGTACCAAGGTCAATACCAATTATTTTACTCATTGCCTTTTCCTCCTAATATATATGTAGAATTATTGATTAACTTTCACCATTGCTGGGCGAATCACGCGGTCTTTTAATAGATAGCCCTTTTGAAATTCGTCTGTAACAATATTGGATCCAACGTTTTCATCTTCACCTTGCATGACAGCATGATGATGATGAGGGTCAAACTCTTTCCCTACGGATTCAATTTGTTCAACACCTTCATTTTTCAAGGCCTCTAAAAGACTACGGTAGATCATATCCATCCCTTGTAATAAAGACTTGGTCTGTTCATGATCAACTTCTACATTCATGGCTCTTTCAAAATTATCTAGTGCGGGCAGTAAATCTGTAATTAACTTTTGAGCTCTATATTTTTCACTCGCCTCTTGGTCTAACCGAGAACGACGGCGGAAATTATCAAAATCTGCTTGAAGTCGTAAATACCGATTCTCTGCTTCCTCTATCTTACCATTTAGCGTTTGAATTTCTTTCGTAAGCTCTACGACTGGATCAACATTTGCCTGTTTTGTCGCTTCACTTTCAGCCGCATTTTCATCGGTAAGTTCAACATTTTCAGTATTTTTAACATCAATTTCTACTTCTTCATTAATCGTATTATTCTTTTCATTCGTCAACTTACTCACCTCCCTTAAAGCATTTGTTACATATTATGAAACCTATATTTTCATGGTAAAAGGTGTGAAATTAAAGGCATTCCACCCTTACTCAATATTACCAGTGCTATTTATTTTGATACAGTTTCGTTAAGACTTGTGTCAAATCACTGCTTAAAAATTGGAGCAAACCGATCACACGCGAATATTCCATTCTCGTTGGACCAAGGATAGCAATCGTACCTAATTTTTCTTGACCAACTGAATAGGAAGCAGTGATTAAGCTGCAATTGTCCATGGCGGTAATATTATTTTCCGTGCCTATTTTGACATGAATGCCTGCAGAATCTTTCCGAATTAAATTATAGATCCATTCTTCCTGATCAATCATCATCAGTAATGTACGTATTTTTGATATATCATGAAATTCCGGTTGGCTTAATATATTTGTTTTTCCACCAAAGAAAAGCTTTTCATGGATTGGCATTTTCAAAGAATCAGCGATCGTATGCAGCATTAAATCATAATTATGAATGTGCTGCCTTAAAAGCATTGCTACTTCCTTATAAATCTTATCGTTTAAACTCTCTAAGGAAACACCTGAAAGCCGATCATTTAAAATATTTACTGTTTTTTCTAAATCACTTGCATCCATAGAGGCAGGTAATGAAAAAGTACGATTTTCAACATGACCGGTATCCGTAACAAAAATGGCAACTGCAGTCTCTTTGTTTAACGGTATGATTTGGATTTTTTTCAGCTTATTAATACTTACTGCTGGACCAAGAACAATCGAGGTATAATTGGTCAGCTCAGAAAGAATTTTGGCCGATCTTTGAATGATCTCTTCATACTCGTAAATCTTTTCAGCAAAGATGGATCGAATAATCGATATATCCTGCTTGTTTAATACTTGAGGAGACAATAAATGATCTACATAATACCGGTAACCTTTTTCCGAAGGCACACGCCCTGACGAGGTGTGTGTCTTTTCTATATACCCCAACTCTTCGAGATCGGCCATTTCATTGCGAATCGTAGCCGAACTAAAGGATATTTCCTCTTTTTTCGACAAGCTTCTTGAGCCGACTGGTTGGGCAGATCGAATAAAGTCATCAACAATAACTTGCAGAATTAACAATTGACGATCTGTTAACAACATTCATCACCTCTGTTAGCACTCATCATTACCGAGTGCTAATTATACTAATAAATTATCAAAAAAGGGGGTAAGGTGTCAATAGAAAAGCACAAGCGCCTTGTTCAGGGGCGACAAGCACAAGACGAGCCGGCCGAAAGGTTGTTCTTTAACCTTTTGGACGGATTGGCTTGTGACCTCGAG
>NZ_AJLS01000143.1 GCF_000307875.1 Neobacillus bataviensis LMG 21833
CACCGTGTTTCCTTTATCTCAGTTGGAGCGCTCCAGGCCATACGCCGCTAACCAGGGCGCTTGCGCTTTTCTATGCTGAACGCCGGGAATTATTTGTGGCGATATTCACACCTAAAATACCACCCATCATCGCGATTAATGTATAGCAGGTATGATAAATCACTTGCTCTGCATCAAACAATCGATCGAAACCAAGGTATTGAAACAAAAATACCACAAATGAATAAATAAGCCCCGTTAATCCGCCAATTAGCCAGCCTTTTTCTTTCCGTTTCCCTCCGGAAAGAAAGCCACCTCCGAATAGTCCAATGAAAGATAAAGCGGTTATAACATATTGAAGCGAGCCTTCCCGAGTTGACGTAAATCTAAGGATAAAAGCAAAAATAAGGCTGCAAATCACAGCAAAAGCGAAAATAAAAATTAATCCGTACAAAATGGATGTGCCAAAACTTTTCGATTCGATTTTAACTCTCCCCCTTCAGAGCTTTAGACCAGCATGATATTTAATTGATTTTCTGTAGTGCCGGATCTAACAAGCAAGTTTCTTTCCTAGTACAAGCGTATTCATGGCAGCTAAAAAGTAGAATAAAAATTTCTCCATTTTACTAACTTCGAGAGGATTATGGAATTTAATTCCTCTTATTTTTCATGCAAGATGATAAACAATAGTATTGAATGAAAAAAAGGGGCGGACAGCTGTGGCAGATTATTTAACAATAGGAATGCGAACAATCACTTTTTATTTACTCATCCTGGTGATATTTCGCTTAATGGGAAAAAGGGAAATTGGTGAACTAAGCATCCTGGATCTAGTGGTTTTTATCATGATTGGTGAACTTGCAGTCGTTGCCATTGAAAAACCTAGTGTCAAGTTCACCCATGCGATTTTACCGATGGTTATTTTAATGATCGTCCAAATTTGTATGGCAATCATTTCATTAAAGAGTAAAAAGTTCCGGAATCTTGTAGAAGGAAAACCAAGCATTATCATAAACAGGGGAAAAATTGACGAAGCCGCAATGCGGAAGCAGCGCTACAATTTTGATGATTTAATGACTCAATTACGAGAAAAGGACATTCGCAGTATTGCGGATGTTGAATTTGCCATCCTTGAATCGTCAGGTAGTTTATCCGTTATTGAAAAATTGGAGGATCCAAAAAAACCAAAGACTCCATCTAAGAATGGAGATATTACCATCCCATTAATTTTGGATGGTACGATTGAAGAGGAAAATTTGAAAAGAATAAATAAGACAAATCTATGGCTGCGCCAAGAATTGAAAAAAAAGGGCTATCGGGAAGTAAAAAAAATATCCTTTTGCAGCTATGAAAACGGAAAGTTCTTTATTGATGTACAAGATGAATAGGAAGAAGACATACCGTACCATCGGCATGTCTTCTTTGTTTAATTGAAAAATAGCTTTCCAATCCACGGAATTCGTGTAAGTTCTTCCTTTTTTATTAAGCGGAAGACAACCAACATAAGGAAATAGGAAATAGCCATTGCGAATACAGTGGTGATTACCCTTACTGCTAAGTGTCCATTAATCAACGTATTTTCAAAGACCCAATAACCTAACCAACCGGATACCCCCATCACTAGAAACCCTATTAGATAATCGCGTATATAAATAGAAAAGGTGACTTTTTTCAATACGGTTGCAAAATGAAGAATCGTAACCAAAACAAAGCCAACGAGAATTCCAATCGCCACTCCTGTAATTCCGAAGGAGGGCTGGGAAGCGAGTAAAAAAATCACAGCCGTTTTAACGACGGCACCTATAAGACTATTTATCATCGCCGCCCTTGCAAGGTTTAATGCCTGTAGAACGGCTTGCAGCGGGCCTTGATAATAATAAAACAAAAAGAAGGGTGCCATGATGCGGATGAAATAGGCGCCTTTTGTCGAGCCATACATGAGCTGCATAAGCGGGTCTGCCAATACATAAAGAACAATAACAGCTAGTCCGCCTGATAAAAAAACAAAACGCAAAGCTTGCTGCAGGCGATATTCAATTAATTTAAGATCATTTCTGGAATTAGCCTCGCTGATGGCCGGGACAAGTGCTGTAGATAAAGAAAAAGTAATAAAGGACGGCAGCATTAACAGCGGCATGGCATAGCCGGTCAATGAGCCATATTGTTTTGTTGCATTCACGGCAATGACTCCGGCAATCGCCAAACTGTGGGCAACAACAATCGGCTCAAAAAACCAGGCGATTGAACCAATCATCCTGCTCCCCATTGTTGGCAGGGCAATCTCCATTAATTCTTTGAATGTCCGTTTCCCTTTATGAACATATTGAAAGAAACCTTTTCGGAGCCTGAACCGCTTTTTTAATTTAAATGTGGTGACTAGATAAAGGAGTGAAAGTAATTCCCCTAAAACAGAAGCCCCCATTGCTGCAGCGGCTGCATATTCAACTCCAAAAGGCAAAAAGGTTTTTGTCGCAGTTGCGATTAAGGTAATTCTGACAATCTGCTCCAAAATCTGTGAAATAGCTGATGGACGCATGTTTTGCCGTCCCTGGAAGTAGCCTCTAATGACAGAGGAAACAGCGATGATCGGCAGCGCAGGAGCAATGGCAATCAATGGCCAATAAGTCCTTTGGTCAGTGAATAATGTTGTGGATAGAATGGGTGCCATGAAGAATAATGCAGGCGTAATAATGATTGATAATCCCACTGTGATTGCGAGAGAAACGACCAGGATTTTTTTTATTTCAGCATAATCCTTCCTAGCTTCCGCCTCAGCAATATTCTTAGAGATGGCTACCGGAAGTCCTAACTGCGTGATGGTTACCATTAGAATAAACGTTGGATATGCCATCATATATAAGCCGACGCCTTCTTCACCAATACTGCGGGCAAGGACAATACGATAAATAAAGCCAAGGACTCTTGTGACAAATCCGGCAATTAATAGGATAAAAGTCCCTTTTAAAAACTTTGACATGCAGTTTCCCACCTTCTCAAAAAAGAAGAATTCATTTACAATAAACTATATGCCTAATAGTGGACAAAGCATGACAAGTAGAATAAAGCTTTTTGCAATGGTTCCATTTATTAGGATAGCGATATGGCCCGAGGAGGAAGATATAATGGATAATAGCGGTAGATACGATCACTTTCGTACCCAAGTACAACCGGCATGTGCAAGTAAACTCGCGGAATTTCGCTTGCTGGGTTATGATTCTGTAACCGAAAAAGAGCTATGGGAGTACTTGGTGAAGAAAAAGTGGAAAAAGGAACAGGAAGAGAAACAACTTTACCAGTTGATTCAAGAAATTCTTTCTGTAAGGGTAAGTGATTACATCAGCTTTGCAACTATTGAGGCATATAAAACTGCCGAATTTTCAATGGAGAATGAAGCGGATTTAAAAGAGTTATTGAAATAGTACCCTCAACTTTCAAATTGACAGCTATTCCTACTTATTCCATAATGGTATCAGTGACTTTTCGTTATTTTACAATAAGGCTAGGATGTAACAGTGCAATTGCACAGGCACTAAGGAGGAACTATACATAATGGTAAAGCGCAGTAGAATTATTGCTTTCTTTCTTGTGATCCTCATTGTCGGGAGCACAATGGGGGCAACAACCAAGAACATTTTAAACAATATTAAGCTTGGTCTAGACCTTCAAGGCGGATTTGAGGTTTTATATCAAGTTAAGCCGGCGAAAAAGGGTCAGAAAATTGATAAAGAAGTTTTGGCTAGTACAGCTGAAGCACTCGATAAGCGGATTAACGTCCTTGGTGTGAGTGAGCCGAACATTCAAATCGAAGGGACTGACAGGATTCGTGTTCAGCTCGCAGGAGTCACTGACCAAAACAAGGCTCGTGAAATGTTGTCTACGCAGGCAAATTTAAGCTTCAGAGACGCGAATGACCGTTTGATGATGGACGGATCAGACTTAAAGCAAGGCGGGGCAAAGCAAACATTTGATGAAAATGGTGCTCCAAGCGTTTCATTGACATTAAAAAGCGCAGATAAATTCCGTAAAGTTTCAGAAGAAATTATGAACATGGCACCAAACAATGTGCTTGTCATATGGCTTGATTTTGAAGAAGGAAAAGATTCCTTTAAAACGGAAGTAACAAAACCGAATCCAAAATACTTGTCAGCTCCAACAGTGAAGCAAATTTTTAATCAAGATACGGTTTCGATCGTTGGCAGTTTCACTTCGAAAGAGGCTACTACTTTAGCTAATCTTTTAAATGCCGGCTCCTTACCGGTAAAGCTGAAGGAAGTTTACTCTACTTCCGTCGGAGCAAAATTTGGTGAACAAGCATTAAATGATACGATATTGGCCGGACTCATCGGTGTCGCAATCATCTACCTATTTATGCTTTTCTATTACCGTTTTCCTGGCTTCATTGCTACCGTTACGTTATCCATTTATATTTATCTAGTTCTGTTAATATTTGACTGGATGAATGGTGTTCTGACCTTGCCGGGGATTGCTGCAATTATCCTTGGGATTGGGATGGCCGTCGATGCCAACATTATTACCTATGAACGTATCAGAGAAGAACTCAAAGTGGGTAAATCCATTAAAGCAGCATTCCAAGCTGGTGAAAAAAATGCATTTACATCGATTCTTGACTCTAACCTTACAACTCTCTTGACTGCTGGTGTGCTTTTCGCCTATGGGACAAGCTCGGTTAAAGGGTTTGCGACGATGTTAATTGTCAGTATCCTAATGAGCTTTTTAACAGCCGTTTATGGTTCTCGTCTATTGTTAGGACTTTGGGTTCATAGCGGAATATTCAAAAAGAAAGCAAGTTGGTTTGGTATCAAACAGGCTGATATCAGGGACATCTCTGAAAATGTTGATACACTAGATCTTCCGACTCGATTTGATAAACTTGATTTTGTTAAGCATAGAAAGAAATTTTTCACGATTTCTGGGGTTCTTCTTGCAGCCGGTTTAGTGGTGCTGCTCGTACTTCGCTTGCATTTAGCGATTGATTTCACTAGTGGTACTCGAGTTGAAATCTTATCAAACACTCCGTTAACTGTTGAAAAAATTAATAGCTCATTTGACAAGCTTCATCTGAAAACAGATGATGTGGTCATTTCGGGGGAAAAGAAGAATATTGGGGCAGCCCGGCTTATCGGTGTTCTTTCGAAAAATGAAATTGCTAAGCTGAAATCCGATTTTAATAAGGAGTATGGTTCCGAACCAAACGTTAGCACCGTTTCCCCAACCATCGGGAAGGAATTAGCGAAAAATGCCTTTATTGCGCTATTAATTGCCTCTATAGGGATTATTATTTATGTAAGTTTCCGTTTTGAATTATCAATGGCCATTGCTGCGATTGTCTCCTTGCTGCACGATGCTTTCTTTATGGTAGCGTTCTTCAGTATTACGAGACTTGAAGTTGATTTAACCTTTATCGCCGCTGTGTTAACGATTGTTGGTTATTCGATCAACGATACCATTGTTACCTTTGACCGGATGCGCGAGAATATGCATAAGAAAAGACGCCTTAAGACCAATGCAGATATTGCTGAAGTATTAAACATAAGCACACGTCAAACCTTGACACGTTCTATCAATACCGTCTTAACCGTGTTAATCACTGTCGTCGCTCTCGTTATTTTCGGCAGCGAATCGATCCGCAACTTCTCGATTGCCTTGTTGGTAGGATTACTTGTCGGTGTTTATTCTTCTATCTGTATTGCTGGTCCACTATGGTATGTATTTAAGACAAAAGAGCTTAAAAAGAAGGGCACCATTAAAACTGAAAAAGAAAAGAAAAAGTACTCTGATCAACCACAAGTATAACTAAAAGCGGAAGCGCCTTGCTCAGGGGCGACAGGCATAAGACGAGCCGGCGAGAAGGTTGCTCTTTAACCTTCTTGACGGATTGGCTT
>NZ_AJLS01000144.1 GCF_000307875.1 Neobacillus bataviensis LMG 21833
TTGGCTTAGTTTCTTAATAGTAACTAAAAATATTGTTTGTTGACGTTTTTGTTTGTTTAGTTTTCAAAGAACAAATGTCTCTGCCGCCAAAAGCGACTTCATTAATGTATCATACCCAACATCTTCATGTCAACAACTTTTTAAATTTCTTTTTTCGCTGTTTGACTTTCTCTCGATGAGGACGAGATTTAATATAACATGATAAAGAAATGTTTGCAATATAATTTTTAAAGTTTTTTAACATACATTTATCTATCCCCCATTTATAATATAAAATTAAAGTAGGTTAAACACATAAAACAAACTAATATTGTATATGTAATAGGAGATAGAGGTTTTCGTACATTAGAAACAACTAACTATATAATTGGACGTGAATTAGTATGAGTAATGCGGATGTCGATATTTTAATAAAGCTTGGTATTTCTGCTATTTTTGGCCTTATCATTGGTCTTGAACGTGAGTTAAAGAGAAAGCCGGTTGGTCTTAAGACAAGTCTTGTTATTTCCGTTGTAAGCTGTTTGTTGACAATTGTCTCCATTCAGTCTGCCTATATGTTTCCAGACTCAGGTGAGGTAAAGATTACAATGGATCCACTTAGGCTTGCAGCACAAATTGTCTCAGGGATTGGCTTTTTAGGTGCCGGTGTCATATTAAGACGAGGGAATGACAGTATTTCAGGTTTAACAACGGCTGCTATGATCTGGGGAGCAGCTGGGATTGGAATTGCAGTAGGTGCAGGATTTTATTTAGAGGCATTTGCAGGAGTAGCCTTATTAATTATTAGTGTAGAACTAGTTCCTTTTTTAATGAAACTGTTTGGTCCAAAACAATTACGGGAAAAAGAAATCACGCTCCAGCTTTTTATTAGAGACCAAGCTCAGATTGATACAACTATTACATTTTTACTTGAGAAAAAGTATATTATTCGCAGGCTTCGAATCAAAGATTTAGATAACGGGGATCATTTGGTGCAAATATTAGTCGCGGTTGATTACCGTGAGAAGACTACTGAAGTTTATGCGACTGTTTCTGCGTTAGATGGTGTTCAGAAGGTAGAAATTGAAAGTATGAGCTAATAGAGAAATTTTATTCACTTTCCCAAAATTTCCTCTTGCAAGAATTTTATATTCCGGATATAATTCTTCTTGTAACAAAAATATCGGGGGCTTAGCTCAGCTGGGAGAGTGCTTGCATGGCATGCAAGAGGTCAGGGGTTCGATCCCCCTAGTCTCCATAATCCGAAAACCTTCGCGTAGCGAGGGTTTTCTTTTTTTATTCCTGGATGTCTTTGAAAGATAAATATATTTTCCTGTTTTTTGGATTTAAAAATTTAGAAAAGTCTGCATTCAGGGAGGTGATCTGTTAAATTTGTCCGTCCTGTTAGCTCCAAACTAGTTTTTCCTCATCTTATGTCCAATCAATTAAGTCTTTTCATTTTACCTCATGTTTAAGCACTGTTTTTATTATGAGAGGGGGGCGCTTCCATGGAGGCACAAAAACCCAAGGACTATTCTGAAAGCGATTACAGTTCAATTGCTCAATCACCATCATTTCAAGCATTACTCTCCGAAAAGAAAAAATTTATTATTCCAATCACTATTTTCTTTTTTTGCTTTTATTTCGCACTACCTATATTAACTTCCTATTCAACCGTACTAAATCATAAGTTTATTGGCAGTATAACATGGGCATGGGTTTTTGCATTCTTACAATTCGTTATGACATGGGGCTTGTGCATGCTTTACTCAAAGAAAGCGGCAAAATTTGATGAATTGGCGAATAAAGTTGTTCAAGAAGGGGTGAAGATCTAATGAACACTCCAGCTTTTATTATGTTTCTTGGGATCGTGTTTGTAACGTTAATCCTTACATATTTTGCTTCTAAGAAAACGAAAAATGCAAGTGAATTTTATACAGCAGGCGGCGGACTGACAGGCTGGCAAAATGGACTGGCTATCGCTGGTGATTATATGTCTGCAGCTTCATTCCTTGGAATTGCCGGTGCTATTGCCTTAACAGGTTTTGATGGATTTTTCTATAGTATCGGTTTCCTTGTAGCTTACCTCGTTGTTCTTTATTTAGTGGCTGAGCCACTCCGGAATCTTGGAAAATATACATTTGCTGATATGATTGCAGCCCGTTTCAATGCTAAAAAGATTCGCGGATTTGCAGCAATGAATACGGTAACCATCTCGATCTTTTATATGATTGCGCAGCTTGTAGGAGCCGGTGCACTTATTAAATTATTATTAGGCTTATCCTACACAACCTCTGTATTAATCGTTGGCGTCTTAATGACTGTATATGTTATTTTTGGCGGTATGCATGCCACTAGCTGGGTGCAAATTATTAAAGCAGTGCTTTTAATGGGTGGAACTTTAATCATTTCGATGATTGTGTTTGCTAAGTTTAATTGGAGCATAACTGATATGTTTGCCCAAATGAAAACCGCAACACCTTTGAAGGAATCGGACTTGATACAATTTCATTAAATATGGGATTAGTACTTGGGACAGCAGGATTACCACACATTCTCGTCCGCTTCTTTACTGTAAAAGATGCGAAAACAGCTCGTTCCTCCGTTGTTTATGCGACATGGATTATCGGAATTTTTTATGTAATGACTATTTTCCTTGGTTTTGGTGCAGCAGCCTTTGTCGGCAATTCTGAAATTGTTGCCGCTAACCCTGCTGGAAATATGGCTGCTCCACTTTTAGCAAAAGCAATTGGCGGTAATATGTTATTCGCTTTTATATCCGCTGTAGCTTTTGCGACCATTCTAGCAGTTGTAGCAGGCCTTGTTCTGACAGCAGCATCTGCTTTTGCTCATGATTTTTATAACGAGATCCTCCGCAAAGGAAAAGCAACGGAAAAGCAGCAAGTTAGTATGGCGCGCTGGGCGGCAATTGATGTTTCCGTCATTTCCATTATTCTTGCATTAGGAGCGCAGACACTTAATGTTGCCTTCCTTGTATCACTTGCTTTCGCAGTTGCTGCAAGTGCTAACTTACCAGTTATCATTTATACCATCTATTGGAAACGATTTAATACGACTGGTGCTGTCTGGGCGATGGTCGTTGGATTGATCTCTGCCATTGGATTAGTAATAATCAGCCCGAACGTTTTCAGCCCTGAAGTTGGAAAAGCTATTTTTGTCGGTAATCCAATCTTCCCTTATACCACACCAGGCATCGTTTCTATTCCGCTCGGATTCCTTGCAGGATACCTGGGAACAATCTTCTCTAGTCAAAAGGCTGATGTGAAAAAATATGAGGAAGTGCTGGTTAAGTCAAACACTGGAATTGGAATAAATAGCTAAACAGCAAAATGGGACTGAAATGAACTTCAGTCCCATTTTTGATCTATTTTTTTCTTCTTGTAGTTGCTCTTGATGAATTTCTTCCGGATTTAATGGTTTGATTGCCAGATTGTCTACCTTGTTGTTTAGGCTGGAAATTCCCTTTTCGTTCATCTCTAGGATCTGTTTTGCTCCTATTTCGATTGTCTCTTCCTTGCTTTTCTCTTCCCTGGCTGCGGTTTTCGTTTTGACCTTGTGGACGAACCTTCCTAGCATCCCTCGAGGTTTCTTTTTCCTTATTTGGGTCAACCAGGTTTTGTTTTTGAATCGTTATCTTAAGGTCTTTTTCAATTAACTCAAGTGCTGACTTATCTTTTGCAGCGTATAATGTAATCGCCAAGCCAGTCATCCCTGCCCTGCCGGTACGTCCAATACGATGGATATAACTTTCTGAATCCTCGGGAATATCATAGTTGAACACATGTGTGACACCTTCAACATCAAGCCCCCTGGCAGCTACATCGGTTGCAACCAGTAACTGGATCTCTGCATCCCTAAAACGCTTCATTACTTGTTCCCTTTTTGCCTGTGACAGATCGCCATGCAATTCATCACTGGGAAATCCGTGGGCTTTCAACGCATCATAAAGTTTACTCACTCTTCGTTTCGTTCGGCAGAAGATTACTGCCAAAAAAGGTCGATGTGTTTCGATGAGGTCAATAAGCGTTTCTTGTTTTGCCCGGTCTGTCGTATGAATTGCCATCTGCTTCACATTTTCGGCAGGACCTTGCGTTTTTTCAATTTGAATGTATTCAGGATCACGCATATGCTTTGCGGCTAATTTCCGGATTTCTGGCGGCATCGTGGCCGAAAACAACATGGTTTGCCGAGTTACCGGTGTTTCCCGAATAATATCCTCAACTTCGCCAAGAAACCCAATATGCAGCATTTGATCTGCTTCATCTAGGACAAGGAAAGAAATTTCTGACAATCGGACCGTTTCTCTCCTAATATGATCTAACAGCCTTCCAGGTGTCCCCACGACAATTTGCGGATTTCGTTTTAATTTCTTCAACTGTTTATCCACATCTTGCCCGCCGTAAGCAGCTAATACAGCTACTCCAGGTAGATCAGCAATCAATTTTTCAATTTCAGCCGTTATTTGCAAGGCCAATTCTCTTGTCGGAGTGACAATGAGCGCCTGAATATGTGCTGCATCCTTATCAATTTTTTCAAGAATCGGCAGGATAAAGGCAAATGTTTTCCCTGTACCGGTTTGCGCCTGGGCAATAATATCGTTACCATTCATCACAAATGGAATCGCTTGTTCTTGGATTGGTGTCGGTTTTGCGACTCCATAGCCGCGTAATTGATTAACGACGGTTTCCGAAATACCTAATGATAAAAAATCTGACAAAAAAACCCCTACTTTCTAAAATACCTATCCATTTATATTGATGGTTTATCGTTTTAAATGCAAATGTATATTTCACCCATTAGTTGCGCTGTCTGTCAAAAAAGGTTATAATATTAATACCAAGTTAATCAATCGGAATAGTTTATTTGAAACATAAAGGAGGGATTTATGATGGAACAGAGTTTTCTTATCATTCATGGATTAGGGGGAAGCGGAGCTGGTCACTGGCAATCCTGGCTGGCAAAGGAACTAACAAATAGAAATTATCATGTTTGTTACCCTACCTTTTCGAGCTTCGATGCACCAAATAGGGTGGTTTGGCTGGAGGAATTACATGCGGCGATTAAAACCATTCCGGCTAATCATCAGCTCACGGTGGTTACCCACAGTCTCGGATGTTTACTTTGGCTTCATTATGCAGCAAAACATAACAAACTCATTGCTAAACAGGTGATCCTTGTGGCCCCTCCATCTCCGACAGTGATTCTCTCGGAGGCGAAAACTTTTTATCCGGTTCCTTTGAAGAAAAGTAATCTATCAAGAGCCGCGGAGGAGACGCTGTTTATCCATTCAACTAATGACCCATATTGCACTATGAAGGATGCAAAAAGCTATTTAAACTTAGGCTTTCCATCAATTGTATTACCTAATTCCGGGCATATAAATATAGATTCCGGTCATGGCAAATGGCCACAGATTTTAGATTTAAGTCTTAGTTCTGAAAAGGTAGTTTATTCCATTTAAAGGAATGCCCAGTTGAAATTAAATGAAAACAGGAGTGATTGTTTAACAATCACTCCTTTGAACTATTAAGCCATAACCGCTGCTTTCACCCATTGATTTTCAACTGGTATTCCCGCATCTTTTAACGTTCTAAAAACAGGGCACCTTAGGTCAACAGATTCTTGCAATTCATTAATTCGTTCTTGCGGCTCAGAGGTTTCAACAACCGCTTTCACTTTGACTTCTTGGAAATAGGGTTTTACTGTAAGATCCCCCATTAGTCCTGCCAAATCTAAGCTGCCTTCAACATCGAAAGAAATTCCTTGAAGATCAAACTTCATTTCCTGCGCAATTAGTTGCGCCATGACGTTTTCGCAAGCAATTAGTGAGGATAGAAATGTTGAAAGCGGATCGATGGCCGAGTCCTTACCACCAAATGATACCGGTTCATCAATTGCAATGTTATGCTTGCCGGCAACCGCATCGAGGCGCATTCCGTTTCCTTTGCCCTCTACTTTAAAGTCCATCAATTGTCCCATTATTTTCTCCTCCTATTCGTAAATCATTTCCCTAAGCTTCCTTGCTGCCTCTGTCATAACCTTTAATTTTTCGAAAGCAATTTCATCACTATTCATAGGTCTTTGCGCAAATGTTCCAAAGCCGCAATCTGGGTTTAAAAAGATTTTTTCATCAGGCAAATACTTTCTTACCTCTTGAACGCGTTCCACAATTGCCTCGGCGGTTTCGATTGTTTCAGTCCTTGGATTAACAACACCAAATCCAAGCTCTTTTCCGCCAAAGTCACGAATGGCATCAAGCTCCCCGGCACGAGGTGTTGCATATTCCAAAATAAGCTG
This sequence comes from Neobacillus bataviensis LMG 21833, assembly GCF_000307875.1. Lineage (GTDB taxonomy): Bacteria > Bacillota > Bacilli > Bacillales > Cytobacillaceae > Neobacillus > Neobacillus bataviensis. Next base: position 6,298 of record NZ_AJLS01000144.1, read on the forward strand.
ATCGACATTTACATGTGCAAGATAAGGAATTAACGGATCATACGGACCGCGTAACAGTACCTGTTCCTGGGTACTCCAGTTACCGCGGCATACATGGACACCGATTTTCGATCCCCTGCCCAACATCCCTTCCGTTACCTGATTCATTAAGTCCAGTGCAAAGGTGATTTCTTCTTCTGCATCGGCTTTTGCCGTCAATGCACCGCACATAAACGTCCGGTTGGCATTTTTTTGCGTGAAAACAAGCTCGGTTAGGACCGGCTCGTCAAATTGGACAAAGTCTACGCCGGCAGCAATTAAGTCTTCCATTTCTTCTCTTAATACTTTGATAATGTCAATGGACAAATCCTCTTTTGTCGGGTACGCTTCCTTCGATAATCCCTCAACCCACATCGCTCGGGTTAATAGGTACGGCCCCGGTAAGGTCACTTTAATCGCTTTGTCAGTATGCTTTTTCAAAAATAAATAATCATCAAGTGCCAACGGCTTCTTACGGCTGATTTTTCCGGCAGCTGCAGGGTTTGACATTGAGAATGCCGGCACATCTAATGTTCCAAGGATTTCTTCAAAACTTGCTTTATCCTCAACATATTCAAGCAGTTCTGACACCATCAGCATCCGGACATTATTTAAATGTTCGGCCACAAAGGAGATAAAATTATCACGCCGCTGCTCGCCGTCACAGACTATATCTATGCCTGCTTCTTCCTGCCATTTCAAGCATTGGATTACTGACTTGTCAGCAATTTCCTGAAACTCTGCTTCGCTTATTCTCCCCGCCCGTTTATCGCGCATTGCCCGCTTAACTTCATTTGACCGGGGCCAGCTGCCAATTACGGTGGTAGGAAATTTCGGTAAATTCATATCGGTTCATACCCCCTTAAAACACAATCGCGAGCTTAATATCAATTTTTACTGTTTGGTGAAGAGTTTGAAAGATCGGCGAACGTTCGAGGGTATTAAGCCACACATCCTCGAGTACTGCTTCTGATTCAGGTGATGAGACATAAAAGGTTCCTGTTATCTGATTCAGTTTTGGGCTGCCTTCATCCTCTAATTCCATATGAAAAAGGACGTTTTCAAGCCCTCCTTTTAGAGAAAGCTCCAGATTATCAATCTCGAGATTTCGCTTAGAAGCCTGCGCCTTAAAGCCCACTGTCAAACAGGATCCTAGAGAGGCAAGCAAATAATCAATTGCGCTTGGCGCATGAACCTTTGGACTAAAATCAGCCGGCTGTCCCGCTAAAAGGGTATGATTTCTGGAATGAATTTTAGCGGAAAGATCGTTTTCACCCCGAACACGAACACTCCACTGATAGCCTTTTGCTGCCTCTAAATCCTGCTCCAATTCAACCTGCGCAGATCCTTTACGAATAAAGTACCGTATTGTATTGTCACCAGGTTCCGAACCTAAAAATCCATGATCAACCATTCTGCACCATGCCGGAAGATCCTCAGCCACTGTTCTCTCCCTGCTGCGGACTTCAAGAATTTGACCATCTGACAAAGGATCCATCGCTTTTTTTATAATCAATAACAAGCCAGATCCGCAATCTAAATCCCCGCCATCACAAACCGCATGTGGTGTTTCCATGCTTTTCACCTAATTTTAATAAGTAATCGAAGCTGCACCCTGGCTTAGGAACTCTACTAATTTTGCTCCGCCCACAATCGTTGCACCTTCAATTAAGCTTTCTTCTTCTAATCCGCGCTTTTTAAAGCATGGGCTGCATACCCAAAGGGTCCCACCTGCTTCTACAAACTGATCCATTAACTGCTTTAATGGAGCAAAGCCTTCTTCATGAATTTCCTCAGCATACCCTTTTGAGGCAAGGTAAGCGCCTTCGACATTTAAAAATACAACGGTTTCCTGTCCTGATGCGACTGCGGCATTTGCAACCACAAACCCAACCGTTGCTTTATCAGGATCATTTTTTGCACTTGTTAAACTCACCAAAAATTTACCAGCCATTTTTTTATTCCTCCATTATTTTCGTTTTTATGTAAAAGGTTTAGATTAACCCTTTTCAATAAAGTAGTGGCTTGTTTTGCCAAAATCTCTGCGTTCAAGAAGAGTATGTCTTTGCATTCGGCACCATGCTGGGAGATCCTCTCTTGCACCGGGGTCATAGGAAATGACTTCAATGATTTGACCACTTTCCATTTTCTTTATGGTTAAAAATAGATTCATGATCAATTCTCCACAGCCAGTCGGTCCAGCATCATATAGTAAATCTGGTTCCCATACCATAATTCCCTCTCCCTTCTGAACATTTTCACAAACAATTCATACACATGAGTCTATTTCATTATAGAAAAGTGATAAGCTAATAGAAATACAATTTATCTATTTCACCAATTACTATTAATCGATTATATGAATATATAAGGGGAAGATTCCTATGGATTTGCACCAATTATATGTTTTTACAAAGGTGGTAGAACATAAAAGCTTTTCTAAAGCGGCAGATGATATTTTTCTAAGTCAATCCACGGTTAGCTCCCATATACAAGGATTGGAGAAAACGCTGGGGCTTAGATTATTTGACCGTGTCGGCAGAGAAAGCATTCTTACACCAAATGGAGAACGATTGTATGGCTGGGCGCGTAAACTTTTACTTCTTAAAGACCAAGCATTGCTCGATTTAAAACAGGGGATGATGGAACTTAGAGGAATGATTCGAATTGCCGCCAGTTCGGTACCTGGCCAATTTATGATTCCAAAAATGGTTAAACAATATAGAGAAAAATATCCTGAGGTTATGTTCCATATAAATCAGTCCTCATCAAAAAATGTTGCCGAAAAGGTGCTCAATGGTTCTGTTGATATTGGGATATTAGGTGAAAAATACGAGGATGATAAACTTCGCTATATTCCCTTATTGAAAGAGAAGTTAGTACTGATTACCTCAAATCAGGTGAATTTATCGGGAGATGTTAACATTCAGGACATATTGCAGTACCCTTTTGTAATGCGAAGTTCCGATTCAGGTACAAATGCGCTTCTGGAAAAATTCTTAAAGAACACCCAAATTGCAAAAGACAAATTAAATGTCATATCCTATATCGAGGATGGTCAGAGCTTGATTCAATTTGTCATCCAAGATGTCGGAATCTCCATTATTTCGGAAATAGCTGCAAGAGGTTATGCAAGTAAAAACATGCTTAAGATGTATGATATTAATGGGTTCAATGAAGAAAGGTATTTTTATTTAGTTTACAATATTAATAAAACACAATCGCTTCTATCAAAATTATTTATTGATGGTGCTAGTGATTTGTTTTAGCTGGAAGTTGACCTTAAGGTGTCAGGCCCCGCTTTGGATCTTGCCGAAAAAAGCTAAAAGGGAGAACGTCAATGTTCCCCCTTTTAGCTATGAATGTTCATTTCTTTTAATTTCTTTTTATCAATTTTACCTACATGGGTTTTTGGCAGTTCTTCTAAGCGAATGAATAGTTTTGGAATTTTATAGCGGCCTAGTTTTGACTCACAATATGTTATTAATTCCTCATCTTGGATGCTGTAAGTATGTTTAAAGGTAATGAATGCAGCAACCACTTCACCCCATTTTTCATCAGGCAACCCTAGAACAGCCACTTCGTCAATCGCTGGGTGGGCGGCCAGCCACTGCTCTATTTCAAGTGGATAGACATTTTCACCGCCTGTAATGATCATCTCTTTTTTTCGACCGACAATATAATAGAAGCCTTGTTCATCCCTTTTCGCTAAATCCCCCGTATGAATCCAGCCATCCTTAACTGTTTCCTTTGTTTCCTGTTCATGATTCCAATAAAATGAAAAGGAATGCTTTCCTTTTATTAAAAGTTCTCCGACCTCATTGGGCTCCGTCTCACTGCCATCTGTTTTTACTAGTTTTATTGTATTAAACAGCATTGGTTTGCCGACAGATCCACGGTTCATTTGAGCATCTTCCGGACTAATATAAAAATTGTTAGGCCCCGCTTCTGTCAGCCCGTATCCCTCTTTAAAAGCTAACCCCTTTTTCTGAAAAGCCTCATAAATTTGCATAGGGCATGGTGCAGCTCCTGATAAAAAAATCTTCATACATGGGAAGTCGCTTTTCTGAAATTCGTCTGTTTGAACAAGCGAATGATACATGGTTGGAACTAGGAGTATCGTTGTACAGTTAAATCGATGCAACGTTTCCACCGCTTTTTCTCCTAAAAATGGCTCGCCTATGACAACTGTCCCGCCCATCATGAGGAGTGGAATGCTTAAGGCATTTAGTCCTCCTGTATGAAACATGGGCATATAATTCACCGTCACATCATCTTCCGCTAACCCCCAGCTTAGAATGGTGTTAATCGCATTCCAGAGAATGGATTGATGGCTTAACACCACACCCTTTGGTTTCCCTGTAGTCCCTCCAGTATAAATCATCGCCAGCGGGTCAGTTTCTGAGATTTCCTCGCTAATGGAGTAGGAAACCTGCACTTCGTAATTGGCATCCCCTATTAAAAAGGTACTTACGGTATTTAGTTGTTGGCTTATAGCTTCGAACTCCGGATGAATACCGATTACTTTCGGTGTACAATCCGCCAATATCTCGTTTATTTCATGCATTGATAACCGCCAATTAAGCGGAACGAAGATCGCGCCAATTTTTCCACAGGCAAACAATAAGTCAAAATAGCTAATATGGTTTGGCGATAACAGGGCAACTCGATCACCTTTTTTAACGCCCCGGGTATAAAGCCAGCTTACGGTCGAGTATGCTCGCTTATTCAATTGTTCAAATGTCCAAGCTTTGTTTGTCAATTCATCTATAACGGCAATTTTATTTGGCGATAATCGTGCCCGATTTTCCAGCCAATCCAGTTCCCACCTCACCGACCAATCGCTCCTTCACTACTAGATGGAACTATCTTACACATTTTTAGTTGCGGGGGAGTTACAGAGTGCCATTTCACCACATAAAAAAACGACCCAAAAAGGTCGCTTCAATCATTACATCATGATTCCGCCATCTACATGCAGCACGGTGCCATTTACATAATTTGATTCATCAGATGCCAAGAAAAGATAGGCATTTGCGATATCCTCGGGCTTACCTAATTGTGCAAGTGGCACCATTTGCAGCATTTGTTCCAATACCTTTTCCGGCACTTTCGCGGTCATCCCTGTTTCAATAAATCCAGGGGCTACTGCATTGACAGTAATTCCTTTCCGCCCCAATTCCTTCGCCCATGTTTTCGTCATCCCGATTACACCTGCCTTCGTGGCTGCATAATTCGTCTGCCCGACGTTTCCATAGACACCAGTTACAGAAGATGTGTTAATTATTTTCCCACGACCATTTTCAATCATCGCTGGCAATACAGCCTGTGTACAGTGAAATACACCTGTTAAATTGACATCAAGTACCTGTTGGAAATCTTCAACCGACAACTTTGACAGCATCGCATCTCTTGTGATTCCTGCATTATTAATCAAGATATCAATTTTTCCAAAAGCCCCACGAACCTTTTCCACCATATGATCTACGCTTTGGCGATCCGCTACGTTTACTTGGAAAAAGCTAACATCATAGCCTTCATGCTGCAGCTCACGAGCACGTGCTTCCCCTTGCTCAGCATTAAAATCTGCTATCGCCACCTTCGCACCTTCCATGGCAAACCTCTCGGCAGCAGCAAAGCCGATTCCACCCGCAGCCCCTGTAATGATTGCTACTTTATCTTGTAACCTCATACATTACTCCTCCAAAAATTGTGTCATTGCCTTTAATAATTGCGGGAGATCATCAACTAATGGTGAATGCCCACAATTCTTTAATTCTACAAACTTAGCTTTTTCTCCCAGGTCTTCCACAAGTTCTTTTGTCATCTCTTTTAAAATCACCATATCCCGATCACCTTGCAATACAAGGACAGGGACATCAATTAACTCTACTTTCCCATTCCCATCAACAAGTCCGTTATGGTGACGGCTAATATTAAAGGTATTATTGGCATGATGGATCTCTGCCAAATTCCTCTGTGTTCTCATATCCTGCACATAGTCATCATAAAGTTCCGGGGCAGGTTGATTATGCGTATAAATAACCGCATTCCATATCAGTTTTAATAATTCCACATTATTCGTGTCGTAGGCAGTTTGCACAGGGATCGTTCGAATCAAATCCTGTTTGACCTCTTCATGCAGCGAAAAGCGCCGTGGCACATCCGTTTCATTTATTTTCCCATCAAATGGATAACCGCGCGTCGATTCCGATGCTAATAAAACCAATTTATTACAATAGCCCGGGTAATCAGCGGCAAATTGCATAGCAACGGCACCGCCTGTTGACCAGCCCACTATGGCGAAATCTTTCAAATCAATTTCGTCAACAAATTGCTTCACATCATCAGAGAAATCTTTTATCGACATGACTAGATTGTTATAGCTAGAACCGCCGAAACCGCGCAAATCCACCGCATAAAGCTTATACTTCGCATCCATGTTATCAAGGACGAGATCCCAATGCTTTGATGATGTCATATTACCATGGATTAATAATACCTTTACCTCGCCGCCTTCTCTCTCCCTGTATGTCAATGCTTCTCCATTTGGCAAGTGAACTTCCTTCATCGCCACGTTAGCCATTTTCAAACACCCTTCCCCCATTTAATAGTGGTTGCGCCCCAGGCGTAGCCAATTCCAGCACTGACCAAAACGACAACATCACCGTCTTTGATTTTTCCTTCCTTCAAGGCAAGCTCCAGCGACAATATTTGATCGATTTGACCAATATGTCCGTAGTCTTCTAGATAAATAGATTGCTCTTCGGACAAGCCTAGTTCTTTTAATACATATTCATGGGCCGATTTTTTCATGTGAAGAATCGCCAAATAGGAAAGATCTGCTTCTGGGTAGCCGCTTTTTCGTAAAGATTCACGAATGACTTTTAAAAAATTGTCCATTGATTTTTGCTCTAAACGCTGTTTCATCCCTTCTGGGTCAAGAACATCGAGCTTATTAAGGCGAGAATCAATCGCCTCTTTTGTCATCGGATTCTTCGTACCGCCGGCAACCACTACCACATCCTCCGAAAAAGAACCGTCTGTGATAAGTTCTGTTTCTAATAGAAGATTTTCGTTATGCCCCTTCCGTAAAAGAATCGCGCCTCCCCCGGCACTAAGATTAAACATGAATCGGGTTCTCGGATTCTCGTAATCAATGAAATCCACATTGCGATACCCGCCTGCAAGCAAGACGGTTTTTATAGAAGGGTCAGCCACCATCAAACTTTTTGCTAATTTCAAAGCCATAACGGTCGTTCCGCATCTTAACGCCACATCAAATGCCCAAGCATTCAATGCCCCGACTGCTTCCTGCAGCTTAATTCCAGCCGTCCAAAGTGGGTACTCCTTATGTTCTTCACCAATATAAATGACAAGATTGATTTCCAATGGATCAATGCCAGCCTTTGCGATAGCTTTTTTCGCAGCGGCAATTCCCATTTCACATGTATGATCGCTAGAACCTGGGACATATTTTTTCTTGATTCCCATTTTCTCTTCGACAACCCTAACAGGGATACCTGCCAGCTCTGCAATCTCTTTTCCTGTTAAAAATTCCTCAGGAAGATAAATTCCGGTGCTCAAAATTCCAATTTGCATATCCATCACCTGCTCACCTATGCTTCCTCTGCCTTTTCCTCCATAAATTCCAGCGCTTCTGCAATCGACTCAAATAACGTCTCCCGCTCTTCTTGGACATGCGTTACCTTTATTCTCCATTGTTTTTTGCCTGTACCTTTCTCGATTGCGGCAAGTTGAAACCGAACGACGAAGGAAGTAATTTGATTGATATCCATGTGTTCCCCCCTCTAACCCGCAATCTTTTCTTCTTTTTTAACAGCAGGTTGTTTTTTTCGTTTCCATGTAAGCGAGCTTAAAGTGCCGACAATCCCTCTTGGGAAAAACATCACGACTAAAATATAAATAATGCCAAAGAAAATAATCCAGCGCTCAAAGATCCAATGCTCTTTCGCCAGTTCTGTCAGCCAATGATGGGCAAACTCTATTAAACCTGCTCCAATCATGGCACCGACTAATGTTCCCACACCACCAATAATTGTCATTAATAAAGCATCCAAGGTGATATCCATTGCAAACACACTTGTATTTACAAATCGAAGCGAAATAGCGTACAAAATTCCAGCGATGCCTGCTAATACACCGGAAACCACACTTGCAGCAATTTTATAATGGAGTACATGGAACCCTAATGACTCCGTTCGTTGTTCATTTTCCCTAACCGCCTGAAGAACCCGGCCAAGCGGGGAATTGGTAAACCGTTTTAGAATTAGAAATACTACAACCATGACAATCAAACAAAGCAGGTAAAAATTAGTCCGGTCAATCAACAATTCCGGGACGCGAAAGGTGAAGCCATCATTTCCATAAGTCATCGTCCGCCATTTTTCCGCCAGTACAAGAAAAAGTCCTGATAACGATAAGGTTAGCATGGCATAGAAATGACTTTTTAAACGAAGAGTGAGTAATCCAACAATAAAACTGACGATTGCGGTTAGCACAATTGTTGTCAGCACGGCTAAAAAGAAATACCCAAGCGTTGGTTCAAACCGTTTCATAAAAATCCCCATCGTATACGCCCCAATGCCAAAAAACATCGCATGCCCAAAGGAAACGATTCCTGTAAATCCCAACAACAAGTCATAACTCATCGCGAAAATCGAAAAAACAAACACCTGTGTTAATAAAATTAATAAGTTTCTTGATTCATAGACAAACGGCAAAAGGAGCAAAAAAGCGGCAATGACTAAAATGATACCCGTCATTCTATTTCCTTGAATCCATCGCATCTTCTCACCCCCTCGCTCCAAATAATCCCTGCGGTCGAATAATTAACACAATCGCCATTAGGAGCATATTTACTGCCAATGATAGATCTGGAACATAATAAGCCATAAATGAACCAGAAAGCCCAACCAGGATCGCCGCTAACACAGAACCTTTGAAATTCCCCATCCCCCCGATGACAACGACAATGAATGCCAGAATTGCGAATTCCATTCCCATACCGGCATGGATGACACCGGAATACGGCCCGAGAAGCACACCACCAAGCGCCGCCATTCCTGCACCAATCATAAAAACAAACATAAACACCCTTTGAATATTGATTCCAAGTGCCTGCACCATTTCTTTATTCATTACTCCCGCTCTGACAACAAGGCCAATTTTGGTTTTTTTAAGCACATATTGCACACCGGCAAAAATAAGAAATCCAACAAAAATAATAAATACCCGGTACTTGATGATAATGACGCCGCCCAGTTCCCAGCTTCCCTTTAAATAATTTGGAGGCGATGCCGTGATTTGATTGGGTCCCCAAATGACTTTCAACATTTCGGATAAAACAAGCATCAGGCCAAGTGTGATTAATATCTGCTGTACATGGTTTCCATAAACTGGTTTAATAATCCATCTTTCAGTGATAATTCCGAGCAGAAATCCGGTCAAAACTGCACCTAAAATCCCGATGATAAAGCTATTTGTCTGCGAATAAATCCAAAGACCACTATAAGCACCCCAAGCAAATAGCCCGCCGTGTGCAAAATTCAGCACGTCCATTAAGCCGAAAATCAGCGTTAAGCCGGCAGCCAATAAAAAAATCAGCATCCCGGTTGCCAAGCCATTTAAGGTTAAATTGATGATTAAATCCATTAGGATGTCCTCCTTTCTTACGCAATCCCTAAGTATTTCCGTTTCATTTCTTCATTTTCTTTTAATTGCTTCATTGTGCCATGACTGACGGTCCGGCCATCGTCAATGATGTAAAAACAATCGCCAATCGTGCTAGCCATCATGAAATTTTGCTCCACTAACACGATGGTGGTCTGATCCTTCATTTGTAAGATTGATTCCATTACCTTCTCGACAACGATAGGTGCCAAGCCTTTACTTGGCTCATCAATTAACAACAGTTCGTTTTCGTTCACATAAGCTCTTGCGATGGAAAGCATTTGTTTCTGCCCGCCGCTTAGGAGACCTCCTGGTTTTTTCCAGAACTTTTTCAAGTCAGGGAAAAGGTTTATAATCCACTCCATACGTTTTGCTGTTTCTTCATTTTCATTTTGAATCGCAACTCGCATATTTTCCTCCACCGTTAATCCAGCAAAAATCCCCTGATCCTCGGGAACATAGCCGATGCCTTTTTTCGCAACGCTATAAGTCGGCAAGGATTGGATTGATTCGCCTTTGAACGTAATACTTCCATTTGAAGCAGGATTTAGCCCCATAATCGTTCGTAAAGTCGTTGTTTTCCCGGCTCCATTTCTTCCAAGCAGGACGGTAACTTCGCCTTTTTTCACTTCAAAGGAAACGCCTTGGAGAATGTGGTATTGTCCAATATGAGTTTCTACATTATCAAGTTTCAACAGGTCGCTCATCGTATTGACCTCCTAAATAGGCAGACTGAACGGTTTCATTTTTCATAATTTCTTCCGGAGTTCCGTCTGCCAGCAATCTTCCATTAAAAAGAACCATCACCGAATCCGATAAATCGAGGATCATATCCATCTTGTGCTCTATCAGAATAATCGTCCGGTTCCCTTGTTCCTTTATTCTTCTAATTACCTCCAAAATGGCTGGAACTTCTTCTAGTGACATCCCAGCTGTTGGTTCGTCTAGTAAAAGAACTTCTGTCTCAAGCGCCAGCAGCATCGCGATTTCAAGCTTTCGCTTTTCGCCATGGGCTAAATTGCTTGCTAATGAATCCTTTTTATCTTCTAACAGGACAAGCTTGAGCCACTCTAATGCCTTGTCTTCAAATGCACGGTATTTTTTATAATGAAACAGCATTTGGTAGCGGACACCTGCCTGCGATTGGACTGCTAATCTTACATTCTCTAATACTGTTAAATTAGGGAATACATTGGTAATTTGAAAGGAACGGCCAATCCCTTCCCTTGTGCGGTTTGTCGGCGAAAATTTCGTGATATCCTTTCCACGATAAAAGATCTTTCCTTGAGTTGGAGTTAATTGACCGCTAAGGAGATTAAAAAAGGTTGTTTTTCCGGCACCATTTGGCCCGATAATCGACTTAAAATGTTTCTCCGGAACAGAAATACTGACACCATCCACGGCGGTATGACCGCCAAAGGTAATGGATAGGTCGCTTGTTTCAATGAGGGTAGACATTTTCTTTTCACCACCTAAGGTTTAAACTTTAAAAAATAAGGAAGAGGGTGACCGTGTTTTAGGTCTAACCCCCGTCATTTTTCTTGTTATCAACTTTGAGAATTTTCCAGCTCCAGCACCCTAGCGGCTAGTGTCCTTCGCTCTCCGCCCTACGATAAGTCAACATCAGCAGCGAAGCTCACCGTGTT
>NZ_AJLS01000145.1 GCF_000307875.1 Neobacillus bataviensis LMG 21833
TCTTCGTGTTTCCTTTATCTCAGTTGGAGAGCTCCAGGCCATACGCCGCTGACCATGGCGCTTCCGCTTTTCTTTTTTAACCCTCTGAATAAGGCTCCTGTATGTCGGTATCCGGATCATCATGGGTTGGATGTGCACCCTCCATTTGTCTTGGTAAATCCTGATGCAGTGATTTGAATTCATAATTAAAGGCACTATATTTCCGCTGCCCTTCTTTCCAAGGTGTGCTCTTATTTTGCACCGGATCATCTTTTCTAATTGGAGAACCAAACGGACCTTCCGGAAATTCTTGAGCCGTGAGGAAATTATGTTGCTTTTCTACATTTGATAATTCCGTATATTTCTCAGAGTCTTTATTTCCCATGCTTTCACTCCTTTACCCTTTGCATATTAGTATTGCAAGGTGGGGTGAAAATCATGTGTGGATTAGATGATTTCAGTTAAGAAGGAGCGCAGTTCCTCGGCATCTTCCTCGTTTAATTGAAAAGCAAATTCTAAATAGCCTTCTTCCTCCAGATCATCATGTCCAATGATGGCAAAACGATTCCCCTGTATATCCAGAACTAGGCTCTTTCCATAATGGCGGTTGGTTTGAATAATGGCTAAATCAAAGCGCTGATTTTCGCCAACAAAGCTGATAAATCTGGTTTTCGTATCTTCTGTATCATCGTATAAATAATAGCGTTCTGTCATGAATTGATCTCCTTTGTGGTTAGAACTGTTTTTCATCCTCTATATAGTAACAAATTTTGGGGCATGTTTCACTGATTTCTGCTGTCCTGAAAAAATACGAACCGGACAAGGAATGTGGTACAATAAATTGGAATGACTACATAGAGGAGTGGGCTGGATGTATTTTGTTGATAGAGAAAAAATTGAAGCGACGTTACACTATTTAGAAAACCTAATCAACCTCTTCCGCGGCCAAAAAAACTGGTCTGCACCATTAGAACTGATAGCATTAGAGCGCTTATGTCAAATGATGCTTGAAGCGGTGTTGGATGTTGGGAATGCCATGATTGATGGTTTTATCATGCGTGATCCAGGCAGTTATGAAGATATTATCGACATTTTAATCGATGAGAAAGTGATCACGGCTGAAACAGGCACTCGTTTTAAAATTCTCATACAATATCGAAAAATGCTTGTCCATGATTACATCGAAATTGACCATCGCGAATTACAGGCGCAATTTTCTCAGTATCTGCCGGAATTAGAGGGTTTCTCTGCGAATGTCCGCGATTATCTCATAAATGAATTAGGACCGGTTTCAGCGTTTAAAAATTGACCGTGAGTGCGGTCTTTTTCTTTTTTGATGGGAAAGATATGTTTAGGAGTGATTGAACTTGAAAAAATATAAAGGCTATTTAATTGATTTAGATGGAACCATGTACAAAGGAACAGAGCGAATTGAGGCGGCATCTGACTTTGTTAAAAAACTTCATCATCACGGAATCCCTTATTTATTTGTGACCAATAATTCATCAAGAACGCCGGCACAGGTGGCTGAAAAGCTTAATGACTTTGATATTCCCGCAGAGGATAAACTCGTGTTTACGACGAGTCAGGCAACGGCCAATTATATATATGAACGAAAGAATGACGCTTCCGTTTATGTGATTGGCGAAGAGGGAATTCGGACCGCTATTGAAGAGAAAGGATTACCATTTGCAGGCGAGGATGCCGATTTTGTCGTTGTAGGGATCGACCGTGAAATTAACTATGAAAAATTAGCGGTAGCTTGTCTAGCTGTCCGCAATGGGGCAACGTTTATTTCTACAAATGGGGACATAGCTCTCCCTACCGAAAGAGGGCTGCTTCCGGGTAACGGGTCACTGACATCGGTCATTACCGTTTCCACCCAAACAAAGCCCATTTTTATTGGCAAGCCGGAATCGATTATTATGGAACAGGCCTTAAAGGTGTTAGGAACGGCAAAGGAAGAAACGCTAATGGTTGGTGATTATTATGATACTGATATTTTAGCGGGAATGAATGCCGGTATGGATACCTTATTGGTTCATACAGGTGTCACGACAAAAGAATTGCTTGCCGGTTATGACCGGATGCCGACCTATTCAATCAATACATTGGATGAATGGGAATTATAACAAAAAGGATGGGGGGCATCTCCCATCCTTTTTGTTTATTATGATTTTTCCTTTTCAGCCCGTGCTGCCCTATGTGCTAGTCTGCTTGAAGCGGCAGCGGCAATTGCCCCAACAATATCATCTAAAAAGGTATGGCATTCCCCTGTTGATTTATCATTTAAATGTGCTAAAATCCCCGGCTTTAGTTTATCAATGTATCCATAGTTGGTAAAGCCGATGGAACCATATACATTCACAATCGAAAAGGCCAAGATTTCGTCGACACCGTAGAGACTTTCATCTGTTCCGATGATGGATTGCAAAGGCTCTTCCAGCATGCCTTTTTCAGCGAGCATATCAAGCTGGATTCCTGTTAGGATGGCATTTTGTACCTCTCGTTTCGAAAGGACTCGTTCGACGTTTGCGATGCAATCTTCCATTTTCAAATTTTCATGATATTTTTCCTGCAAAAAGAAGACTAAATCGGCCATGTCTTGGATTTCAACCCCACGTTCTTTCAGCCATCTGCGTGCAGTTTCTTCGGATAGATCCACTTTTTTGTCGTCTGCCATATTCTATGATCACCTTTTCTTTGGATTTTGACTAATTATATACTTCATTTCCATAATATATGCAATTTCGAATGGAAAAATCCTTTGTAAACTGGGAGTTCTCTTTTAAAAACAACAAGTTTTTCGAAATCCTTACATATACATGACAGTAGAGAAGGTCTGAAAAAAGGTGGGACTAAAGATGCTTCAAAAAATGCTTGAAAACCAATATGGAATTACGGTAGAGGAATATGTAAAATTAGATGCTTTTGATGCGCTTCGGGGTAATGGCTGGCTGTATTTAATTTCTAGACCGATAGGTAAGGAAGAGGCTGATATTACCGAGCTTGAAAAAATTGCGGAGCATTTACGGAATTATGGTGACCAACATGTTCCCATCTTTCTGCCATCGAAGGAAGGTCAGTTAATTACAACATGGGAACAAAATAAATATTGTGTGTTAGCCAACCGGCAGATGGAAGAGCAGCGAAAGATAAAATTGGGCCGGAAGCTGGCTAAATTCCATGAGCGTGGCCGGAGGGTTCCTTTTCAAATCGAACGATCAAGCAGGATTGGGGAATGGAAGTCGTTGTGGGAAAAGCGCCTTGAGCAAATGGAGGGGGTTTGGAATGGTCTCCTCTTTCAAACACCTGAGGATGAGTTTGAACGGATGTTTATTGACTCTTTTCCTTATTACCTTGGACTAACGGAAAATGCAATTCAATATTTAGTTGATACTGAGATTGATGATGAACCGGTAGAAACAGATAGCGGTACAGTTTGTCATGAACGTTTTACCAATAAAACATGGGGACCCCATAGTCAATATACGATTAAAAATCCGTTTGACTGGGTGTTTGACCATCGAAGCCGTGATTTGGCTGAATGGACAAGGGAAAGGTATTTTCGCAATATCCAGACGTATGATGTGGAATTAAGGCAGTTTTTCGAGGAATACCAAAGCATTTCGCCGTTATCGTCCTTTTCTTGGCGTTTACTTTATTCACGACTTGTTTTTCCACTTCATTATTTTGACTGTGTTGAGAGCTACTATATCACCAGTTCTGAACAGGAAAAAAAGGTGTTGGAGGAGAGGCTTAGTAAGATTTTGCGACAATCAGGTGAATATGAGCGGTTTTTGGCAGGTTTCTTTCAACTATCGGGTGCGCCAATAAAACAGGTGAACTTGCCGCAGCTAGAGTGGCTTTTTGGTTAATAAATAAAGCGATTGCCGCCTGAGGCAATCGCTTTGATTACATTTTTTAAAAAACCTGTTCTACTTCTACAACACCTGGAACTTCTTCTAAAAGAGCTCTTTCGATGCCGGCTTTTAATGTGATTGTAGAACTTGGGCAGCTGCCGCAGGCACCAAGTAAGCGGAGCTTAACAATACCATCCTCTACATCTACTAATTCGCAATCCCCGCCATCGCGAAGAAGAAATGGACGTAATTTATCTAATACTTCTTGAACTTGCCCAAACATTTCTTGTTCTTCCATGTTAATCGACTCCTTTCCTACTTACATTATAATGTCATCCGTAGTAAAAATCCATTCTCAGAAATTAGGAAAATACACAATTACAGACATTTCCCTAGTATTTATAGTAAAATAAAAGAAAAACGACAGGAATGATTTTTATGAACAGCAATGAAGTGGAAATTGTTCTTTATGGGGCACAAACATTATGCCCAAGCTGTGTGAATTTACCTTCTTCCAAAGAAACATTTGAATGGCTGGAAGCAGCGATTGCTAGAAAATTCCCTGAACAACCGTTTAAGATGACCTATGTGGATATTTACCAGCCCACCGGTGAGAGTGAAAAATTAAGCTTTGCCCAAAGAGTGATCGATGAGGACATGTTTTATCCAGTCGTCGTCATAAAAGAAAAAATCGTCGGCGAAGGCAATCCACGCTTAAAAACCGTTTTTGCGGAACTTGAGAAATATGGGTATAAAGCGATGTAAAAGAAGCATCCTTCACGGAATGCTTCTTCTTTTTATCATCCATTATGGAATTTATACATCCACAAGATACCAGATTTTAACATCCTAGCGACACGTCCTGTAATCGCATGGTCAGCCATCATCCCAAAGCCTTGTTTTTTTCCAAGAGAGCCAAGAACGCCTTTTAATTTGATTGGAGGGAAACTTTCAGGTACTGGTTCACCATTCCAGCGTTTCTTCAATACCTCTGCAATTTGTTCGGCCTGTCCTTCCGCTAGTTGGGCACTAGGGGCATGTGGGGAACTGGCGCAGTCTCCAACGATAAAAATATGTTCATCAGTTGGTAGATGATGGTGTTTGGTTACAATTAGCCTTCCTGATCGATCTTTTTCCCCATCCATGTCACGGGCGATTTTATTGGCTTGAATACCTGCCGTCCAAACGATGACATCACATTCAATTGGCACATCATGATTGTATAAACGATTTTCTTCCACCTTGGTAATATTGGAATTATTAATAATCTCAACATTGTTTCTAACAAACCAATTTTCGACATATTTACTTAACCGCTCCGGAAATGCGGAAAGAATATGCTTCCCACGGTCAAATAATTTGATATTCAGGTCTTCACGGCTTTCGCTTAATTCACTCGCTAATTCAACTCCGCTTAAGCCGGCACCGACAATACCTACCACAGAGCCAGGGCCAAGATTATTTAACACGGAGTAAGTGTGACGGGCTTTTTCAATGCTTTGGATACTGTAGGTAAATTGTTCAGCCCCCGGTACGCCATGATACTTATCCTCACAACCAAGACCGATAATCAGGTCATCATAGGCAAGTTGTTCACCGTCCGCCATGTTTATTTTTCGACCAGTAGTATCTATCCCAGTAACTTCGCCGTACTTTACCACCAAACGAGGATGTTCGGGAAAAGCAACGCGTACTTCTTTATCGGAAATCGTGCCGGCCGCTAATGCGTAATACTCAGTTTTTAAGCAGTGGTAAGGGACTCGGTCGACTAATGTGATCGTTACGTCCTCAGGTAAATGGTTAGGAAGAAGTTCGCTTAATATCTTCATCCCGCCATATCCCCCTCCAAGAATGACAAGGTTTTTCATTTTTTTATTCCCCTTTGTTCTAACCGGTTTTCATAAGTATTCTAAGATAATTTTCCGTTTTAATAACCACATACGAGTATATCTAAGTTGTGTCGAAATAACAACATTTTTCATCCTGTTCTTGACACGTATACCAAGAACATGGTAATTGACTGAAAACGGTAAATAGAGTAGGATAAGTAGTTGTGGAGAGTGAAAGCAATGTTTAAACCAATCATTGAATTTTGTATTAGCAACTTGGCAAACGGTGCTCAAAGGGCACTTGAAAAACTACAAAAAGATCCAAACTTGGATATTATTGAATATGGATGCCTCGGGTATTGCGGGAAATGTGCCATGACTCTTTATGCATTAGTAAACGGAGAAGTCGTAACAGGAAACACACCAGATGAACTGGTCGACAACATTTATCAATACCTCGAGGAAAACCCAATGTTTTAATTAATAGGGAGCATGCCGCTCCCTTTTTATATAGGTATCATATGTTAAAAATAAGAATCTAAACATTTGAGTACGGAGTGCCAAGTGTATATACTATAATAAAGGCCTCAGGCAAAAGGGGGAGTTTAAATGAGTAACGAAGTGGTAATTGTAACGGAAGCGGCATCACTACACGTAAAAGAAATGATGAAGCATAATGAAGAAGAAGGTGCTTTTTTACGCGTTAGTGTAAAGGGCGGCGGCTGCAGCGGCTTGTCTTACGGCATGGGCTTTGAACACGAGGTAAACGAGGATGACCTTCAGTTTGAGCAGCACGGAATCCAAGTGTTAGTTGATAAAGAAAGTGCTGCGATTCTCCAAGGCACAAAAATTGATTATAAAGAGTCCATGATGGGCGGCGGGTTTACGATTGAAAACCCGAACGCCATTGCATCCTGCGGCTGCGGTTCCTCGTTTCGGACAGCAACGGCTCAAGGGTCACCAGAAGAATGCTAATAATGATAAAAGGCGCCCAGTTGGGCGCCTTTTATCATTGTCCAGCTACAGCGCCTAGGGGCTCGGGGTCATAAGCCAATCCGTCAAGAAGGTTAAAGAGCAACCTTCTCGCCGGCTCGT
>NZ_AJLS01000146.1 GCF_000307875.1 Neobacillus bataviensis LMG 21833
CGTAGGGCGGAGAGCGAAGGGTACTAGCCGCTAGGGCGCTGGAGCTGGACATTTCTCAAAGTCGAATGATATAAATTCTGATATAAAATAAGGGGAAAGAGGATCACATAAAAAGGTGGTCTTTTTTCTTTCATACATTCCTGATATATCCAATTGGGATATATTTCGACTCATTCTAAAGAATTATCTCGAAAAAATAAGCATTACTGTATAAAATAGAATGATAGAAGAAGTAGAAAGAGTGATAGTTTTGAGTTGGATTCACGATTTGTTACAAAAGTTTAAAAAAGATGACGTAGAGGAATATAACGATTTCCCAATACATAATCATTATCCGGATACCCATTCGCCTCCAAGTCAATATGATAGTCTAAAAGATTTAGATACGAGAATTTCTTATCAATACCCTAAAGGTGGTAATCCTTCACCACTGCCGTCAAAGAAGCTTCAAAAGGAAAAGCAGGAAAGTTTCCTTCCTTGGAGACCTGAGAAGGTTTCTGAAAGACGAAGAAAAGTAGAAAAACCGCAAGAACCGGTGGTTAAAAAGGAAATACCTAAAACAATAAAAGAAATTTCACCAAAAACAGGGGGCGCGTTTCGTCCTACGGAAATTCCTTCGCCAGTTTTTGGATTTAACAGACCCAAAAAGTCCGATGTAATTGTGGAGCATGAATTAAGTCATTTTTTACAAGAAGAGTTTGAAAATCAGCCGGTGCAACCAATTATTGTCGAGGAAGAACGGATTGAAGTTACATTTACAAAACCAATTGAAGAAAAAGCAGAAACGATAACAGGAGCTGAGTCTGTAAATCCGGAAGCTGAATTGGCAGCTGCAAGTGAGGACGTTGATGCACCTGTCCCAAACCCTGAACCCGAAGAAGTTCCAAAACGTTCGCGTTTACCCTTCAATGTGATGATGCTAAAGCAGGACAAACAAAAATGGGAAGAACAAAAGAGAAAAAGGGAAATGGAACTGCAGATAGAACAACAGAGGAAAAGGGAATTGGAACTGCAGTCAGAACAACAGAGAAAAAGGGAATTGGAACTGCAGTTAGAACAACAGAGGAAAAGGGAATTGGAACTGCAGTTAGAACAACAAAGAAAAAGGGAATTGGAACAGCAGTCAGAACAACAGAGAAAAAGGGAATTGGAACAGCAGTCAGCAAAAGCGGCTGAGTTTATTCCAATCGAAAAGCAAGTAATCAAACCAATCGTAAATAACGAAGAAGAAACCTTTGAAGCTGGTGTATATGTACTCCCTGAATCCAGTTTGTTAAACCCGCCGGTAACAGAGGTCAGGGATCACGAGTGGTTACAGGGGCAAGAAGAGCTGTTAAACCAAACCTTGAAAAATTTTAATGTCGGAGCCAGTGTAGTTAATGTGACACAGGGGCCAGCCGTCACCCGCTTTGAGGTACAACCGGAGCCGGGCGTAAAGGTTAACAAAATAACCAACTTAAGCGATGATATAAAGCTAAGTCTTGCCGCACGAGATATCCGAATTGAGGCCCCCATCCCCGGAAAGCATACGATTGGGATAGAGGTGCCAAATCAAAAATCACGGCCGGTGTTAATAAACGAGATTATCCGGAGCAGCGTTTTTCACGAGTCTTCTTCACCATTAACGGCAGTGCTTGGTCTTGATATCGCCGGAAAACCAATTGTTACCGACTTGAAAAAAATGCCGCACGGACTAATTGCCGGGGCCACCGGATCGGGAAAGAGTGTATGTATTAACTCCATTTTGATTAGTCTGTTGTATAAAGCACGTCCGGAAGATTTAAAACTGTTACTAATCGATCCAAAAATGGTCGAGCTTGCACCCTATAATCGAATTCCACACTTAGTCAGTCCCGTGATCACGGATGTAAAGGCGGCAACAGCAGCATTAAAATGGGCTGTGGATGAAATGGAGAGACGGTATGAACTGTTTGCGCATACCGGTGTCCGCGACATCAACCGGTTTAATGAACTGGCCATGAAGCATAAGCGCTATTCCGATAAGCTGCCATTTATTGTGATTATTATTGATGAGTTAGCCGATTTAATGATGATGTCACCAGCAGATGTGGAAGAGGCGATTTGCCGGATTGCTCAGAAAGCCAGGGCCTGTGGTATTCATTTAATTGTCGCGACACAAAGACCATCAGTGGATGTTATAACAGGATTAATCAAAGCCAATATCCCAACACGTGTCGCCTTTTCAGTATCGTCACAAGTGGATTCGCGCACGATTATCGATATTAGCGGTGCAGAGAAATTGCTTGGACGGGGCGATATGCTATTTTTAGAAAATGGCTCCTCAAAACCTGTCCGCTTGCAGGGTACGTTCGTATCTGATGAGGAAATTGATCTTGTCGTTGCCCATGTGAAAGAGCAGCGGGAGCCTGAGTATTTGTTTGAACAGGAAGAACTGCTTAAAAAGGCACAAGTAACGGAAGAAGAAGATGAGCTTTTTTATGAGGCGTGTGAATATATTGTTGACCAAGGCGGTGCTTCCACTTCGAGCCTACAAAGGCGCTTCAAAATTGGCTATAACCGAGCCGCTAGATTAATGGATATGCTTGAACAAAACGGCTATATTACCGGTGCGAATGGCAGCAAGCCGCGTGATGTTTTAATAACAGAAGCTGATCTGGAAACTATGCAGGATTAGATTAGTACATTTTCGTAAACTGTTGCATTCTTTGTTTTCCGAAACAAATAATAAACTGGAGAACAGACTTGCCAATATAAAATGTAAGAACGCAAATAGTTTTTATAAAAAAACAATGGTATAATAATTAAATGGTTTTCATTCATGAAATAATTAATCGATACGTTTCTTAGATTCTAAAAGACAATTAGCAAATACAGACAGATGTCATATACTGTTTTACAGTATTACGTTTGGTTGGAGGTTCTTCTATGACTATTTACCATTTTGTAGGTATTAAGGGGTCTGGAATGAGTGCACTTGCACAAGTTCTGCATGATATGAAATTTCAGGTGCAAGGCTCCGATGTCGAAAAGCACTTTTTTACCCAGGATGCCCTTGAAAAATCAGGGATCACGATCCTTCCCTTCCAAAAGGAAAATATTACGCCAGGATTGACCATAATTGCAGGAAATGCATTTCCTGATACCCATGAAGAAATTCAAGAGGCTATGAAGCTTGGCCTTCCTATAGTTCGGTACCATCGCTTTTTAGGCGACTTTATGCAAAATTTTACTAGCATCGCGATTACAGGCGCACACGGAAAAACATCTACAACCGGCCTCTTGGCCCACACTATTGCAGGGGCAAAGCCCACTTCCTTTTTAATCGGTGATGGAACAGGGAAAGGGGAAGAAGGTGCGGAGTATTTTGTCTTTGAGGCATGTGAATACAGAAGACACTTCCTATCGTATTTTCCAGACTATGCCATCATGACAAATATTGATTTTGACCATCCCGACTATTTTGCCAATATTGATGACGTCTTTTCCGCTTTCCAAGAGATGGCTGTCCAAGTGAAAAAGGGAATTTTTGCTTATGGCGATGACGAGCAGCTGCAAAAGATTCAGGCAAAGGTTCCGGTTTTATTTTATGGATTTGGCGAGGAAAACGATTATCAAGCTAAAAATCTTGTGAAGACAACAGATGGAACAAGCTTTGATGTTTTTATCCGTAATACCTTCTATGACACATTTCGGGTCCCAACCTTCGGCGACCATAGTGTATTGAATGCACTCGCGGTTATTGGTTTATGTCATTACGAAGAAATTAATGTAGAAACGGTGAAAGAAAATTTACAAACGTTCCAAGGTGTAAAAAGAAGGTTTTCTGAAAAAAGAATCGGTTCACAAATCTTAATCGATGATTATGCCCATCATCCGACTGAAATTAAGGCTACGATTGAAGCGGCTAAACAGAAATACCCTGACAGGGAAATTGTTGCGGTATTCCAGCCGCATACCTTCACACGGACGCAAGCATTTTTAGATGATTTTGCTGAAAGCTTACAGCAGGCAGATAAAGCCTATTTATGTGAGATTTTTGGATCAGCAAGAGAAAATCATGGGAAGCTGACCATTAAAGATTTACAGGATAAAATTGATGGGGCTGAAATCCTTTCAGAAGAAAACACTTCCGTATTAAACGGATATGACAACAGTGTGATTATATTTATGGGTGCCGGTGATATTCAAAAATTCCAGGAATCCTATGAAAAACAACTTTTATAGGAAAAGCGCAAGCACCTTGGTCAGCGGCGTATGGCCCGGGGCTAGACAATTCTCAAAGTCGAAATTTATACTTCCTTATCTCTTAAAAAGAAGGATGCCGGCATCTCGCAGGCATCCTTTTACTTATTTCAGATTATCGGGGTTTAATACTTCTAATTCCGGTAAAACAAATAATCCATCTTTTCGGATTAATACATCATCAAAATAGATTTCCCCACCGCCGTATTCTGGGCGTTGAATATTAACCATATCCCAATGAATATTAGAATGGTTATCATTAAAAGCATCATCATAACATTGTCCGGGAGTGAAATGGAAGCTGCCGGCAATTTTTTCATCAAACAAAATGTCCTGCATAGGGTTCAGGATAAATGGATTTACCCCAATAGCAAATTCCCCAACATAGCGGGCACCTTCATCGGTATCAAATACTTTATTAATACGATCCGTGTCGTTCGACACTGCCTCAACAATTTTTCCATCCTTAAAGGTAAGCTTCACATTTTCAAACGTAAAACCTTGATATGGGGATGGTGTATTATATGTTATCACCCCGTTAACTGAGTTACGAACAGGGGCGGTGTAAACCTCACCATCAGGAATATTTAATCGTCCAGCACATTTTATTGCCGGGATATCCTTAATCGAAAAGCTGAGGTCTGTTCCGGGACCGGTGATGCGTACGTTGTCTGTCCGGTTCATCAATTCAACAAGTCCGTCCATGGCTTGCTCCATTTTGCTGTAATCCAGGTTACATACATCAAAGTAGAAATTTTCAAATGCTTCTGTACTCATTTTGGCTAATTGCGCCATATTTGAGGTTGGATATCGAAGCACAACCCATTTCGTTTTTGGAACACGGATATCTCGGTGAACTTTTTTGCCGATTGTATTCCCGTGGATTTTCATTTTATCATCCGGAACATCCGCGTGTTCATTGATGTTATCACCTGAGCGCAGGCCTATGTATGCATCCATTTTACTCATTACATTCGCTTCAAATTCAGCCATCATACTAAATTGCTCTTCCTGTGCACCGAATAGCAAAGAGCGGTCGACCTGGTGATCTTTTAATAAAACGAAGGGATATCCCCCTGCTGCGTATGCCTCCTTCACAAGTGCAGTAACAAGTTCACGCTGCAATCCGAAGTTTTCTATTAATACTTTTTCGCCTTTTTGGAGCTGCACCGAATAATTAATTAAATTTTTAGCCAGTTTCTCAATACGAGGATCCTTCACACTAACGCCTCCAACAAAATAAATAACTACAATTCTATTGTACCCGAAATGGGAAGAGAAAGTTGAACTGACAACGTGAGGCGATGGTAAAATTTTTTAAACAAATGGCAGGAAAACAAGACAAAAATAGGGAAGTAGTATAAGATAATGACGAGGTTTATATCCGTAATGGATGGGTAATACATAAGGACATAATGATAGTTAATACGGAGGTGCAGGATGGAAATTATTTTATACTTAAGCGTAGCATTGATAGCCATTGCTTTTTTTGTGCTTGTCATCTACTTAGCAAAAACGCTTAAATCACTTCAAGTTACACTTACCAGCGTTTCGAATACATTGACAGGGTTAGAAAAACAATTGGATGGTGTGACAACAGAAACCACGATACTTTTACATAAGACCAATGCGTTAGCTGATGATATTCAGCTAAAATCAGAACGGTTAAATAGTGTGGTGGAAGCGGTAAAGGATGTGGGAACAACAGTCTCCCAATTTAATGGAACACTAAAGAATATAACCAATACAGTTGATCAGCAGGTAGAAGAGAGTAAGGAGAAAATCTCACAAATTGTTCAATGGAGTAATATTTTTCTTGAATTAAAGGATAAGTGGCAGGCAAGAAAACAATCTATGGCTGAAGTACGCACTGAAGAAAGACAAAGGGTAAGGGGTCACTAATTAAGGAGGTTATTAAAATGTCCAGTAGAGAATATGAATCACGAGAAACAAATCAAGGTCGCAATGAGGAGTCTTCTAATAGCTTTTTACTAGGTGCATTAATCGGCGGAGTAGTAGGAGCCGCTGCGGCATTTCTCTTGGCTCCAAAGACAGGAAAGGAGCTCAGGGTTACGTTGAGTGATTCAGCAGGAACGCTTAAAGATAAAACATCATCCCTATCCCAAGGGCTTGTTCAGCAATCCTCAGGAATAATCAGTAAAGTAAAAGGAAAATCTGTAAACCCAAGTGAAAAAGCAGAGGAATCGGAAATAAACTATATTCCCATTCTCTCGCCAAAAGAAAATCCTCCTGCTAAAAAATCAATTGAAATCAAATCGGTAGACAGCAGTGAGATAAGAAAAAAATTAGAGGAAGCACAAAAAGCGTTTGATGAAGAAGAAAGCAAGGTTAAAATTTAATTATTTGTGATAAAAACGGTGAAGTGATAAAATGTCTTCACCGTTTACTATTTGGAGGAATGACGAATGCTTGAAAAAATTGAATCCATTGAACAGTTTGATCAATTGCTCACAAATGAAAGTAAATTTTATCTCTTGAAGCATAGTTTAACATGTCCAATCAGTCATGCTGCTTATAAGGAATACGAGAAATTTGCTAATGAAAATCAGGATATGCTGACCCTTTATTTAGCTGTTCAGGATTCACGACCATTATCAAATGAAGTTGCAGAAAGATTTCAGATTAAGCACGAATCACCGCAAGCCTTTCTTTTTGCAAATGGAAAAGTAGAATGGAACGCATCACACTGGAAAATTACCAGTCGGTCTTTGGGAAATGCCGGCGCTGAGAAGCAATAACCATTGAATGGCAAAGAGGATGAATCGTTCATCCTTTTATTTATTGAAAGACTTTTTTAAAAGAACATATTGAGATTCTCTAACATAAAATACTCTATTATACCATTTACTTTAGTGCTTAAAAGCGTTTAATCAATAAAGAAAAAAGAGATGACAAAGGAAACCATTTCAGCTATAATAAAGCCTAATTATTAAAAATTTTTGAAATTTAACACTAAGAGCTTGTAAATCATTCGTTAATGGCGGAAAATACTACTTAACATTTCCGGATTTAATGATTTGCGGGTAGGAAGGACGGGGATCAATAATGGCAAATAACGAATTGGATCAATTGAGAACGCGTGTAGATGAACTGAACTTGGAATTGTTGAAGCTGATTAACGAGAGAGCACAGGTTGTTCAAGAGATTGGACAGGTTAAAGGAAATCAAGGGGTATACCGTTATGACCCGGTCCGTGAAAGAAAAATGCTTGAAGTGATTAAAGAGCATAATGATGGGCCATTTGAAAATTCAACCATTGATCATCTTTTCAAAGAAATATTTAAAGCAGGATTAGATTTACAAAAAGATGACCATGAAAAAGCATTGCTTGTCTCGAGAAAGAAAAAGCCTGAAAATACGATTGTTAACCTAAAAGGCGAAACGATTGGCGATGGAAAGCAGCACTTTGTCTTTGGCCCTTGTGCCGTTGAGTCGTATGAGCAGGTAGCAACAGTGGCAAAAGCAATGAAGGAAAAAGGCTTAAAGCTCCTTCGCGGCGGTGCTTATAAGCCAAGAACCTCTCCATATGATTTCCAAGGGCTAGGTGTAGAGGGACTAAAAATTTTAAAACGTGTGGCAGATGAGTTTGATATGGCTGTCATCAGTGAAATTGTGAACCCGGCTGATATTGAAATGGCTTGCGATTACATTGACGTCATTCAAATCGGCGCCCGTAATATGCAGAACTTTGAACTGTTAAAAGCTGCCGGTGCGGTGAAAAAGCCGGTTTTGTTAAAAAGAGGGATTTCAGCAACGATAGAAGAATTTATTAATGCTGCAGAATATATTATGGCACAAGGAAACGGACAAATTATTCTTTGTGAGCGCGGAATTAGAACCTATGAACGTGCGACAAGAAATACACTTGATATTTCAGCCGTTCCAATTTTAAAACAAGAAACACACTTGCCAGTTATGGTAGATGTAACGCACTCCACTGGCAGAAGAGATCTGCTGCTCCCATGTGCGAAGGCTGCGATTGCCATCGGTGCAGACGGAGTAATGGCCGAAGTTCATCCAGATCCAGCAGTCGCCCTATCTGATGCGCAGCAGCAAATGAATCTTGATCAATTTGATCATTTCTATAGTGAATTGCTTGCATCAAACTTTGTTAAGCTTTAAATTAACTGTTTTTCTAAAAAACCTTCTGCAGCCGTTGCAGAAGGTTTTTTAGTGGAAAAAGGATATTTTTAAAAAATAATTGACAAATGCAATTGCGGCTTTACTATTCTTGTCGTATCATTAAAACATCATTAAGATTGTTTATGTTCTCACATACATTAACAAAAATGACTAAGTTTACTCATGCTGATGTAAAATAAAGAAAACAATGTACGTTTTAGGAGAGTGTTATACGTGAATATCACTATTTATGATGTGGCAAGGGAAGCAAATGTATCAATGGCAACCGTTTCCCGTGTAGTTAATGGAAATCCAAATGTAAAACCGGTAACCCGTAAAAAGGTATTAGAGGTTATTGAACGATTAGGCTACCGTCCAAATGCAGTAGCAAGAGGCTTGGCTAGTAAGAAAACAACCACAGTGGGTGTCATCATTCCCGATATCTCCAATATCTTCTTCGCTGAATTAGCGCGCGGAATTGAAGATATTGCCACCATGTATAAGTACAATATCATTTTAAGTAATTCCGACCAAAATAAAGAGAAGGAATTACATTTGCTTAATACCATGCTCGGTAAACAAGTGGATGGGCTTGTGTTTATGGGTGGAAATATTAGCGCTGATCATGTGGCGGAATTTGAAAAATCACCGGTGCCGATTGTTCTAGCTGGCTCTATTGAAGAATCAAATCAAATTCCTTCGGTAAATATCGATTATGAGGAAGCCGTTTATGATTCTGTCAAAGAATTCATTGAAAAGGGTCATAAACATATTGCCTTTGTCGTTGGACCGCTTCATGAGCCTAAAAATGCTCAGAAAAAACTAAAAGGGTATCAAAGAGCACTTCAGGAGTCGGGTCTGCCATATAATGAAGAGCTTATCGTTGAAGGAGATTATACATACGACTCCGGTATTGAAGCTATCGAAAAATTAATAGAGGGTAGTGAGAGACCAACAGCGATTTTGGTAGGCTCCGATGAAATGGCCCTGGGAGTCGTTCATGGTGCCGAGGACAAAGGCTTTAAGATTCCCGAAGACTTTGAGATCATCACCTCAGACAATACAAGACTGTCACTTATGGTACGTCCACAGCTTACAACAATTGTCCAGCCTCTATATGACATGGGGGCAGTTGCCATGCGGCTCTTAACCAAGTTAATGAATAAGGAAAAGACTGATGAACATATCGTTGTTCTCCCACATCGGATTGAACACCGTCAATCAACAAAATAAGAAAAGCGGAAGCGCCCTGGTCAGCGGCGTATGGCCTGGAGCGCTCCAACTGAGATAAAGGAAACACGAAGAGCCGGAGGCG
>NZ_AJLS01000147.1 GCF_000307875.1 Neobacillus bataviensis LMG 21833
CGAGCCGGCCGAAAGGTTGTTCTTTAACCTTTTGGACGGATTGGCTTGTGACCTCGAGCCCCTAGGCGCTGAAGCTAGACAATAGAAAAGCAACTAGACGACACCTAAAAAGGCCTGAAACACTTCATTACCCAAAAAGCGGCCATTTTTAGTTAAATATATATGATTTTGCTTCACTTCTATCCATTGTTTATTGACTAAATCCGCAATTTCCTTTTCAAATAAATCAAGGGGATTCAAGGAAAATTTCTCAATAAAATGAGAGATTGATACTCCTACCGTTTTCCTCAGCCCGAGGAACATTTCCTCTTCCATTTGTTCTGCTTTCGTTACTTGATGTTCTTCAAATACAGGCAGCTGACATGAGTTTATTTGTTCGATATATCTTTTTAATGGCCCCGAATTTGATCGTCTTATTCCATTCACATTGCTATGAGCACCAGCCCCAAACCCGTAATAATATTCATTATCCCAGTAAGTCAGATTATGCCTGCTTTCATAGCCCGGCCTTGAAAAATTACTGATTTCATATTGGGTGAAACCGTGTTTATCCATTTCTTCCATTAACATTTCATACATACTCGCTTCGATATCTTCACCAGGGGTAGGAAGCTTGCCTTTTTTCAGTAAATTATAAAAAACTGTTTTTGGTTCAATGATTAATGAGTATGCAGAATAATGAGTGATATCCAAGGTAAATGCATCTGTTAATGTTTCTTTAAAGTCTTGAACAGTTTGCGTCGGTAAACTGAAAATGAGGTCGACGCTGATATTTTCAAATCCTACTGTTTTAGCATTTTCAATGGTTTGATATACATCCTTGGCCGAATGGGTACGACCGATTTTTTTAAGTAATGCCTCATTAAAGGTTTGAACGCCAAGGCTGATTCGATTAACACCCGCATCTTTTAATATTAGTAATTTTTCCTTCGTTAAGTCACCTGGATTTGCTTCAAAAGTGAATTCCAGATTTTCACCCTTTGGCAGGTGTTTGTTTATACTTTCACAAAAATGGAAAAGCTGCTGTTCATTTAATGATGTTGGTGTACCGCCGCCGACAAATATGGTATCTAATTGATTTGTTGGATACCGGTTCAGTGTCATCTTCATTTCTTGGTCAATTGCCTGTAAATAGTCGTCAACGGGCTGCCCTTTTAGAAATACCTTATTAAAATCACAATAATGGCAAATATGCTCACAAAAAGGGATATGCAGGTATGCTGCATGTATCATGTTTTCACTTCCTAACAAAAAGAGGCAGGAACTCCCTACTATCAGGCATGTCCTAACCTCAGCTAGTTTTATTTTTTTGAGTTATTGTCGTCCATTTTTAATACTGCCATAAACGCTTCCTGCGGTACTTCCACGGAACCAACCTGTTTCATCCGTTTTTTACCTTCTTTTTGTTTCTCTAACAATTTACGTTTACGGGAAATATCGCCGCCATAACATTTCGCTAATACATTTTTACGCATTGCTTTAATCGTGGAACGGGCGACAATTTTTTGACCAATGGCAGCCTGAATTGGAACCTCAAACTGTTGCCTTGGTATAAGTTCTTTCAACTTCTCAACTATAACTTTCCCACGATCATATGCAAAATCTTTATGAACAATAAAGCTTAATGCATCCACTTTTTCCGTGTTTAACAATATATCCATTTTTACAAGACTGGATGGTTTATAACCAATCAGTTCATAATCAAATGATGCATAACCACGCGTGCTTGATTTCAGTTGATCAAAGAAATCATAAACAATTTCGGCCAATGGGATTTCATAGACAATGCTGACACGATTTTCCCCTTGGTACTGCATATCAATGAATATCCCGCGCTTAATTTGGCAGAGCTCCATGATCGCACCAACGTAATCATTCGGAGCCATCATTGTCGCTTTTACGTATGGCTCTTCAACGCGGTCAATCTTTTGAGGGTCTGGCAAATTAGATGGATTATCTACTTTCAACTCAGATCCGTCCGTCATATGAACATGATAGATTACACTTGGTGCTGTCGTGATCAAATCAATCTTGAATTCCCGTTCAATCCTTTCTTGGATGATTTCCATGTGTAACAGTCCTAAGAACCCGCAGCGGAAACCAAAGCCAAGTGCTTGCGAGGTTTCAGGTTCAAATTGAAGGGCAGAATCATTTAATTGAAGTTTTTCAAGGGCTTCGCGAAGATCATTGAATCTTGCTGTATCGATTGGATAAAGCCCGCAATAAACCATTGGATTTAACTTTCGGTAACCAGGAAGCGGATGGATAGCTCCATTTTTCGCATTAGTGATTGTATCCCCAACACGGGTATCACCGACATTTTTAATCGATGCTGTCAAAAAGCCAACATCACCAACGGTTAATTCTTCCAGCATCGTTGCTTTCGGTGAAAATACACCCACTTCGTTTACTTCAAATTCTTTTCCAGTTGCCATCATTTTAATTTTGTCGCCGACTTTAACAGAACCATCGACAACACGAATATAGGCAACAACACCGCGATAGGCATCATATAAGGAGTCAAAAATCAAGGCCTTTAATGGGGCATCAGGGTCACCTGTTGGTGCCGGCACTGTTTTTACCACTTGTTCAAGGATTTCTTCAATACCGATTCCGGCCTTAGCAGATGCTAAAACGGCTTCCGAAGCATCTAGTCCGATGACTTCTTCAATTTCATTGCGAACTCGTTCAGGCTCAGCACTTGGCAGGTCAATCTTATTGATCACCGGTAAAATTTCAAGGTCGTTATCTAGTGCAAGGTATACGTTTGCTAGTGTCTGTGCTTCAATTCCCTGTGCAGCGTCTACAACTAAAACGGCACCTTCGCAGGCAGCAAGGCTCCTTGATACCTCATAGGTAAAATCGACGTGTCCCGGTGTATCAATTAAATGGAAAATATAGTCTTCGCCATCTTTTGCTTTATATTTTAACTGGACAGCATTTAACTTGATTGTAATCCCGCGTTCTCTTTCCAGATCCATTGAATCCAAAAGCTGATCCTTCATTTCACGAGATGTTAAGGCATTGGTTTTTTCTAAAATACGATCAGCCAATGTTGATTTCCCATGGTCGATATGGGCAATAATCGAAAAGTTTCTTATTTTTGCTTGGCGTTTCAGTCTGTCTTCTCTATTCATGGTAGTTCACTCCTACTATTCTCGCACATGTACACTATTTTTGATTATATCAGCAAAGAAAAGCGAAAATCAATGTTTTAAAATAAAAATAACGACGCTAAAGGCGCCGTTATTACAGTTTAATCCGCTATAAGATGAATAATTTTTTCTGATGCACCCGAAATCCCTTCAGACATTTTCTTCCCCATCGAAGAGAAGAAATTAAATGCACTTATTTCCTCAAGCTTTTTCTTTTTCGCCTCGAGATCGTGACTGGAAACATCATTACCGAGAAAGGAGGCGCTAATATTATTTTTCGTTTCATGGATTGAGACAGCATTTTGAAAATTTGGATCCTCATAGCCTTTCAATTTATGAATTCCGTTACCCGCCAGCTGCATTCCCGTTAAAACGGAGATCAACATCAGTGCTGCTATAAAAAGGCTTTTCACCATAAACATCTTCATACAAATGGCTCCCTTGCCGCTATTGTTTATCAGTGGATTGATTTGCATCCTGATTCACTTTTTCCGCCTGCCAGTAAAATTCACTAAATACATCGGCAAGTGCGTCCGCCGAACGATTTAACTCTTCAAATGTATTATCCACACCGCCAAATTCTATTAATATCGCTTTGTCGGATAGATTTTGATTATAGATACTATTTGATCCAGGGTCATTTTTCACAAAAACTCCTCTGCTCAACCCCTGGTATTTTTTTTCCAAAAGATTATGAAGATCGGTTGCAAGTTGTGCATTTTTTTCATGGTTTGCATTTTTACCGCCAATGATAAAAGCTAATTTCGCATATGGTTTTCCATTAATTTCAACGGTTGTATTTTCCTTGCGTTTTGAATCTCGATGAACGTCAATAAAATAATGTAAATCGCGATTCGAAGCCATTGCTTCTTGAACTAAAAGCCCGGATTCCTGATATGATCTTGGGTATTTTAATCCTTTTTTAATTAAGTTAGCCTGGACATCTGTTTTATCAATAACTGTTCCGATTCCTCTATCTTCTAAGCTCGTTTTAAGCTGATCGCCAATCTTGGTGACGTTAATTTGTGAGTGTGAGGCAGCATTCGGATCTGTAACGCCTTTGAGATATGGTAAAAAGGATTCCCTATTATGGGTGAAATAAACGTAAACAACCTTATGATCTCCGGTTGTTTGTCCCGGTACTGGGGATGATTTTTCATCTGATGGTCTATCCAATCCTTCTAAGTTCTGCAATGCTGCTTCACGCTCTGCCTTCATGATATCAATTGGCGGAGATGACTCAATTGGCATATTCGTATAATTTGTACCCTCACCAGCAACAAGTATTTTTCCATCAAATTGGAAGAAACCAGGAAGCTCCCGGCCAAGAAGGCTGCGAGGGTCATTAAGATTAATATTGCTTGATAGTTTAAACACTAAACTCGTCAGCTTTGGAGCCGAGGCCATATTATGCTCCGCCTGTAAAAAATGATGATTTTCCCATCCCATTAATTGATAGAGTAATTCTCCATTTACATTTGATGCCGCTTGATTTACGGAGGTAGACATAATTCTATATTGTGGCTTCAAAGAGGTTAAGAGCCCGCTAATAGAAAAGACTAAGATCAAAAATAATGATAGTGCAGCAAAGATTTTTAGTAAGCTTGTCCCTTGAACAATTAAAAACGTACCAGATGTTCTGGCCTTTTTCATAGTTCCACCTCGCATTAACGATTCTAGTAAATCTTATGACATTACTAGAATTGGTAGAACTAAATAATTGATTGAATAAAAAGGAGCCACTACATTATGAGGTAGGCTCCAACAGAAAAAATTATTTTGTATAGTATCCGGCATTCCCTTGATCGACTGCGCTGTGGAGTGAGGCATTCAAACCGTTGGCAATCAGATTTGCCATATCTTCAATGAACACATCCACTTCCTTAGGTGTAACCATTAAGTTATGTCCGATTGGCGAAAGTACTTCGTAAATTAATTTTCTTTTTTCATCCTCAGGAAGTGTACCTATCATTCCAAGAAAGGTTTTCCGGTGCTTTTCCTCTGGCAGATCCTCTTCCGTTAGTTTTCTCTTTTCTCCAAAGCTCATTCCCGCAGGAGCAAGCGCTCTTGATGGACGATTTCCTTCCCTCAGTTCCTTGCCAAAATGCTTAAGGATGAGATCAATCGTATCACTTGTAATCGAAACGGCATCAACAACCGTTGGTACGCCGATCGCAATAACGGGAATGCCCAATGTCTCTTTGCTCAGTTCTTTTCTTTTATTACCAACACCTGAACCAGGATGAATCCCTGTATCGGAAATTTGAATGGTGGAATTGACCCTTTCAATCGACCTGGAGGCCAATGCATCGATGGCGATTACAAAATCAGGTTTTGTTTTTTCAACAATCCCAAAAATGATATCGCTTGTTTCAATCCCTGTCAGTCCCATAACCCCTGGTGACATGGCACTAACGGGACGATAGCCATCATCGACATTTTCAGGCTGCAGCTCAAAAAGATGGCGGGTAATCAAAAGATTTTCACAAACCATTGGCCCTAGTGCATCAGGCGTCACATTCCAATTTCCCAGTCCCACAACTAGACAAGAGTCTGTTTTTTTGATTCCAGAGCCATCTAAAAAATAGGCAAATTCCCGAGCAAAAATCTCTTCTACTTTTTGTTGCACCTCGGTGTTTTGCTGCCTGATGCCTTGAACCTCCATCGTTAAATAACGTCCAGCTTTTTTACCAAGGTGCTCTTCCCCTTGTTTCGTAACTTCAACCAATGAAATTTTTATATCATCAACATCTTTTTCCTTGATAATGACCCCTTCAATTTGCGAAAGGTTTTCCTCTTGCCCAACAGATTTCCCGGCAAGCACCATTTCCCTTGCTTCAATGGCTAAATCTGTTCGAACGGAGTACTGACTTAAGTCAATCGACTCTTCCATGTTCATTCACTCCTAACCGTATAAATAGAAACTATTTCCTATTTTTGCCCTTAACAATCTAAAACATGCAAGTTAATTGGTGATCGATTTTATTTGTGTATTGCAAAATAGGCTTCTGTTTGATAAAATACTTCTTGTTCTAATTATTATGGATGAATGTAAAGTCGAGTTCATATAGTCTCGATTCTTTGTAGGAGGTGAATGGAATGCCTAACATTAAATCTGCTATTAAGCGTGTTAAAACAAATGAAGCAAAAAATGCTCAAAATACAACTGCTAAATCTGCAATGCGTACAGCTGTTAAGAAGGCAGAAGCTGCTGTTACTCTTAACGATGCTACTGCTGCTAAGGAAGCATTAGTTACTGCTGCTAGTAAATTAGACAAGGCTGCTGCAAAAGGTCTTATCCACAAAAATGCTGCTGCTCGTAAAAAATCACGTCTAATGAAAAAAACTAACTCGTTATAAGCGTAAAAAAAACGATTCCCTCTAGAGGAATCGTTTTTTTACTTTTTCAACCGAAATAATAACATCTCGATCAATAATGACTTATTCATCCCGCCTGTTTTCATTTGATAGTCTGCTTTAGCAATAAGTTCCATTAAGTTTGCTAATTCTTCATCGGTAAATTTACCCGCCTGCCCGAGTGCCAATTTGACTCTGAACGGATGGGTCTTCAAATAACCGGCAATTTGCTGCTGCCCGTATCCTCTTCTTGAAAGTTCTTTTACTTGGTAGATGAGCCTAAATTGCCCTGCCAATAAGGCCAAAATTTTAATTGGTTCTTCATTTTGTTTTAACAAATCATAATAAATTCGTAACGCCTCATCAAGCCGGCGCTGAACTACTTTTTCAATCAAGGTAAAAATATTTTGTTCAAGCGTCCTGGCCACAAGGGCATCAACTAAGTGCACATCAACACGCTTTTCCTCGGCTGCATATAATGCCAATTTGTCCACTTCTCCGGCAATCATAAACATATTTGTGCCCACAAGTGTAAGCAAACGCTCAATAGCATTCGCTTCAAATTCAATTCCGCTGCTCTTTGCCCGTTCTTTCACCCAATTTTTTAATTCATGTTCATTTAATTTTTTGGCTTCAACTAATTCTGCGTTTCTTTTTAGTTCCTTGGTTATTTTTTTTCGTTCATCTAATTTTTCATATGGAGCTGAAATAACCATTACCGTATATGGAGCAGGCTCTTTCAGGTATGCCTCAAATTTCGCTAAATTATGATCAACCTTCTCTTTTGATTTTTCCGCAGTTAAAAAGGTGGGATTATGTAAAAAAACAACCTTACGTTCCCCTAAAAAAGGAAAGGTTTCGGCATCCTCTAATGCCACATCAATGGGTGTTTCGTCTAAATCATACGCAGAAAAATTAAAGTCCTTTTCTTCTTCGTCTAAAATATGGTTAAGCAGTAATTGTTTCGTTTCATTAATTAAAAATGCCTCTGTTCCATATAATAAATATAAAGGAGAAATTTCCTTTTGTTTAATTTTCCGCCAAATATCTACTACCATTTTGTCCAGCGCTCCCCTTCATTTACCTCATATCTTATCGTAATGAAGCTTGGACAATTTGACAAGTACTTAATGAGAATTGGCACTTATCTAATAAGTGCCAATTCCCGATCTATAATGAACGCCTGCAATAAATTAGCCCTAGGATCATGTATTGCCTGGCGGAGTTCCCTTTGTAATCATAGTGTAGCCCTTGCCGAGTCATACTATTTTGACAACTCTTGTCAGTATAGGAAACAAGAAAAAGGAAGGCTGGATTTTTTCAAACTAATGGCTTATACTATAGGATGAAATAGGAGGGGTGCACTATGAACGAATTTGAAAAAAATCCGCAATATACGCGTAACGATGCGATTGATTCTGGAATTGGATTTGGGGTTTCCTTCGGCTTTTTCGCTTTAATGTTTATTATTGCAACTGTTGTTAAGCTAATTGGATCATAATGAATAGCTACATATGGTAACGAAGAGCTGCAATTCCGTGCAGTTCTTTTTTATTTGAATAATGTATCTTATGGCAGATAGGTTGAAAAGGTTCCTTTCTCTTTATAAAAACGGTAGGTAATCGCCCCTTGCCTATCGGTTCGAAAGATCGTTGTATTTGTTGCTTTTAAACGATCCAACACTTCGTGATGGGGATGTCCAAAACGATTTTTTTCACCGGCAGAAATTAATGCTACTTTCGGTTTTATTTGCTTAATAAACCCTTCATTGCTTGATGTTTTACTTCCATGATGACCCGCTTTTAGAACATCAATTATCAAGTATGGATATTTTTTTATTATTTTCTCCTCCCCTTCTTGATCAAGGTCTCCCCCAAAAAACCATCTAACTCCCCCTAAATAGGCAACGAAAGCAATCGATCCACTGTTTCTTTCACCAGCAAAGTTCTTTTCAGGCGAAAGGATTAAGAATTCGCTTTTATTCACTTTCCACCTATCACCTACTGATACTTTAATGACAGGAATTTCTTGTTTCTTTGCCTCTTTTATGATTGCTAGTTCAGTATTTGATGGTTCAGTAACAGAAGGCATCAGAATTTGTTTCACCTTAAGCTCTGTTAAAATGGATAGGGCTCCGCCAATATGATCCATATCCCCATGTGTAAGGATTAATTTATCAATTTGTGTAATTCCCTCTCCTTTCAAATAAGGAACAACCACATCCCGTCCTACCTCAAATGGTTTGGTGCGCTCTCTCCACTTTTCTTCAGCAAAGCTAATTGTTCCACCGGTATCGATTAAATAGTTGCCCTTTCTATAAGGAAGGTGAATCAAAATACTATCTCCCTGACCAACATCAATCATGGTCACCTCCCCATAAGGATTTAACCAGTTCCAACAGGGTTGAACGGTAAAAAGTGTGGCAGCTAGTAAAAACAGGTGAAATTTCTTTTTCGAATATGTTCTTGTTTCCCAAATGAAAAAAATAGCAAAAAGAAGGAAAAGATAAATGATGAGAATAACCATGTTAGGCTTTCCAGGTATAAAACGAGCAAAGGAAAAATCAGCTAGAACTCCGATTAGGTAATTAAAAAGGTGAATAATTTTTAGAAAAAGGCTAATTAGAATTTGTGGGGTATGACCAAACAGAAGTTGAATGAAAAACAATACATATAATCCTGGAAGATAGACAAAAGAAAAAAGCGGGATATACAACAAATTGGCTAAAATGCCAATTAAGGATATTTCGAAGTAATGGTAGAGCAATAATGGCAGTGCTGCGAGTTGCGCAGTTACAGATGTAATTAGCATTCGTACCCCATTCCCCTTGTAACCGGTTAGGATATGCGGGGCAGAAAGAATAATCGCATAGCTAACAGAAAAGGAGAGCTGAAAGCCAACATCTACGATCACCAGCGGTGTAATAAATAAACAGAAAATAAACGCCAAACTAATGGCATCAAGCGGTAATAGCTTTAGATGACGTTTCCATTTAACAGTGAGTAAAACAAGGAAAATCATTAGTGCTGCCCGAATGACAGATGGTGAGCCTCCTGTAAGGATGACATATATGGGCAGCACAACCAGAAGGAAATTCGTCATAAATTGTCTCGTAAGCCCACTACGAATCCCGATATATAAAACCATTCCAATAAGTAAGGAAACGTGCAAGCCAGAAATGGCTAATAAATGGACAATCCCTGTTTTTTGGTAATTTCCCAGCAATTCGGGATCAAGCATATTTCTATCTCCAAAAATTAAAGCGGCTGATAATGAGGCTATTTCAGGTGGGAAGCGCTCTTCAAGGAAACGGATACCGAAAAAACGAAGTTGTTTGATTAACATGATCGGGGACGGTTCCAATGTGAAACACGATTGAAGTGGATTTGTTTTAATTTCAACAACCCAATAAATTTCCTTCGAAGCTAGATAGGAACGATAATTAAATCCATTTGGATTTTTGGCTCTCGAGGGTTTTTCCATGGTGCCTGACACCTTACAAACACAACGATAAAAACTTTTACTTTTCAATAAATCTTTTTCATTTTCTGATTTAATTTTGTAACGGATCAGGAGTTTTTCCTGGAATTGTTTTTCAACTGCCTGCACTTGCAGGAGATCACCATCAATTTTTGGGTCTTGGGTGTATTCAATAATGAAGTTGGTATTCGATTCTGGGATGACCGATTTATTATTAATTTCAGACCATTCACATGCTAGGAAAAGAGCAGTAAAAATGAGGCAAACGCTGAAGAGTTGACCGCCTCGGAAGCGTTTATATTTTGATAACACATAGAAATAAATAACCGTTAATAGAAAAAAAGGGAGAAACAGATAAAAAGCCGTTAGAACGCCTAATAATGCTGCAAGAGCAAAATAAACATATTTTCCATTCATTGTTTTTTCTCCATTATGTGTTTTTTGTAGAGGGCTTACGGAAACTAGGGGAGCCGGCAAAAATACCGGCGTTCCTGAGGCGGAATTGTTACTTTTGGTTAATTTTACGAAAATCAATAACTGGTTCTGTTAATTCAACCTTTTCAACCTTGACATGTGCTTGTTCAAAAAGCTCGATTGCGTAAGGGTTATTTTTATAATCCTCTGCGTAATAAACTGTTTTAATGCCACCCTGAATAAGCGCCTTACAGCATTGCAGACATGGGAAATGTGTTACATAAATTTCAGCCTCTGCTGTAGGTACACCAAACTTTGCACATTGCAGCAGTGCATTCATTTCAGCATGAATCGTCCTAACACAATGATGATCAATAACATAACATCCTTTATCAATACAATGGTCACCACCGGCAATAGAGCCGTTATAACCACCGGCAATGATCCGTTTATCTCTAACAATCGTCGCACCCACTGTCAAACGTGTACAGGTGCTTCTTAATGCGAGCAAATGGCTTTGTGCCATAAAATATTGATCCCAAGATATTCTTTCCATCGATCCCACTCCCCTAATATATACTTTTCTATTAAGTTTACTGGTGTTGGTCCATTTTGGTCAAATGAAAGAATTAATGCACCACTATCAAATCTTTTAATTTTTCAAACGTCTTATCCCCGATGCCGCTTATGTTTTTTAAATCTTCAACCTCTTTAAATGAGCCGCTGGTATTCCGATACTCAATAATTGCCTTAGCCTTTGCTGGTCCAATACCGGGAAGGATTTGTAATTCCTGCTCATCCGCTTTATTTATATTAATTTTTCCTTGGCCCTGACCGGCAGCACCCGTTTGCATTATACCTCCTCCAGATGTACCTGTAGTTGGAGAATCGCCCTCCTCTCCCATCGCTGGAATGTAAATCACCATTTCATCCTGCACATGTTCAGCAAAATTTACTTGGGTTTGATCAGCCTTGTCTGTTAATCCACCAGCCCGGCCTATCACATCAATTACCCTCTCTCCGATATTTGATTGGTATACCCCAGGCAGTTTTACCTGCCCCTTTACATCAACCATGATTTGTTGTGGCAGTTTAACAGCTTCATTCGTTTGCTTATTACTGTCTGTTTCCTTTCCCTCTGCTTGAAGATTATTTTCTCCAACAATAGAATTTATTGGAACAGGCTCTTCATCTCCCTGGGCATAAAAATAATAAAGGCCTCCAAAGGCAATAAAAACAACAGCAATTACGGCAATCTTATGTTCAATCAGCCAGTCTTTCAAGAGAATTCATCCTTTCTAATGGTATATTTCACTTCCACTTTTCATATGGTTATAAAAGAATATTGCATGCGAAGGAGGGTCGGAAAATGAATATAGGTATCATCGGAACCGGTAATATGGGGACAATTATGGTAGAGGCTTTGATTGATGGAAGAGCCGTTTCCCCTTCATCAATGATGATTACAAACAGAACAAAATCAAAAGCCTTGCTGCTTAAAGATAAATATAAGGAAATTAGGGTTGGGGCTAATGCAGAAGAAGTAGCGTCTCAATCCGATTTGTTATTTATTTGTGTGAAACCACTCGACATATTTAATATGCTGGATAGGATCAATCCACATTTAAGCCCGGAAAAATGCCTCGTTTCGATAACGAGTCCTGTCAGTACAAGCCAGATTGAAAAAAAGGTATCTTGTTCAACAGTCCGTGTGATCCCAAGCATTACCAATCGTGCTTTAGCCGGGGTGACATTGATTACCTATGGTAAAAACTGTAGTGACCATTGGAAGACAAATATAGAAAAAATAATTTCGAAGATTTCTGTGCCGGTTAATATCGATGAAAAAATTACGAGGGTTTCCTCAGATATTGTTAGCTGCGGACCCGCTTTCTTCAGCTATTTGCTTCAGAGTTTCATAAAAGCAGCAGTAAAAGAGACGGCAATTGACAAAGAGACAGCCACCGTATTTGCTAGTGAAATGATTGTCGGTCTTGGTGAATTATTAAAACAAGGCCATTACACTTTACCATCATTACAAGAAAAAGTTTGTGTGAAGGGTGGTATAACGGGTGAAGGAATAAAAGTACTCGACAACGAGCTAGGGGATATGTTTGAACACCTTTTTCAAGCGACGCATGCAAAGTTCAAAGAAGAATTGGAGAAAGTGGAAATACAATATTCTAATCAATAATTCGCTTTTATATGACAAATTCCTTCTAAAAAAGCCATCTTTTTTAAAAAAGATGGCTTTTTTTATTTTCTTTTAGCAACAAAAAAGATTCGTTCTGAATGTGCAAGCGGCGCGGTATGTTCGAAATCCGCTGAGACCTCCAGCACCTCAAATCCTGCTTCCTCGAGCCAGTTAGAATATTGCTGCACAGGATAGGTCCGCTGAAAATGAACCTCATCAATGCGGTCATATTTCTGTGTCTGTTCATCCAAAACGAAAAAGCTTAACTCATGTTCAACACTATTCGGATGTTCACCAGGGAAACTGTTCCAAATATAAGATACTTCTTCCTCATTTAACGCAAAGGTTTGATTGATGAATACCTGGGTCATTTTAAAGAGCGAATGAATATCAAAAATGAAGATCCCATCATCGTCCAAATGCTCCATTACGGTTGCAAAAGTAGAGACTACCTCTTCCTCGGTTTGCAGGTAATTTAATGAATCACAAAAAATGCCGATTAAATCAAACTGCCCATGCCCATCTAAATCAGCCATATTTTGCTGAAAAAAGGGAATCCTGACACCTAGGTCTTCTGCCTTTGCTTGTGCAACAGCAAGCATATCCTCTGACAAATCAACCCCGGTTACTTGATATCCTTCTTTCGCAAAACGAACAGAGAGCTCACCAGTACCGCAGGCTAAATCCAAGAGGGTAGGGGCTCCTTTAACGCCATATTTTTCAAGTATATCTTTGACAAACTGTACCCATCCATCATATGGAGCATCCAACATCAGTTCATCATATAAATAGGCAAACTGTCCATAACTCATGTATTCAGTTCACTGCGAAGATCTTCAAGTGGTGCATCACCCCATAAGCGTTCCAAATTGTAATAGCTTCTTTCCTCACGATGAAAGACATGTGCTACAACATCGCCTAAATCAATTAATACCCATCTGGCTTCATCAAAGCCCTCAATCCGCTTCACATCAAACCCAAGTTCATGCGCCTTTTCTTTCATTTCTTTAGCAATTGCCTGTACCTGTTTATCCGAATTACCATGACAGATAATAAAGTAATCCGCGATTGAGGAAATTCCCTTCATATTAAGAGCTAGAATATCTTCTGCTCGTTTATCATCCGCTGCTTTTACGGCAATTTTTAATAGTTCTTGATTATCCATTCATCAAGCCTCCAATTTCGTGACAAGGTAATTGTACGTATAAAATGTCTCAGGGTAAACTGGTTGATTTTTTTTCATTAAAAATAGAATCGTATTTTGAACCGCTTTAATTAACGCTTGATCTAAACTCACCTTCGCCATCTCCCTCACTTCATCGACCCCAGGAAAGTGTCTTCCTGGTTCGATATAATCAGCTAAATAGATGACCTTTTCAAGTAAAGTCATTCCTGGCCTTCCAGAAGTGTGATACCGGATCGCATCCAAGACTTCTTGGTCGGTAATCCCTGCTTCCTTTTCCACCAGGTATGCGCCAACGGGGGCATGCCATAATTCTGAATTATATGCGAGCAAATCCTCTGGGAATCCCTGAGAGACAATAATTCCCCTCATTTCATCTTTCGGTCGAAATTTCGCATAATCATGAAAAATAGCGGCCTCTTCCGCTTTTTTCTCATCTACCCCATATTGAGCGGCTAAGGTGATCGCCGTTTCCATTACCCCCAAAGTATGCTGGTAACGATGCTCTGTTAATTGTTTTTTAACCAGTTCTAAAGCCTTTTCACGTTCCATATAAATGTATCTCCTCAATATACTCGATCACCGGGTCGGGTAACAAATAACGAACCGTCTGTCCGTTTTTCATGCGATCCCTAATCATGCTTGATGACACATCGAATGCCGGGACATCAACATAATGGACAGGGTAGTCTGTAAGATGGCTATAAGAAGGTCTTTGAACCCCAACAAATTGGACAAGGTTTACTAGTTCATCAATTCTGTGCCATTTCGGTAAATATTCAATCATATCTGCACCAATAATGAAATAGAATTGATGATCCTTATGTTCGGTATTGATCATTTTCATGGTATCAACCGTGTACGAAGGACCCTCACGGTCAAGTTC
Source organism: Neobacillus bataviensis LMG 21833 (assembly GCF_000307875.1). Classification (GTDB taxonomy): domain Bacteria; phylum Bacillota; class Bacilli; order Bacillales; family Cytobacillaceae; genus Neobacillus; species Neobacillus bataviensis. The sequence continues at coordinate 14,670 of NZ_AJLS01000147.1, forward strand.
AATCGCTTGAATAGAAAAAGCTGGATTCCCGTCTATCGCAAGCGTTAGCATTTTCAGGCGTTCCTCGTCATTGACCGATTCTGGCCTTTTTTTATGCGGCGGCTCGTGATTCGGCATAAACCAAATTTCATCTAGCTGTAATTCGGAAAGAACTTCATTGGCAATCAAAAGATGTCCGTTATGCGGCGGGTTAAAGGTTCCGCCTAATATTCCAACCTTCTTCATGCGACAGCCTTCCTTTGCTCCATTATGGAAGTTTGATTGTTTTCTTTTCTACAGACTCTTTATAAAGAACAATTATGTTGCCAATAATTTGCACGATTTCCGCACCTGTTCCTTTTGCCAAATGCTCGGCAACTTCTGTTTTATCTTCCTCACAGTTTTGTAAAACACTAATTTTAAAAAGTTCCCTTGCTTCCAGTGCATCAGCAATTTGTTTAATCATATTTTCATTTACGCCGCCTTTACCAACTTGAAAAATCGGATCCAAGTGGTGAGCCTTTGCGCGTAAAAATCTTTTTTGTTTACCTGTTAACATTATTTTCCTCCTAATTGTAACAACACATTGTTTCTCATTCTTTCGACATCAGGGAATATTCCTGTCCATTTTTCAAAAGCAAGGGCACCCTGATAAACAAACATATCGACACCGGTTTGGGTCCTTGCCCCTTTGGATGCCGCATCTTGTAAAAGCTGCGTTTCTAACGGATTATATATTATATCACAAACAATTGACTGTTTAGCTAAATTGTCTAAATTAAGGGGCTGATCCGCCATTCTCGGGGACATACCGATCATCGTCGTTTGGATAATTAAATCATATTCCCCAATAATTTCGCTTGCTTCCTGTAAGGATAACGCCTTTGAGGAAATATCATAAGGGCAATCCGCAATGAGATTCACGGCCCTTTCAAGAGTCCTGTTTGCAATGTCTATAACAAGCGGTTTTTCCTTGGCCATGGCAAAATAAATCCCTCTAGCCGCTCCCCCAGCACCTATTACCAAAATCCTTTGACCCGATACGCTGGGCACGTAAGGGTTCAAGCTTCTTAAAAAACCAGGACCATCCGTGTTATAACCAATGAGCTTTCCGCCATCATTAACCACTGTATTGACGGCACCAATGCTCAATGCTAACTCATCCACAACATCAAGAAAGGGGATAATTGTACTTTTATGCGGAATGGTTACATTAAACCCTCCGACACCGATGGCTCTTAAGCCCTTAACAGCATCTCCTAAATCCTCTGTTTTTACTTGAAAAGGGAGATAGTGGGCATCAATTTGATAAAAAGAGAATAAATCATTTAGCATAACAGGTGACATGGAATGTCCTATTGGATCCCCTAATACCGCGTATAACTTTTTCATTTGCCTCTCCCCACCCATTTACAATCTCTATCTTAAATTAAAGATTTTCGGATTAACGTTTGCACACCCTTTGGAACATAGGCAGCTACCTTTGCCCCTGGCTCGTTGACTGTGATCCAGCCAAGTCCTGAAAATACGATATCTGTTTTTGCTTCTTTTATGATAAATTCCTGTTTTACAAGCTCCGGAAAAGTCTCTACTTGTTCCGATCCAGGTGGTGTCAGCATTTCCCCGACATGCTTTTCATAAAGCTCTGATGCGTTTTCAGTTTTTGTTCTGTGGATATTCAATTCATTAGAAACATAACAAACAAAGGATCTTCTGCCGCCGCTAATATAATCAAACCGTGCTAAACCGCCAAAGAACAAGGTTTGTCCCTCATTTAGTTGAAACACCATTGGTTTGATTTCCTTTTTAGGCGTGATTATTTTTAAATCCTTTTTATCAACAAAATGAGCCATTTGATGATGGTTAATAATCCCTGGTGAATCAATCAATGATTTCTCATCATCAAGCGGGATTTTTATAATATCAAGCGTCGTCCCCGGAAAATGGGAGGTCGTAATAACATCCGCTTCTCCTGTCACTTCCTTAATAATTCTATTAATAAACGTGGACTTTCCTACATTGGTACAGCCGACGACATAAACGTCTTTCCCATTCCGTAATTCGTCAATGGCCGCTGCTGTTTCTTTCACATTTACCCCTTTAGCGGCACTGACAAGGAACACCTCTTCCGGTCTTAGCCCAAGTTCCTTTGCTTCATGCTTCATCCAATGAATTAATTTGTTATGCTTCACGGATTTGGGCAATAAATCAACTTTGTTGCCGACAAGTAAAACCTTGTTATGTCCAACAAAACGGTGCAAGCCTGGCAGCCAGCTTCCGTTAAAGTCAAAAATATCGACAATCATGACAATCAGAGCATCTGTTCTGCCCATTTCATTTAATATTTTTAAAAAGTCATCGTCCGTTAAATTGACATCCTGTACTTCATTATAATGCTTTAGACGAAAACATCTTTGACAAATAATTGTTTCTTTTTCCAAGGCCGATGCCGGCGCATATCCCAGGTCTTCTGGGTTTTCGGTTTGGACTTTGACGCCGCAGCCCATGCATAAATATTGTTGTTCACTCACAGTTTAGTCCTCCCATTGAAGCATGCCTTTTTTGCGGAACCAATTTAATATTCTACGTTCCGCAAAGCGATTAAATTTTGTCCAAAACCCGTCCGTTTGCGCAACAGGGACAACGAGAATGGTATGAAAACCACTGCGGTTGCCGCCAAGTACATCTGTTAATAATTGATCCCCGATGACCACGGCCTCTTCCTTTTTAATGCCCATTTGCGAGATTGCTCTATGGAACGCCGGCATCATCGGCTTTCTTGCCCGAAAAATAAACGGAATTTGCAGCGGGTCAGAAAAAGCTTTCACTCTTTCTTCATTATTATTAGAAACAATCGTCACAAGGATATTATGTTTTTTCATTTCATCAAACCACTTTATCAAATGTGGAGTGGCAGTCGGGCGATCCCATTCCACCAACGTATTATCCAGATCCGTAATAATCCCTTTAATCCCTCGTGATTTTAACTCTGCAGGGGATATATCCAATATGCTTTTGACATGTTCATTCGGTAAAAATTGTTTTAACACTAAGCTGACACCTCATTAAATTCTAAATAAAATCGCTTTTTACAAAAACAGGAACGTTGGCATTCATCTTTTCTTGTACCATCATACCCAATTTCACCCTTTGTTTCAAAGGAAAACTCATGATCTTATTGTTCTTCAAATCATGACATTCCATGATACTCAAACCCAAAACCTTTTAATAAAAAATATAAATTATGACAGTTCTAAGAAAACAAAAAAATATTTTTCGACAAATATCTACTTTTTTAAACCCTGTGGATAACCTTATTAACATTATACCCATTGAATCATTTACATTTCTTTACTTTATAAACAACTTAATCACAAGTTATCCACTAGAACCTGTGGAAAATACGGGCGATTGTTCTATAGGAATAAATTTGGTAGATTTAGGGTACACCAATTGAACATACCATTTTATGAATCCAAATGATTAAATAGAACAATTATTTCTTACCGGAGGTGGATTCTGACGTGCGGAAACTGTCAGATGAATTATTAATCGAATCTTATTACAAAGCAAGAGAATTAAACCTAAGCCCTGAATTTATTGATCTCATTGAGTCCGAAATTAACCGACGCTCTTTATACAATAAAATTAAACGAACATCCTAATCTTTTATTCTGCCCTTTAAGGGCTTTTCTTTTTGTCCGAAAAGCGGAAGCGCACTGGTCAGCGGCGTATGGCCTGGAGCGCTCCAACTGAGATAAAGGAAACACGATGAGCCGGAGGCGAATCGATGTTGA